>JADGEQ010000036.1:53553-77182 GCA_016744295.1 Desulfobacteraceae bacterium | reverse complement strand
GGATATTATATGGTATCGGCTCAATGGCCTGTCAATGGCTAAAATGACTGACTGACGCTTCTTTCCGCGAAGCGGTTGTGTTCAACAAGTACTTGACCGGACCCGGATAGTTCGGATATGCGGGTGCGGATATCATTCAAAAATAATTGATATTTGACAATATTTGCAAAATATTTTATTTTTCTAACCGGATATCATTCATATCTGGGAATATCTTTAATTGGATATCATGATGAAAATAATACCACAAGAGTTGGTGAAACAATTTGATGAAAGGTTAAACGCAAAGGGTATTTCTCCGAAGCACCATCTATTTTACCGGAAATGGCTGCGGTACTATCTTGATTTTTGTGATAAATACAAAAACGATCCTCGGAATCCTGACAGTCTGCCTGATTTCATCAACAAACTGAGAGAAAAAAATCAGCCTGAACCTATTCAAAAGCAGTCCTATCACAGTATTCTTGTTTATTTCGAGCTGTATGATATCCGCCCGGGGTGGCTGGAACATCAACCTGCTATTCCCTCTGTCCAGGAGAGAACCGCCTCTTATGCTTCAGACAATAAAAATTTTTATGAGGCTTGGAAACCGGTTTATGAAAAGCTGGGTAATGAAATCAACGTTAGACACTACTCTCCTAAGACATATAAGGCATACAGTAACTGGGTACGGAAATTTCAAAAGTATTTAAAAAATAAGCAGCCTGAGGTACTGACAGTTGAAGATGTCAAACTATTCTTAACGTATCTTGCAGTGGAACAAAAGGTTTCTGCCTCTTCCCAGAATCAGGCGTTTAACGCGCTTTTGTTTTTCTTCCGGCATATCCTGGGAAAGGAGTTTGGCAAAATAGAGGGTGTGGTAAGGGCTAAAAGAAAACCGTATATTCCTGTGGTTTTATCCCGTTCTGAAATTGATCTGATCATTGGAAAATTGAGGTATCCTTATAACCTGGTGGTAAAACTTTTGTATGGATGCGGGCTAAGGCTTGGAGAATGCATGAGCATAAGGATCAATAATTTTAACATAGATGCGGGTGTTTTAACTATCCATGACGGCAAAGGCAAGAAAGATCGGACAGTGCCTCTGCCTGTAACGATCATGCCGGAAATTGACCGGCAGATTGAGGTGGTAAGAAAAATACATCTGCAGGATCTTCAAGAGGGAACTGCAGGTGTGTTCATGTTTGAATCCATTGAGAAAAAGTATAAAAATGCCGGACAAGAGTTTCACTGGCAGTGGTTTTTCCCTGCAAAAGAGTTGACATGGGTTCCTGAAGCAGGAGAATATCGGAGGGCCTATCTTCATGACCGTCATGTTCAGAGGGCCATTAAGTTTGCGGTAAGACGGGCCCAATTGACCAAGCGGGCAACCGCCCATACCTTACGTCACAGCTTTGCAAGTCACCTGCTCCAGGCCAATTATGACATCCGGACCATCCAGGAACTCCTGGGCCACAGTGATGTCAGGACCACCATGATCTATACCCATACTGTTAAATCCAGGACCATCAAGGAAATCAAAAGCCCCCTTGATTTGTGAGGGGAATTTTTTTTGACATAGCTCCGCCCTGTGGGTTACAATATCGCAGCCCAGTATAGGGTAAGTGTTTTTTACTTATTGTTTATATAAAGGGCAATTGACAAAGTCAATCATTGGAAATTTTATTTTTTAAATCCTTTGAATTTTTAGATGCTTATAAGTAATTCAAAGGGTGGAGGGTTTGCTTGTTTTTTTTTGAGGTGTCAGCTATTTAGGGTTGACCAACAACAGCGGCAAGTATTTGTTTTCAGAAAGGCTAGCGGAAGGACAATTACAATTGGGCATGGGTAAAAAAATATTGAGGTCGGATCTGGGATTATACCCCAAAGTATTGATACTGATGCTGATCATCAGCCTTGTTTCCTTAAGTCTGCTGTTCTTTTCCATTTATTCGGAAATTACCTCCCGAATCCGGCAGGATACCCAGATTCTCATGACCCAAACCACCCATTCCCTTTTAAATCATATGGACGAGTGGCTGGATAAAAATGTCCGGGCATTGAAAACAGCATCCAGACTTTCTGCCATGGACCCCTCGGGACAAACAAAGATATTGCAGAGTATACGAGAGGAATACCCCTGGATCTATCTGGTCTTTACCCTGGACGACCAGGGGATGAATCTGGCCAGGAGCGACAACGATACCTTAAAGGATTATTCTGACAGACGCTATTTTTCAGATCTTAAACAGGGAAAATCACTTGCCTGGCAGACGCTTCTGGGAAAGACTTCCAAACAACCAGCCCTTGTGCTGGCGGTTCCCATTCTTCAAGGGGAAAAATTTGTCGGGGTGCTTGCCGCTGCCATGACCATTGATGCCATTTCCAATTCCGTTGCCACTTGGGAAAACGGCAAATCCGGTTTTGCCTTTCTCCTGGATGAGAAAAATAAAATTCTGGCCCACCCGGAAAAAAAATATGTGCAGGCGGAAAAAAATCTGGGGTCCCATCCGATTATTCGACTCAGTCAAAACGGCAATCCAGGCTTTCATAAATTTACCGATGAAAACCAAATCCAAAAAATCGGGGTTATTGAAAAAAACAGCCTGGGGTGGCGTCTGGTTCTGGAGCAGGAAAAAAACGAGGTCTACCAGGCTTTGTTCAAGTTCCAGAAATTTATGTTCCTGGTATTTGCCTCGGTGGTTCTTATGATCTTTATCATTGCCTGGCTGTTTGCAAAATTTTCTATCTCCCCCATCCTCAAAATGACCCATGCGGCCCAGGAGAGACAAAAGGATCTTGAAATCAGACTTCAGAAGGTGAGGAAAATGGAAGCCATCGGCACCTTTGCCGGCGGCATTGCCCATGATTTTAACAATATCCTCGGGGCCATCACCACCTGCAGTGAAATGGCCATTGAAGATGTTGGGCAAGAAAATCCCGCCCATGAAGATCTCAAGCATATTCTCAAAGCAGCCATACGGGGAAAAAAGCTGGTCAAACAAATTCTTGAATACAGCAGAAGCCGGAATACCAAGAGAGAACCGGTGAAGCTGCACAGAATCATACTCGAATGCCTGGACCTGTTTAAAGCCTTTAAGCCTGCCGGTATCCGGATCGAGCTTTCCATTGCTGCAAAGCTTGATTTTATCCCGGCGGATCCCACCCAGATTCACCAGGTGATCATGAATCTTTTATTGAATGCCGAGCACGCCATGGGCGGCCAGGATGGTGTTCTTACCATCTCCCTCAAACGGGTGGATTCCACTCAGATACAGATCCCTGCGATAAAAAATCTGGAAAAAGGGGCGTATCTCTGCCTCTCGGTTTCCGATACCGGATGCGGTATGGATGATTATGTGCTTGAACGAGTGTTTGATCCTTTTTATACCACCCATATGAATACCGGGGGAACCGGACTGGGGCTTGCCATGAGTGATGTGATCATCAAACGGCACAAGGGCGTCATCACGGCGGAAAGCGAAATATCAAAGGGGAGCTGCTTCCATGTTTTTTTGCCCTGCATGGGAGAATCAGATCTGTTTGAAGAAGCAGACAAAATGGAACTTGTTGTTCAGAAAGGGGATGAACGCATTTTGTTTGTGGATGATGATGAAAGCATTCTCTATTCCGGGACAAAAATGCTCAGACGACTGGGATACCGGGTGGAATCCAGAACCAAGGCTGCGGATGCCATTGCGCTTTTCAAGAAAGATCCGGACAGGTTCGACCTTTTGATCACAGACAGAATAATGCCCGGAAAGACAGGGGTAGCCCTTGCCCATGATATCCGCAAGATATCAAAGGATATTCCCATCATCATGTGCAGTGGTTTTTTTAACAAAGAAGATGATACCTATCTGGATACTGAATACAACCTTGCAGAGCTGATCGACGAAATGGTTTCGAAACCCTTTGAGATAAAACCCATGAGCATTGTGATCAGAAAGGCGATTGAAATGAAAAAAAAGACTAAAAAAAACGGATAAAAAACCATGGTTAAAATACTGGCAATTGATGATGATGATATCTTCTGCTATGCCATCAAACGGGTGGTAAATCGATTGGGACATGAATTTTTCGATGTGCCCAGCATTGCAGATGCCTTAAAAATTGTTTTGACAACTGAATTTGATCTGATTCTGCTGGATGTGGGACTGCCCGACGGCAGTGGTCTTGATATCCTTTCCACTTTAAAACAGGGGGTGCCATCCCCCGAGGTGATTATTATCACAGGCGCAGGGGATGCCCAGGGAGCGGAACTTGCCATCCTGAACGGGGCCTGGGATTATATTGAGAAGGCAGATTCAACCCAAAAGTTATCCTTGACCATTACCCGGGCGCTTCAATATAGGGCAGAGCAAAAAAAAAGTCTGGACAGCGCACAGATCAAATATTTAAAGCGGGAATCCATTATTGGCAATAGCCTGAAAATGAAAGAATCCCTGGATCTTGTGGCAAAGGCGGCTGCCTGTGATGCCAATGTATTGATCACCGGTGAAACCGGTACGGGAAAAGAACTTTTTGCCAGTGCCATTCATGTGAACAGCCCTAGAAATTTTCATGAACTGGTTACCATTGATTGTGCCTCCCTTCCGGAAAATCTGGCGGAAAATCTGCTGTTCGGCCATAAAAAAGGGGTTTATACCGGTGCCGATGACAATAGCTGCGGGTTGATCAGCATGGCAGATAAAGGCAGTCTTTTTTTAGATGAAATTGCAGAATTGTCGTTGCCGTTACAAAAGATGTTTTTGCGGGTGTTACAGGAAAGAAAATTCCGCCCCCTGGGCGGGGGAAAAGAAATAACCAGTGATTTTCGGCTGATTGCCGCCACCAATAAAAATTTGGATCAAATGGCAGAACAGGGGTTTTTTCGGAAGGACCTTTTGTTTCGGATCCGTTCCCTTCACATTCAGCTGCCCGAACTTTGTGAGCGAAAAGGGGATATAAAGCAGCTGGCCCGATATTATCTGGACTTTTTTTGTGACAAACTAAAACTGGACAGCAAGGGGGTTTCCTCTGATTTTTTCGAAGTACTATCCGGGTATTCCTGGCCCGGCAATGTCCGGGAACTTTCCAGCACCATGGAGCATGTTGTCATTGCGGCCCTGAACGAGCCCACGGTTTTTCCCGCCCATCTGCCCAAACAATTAAGACTCCATGTGGTGAGATCAACGCTTACGGGAAAGAAAAAAGAAGGCGGCCTGCCCCCAGAAGAAACAGTAGAAACTGTAGAAACAAAAGATACAGCAGAAAAACTGCCATCCCTTGCCAACTTCCGGGGGCGCATGGCCAAAAAGCATGAACAACAATATCTTGTAAACCTGATGAACCGGACCACCACCATTGAGGAGGCCTGCAGGATCTCCGGCCTGTCCCGATCCAGACTTTATGCCATCCTCAAGACCCATGGGATGTCAGCCGGTAAAAAGGGATAGGGGACCACAACCGAAAAGACCTATCCCTGGGCGAGCAGAGCCCAGTCAGGAATCACGTTGGGGTCAATTGAGAACACAAAGGTGCCAAGAGCCATAAAAACACCGGTGATCAAAAAAACGCCAATGATATTGAGCATTATACCTGCTTTTACCATTTCAAATATTTTAATGCGGCCGCTGCCGAAAACAATGGCGTTGGGTGGGGTTGCCACGGGCATCATAAAGGCGCAGGATGCTGAAAGAGTTGCAGGTATCAACAGCATGAGCGGATTGGTTTTCATGGCCACGGCAATGGAAGATAGAATGGGCAGGATCATCTGGGTGGTGGCGGTATTGGAGGTAAGTTCGGTCAAAAAGGTCAGGGTGGTGCAGATACCCGAGATCATAAAAACATTGCTGGTACCTTCCAGCATTCCCAATTTTGATCCAAGAAAAACGGATAACCCAGAGGTGTGAAATCCCTTTGCCAGTGCAAAACCGCCGCCAAACAACAAAATTATACCCCAGGGCAGTTTTGAAAAAGCTGTTCCATCCAGGAGGGTGGCTATGTCTGCATCCTTACTTTTGGTGGGGAGAAAAAACAAGAGAATGGCCATGGTGATGGCGACGGTGCCATCGTCGATCAATTTGGGAAAGGAAAGCAGGCTGCCCCAGCCCGGTATTACCATGAACCCCAGGTTCAATTCTTTTCTAAAAATCCACAGGGCCGCCGTTGCAAAAAAAATGATCAATACGCGTTTCTCTTCGGGAGAGAGTCTCCCCAGACTGCTGTATTCCTGGGCCACAATCGAATGATCCACTGCTATATGGGCGGGTATCTTAAAAATGACCCGGGTGAGCAAAAACCAGATTACCAGCAGCATGGTGATACTCAGGGGAAGGGTCATGAGCATCCAGGTACCAAATGAAATGGGGGCGGCCGTGGGAAACGTCTGTTCAAAGATCCGGACCAGTACCAGATTGGGAGGGGTCCCCACAAGGGTGGTGGCGCCGCCCATGGAGGCGGCATAGGCAATCCCCAGCAGCAGACAAAGGGAAAACCTGTGGGTGTCTTGCTCATTAAACTGCTCTTCCATCTTCTGGATAATGGATATGGCGATGGGCAGCATCATTACAGCTGTGGCCGTATTGGATATCCACATGGATAAAAAGGCCGAGGCGATCATGAACCCGAAGACCAGCCGGGAGGGTCCTCCGCCAATACTCTTTACGGTAAACAATGCAATCCGTTTGTGCAGATTCCATTTTTCCATGGCCAGGGCAATGAGAAACCCGCCCATGAAAAGAAAGATGGTGGAGTTAAAATAAACACCGGCGGCATCCTTGCCCTTCATGATCCCCAAAAGAGGAAAAAGGATAACCGGAATCAGGGAGGTGGCAGCAAGGGGGACGGCTTCGGTTATCCACAGGACTGCCATAAGCGCAGCCACTGCGGCCATCCTTGTAACCATTGGGTTGGCAGTATCCAAATTCAGCATCAAAATAATGAAAAACAGAACAGGCCCGAGAATGAGCCCTGTCGTTTGCAGGGTGGTTCTTTGGTTCGTTTCAATGGACGTCATGTAAAACTCCCTTTTATGGTGATTGGTTTTTACGCTGTACAGGAGGGAGCAATGAATGTGCCACAGCCAAAGGCAAAGACAACGACAAAAATTAGCTGTGTAATAACAATAAGATACAAAAAGATACAAAAGGAGTGCCTAAAAAGCAGGATTGAAGAAACCCTAAAAATCCTGTTGAACAGGAATTAATCCTGCCCAACAGGATTTATGAAATGTGGCAGACCGTTGCTTGTTCAAATATCCGCTGCTATTTCTTTAAAGAAATGTTTAATCCCGGGATAGGAAAGCCTCTCCCTTTGCTAAAATCTCCTTTTTGTCCTTTGGAATTTTAGGGTTGTTTAGAAGATCTAAGGTTCTGTCTCTTAGGATTTTATCCGCTGTTGGTTCGCCCTGCTCTTTCCATTTATCAAGGGTTAAGAGCGGCCAGATGGTGCTTGGAAATTGAGATTCTTTAAAATATTTGCCTGTCTGGGCGGATAAAAGATAATTTCCGCCAGGTCCTATCCTAGAGATATCTGAAAATCCAATGGTTTCATCCTCGATGGAAAATCCCGACGCAAACAATCTTGATTGGTGAATCAGATCATCTGAATAGACCACAAGCTCAGGAGAAAAAACCAGGGATTCAAAATTACCACCCACAAACGGCACCATTCCGACGTTTCCAAGGCAGCTTGTAAAATGGTTTATGCACACGGTTGTCCCGGCAAGAAGATCTGCCGCCCATCCGTTTCCGCTGCCGGAAGTTCCGCAGTGGGGAATATTGTAGGATGTCATCATTTCAGCACAAGCCAGGTTTAACAACAAGGTACCAGGCGAATAAAAACTGCCTGCTTTTTTCATATCAAAAGCAGCGGGAAGACTCCCTAAAATGATGGGAGCGCCTTCTTTAACAAGCTGGCTGTAAACCAGACCTGCCAGTAATTCAGCGGTAAGAAGGGCCAGGGTGCCGGCGGGTGTGATGGGACAGGTGGCACCGGACATACCATAATTGGAAAAAATAACAGGCAACCCTCTGCGAATGGATTCTTCCATTTTAAGGGTGGTTTCAGAATTTAAAACCAGGGGGGTAATTGGATTCACATAGGGCAGAAGAAACGGGCGATCCCCAAGGTCCCCGTGCAAATGCTCGCAAAGATCCAGTGCCGGGTTAAAATTGGCGCCATCAGCAATCAGCATGACAATGGGCTTGGTCGTGTTTGCCATCATTTCCAGAACCCCATAGGTATCTGCAATATCCGACGAAAGGTCCTGGATCACTCCCGGCGTGGATATAAAATCAAAATTATCAAGGGTATTCCCGAGACTTGCCGCAACAGCCATGTGATGCCGTGAAAACGTCTGGATACTATTATCAACCGGGTCCTGGTAATTAAGGTTGGTGACACCAATGCCGAATACCGCATCCTGTGATCCATCCCCCATAAGTTCAAAGGCTATTTTTCCCAGACGATCATAGATGCTTATTTTCGATGGGGCCGCACTTATTGCCCATTGAACAAGATCTTTAGTAATTCTGATACGCTGATCGTCATCCGGTTTTCCAACTGCTTTTTCAAACAGTTTTCTTGCACCAGAATCATCAACCTGGATACCTGTTTTTTCAAGGATGGAAAGTGCATCCCCATGAATTTTCTGAATTTGCTCTCCGGTCATGACATTTATTTTAGGCGTTAGATCAAACATGGATTCCCCTTTTTCGATAATAAATTCTTATATTACTAAATCGTCAAATAATCATGAGGCAACCGTCCATGGGGATCAATATTGCTCAAGGTGCTTTCTAAATGAGATCCTATTGCTATCACTGCTTTTTTTTCATCTTTTCTCTCCAGAAACTGAAGAATTCTTTCGTGCTCAATGGGGGATGAATTGTTCATATCCAGACGGCGATAAAAGGGATCAAATAAAATGAGATAAATGGTTGTTTTCTGTATAAGCTCTTTTATATAATGAACCAATACACGGTTATTGGATTTTTCAGCAATTTTCATATGAAAGTCAGAGTTGATTTCATATTCCTGGGCCTGTTCCTCCGCCGTAAAGCCTTTTTTTTCCTTTTGGATCAGATCAGAAAGTTCATTAAAATCATTGGGACCAAATTTTTCAATTGCCAGGGATATTGCCATTTTTTCAAGATGGATTCTTACCTGGTAAGATTCCTTAATTTCTTCAAAGGAAGGGTTAACTACAGAGGCTCCTATGTTTGGCTTATGCTCAGCAAGGCCTTCATACACCAACCGTTTGATCGCTCCCTTAACAGTGGCACGGCTCATATTGAGGCTGTTTGATAAAGAGACCTCCTTTAACTTACTCCCTTTTTTAATATAGCCGTTACTGATGGCAACTTTAATTTTATTGTAAGCAATCTCTTCTAAGCTACCAGCCATTTTACCTCCTGCATTGAACAAAAAAATAGCAATTTAATTTCTAACATCCTATCCACACGTCTGCTATAAAATATGGGCGAGAAATTGTCTTGTCCGTTCGTGTCTAGGATTGTTGAAAATTATTTCCGGTGGTCCTTCTTCAATCCAGTTTCCCTGGTCCATAATCAGAACACGGTCTGCCACATCCCGGGCAAAATGCAATTCATGGGTAACCGCAACAATCGTCATGCCTTCCTTGGCCAGACGTTCCATCACTTCCACCACCTCGCCCACAAGTTCAGGGTCCAGTGCGGATGTGGGCTCGTCAAACAGCATCACTTTGGGTTTCATGGCAAGACTTCTGGCAATGGCAACCCGCTGCTGCTGTCCGCCGGAAAGACAGGAGGGGTATTCATCTCGTTTTTCTGTCAGCCCCACCCAGTCAAGAAGTTCTTCTGCATAGAGAACGGCTTTCTTCTTTTTCTGACCCAGCACGGTTATCGGCCCCTCAATAATGTTTTCCAACACAGTCATATGGGGGAATAAATTAAAGGCCTGGAAACACATTCCTGTTCTCTTGCGGATTCTTAAGATCTGACTTTCCCTGTTTTTATTATTTATTCCGGCCGTTACAACAATATTATCAACTTCCACCGTTCCGGCCGTGGGTTCCTCAAGAAAATTAATACAGCGCAGCAATGTGCTTTTCCCCGAGCCCGAGGCCCCGAGAATCACAACAGTTTCCCCTTTGTTTATTTCAAGATCGATACCGCGAAGCACATGATTTTCTCTGCCAAATACTTTGTGAATATTGGTAATTTTAACCATGGGGTTGGAATCTTTCATCATTTAAATCCTCCTGTCACCACGGGACATGTGTTTTTCAAGCTTTTCCTGGGCATACTGCAACAGGATACACATGGCCCAATAAATCAACGCCACCATGATCAACATTTCCAAAGACTGGAAATGCCGTCTTCCAACTTTAATGGCCCGATAACTCAGTTCCCATACGCCCATGAGAGAAACCAGAGATGAATCTTTGATCATGGCGATGAACTCATTGGAAACCGGTGGGATAATCACCCGCAATGCCTGGGGAAAAATAATTCTCTTCATGTTTTGGGTTTCGGTCATGCCCAGTGCTTTTGCCGCTTCTGTCTGACCAATTTTAATCGACTGGATACCGGCTCGAACGGTTTCCGTCATATAGGCGCCATAGCATACCCCCAGGGCCAATATTCCTGCGGGTATGGCCGGCAGTGTGAACCAGGCCTGAATACCCTGTAGTCCCAAACTTTCCAATGCTTTTCCAACCTGGGGAAGGGCCAGATACCACATGTAAACCTGCACCAGAAGAGGGGTTCCACGGATAAGGGACACATAGGATGTTGCAATACTGTTGAAAAACGGATTTTTGGACATCCGGCCAAGGGCGCCCATCACAGCGAGACCGCAGGCCAGGACAATGGCCAGAAAGGCCACCAGAAAGGTAACGCCACTGCCGGCAAGAACAAATGGCAGCCACTTTAACATAAACTTAAAATCAAGCTTGATGATCATCAGGGTTGAGACCATTAAAAAGCCTAGAACGATAAAAGAGAGGATCATCTTCCACCGGTATATTGATTTTCTTTTTTCGATCTGGTTTAGAACACTCGACGCCTCTGGGGGGATACCATCCAAATGTTGAGGTCTGATTCCGACACTCATTCGCTACTCCTTAAATCTCTGGTAAAGGGGTATTTAATGGGGACAATCCAGAAGCGGTATTTACACCGCTTCCGGTGATTTTGGCTTATAATTTTGGAATCAGGTCTGTGTGATAGAATTTCTCGGACAATTTTTGCAATGTACCGTCTTCATTCATGGATTTGATGATTAGATTGAGCTTGTCAACAAGGCTCTGGCTGTTAACCCGGCTCTTATCCAGGGCAAAACTTAAGGGCTCGTAATAAGGGGAATCACCAATCATTTTCATGGGACATCCACCACCGCATCCTGAGCGGATGGCTTGGGCAATGGTTTGTTTTGATGAAAAAATGGCATCCAGTCTCAGCCCATCACCCAGGGTCAAGTCTTCAATATGATTGGCATCGGTGGGATAGGTCTGGAGTTTGCCCATCCAGTCCTGATAAACAATTTGTACGCCTTCAATGGAAAGATCTTTCTGAAGATATCTTTCATTGGTTGTCTCTCCGGCAACTCCGATTTTTTTACCAGCAAGGTCAGCCAGACTTTTAATGGTGGTATTGTCTTTATGCACAGCAAACTGGGCAGGAGAGCTATAATAGGGCAGCGTGAACAGGAGCGCATTTTTACGTTCTTTTGTGGGGGTCATGGAACCAATGGAGATATCCCATCTATTTCCCCATTTTCCTGCTGTAATGAGATCCCAGTCCGGTGTAATGAATTTCACCTGGACGCCCAACCTTTTGGCAACTTCCTTTGCAACACTGATATCAAACCCTTCCAGTTCTCCTTTATCATTGAGATAACTTTGGGGGGCATAATTGGCATCGCTTGATACCACGATGGTCTTGGCGGCAAGAATCTCTTCCAATACACTTTGCCCTGCCATTGTAGTTCCTGCACAAATTAGCAAACCGCTTACGATTAGAGCCCAAATCCACAACATTTTTTTCATGGTAAACCTCCTGTTCGTCGTTAATATGATTTTAATTCCCGAAATAACAAATTTCGGGAAAGTGCCAACAGGTTTTGTCGAACAAAAATTGTCGAACAATATCGGATCGACAAAAACGGTATAAATAACTTGCTGAAATGTCAAGCACTTTAAATATCCTCCACATGCTTTCAAATATCATGAAGAATAAATTCGTATAGAGTCTGCTCTTTTTTTGTAAGTTCTTTTTTCTCATTTTTGATTCTATGGAGAAAATAGTGAAAAAAATCGTGGCGAAGGCTGTCCCGGCCCGATAAAACAAATCGTTTGTTCTGGCCCCAGTTGATCACGGATCCTTCATCATCCCCATTGCTAAACATGCCGCAAAGGATTTCTTCTTTATCCACTACAATATCAAAAAATCGGGTGGATGAGTCCAGCTCGTTTTTTTCAGGCACCGGGTGGATAATCTGATACTTGAACTTTTCAGGTATGGGTTCCATTGAGATATATTTGACCTGAACGCCTCGATTTTCGGCATTTAAAAGTATTTTGTCCAGGTGTTGCCCTTCTTCAATGGACAATCGAATGTATATTTCTTCTCGGGCATTTTCGATCATCTCTTTGGCTTTGCCCATGGCAACCTCATATCCTTTTATGGTCCAGATAACATCCTTTTCCGGCTCTTGCTGGGCTTTTTCGATTTTTTTTTCCAGGGAAATCAACACTGATTCAAAATCCTGCCGAAGTCTCCGAACAAATTCTTTTGAAGGGATCGGGGTGTACATGCCCTTGTTTGACTCAATGACAAATCCATTGGCAATAAGGGTTTCCAGAACATCATATATTCTGGCCCGGGGTACCCCGGACTGGCGGCTGAGCTGTGACCCATTCACTGGATGGTTGGCAGTCAAAGAAATATAAGCTTTAAGGGCATAATCTGATAATCCAAGCTTTACTTCTGTATTTTTTTTCATAAACCCCTTTTGAACCTAAACAATTTTAATTTGATGTTTCAACTTGACATCAGAATAAGGAACTGGTTAAAAACAATCAAGAGAAAATGTTACCCGGTCAGTAGTAACATTCATTTTTGCAAAAACGGCTAGGAAGCGGCCTTTTATAACCAAAGGGCCTGAAATATTAACCCGATAGTTGCGAGAGATAAACTATATGAAACGTAATTTTCATGCAGGAAGGCAGCTAAGCTCCGGATTGAGTCTGAATATCCTCACAGAAGATGAATTGGACGAGATCCACTACGGAACCCTTGAAGTTTTAAACGAAACAGGAATCTTTGTGGAAGATGAAGAAGCCCTGGATCGGTTTGAGGAAGGTGGAGCCTATGTTCAGCGCGACACTAAAATTGTAAAGATTCCGCCCCACATGGTGGAAGATGCCATTCGGTCAGCACCTCCCAAAGTGGTGCTGTATGGCCGTGATCCCAAACATGATATCGTTCTGGAGACGACCCGGGTTCATTTCACCAATTTCAGTGAAGGTGTAAAAGTTAATGATCCCTATACCGGAGAAAACAAAAGCCCTGTAAAACAGGATCTGGTGGATTCCGCCCGGGTGATTGATTATCTGCCCGAGATCGATTTTTGTGAAAAAGCACTGGGAGCCCATGATGTAAACCAGGAAACCGTTCCCCTTCATAATGCAGAAGCCTATCTGACCAATACCACCAAGCATTGTGCTTTTGGGCCTGGGAATGGAAAATTTCTTAGAAAAATAATTAAGATGGGTGAAGCCATTGCCGGCGGCGCCAAGGCCTTTAGAAAACGTCCGCTTGTTTCTTTTACCACCTGCCCTGTGAGCCCCTTGAAGTTGATTTCCGATTGTTGTGAGATTATTATGGAAGCGGCCAAGAACAATGTGGTCTGCAATATTTTATCCATGGCCATGGCAGGGGGAACCTCTCCTGTGACACTGGCGGGTACCCTTGTGAATCACAATGCAGAAGTTCTTTCGGGTATCACCCTGGCCCAGCTCACCCGAAAAGGAACCCCTGTTATCTATGGCAGTTCAACCACGGCCATGGATTTAAAACTGGCGTCAGCCAGTGTGGGAACCCCCGAGTGTGCGGTGATCAGCGGGGCTGTGGCAAGGCTTGCCCGGTACTATGCCCTGCCAAGTTATGTGGCCGGGCAGTAGGGCGATAGCAAAATATCAGATACCCAGGTCGGCCATGAAAAGACACTCACCGGACTTATACCCGCATTGGCAGGTGCCAATATGATATACGGTGCAGGGATGCTGGAAAGCGGCATCACCTTTGATTACGGCCAACTGGTTTTAGATTGTGAGTTTGCGCGTATGATTAAACATACGATTCAGGGAGTCCCTGTGAATGACGAAACCCTTGCCATCGATCCCATCAAGGAGATAGGACCAGGCGGAGATCATCTCATGCACACGCTCACATTCAAACATATGAGAAGTCAGTCAGCACCAGAGTTGATTGACCGCAAAATGAGAGGGAGTTGGGAAAAAGCAGGATCAACAAGCGCATATGACAGGGCCATGGAAAAGGTCCGGTATATCCTTGAAAATCATACGCCGGAACCCCTTTCCGACGAAGTCCTGGCAAAGGTTCGATCCATTGTTACCGACACTGAACGAGAAATGGGGATTGAACCTAAACGTTAAACAAAGGGATTTATAAAAGGAATATCAATGGAAAAGAAAAATATAAATCTGCCGAAGAATGCCAATATTGTGATTATCGGCGGTGGTATCATTGGTTGTTCTATTGCCTATCATCTGGGTCATATGGGCTGTAAGGATGTGGTGCTTTTAGAGCGGGATGAGTTGACATCGGGAACAACCTGGCATGCAGCAGGACTGATGGTAACCTTTGGTTCTCTGTCTGAAACAGCGTGTGAAATGCGGTTGTACGGCCGGGATCTTTATAACCGGTTGGAAGCTGAAACCGGTTTATCAACGGGGTTCTCCCCGGTGGGTTTTATTGAGGCGGCCAGCAACAAAGATCGATTGGAAGAGTATCGACGGGTGGCCCAATTTAACCGGTATTGCGGAATTGATGTGAATGAAATATCCCCCGGGGAAATTAAAGATCTTTTCCCCCTTGCCCGGGTGGATGACCTGCTTGCCGGTTTCTATGTCAAAGAAGACGGTCGGGTGAATCCGGTTGATGCCACCATGGCGCTTGCCAAAGGCGCAAGGATGAAAGGGGTTAATATCATTGAAGGCGTATCATCCACCGGCGTCATCAAGAAAAATGGCCGGGTGGCGGGTGTCAAAACCACCCAGGGAGATATCCAGGCTAGTGTGGTGGTCAATTGTGCCGGCATGTGGGCCCGTCAGATTGGAGATGTTGATGGTATCAATATTCCAAACCAGGCTGCTGAACATTATTATCTGATCACCGAAGAGATAGATGATATTCCTAAAAACATGCCGATCCTGGAAGACCCGTCCCATTACGGATATTACAGAGAAGAAGTTGGCGGACTGATGATCGGGTTGTTCGAGCCGGTTTGTGCCCCGTGGAAACTCAATGGCATCCCAAACAACTTTTCATTTGGTGAGATTGAGCCGGATTGGGATCGAATGGGACCCTTTCTGGAAAAAGCCATGTCCCGGGTGCCCATTTCCCAAGAACTAGGCGTTAAGAAATTTTTCTGCGGCCCGGAAAGCTTTACAGCAGATCTTTCCGCCATTATTGGTGAAGCGCCTGAATTAAAAAATTATTTTGTAACTGCAGGTCTGAACTCTGTGGGCATCATCATGGGACCGGGACTGGGCCGCATGATGGCCCACTGGATCATGACCGGAAACCCGGGTGTGGATATCACAGGCTTTAATATCGACCGTCTGCACACCTATCAGAATAATCCTGAATATCGAAAACACAGAACAGTTGAATCCCTTGGCAAGGTATATAAATGTCATTATCCCTATGAATCCATGAAAACGGCAAGGGGGGCCAAAAAATCCGCCATCTATGATCGTTTAAAAGATCAGGGAGCCTTTTTTAAAGATGTCAGCGGATGGGAAGGTGCGGACTGGTTTGCACCCAAAGGAACCCAACCCAAGATTGAAAACCCCTCCTGGGGCAAAGAAGACTGGTTTGCCAACTGGGAAAAAGAGCATAGGGCTGCCCGGGAAGATGTCATCCTCATGGATATGTCTTTTATGTCAAAATTCATGGTCCAGGGACGTGATGCCGGAAAGGTTCTGGACTATATTTCAACCAATGATGTCAACAAAGCGTTAAACCGTGTGACCTACACCCCCTGGTTGAACAAATATGGAAAGCTTGAGGCGGATTTAACCGTTGCAAAATTAGAAGAAGAAAAATTTTTGGTGGTGGTCACTGATACCATGCATCGCCATGCACAAACCTGGCTTACGAAAAATATTTCAAATGACAGCCACGCCTTTGTGACGGATATGACATCTGCCTATGCCCAAATCAATATCCAGGGTCCCAAATCCCGTGAATTGATGCAGGCCATCACCTTGACAGATATGTCAAATGAGGCGTTTCCCTATCGGCACATTGAAGAAATCGCCATTGGATATGCCAAGGGGTTTTGTGGCCGAATGACCTATTTAGGTGAGCTGGGGTATGAGCTTTTTATCCCCACGGAACAGGCGCTTCATGTGTATGATATCCTTGTTGAAGCCGGAAAAGAATTCAACCTGACCCTTGCAGGATTGAAGGCATTGGGCAGTTTACGGATGGAAAAAGGCTATCGGGATTATGGACATGACATGGACAACACCGATGATCCTTTTGAAGCCGGACTGGGCTTCACCGTTAAACTGGACAAGGCGTCTGATTTTATCGGCAAGGATGCCTGCATTGCAAAGAAGGCTGAAGGTCCCTTGAAAAGACGTCTGGCCCAGGTGCTGGTGAAAGATCCCGAACCCTTATTATACCATGCTGAGATCATTACAAGGGATGGTAAAAACATGGGATATGTGAGATCCGGGTCCTATTGTTATACCCTGGGCGGTGCTGTGGGATTGTTCATGCTTGAACCGGATGTTGTGATTGATGACAATTTTATTTCCCAGGGAAAATGGGAAATTAAGATTGCCGGCAAGGTATATCCGGCCCAGGTGTCCATAAAATCGCTTTTTGATCCTGAGAACAAGAAGATCAAGTGTTAGCCATACCAAGTGTTAGCCATATAGGATAAGGAAGTTTGAACCAATGAAAATATTTGTATGCGTAAAACATGTGCCTGATACAGCCAGCAATATAACACTTAACGGTGAAAACAGTTATGACGATTCAGACACTAAATTTATTTTAAATCCCTATGATGAGTTTGGTCTGGAAGAGGCTATCCGTATTGTTGAAGACAAAGGGGGTGAAGTGGTCGCCGTCACCCTGGGTAAAGAATCCGCCACAACCACCCTCAGAAGTGCTCTGGCCATGGGAGCCGACCGGGCCATCCATATAAAAACCGATGCTCAGTTTCCGGGCAGCTCAATTACGGCAAAGGCCTTGAAATCGGTCATGGATGAAGATGGAAAGCCGGATATGATTTTTACGGGTAAGGGATCTGTGGACACAGAAGGGTTCCAGACACAATACCGGTTGGCCAATGCATTTGGCATGCCCCTTGTAAATGATGTTTCCTCTGTCAGTCTTGAAGAAAGAAGCGTAACCGTTACAACAGAAATCGGTAACGGCGCAAAACAAGTGGTCCGGATGAGTCTTCCCTGTATTATTGGTGCCACCAAAGGGCTGAATGAACCCAGATACCCTAAGGTGATGCAGGTGATGAAAGCCAAGAAAAAAGAGATTAAAGAAATCGATTTATCAGTCCTTGGTATTGATCTTTCCTGTGAAAAATTATGTATGGAAAAACTTGAGTCTGCACCGGAACGGTCCGGGGGCAAACTGCTTGAAGGGTCTGTGGATGATCAGGTGGCTGAACTTGTCAGCATCCTTAAAGAAACCGAAAAAGTAATATAGGAGAACCTAGGGATATGGCAACAGGCATATTGATTGAAATTGAAAATAATGCAGTTAAAGAGACCAGCCTAGGTGTTATGACGGCAGCTGCCGGTCATGAGATCTATGCCTTGGTGTTGTCCGATAATGTGTCAAATTTCAAAGATACACTGGCGGAATATGGTGCAGATCATGTGGTGAGTATAAAAGGCGTGGAAGAAAAAACCAGCCCGGATCTTGTGGCCCAGATACTGGTCGCAGCCTCAAAAGAGTACGGGTTTGATGTTCTTCTTGGCACTGCCGGAAGCCTGGGGAAAGATCTGTTTGCCAGGACAGCAGCCATTCTTGACGAACCATTGGTCTCTGATTGTGTTGCGGTGGATATTGCCGGTAAAAAAGCGGTCAAATCACACTTTTCCGGTAAAACACTCGCTACCTTGGCAGCCACGGGAAACATATTCCTGTGTACGGTCCGGCCCAATGCCATTGAGCCTGTCCCGGCGCCTGCAGAGGCTCAAATAATCTGTTTTGAGCCTGAGATAGCAGATTCTGGATTGCTGGAAATAGTAGAGATTCATAAAGGGGCCGGCGGTAAACTGGATCTCATTGAAGCCCCTATTGTTATATCCGGTGGAAGGGCCATGAAAGATGCTGAAAACTTTAAACTGCTGGAGGCCATAGCTGAAAAATTAGGGGGTGCAGTGGGAGCCTCCAGGGCTGCTGTGGACGCAGGGCTTGCTCCCCATACAATCCAGGTGGGGCAGACCGGAAAAACCGTCAGCCCAAGACTTTATATTGCCTGCGGGATTTCCGGGGCGGTTCAGCATTTTGCGGGCATGAAAACATCAAAAGTAATTGTGGCCATCAATGAAGACAAGGAGGCTCCCATTTTTTCAAAGTGTGATTATGGAATTGTGGGAAACCTCTTTGAGGTTGTCCCGGCATTAACCGAGAAATTATAGTCTGAATACTTAAGGCAACAAAGGAAAACTTCATGCCCGGGAGACCGTTTAATCTGACTGAGATTTTAGATCATTTGCAGCAGAATCCTGTTGCAGATAAAAACCAGATAAAATTTCTTCTCGGGCTGTCTGATCCCGAGGAGATCCAGCAGCTGTTTAAAACGGCCCGGATGGTTCGAACCCAGCATTTCAAGAATAGGATTTTTCTTTACGGGTTCTTATATTTCTCAACCCATTGTCGAAATGATTGTAACTTCTGCCAGTACAGAAGATCCAATACCGCACTTGTCCGATACCGGAAAACCAAAGATCAGATCCTGACAGCAGCCAGGGAAATGGCAGATGCCGGGGTGCATCTGATTGATTTGACCATGGGTGAAGATCCCCAATTGTATTCACCGGGTTATAGGGGTTCAATTGTTTCTGCTGTTTCTGCTGTTTCTGCTGTTTCTGCTGTTTCTAATGTTGCGACTGGCTCTACTGGCGGGAATGATTTCCATGATCTCGTAAAAATAGTTACGGCTGTTCAGGATGAAACAAATTGTCCTGTGATGATCTCTCCCGGCACCCTTCCGGATGAAATGTTAACAGGCCTGGCAGATGCCGGAACCACCTTTTTTGCCTGTTACCAGGAAACTCATAATCCTGATCTATACCACCGTCTACGCCAGGGACAGGGGTTTGAAAAACGACTTGAGAAGAAATATCTGGCAAAACGGCTGGGAATGCTGATTGAAGAAGGCATAATGACAGGGGTGGGGGAAACCCTGGACGATCTGGCAGACTCCATCATATGGATGGCAGATTTTTCCGTGGACCAGGCCCGGGTGATGACCTTTGTTCCCCAGGCAGGCACGCCCATGGAAAATACAATGCCCCAGGGCAGCTTGAAGGAATGTATCATCATCGCCATCATGCGATTGCTCCTTCCTGACTGTTTGATCCCCGCCTCATTGGATGTTGACGGTTTATCAGGATTAAAAGAAAGACTCGATGCCGGTGCCAATGTGGTCACCTCCATTGTGCCTCCCCAAAAAGGCCTTGCAGGCGTTGCCAACCATTCCCTGGATATTGAAGAGGCCAAAAGAACCCTGGCTCATATCACCCCCATCTTATACGCCTGCGGGTTGTTGCCGGCAACTTCTGCCGAATACCAGTCCTGGATCACCAGAAGACAGCAGTCCTGTCCTCCTTTCTTACCCGGAAAAGAAAACTGAACAATTTGTTAATGCTGAGCATATATGGATTTCATAGTTTAAGGTGAATGTTTGGCTGAACCGTTGGTTATGCACGGCCATAGGCCAATACACGGTTTTCAATTATGTCATTTCCAAATTTAAAATTATATTGCCCAATGTCTCTAAAACCAAATTTTTTATAAAAATTAATAGACTTATTCCGAATCCATGTATAAAGCCAAAAACGGTTCCCATACCTAATTTTTATTTCTGATAATAGACTCTGGCCAATGCCTTGGCCTTGAAAAGGTCCTTGAACATAAAGTTTTTCAATTTCAAAACCGTTTTCTGCATCTTTAAACTGCGAATCTAAATTTATGAGTGTATACCCTCTAAGATAAATGCCTTCAACAAACACCAATAATTTATATTTCGGTTCATGCAATAATTTTTCAAAATGCACCTCAGTAAAAGTCGATAATGCATATTCTGAGTTTTCGGTACGGATTCCATCAATTGAATAAGTTTGAAGCCACACCCCTAATGATAGTGCTGCTAAATTGATGCAATCTGATTTATTCGCGTCCCTAATCATCTATTTCCCCTAAGTAATGTTTGAGTTGACCAGCAGGCGACAAGGCTGAGAATAGGCGAAGCCGCTGTCCATGTTGAACGAGGGGCAATGTGTGTGTTTCATGATAGGGTTTTCTTCATTGGTATAAAGTGAATAGCAACATCACCTGGAAGTTTATATTCTACTTTTTCATCACCGATATAGCCACAAGTAAGATAAAGCCTATGCCCAGGTAAAGTAGCGACTAATTCGGCAGAGTGGAACCCATGCTTTAATGCTTCAGTTTCACATAGCTCAATAAGACTACGACCTATGCCGAGCCTAGCCCAGTTGGGTTTTACAAAAAACGCTCGAATACGTGCTGATTCTTTTTTTGGATCGAGAAATTCCGATTGCCTACCAGCCTGTTTATCACCACCAAATAGCGTTTTCCTTTTACTCCAACCGCCACAAGCGATAACTTCAGATTCAGCCTCAACAACAAAATAAGTTTTGTCGTTTATGAGTTCCGTATCAAGGCCAAACGCGCTACCAAGAGCAGTATTTCTTTGAATTTCGTTGTAATCACCACTACCGAGACCGTGAACTGACTCAACGATGATAGCTTTAATTAATTCAACGTCAGCAGATGTTGCCTTACGGTAAAAAAGTTGAGATGCTTGAGATTTCATATTTATCTGATGCACACCTACGAATGGTTGTCCGCATCACTCCAAATATTGATAACTAGCCAAATATCCTTAAAATATGTTGCATACCGACTCTTAATAAAATCTAAAAAAAATTCGTATCAAAATTCCAAATGTATGTAAAGGAATTTCAAAAATCTTAGTTCATTTGCTCAAATTCCTTAGATCTTGTGCCGAGTTACAGGGGTTTTAGTTTAAAACTAATTAAATAAAGCGGAATAAGTTATTGTTTCCGGGTCAAACCAGTCAAGAATTGTGCCGCCCACCTGGGCAGAGGTTCTGAATCTTCCTTCGGACATCATAGTTCCGGTTTTGACCCACTAATTTGCCAAAAGCAGGAAGACAAAGGGAATTTAAATATAAATTCAGATACTTACAATATTTGGTATATTTTATGCTCTGACATTCATAGGAAAGACACCTGTTCTTTATATGGGAGGTCCTATAATGCGAAAAACGTCTATCACAAATAGTCCCTGTGAGGCATGCGGTGCATGTTGCGCATTTTTTCGTGTTTCATTTCCCAATTTTGAAACCAGTGAAGTGCCGGGGGGTGTTGTCCCGGCTGATTTGACCTTCTTTTCAAAGGATGCCATAAGATACATGAAAGGGACAGAAGCCAAAAGCCCGCGATGTGTTGCCCTGGAGGGTTGTGTGGGCGTTCGTGTCAAATGTACGATATATGAAAACCGCCCCTCCACCTGCCGAAAATTTAACCTGTCCTGGAAAAACAATATTGGCAACCGCCTGTGCGATCAGGCAAGAGGTGTTTTCGGCCTCCAGGCTTTTTCACAGTATTAATTCTACCCACAAATCATTTAGGATGATAAACCTATTGAAAGAAACTTTTGTACTATATTTCACATATTTTTTTTAAAATTTCTTTTATTCAATCCATACTTGTTCAGAAGCCGGCTCAATTGACGGGTGGTGATACCCGCTTTTTGGGCGGAAAGGTTTATTTTCCCCTGGGTTTGCCCCAAAAGAGCGGTCAGGTAGGAGCGCTCAAATATATCAATCACAATCTGTCTTTCCCGGGCAAGGGTGGAGGATGCAATACTGGGCGGCAGGGCATGGGTTTCTAACCCCATAACCATTTCCAGGGGGAAATTTTGGGGTGTCAGTTCGGAGGAGGTTTCAAGGATATAAGCCCGCTCAAGTATATTTTCAAGTTCGCGGATGTTACCCGGCCACTCATAGTGATTAAAACCCTCAACAACGGATGAATCCAGGGTGTGAATCCCCTTCCCGTATTTGGCATTCAGGTTCTTCAAAAACATGTCAATCAAGGTGGGTAAATCTTCCAGCCGCTCCCTGAGCCTGGGAATTTCAATGGGAAAGATATTGAACCGGTAATACAGATCTTTTCTGAATTTGCCCTGTTTCACCAGATCATCCAGGTTGGCATTGGTGGCGGTGATGATCCGGACATCTGATTTCAAAAGGGATTCTCCGCCAATCCGGCTGAAGGTGCCATCCTGCAGGACCTGGAGAAGTTTAACCTGGGCCGCAGGGGTAATGGTTCCAATTTCATCCAAAAAAATAGTGCCCCCCCTTGCCATTTCAAACTTTCCGGGTTTCCTTTTGTCGGCACCGGTGAAGGCCCCTTTTTCATGCCCAAAAAGTTCGCTTTCAATCAATGTGTCGGGAATTGCACCGCAATGAACTGCAATAAACGGCTGTTCACACCGCAGGCTGTGCCAGTGGACAAGCCTTGCCAACATCCCTTTACCCGTACCGGTATCCCCGAGAAGCAGTACGGTTGCAATGGTTGGGGATACAGACCGGATACTTTCATAAATTTTTTTCATTCCCAAATTTTTAGAACGAATAATTTCAAGCCATTCTGTTTTCCAGAAATGATCCCGCAAATAATCAAGTTCGAAATCCCGGATCAGCATTTTTCCCGCTGAGTCCACCAACAGCAAAATTTCCTTTTCTTCAATGGGATAGAAAAGGTATCCGGAAGCACCCTCTTCCACCGCCATTACAGCCTTTTGAATATCCTTCCGGTCACAGATGACAACCAGCTGGGCAAAGGGGTTTATTTTCAGAAAAGGGTTGTCCAGAATGGTAGAAACCCTGTTTTTGGTTTTTTTTTCCAAAAGGGTGAAATCGGATATAATCAGGTCAAAGGGGGAAATACGGTGCAGGGCCATGGCCGATTCAACATCAGGCGCATGTTTGACCGCATAACCCGTTGAAAGCACCTTTAAAATCAGTTGAAAATCATCTGTCCGATTGGATAGAACCAGAATATCTTTCATATGACCTTTTAACAACAATCATGACTACAAATTATTCAAACCCGTGG
>JADGEQ010000036.1:0-53453 GCA_016744295.1 Desulfobacteraceae bacterium | reverse complement strand
GTTGGGTATCAATACAACCCCGGATCAACAAAAAAACGCCCCATCCACACCCCAAAAAAAAGAGCAAAGAGAGAGCGCCATGGATCATGGTTTTTATTCCAGTCCTGCTTTTCCCCTTTTTTTCTCCTGCTTGTCTTTTTTCTTTTCTTTCATGCTTTTTTCTGCTTTCTTTTTGACCGCTTTTTTGGCATCTTGTCCCTTTGCCATATGTGCCTCCTTAATTTTATGGGTATTCGTCCAATGGGCTTTTCCCAGCCTCCATTCCATCACCAAATTCATGCATCGAAAACCTAGGTCCCATTCATTTTTTCAATGGTGCACCTGAGGTGATCATTCATTTGATCTATATCACAATTTTCTGAATTTGTCAGCCAGATGAGGTTGCATGCTCATCAAACGTATAACCTCCTTTTATCATACACTCCCTTTTGTCGAAAAATAAATATATCGCCAATTTCGGAAGGCCTTAACCTTTGTCCATGTTTTTATGAGACCCAGATTGGCGGTTTTTATTACAGACTTTGGGGGGCGGAACCTTTGGTTATGGCAATACAAAGGTCTGCACAAAATCAGACATTGCAATTCCGGGTTAGCGATTTTAAGGAAATTTGATTTCCGGTTTTCATCCCCAAACGGGCTTTACCCTCCGACAGGAAATTTTATCCAACCCATAAGATACGCTATTAATTCAATTGGTTCTGGTGCGAAGATTTTCAGACCCGCCTTTTGGCACCCATCCTGCAATATTTGGAGATTTTCTTTATCATAAAAACAGGCACTCCCTATGACAACACTTGATATACCGGAACTTATCCGCCAAACCCGGATAGATTATGCAGACGCATAGGAATCAATGGCTTCCGTTCATCAACAACAATGGCCTTATCCTGAACAAACCAAAAAGAGCGCACCCACAGGGATGCGCTCTTTTTCATAAATTTCAAACCTTCCGGGCGGTATAAGCCCCAGATCTCTTGTTCATTCGGACTTTTTTATTCAGTCTATTTTTTCCGCTCTACAATCAGGGCCATGCCCTGGCCGCCGCCAATACACAGGGTGGCCAAACCATATCTCAGATCCCGGGCTTCCAGTTCATACAAAAGCTTTGTCACAATGGCACCGCCACTGGCTGAAACCGGATGGCCCAGGGCAATGGCGCCGCCATTCACATTCACCTTGTTGATGTCCATATTCAACTCACGCATGCAGGCGATGGCCTGGGAGGCAAAGGCCTCGTTTAATTCAATCAAATCCATATCGTCAATGGTGAGCCCTGCTTTTTCCAATGCCATTTGGGTGGCCGGGATGGGGCCGATGCCCATGTAGGCGGGGTCTACCCCGGCCGAAGCATAGGAAAGGATGGATACCATGGGTTTAATGCCCAGTTCATCTGCCTTATCCTTGGACATAACCACAAGAGCGGATGCCCCGTCGTTCATTCCGCTGGCACTGCCGGCGGTCACGGACCCGCCTTTTTTAAAGGGGGGCTTCAGCTTCTGAAGGGCTTCAATGGTGGTGCCGAACCTGGGGTGTTCATCTGTGTCAAATATTTTGGGATCCCCTTTTCTCTGGGGAATTTCCACGGGCACAATCTGATCTTTGAACTTGCCGTCCTTGATGGCCTGCTCGGCCAGATTCTGACTTCTCAATCCAAAGGCGTCTTGATCTTCCCGGGAAACATCATATTTTTCCGCCACATTTTCAGCAGTCTCCCCCATGGTGTTGCCGCTCAGGGGATCAAACAAAATAAGCTGGTCCATGAGCTGACCATGGCCCAGACGATATCCCCACCTTGCTTTTTTAAGCATAAAAGTAGCATTGCTCATGCTTTCCATGCCACCGGCCACAATAATGTCTGCATCACCGGATTTGATCACCTGGGCAGCCAAGGTAATGGCCTTTATGCTGCCGGCACATGCCTTGCTGATGGTAAACTGGGGTTTTTCCTGGGGAATGCCGGCCTTGACCGCCACCACCCGGGCGGAATTAATGGGAAGATCGCCGGTTCTGTAACCGGAAGCATAAATCACTTCGTCAATCTGATCTCCGGTCAGCCCGGCCCGTTTAATGGATTCTTTAATAGGAATGGGACCAAAATCTATGTCGCTCAATGGGGCAAGAGATCCACCGAAACCGCCGATTGCCGTTCTGCATGCACTGACTATAACAACTTCTTTCATCTGTCCTCCTGGAAAAGTAAATATCGCAATGTAATTTCAATATAGCTTTAATATAGCTGTAATATAAAAGAACCCCGGTGTCAACACAAAACATGGCCGGGACAACGACAAACCAGGGTCCGGATCACCCATGTGACCAGAATCATCCGAATCATCAAAAAAAACAAAAAACGCTTTAATTTCAAAAGCTTTACGACACTTACCCTATCCTTTATCCTCTGCTTTAATTACTGCAAATAGAGACCACCAGAAAATTTTATTATACCCTAAAAAAGGGATGCTGATCATCATGGCCGTGGCGACCCGCGCCTTCATCCTTACAGGTGCTCCACCCAGGTGAAATAGTGAGTTCAAGATTGCGGTCCAGGTTTGGACGCTCAATGTTTTTTCAAGTGGGGATGACCCATTCCATGAGATAAAGAACAACCTAACCTTATTGGCAGTCTATTTTATCATCTTAAATTTTTGTATTAATATTTTCAATCACTTTGAGGGTAATTTCCCTTTATAATTCGGATATAATTCTCGTATGCAACTAGGACATATGCCGTGGGAGAAAACAGCATCAGAGTGTTCGGAGACATATTTTTCAACATGGTTCCAATAGCCCTTATCATCTCTGATTTTCTTACAATGGGCACAAATGGGGAGCATGCCGGTCAGTTGTTTTATCTCTGAAATGGCCTGTTTTAATTCATTGGTACGTTCTTCAACTTTGTCTTCAAGCTTTTCATTCAACTCTTCGAGCTCATTTGAAAGAATTTCTTCCCGATTCAAAGAAAGACTGAATTTTCGCGCCAACATATTAGACTGGGCAACAAAATAGACAATCAAACCATATGGAAGCATTTGTTCGGTATTGATATAGTTGTTTACTGTGAGCATATCATTTATGGCAGCCAAAAAAGGAACCAGGAAAGCAAAAAGACTGATTAAAGCACCGTCCAGATTTTTTTTTATCGCCTTGGTAAAAACAAAAAGAATATAAGCACAACCGAATAGTGCAGCAATATGAATGACACCAAGAAACAGACTATGTATCCTGGCCGGAAAAAGTATAATTATAAAAGCAAAGAATGCACTAAGAATGAAAAATCCCTTTACAATCCGTTTATCAGAACACCCGGCAAAAAGATGGTCTTGGAAACTTATAAATAGTGGCGGCAATAATACGACTGTAAGGAAATTTAACTTCAGCAACACTTCCCAGGATGGATCAAAAAAGTTATAGATGAGGATCTCGCCGGAAACCAGTGTTCGTAATGCTACGACCAGGCATAATATAGAAAAAAAGAGCGAAGACAATGATTTTCTTCGTTTCGTAAAAAGCCCGACATGGTATAGCCCCATGGTTAAGACAGAAGCAAATAAAAAAATATCCCAAAAGATGGTCATATGCGTCCTACTAATTATCTTTTCGGCAAGGCCAAACTCGATTTTCCGCCAACTCCCTCCTAGGGCATAGGAGAAATTGACAATTTGAAGTATAAACTCAATTTTGGTTTCATGGGATTTGAAGGTGACAGTCTGGGGACGCCATTGGGGCTGGTAAACGGATGGATCAGCACTAGGGATACCGTTGACTGCCATTACATCACCGTTAACAAAGAGCGTATACGCACTGAACATTTCAGGAACACGTAACCCAAATTTTTTACCCACAAACGATTGGGGTATATGAACCACCTTTCGTAGTGTTAGGAAACCGTTAGAAGGCAATGTTTGGCCGTTTATTTCAATATCACTCCAGAAGAAAGGAAAGGATTGTTTTGTGTCAAAAATGATTTCCTTGTCCTGAAGGTCCGCCGGATCTAAAAGTTTCTGCCAGTACAATTCCCAGTCTTGATCCAAATGGATTATTTTTTCAAAATCCCTTGCTTCTATATTTAGGGGAAACGTAACGCATTGAAGCAATAGAATTAGTGTGATAAATTTTACCATCGTGCCAATCTCCGTAAAGAGGTTCAATCAGAAGTTACGCGAACAGACAATTTTCCATTAACCATAACAGGTTTAAAATAATGCTCTTTGGAGAGGGCGGTCTCTTGTTGCAAAAATTTAAGTTTATGGGAATCCGAGGAG
Organism: Desulfobacteraceae bacterium; assembly: GCA_016744295.1. Lineage (GTDB taxonomy): Bacteria > Desulfobacterota > Desulfobacteria > Desulfobacterales > Desulfobacteraceae > NBML01. The sequence goes on along the minus strand of JADGEQ010000036.1, from coordinate 49,191 downwards.
AAATCTTTGGGTTCGTAACCATTGGAAACGGTATTTTTTGAAACCAGCCCCATCTGCATATAGGTGAGCACCATCAATTCGCTGCAGAAGATTTTCTTTTCATCGGTTTCAATCTTCAAATACCTGCCCAAAGCCACCTCAAGAAAGACGTCGACAGCGCCGGGAATATCTTTTTCATGTTCTATATGAATGATTTCCTTTAAAGCCTCATCAAAAGAATCTCTCAATGTATCGGAAACCTGAAGCTGCCTGAGGGCCCAGCCGGAATGGTCTTTGATTGCAACATCATTGGTCAATCGGTCTTTTAAAAGGACCAGTTGCGGGCCACCTTTGGTTTCATGGTCAATGATATCCTTTACATTGGATTTAATGGTCGACTCCCAAAGATAGATTTTATTATTTTTACCCTTGATGATCATGCCGACATGGGCCCAGGGGTTGCACTCCAGGTAATCGGTCACGCCATCAAATTCTGAATCACCATGAAAAAGGATGATGTCACCTGTATTCATGCGATTAGTGAATTGATCAAAGGATACAAGGATGGGGTAGTCTAGTTGGGGGATGTTTACATTGTGACAACAGGATGAAACCAGTAAAATAAGGATGGTAGTACTTAACCGGAAAAATATTGAAAATACGAACTTGTTTTTTTTAGATAAAACCAAAATTGATCCTCCAGTCTCTGAAGTATTACTGCCAATCTGATACAGATACTACATGTTGTCTCTCTATCAGATGCAGACGAATAAGGGCAAGGAGAAGTTTCATATTCCAACCAACTGGAGAAAAGTGTGACCGATTTCCAGCACCTCTGCTGTTTTATGCCGAATTAATGGGAACGGAAGGGAACCTTGCCCTATCCGTGTGGGGATAAAATTTAGCACCGGAAAACATGTTCATGAATTCCTGGTTCACATTCAGTTCAATGTAGGTGATGGACTGCCTGATCTCCATGATTCTGTCAAAGGCCAAAGGATCTCTCAGCAGCAGGGCCGCACCTCCCAAAGAAGAGTTGCCCAGCACCTTGAACCGTGATCGGTCAATGTCCGGAAGCATGCCGATGGAGATGGCAGAGACAGGGTTGATAAAAGAACCAAAGGTGCCTGCCACATAAAATCTTTCCAAATCTTCAAACTCAAGACCCGAGGTGTTTTTGACAATCACCTCCAGGATGGTGTACATGGCTGCCTTGGAACTGGTCAAAGAGTTGAGGTCCACCTGGCTTAGGACAATGTCCCGGCCCGTACCGGAATCGGCCTTGTCCACCAGGACAAAGGAGGGGATATCATTAATGTCCACAAGAAGATTGTTGCAGACCTCTTTTATGAATTTACCCCTGATATCAATCATACCCGATAAAAACAGGGCAGCCGCCAGATCAATCATTCCCGAGCCGCAGATCCCCACGGGTTTTTTCTCTTCAATGGTGTGCACATCCACCCTCTGGGAACTAGGATCAATTGTCACCCTGTCAATTACCCCGGGCCCTGCGGTCATGCCCATTTTGCTGACCCCGCCTTCCAGGGCCGGGCCTGCGGCTCCGGCACAGGCAATCAGCCAGTCCCGGCTGCCCACCACAATCTCGGCATTGGTGCCCACATCCACCATGAGGCAGGGTTCAGAACTTTTATCCAGATCGGCAAATAAAATTCCGGCAATGAGATCTCCGCCAAAATAGGACCCGATATTGGGAAAAAGAAAGAGCAGTCCCTTATCATGGATATCCAGCCCCACCTCTTTGGCCTTGAGGGTATCCGGGATATTTGTACAAGGGATGTAGGGCTCACGTATGATCTCGAATGCCTCAATCCCTAAAAACAAATGGGTCATGGCCGTGTTGCCCGCCCCTGTTACAAGGTAGATATCTTTTGTATCGCAATTATTTTCCCGGCACAACCGGGCCAGATTTGAATTCACCCCGTCCACCACAAGCCCCTGGAGCTGATCCCCCCCCCCGGGCTTATGGGAATGATGAATCCTTGCCAAAACATCCGGCCCGATAACAGCCTGGGGATTGTCAAACCCGATTTCACCTAGGGCCCGGCCCGACTCAAGATCCAAAAGCATGATCACAATCCGGGTGGTGCCAATATCCATGGCTGCACCCAGCACCGGCCGGGGCTGGACAGGTTCGATTGGATCCGATTTTGTTTGTTTTAATTTAATTTGATCTGGTTCTGTTTGATCTGGTTCTGTTTGATCTGGTTCTGTTTGATCTGGTTCTGTTTGTTCTGGTTCTGTTTGTTCTGGCTCCATCAAATTTGGCGGAAGCAGGTCCACCAGTCGCCAGGACTGACAATCTTTGAACAAAACCGCACGGGCCTTATGATCCCAGGCCCTAAGAAAAGAAGGAAGTGTTTTGAGCAGGCACCAGGGGATCTTTACCCCGCTGCCGGCCTCATTTCCCAACTCTTTTTTTAGGGCCTGCTCCAACCGCTGGGCATCGGCTGTATTATTACCCAGTACAGGCTTTTCAATTTCTATGCACCGGACAAACCCAGAACCCGGGCAGTTGGGGCTCATTTCCGAAGTCCTTCCAACCGGGCCTTAACCTTTGGAAAATAATTAAGCTCTGTATGGGGCATGAACAGGGCTCCCATATAGTGGTCCATATAAGAGGGTGTGGATGCCAGTTCAAAATTGGTCATCATGTTCACCACCTCGGCCACATTTCTTCGGAGGGAATTGGTCAGGCAATTGATCCGGCATCCCAACAGTGAGCCATTGCCCAGATAGGTCACACGGGCAGGGTCAAGTTCTGGCAAAAGCCCTATTGTAATGGCAGATTCAAGATCCACAAAGGAACCGAATCCCCCTGCCAGAATGATTTTTTCAATGTCCTTGACCCCAAGGCCAATCTCTTCCAGCAGGGTCAGGGCTGCCGAATACATGGCCCCCTTTGCCCGGATCAAATTGTCCAGATCCGGCTCTGTTATGGCGATATCTCTGTCAATCTGGGTATTTTCCCTGTACACCAGAACATATTCCCAGATATCATCGGTTTTCCGGATACGGGGGGTGGAAAGATTTCGGTTAAATTTTCCCCTGGAATCAATCACCCCGGTTTCCAAGAGTTTGGCTGCAAGGGTTATCAACCCGGACCCGCAAATACCCTTGGCAGGAACATTGCCCACGGTAATGATCATGGGTTCAAAGTTTACCGGATTAATGGAAAAATCCTCAATGGCCCCCTTGGTGGCCCGCATACCAAATTTTACCCCGCCCCCTTCAAAGGCAGGTCCGGCCGAGGCCGCCGTACAGACCATCCAGTCCTTGTGACCGATGGCGATTTCCGCGTTGGTACCGATATCCATATACAGGGTCAGTTCCTCTGACAGATACATGCCAGATGCCATGATTCCGGAAATAATATCCCCCCCCACATAGGAGGAGACCCCGGGATAAATAAGGGCGATGGTATGGTCTGCCAACCCAAGGCCGATCTTTGTTGCCCGAAAGGGAGGATACATTATAGATGCCGGCACATAGGGATCCTTCCGGATATAGGTGGGATTAATTTTCAACAACAGCTGGGTCATGGTGGAGTTCCCTGCCAGGGTAATGGTGGAAACCTCATGGATGCCGATACCCGATTTTTTAACAATTTTTTCAATAATTTTGTTAATGGTCTCGACAACCTTCTGGTGTAGGACCTCAAGTCCGTCGCCTTTTTCCGCAAAAACAATCCGGGAAATCACATCTTCGCCATAGGAGATCTGACCGTTGAATTCCCCGTGCTGGGCCAGAATTTCCCCGGTGTGCAGATCCAAAACCTGGCCGTATACAGTGGTGGTGCCGATATCCACTGCAATGGCAAAATTCCTCTCACTGGTATCAAAGGGTTCAATATTGATAATTCTGTTTTTACCGTCTTTTCGAACCGGCCGGACAATGGTGGCTGTTACCTTAAAGTCTCCCTTCCGGATAATATCCGGAACTTTTCGGATCATGCCAAGTCCCATGGTCAACCGGTGTTCGTCATGCTTCAGGCGCAGATCATTGATAATTCTTGCCACATCTGCCTGGTTGTCCCCCTCCCCGGCTGGATCCAGTTCAAGATAAATTTTTTCCACCGGCGGAATAAACAGTCCGTTCTCCCTGAGTGCATCCACATTGGTAAACATGGCCTTTGCCGTGTGCCGGCTCAGTGAGGTCTGGTTCAGACGGCTGGTCTCCATCTGGGATTCCACCGGGATTCTCACCACAAGATCAGAGGTGACCGTGGACAAACATGCCAGACGATATCCCAGGGCCTGGTCTTCAGATGAAAGGTGTTCGGAAATACCGCCGCCAACTTCGCCCTCTTCTATCAGCACCCTGCATTTTCCGCAAACCCCGGTCCCGCCGCAGGAAGCGTTAATATGTACTCCGGCGTCCATTGCCGCACGGATCAGGCTTTCATTCTCATCCACCTCAATACTATTGTTCTGGGGTAAAAATTTTATTGTATAGGTCATATTGTATCCTCTTAAAAGAGTCCTTTAAATAAATCACACCAAATTGAACAGAGCATATTTTCTTGGTCAAAACCAATTGGCCAAAATCCAGGGAATTATAAACCCTGAAAACCTATTTGCCAAGGCATGAGTTTTTTATTCCGTAAACAGAACACAAATTGCATTGAATTTTTTTTAGGTTTATGGAAGTATGTGGCATTTATAGCTAAAAAGGATTTAATAAATTATAATGATTCATCAAGATTTATCACGATTATCAAAAGGGGACTTTCAATGAAATCGGTTGACGAACCTAGATTAAGAGAGATTGTAGGCGAGCAAAACATCAAGTCGGATCCGTCAGACCTGTATGTATACGGTTCTGATGCCTCTGTTCACCATGCAATGCCATGGGTGATTGTCAAACCGGACACCACCCTGCAGGTTCAAAAAATAATGGAATATGCCAACCAGGAATCTATTCCTGTCACCCCCAGGGGCGGCGGATCCGGCATGTGCGGTCAGACGGTTCCGTCCCAGGGAGGAATTATCCTGGACATGAAGGGGATGAACCGCATACTGGAAATCAATATGCCCGATGTCTATTGCCGGGTGGAGCCAGGTGTTGTGGACGATGATCTCAACCTGGCCCTGAAAAAATATGGGGTCTTTTATCCGCCCACCCCGGCATCCTCCAGAATCGCCACCATCGGGGGCGAAATAGCCAACAATGCAAGCGGTGTAAGATCTGTAAAATACGGGGCCACCCGGGATGCCGTTCTTGGAATGAAAGTGGTGATGCCCGATGGCAGTTTGGTATCCCTAGGCGCCCGAACCCGGGTGGAAGCTTCCGGATATCAACTTCACAAACTCATGGTCGGATCCGAAGGGACATTGGGCGTTGTGGTGGAAGCCACCTTGAGCTTTGTGCCCATCCCTGAATTCAGGTGCATGGGAATTGCCAACTTTGATTCCCTCCAGGATGCCGGGGAAGCCGTTGGATCCATCATGTCCTCGGGGGCCATACCCTCCATGCTGGAGTTGGTGGATTCCATTGCCATCAAGGCGGTCAACAAAACCATGAATCTGGGATTAAAGGAGGTGGCTGCCGCCCTTATTTTTGAGGCCGACGGCATGGTTAAAGAAGCGGTCGACTATGAAATTAATAAGATGAAACTTATCTGTGAACGCCACCACGGAAAAGATATCCATTCAAGCTATGACCCCAAGGAGCGGGCAAAAATATTCATGGGCAGGAAAAAATTATTCCCGGCCCTGTCCAAATATGATGATAACCTGTCTTCCACTTCCCTGGCCGATGACATGGCGGTCCCCTATTCAAAAATGGCTGAAATGGCCGGTAAAATCCATGAGGTTGCCAAGAAAAATGATATTATCATGACCGCCTATGGTCATTGCGGATCCGGCTGCATGCACACCAAAATATTAATGGATACCAGGCGTGAGGACCAATGGCAGTCTGCCAGAAAAGCCATTACTGAAATCTATGAATATGTGCGATCTGTTAACGGTACCACCAGTGCAGAACACGGCATCGGACTTTCCAAGGCGGCGGCATTCAAGGCTGAAAAAGCCGATTCACTGAAATTGCTCCAAATCATAAAAAAAGCAATGGATCCCAACAACATAATGAATCCGGGAAAACTCATCCAGGCCCCGGACAATTGGGTAACGGCCACCGACCTGAGATATTCTGTGAACAGCTAATAAATGAGGAAGTTTGAATGAAAACCAAAGATAAAAAATTTACACATTTAGAAAAATGGGAAAAAACCCTGGCTGCCTGTATCAGATGCGGATATTGTTTTGAACATTGTCCGATGTTTAAATTTACCGGTTGGGAATCTGATGCACCACGGGCCAAAATAATAACAGCCTTCGGCCTTTTATCCGGAAAGGTAGACCCCACACCGGAAGCTGCTGAAAAACTATTTAATTGTTTTTACTGCAAACGGTGTGAGGCAGCCTGTTCTTCGGGGGTTGCCCTGACCGAAGTTTTTACCGATGCCAAAAAGGACCTGACCGAAATGGGCCTCAAGGGGCCCGGCACCACCTCCATCACCCAGATGAATTGTGCCAGATGCCTTATCTGTGTAAGTGCCTGCCCCCACGAAGCCAGATCCCACCAGGAGACCGGAATTGTGACCGACCCTGCCAAATGCCAGTCCTGCGGTATCTGTGTGGAAGTCTGCCCGGCAGGGGCTGCCACCATTGTAAATAATTTTGGCACCAGCCGTGATGAACTGACCCAAAAGGCCGCCAAATTTTTAACCTCCCATTCAGCGGCAAAGGTAATTGTATTTGCCTGTAACTGGTCCTATTATCCGGAACTCCAGGCCTCCCAATTGCCCGAATCGGAAACAAAGGACAATGCCTATGAAATCCTGGTCAACATGTGCGGTGGACGCCTTGAGGCACAATTGCTCATGGCCCCCTTCCTGAGCAATGCCTGGGGGGTACTTGTGGCCTGCTGTCCCGAAGGGGAGTGTCAGCATGAAGGTAATGTAAAAGCCAAGCGAATGATCGCCCATCTTCAAAAAACCCTTGAAACCATCAAAATTGATCCTGAAAGGGTGCAGGTGGTGGAAATTCCCGCCGGTGACAAGTCCTTGTTCCAGGCAGAAATTGACACCTTTGTTGACAAGATGAACCGTCTGGGGCCCATACGATAGAGGAGAAATTGATGCAGATAGATGTACCCTATGGAAAAGAGGGCAGCATGTCCGCCGTTATCGGTGATGACATTCAGGTTAGCTTTCTTGAAGCCAACGATGTTGAGATTAAAAATGAAGATGAGGCAATCATAAATTCCATTGCCAATCCCATTAACAGCAAAAATTTTAAAGAATTTTTAAGTGATGCGAAAAAAGTACTGGTGATTGTCAATGATGCCACAAGACCCACCCCCACCCAAAAAGTGCTGGATGTGATTTTTGATGAGTTGAGCCAAACCCAGTATAACTTTATCATTGCCACAGGAGCCCACAGGGGTCCCACACAAGAAGAGTACCTTCAAATTTTTGGTCCCTATTATGAGCAGATAAAAGAAAACATCATTGTCCACGATGCCAGAAAAGAAGCGGACCTGGTCTTTTTGGGAACCTCCTCCAACGGGACCCCAATGCATGTGAACAAGGCCGGTGTAGAGGCGGATAAAATTATTATTATCTCCTCGGTTGAGCCCCATTATTTTGCCGGTTACACCGGAGGGAGAAAATCTTATTTACCGGGCATTGCCGGGTTTAAAACCATTGAACAAAATCATAAACTGGCATTGGTGCCTGAAGCCCGGGCCCTTGCCCTGGACGGCAACCCCGTACACGAAGACATGATGGATGCCATCAAGACCGTTAAACAGGAAATTTTTTCCATCATGACGGTTCTGGACAAGCACCACAAGGTTTATGCCACCTGCGCAGGACATATCCACGATTCCTTTCATGCCGCCATTGACAAGGCCAATGAAGTGTTTGCAGCACCCTTAAAGGAAAAAGCGGACATTGTGGTCTCGGTGGTAAAATTCCCCCAGGATATCGATCTCTACCAGGCCCAGAAGGGAATAGACAATGCCAAACTGGCCCTGAAAGAAAACGGAATCATGATCCTTGTGGCCAAATGCCGGTGCGGCATCGGCGGGAAAGCCTTTGCCGATCTTTTGGGTTCCTGTGAAACGCCCAAGGAGGCATTGGATAAAATTGAGCAGGGTTATGTTTTGGGCTATCACAAGGCGGCCAAAATGGCGGAAATAGGATTATGGGCCCAGATGTGGGGAGTGACCGATGTTGAGCCTGATGTAATCTCAAAATTGTTTATTACTCCCTTTTCCGATCTTCAAACCGCCATTGACAAGGCCATCGAGGAGAAGGGAAAGGACGCATCGGTTCTCTTTTTAATGGATGGCGGCCTCACTGTTCCCCTTATCCAATAAATAGAATAGAGATATGGAATAAATGAAAATCATAGAACAAAATCATGAAATACTGAGCCTGCCTGAAAATACGCTTCAGATAATGGAAAAAGCAGGCAGAACCTGTTACAAATCAGAAGATAAAATCACCAATGACTCAGCTGAACGCTTTGTAAACATGCTGGTAAGAAAAGACCACCATGCCATGGTTGAATTTTCAGATATAATTGTCAAATTTATTACCAACAGGGGGGTGACCCATGAACTGGTGCGTCACCGCCATTGCAGTTTTGCCCAGGAATCCACCCGATATGTCAAATATGAAGGTGAAATGGAATTTATCAAACCGGTATGGTGCGACGATCACCTGCTGGGAGCCTGGCCGGAACAGGCCTCGGATCCTAAACTTTCGGTGTTTCCCACAAAAGCATCCCCGGCAGAGCAGGTTTGGATGACGTCCATGGAACAAGCTGAATCAGACTATAAAGTCCTATTGCAGAACGGCTGGAAAGCCCAGCATGCCAGGGAGATACTCCCCAATAGTCTGAAAACGGAAATTGTGATGAAGGCCAACATAAGAGAGTGGCGGCACATATTCTCTCTTCGATGTGCAAAGGCTTCCCACCCCCAGATGGTTGAACTCATGCGCCCTCTGCTCAAAGAGCTCCAGGGAAAAATCCCGGTGGTTTTTGATGATCTGATCTTTTAGAGAATCTGGTTTTTTAGAGGATCTGGTTTTTTAATTGTTTATACAAAAAATTCTATAAAAAAGAGTGGCACTCTATAAAAAAACCCTGCATTTTCATGCAGGGTTTTTTTGTGCAAACTAATTTTATACAAACTAATTTATATAAAAACTACAAACTTGAAACCGCCTCTGTCAATTCAGGCATAAACTCAAGGATATCTTCCACAATTCCCACATCTGCCACCTGAAAAATAGGGGCCTTGGGATTCTTGTTAATTGCCACAATAAAGGGATTGCCTTTTACACCGCCCATATGCTGGAAGGATCCGGAAATACCCATGGCCAAATAAACCTTGGGTTTAACGGTCTGACCCGAGGTTCCAACCTGGCGGGATTTTTCAAGCCATTTGGCATCAACAATGGGTCGTGAGCAGGAAACAACCGCTTTTAAAGCATCTGCCAATTCCTGGGCAACTTCAATATTATCTTCCTCTTCAATACCACGGCCAATGGAAACCAGCACATCGGACTTGGTAATATCCACATCCCCTGCTTCTGCTTCAACCACTTCAAGAAATTTTCTTGTGCTGCTAAGATCTCCGGCATCTGCCGATTTATCCGTGATGGTTCCCCCGGCAGAACCGCCGTCGACCGGGGCAAAGGCACCAGGTCTGACAGTGATAACAGCGCCGGATGAAATATCTGCCGTCACATGGGTACTGACCGCTCCGCCCAGTTCCTGGCGTATCATTTTAAGGTCAGTTCCTTCAACACCCTCAAAATCTACGATATCAGCTGCATAGGCAGAATCCATTTTCACGGAAAGGCCAGGGGCAATGTCCATACCAAAGGTGGTATGAGCAACCAGCAAAACGGCGTCCCCCGGGATAATATTTACCAGAGCCTTTCTGACAACCTCTGCATTGGGATATGCAAGGGCATCATTATCCACTTTGATAACCTGTCCATAAATCTTGGTCATTTCAGTGGCTACTGAATCAAGATCGCTACCTGCACCGGTCACAATTGCGGTGAGCTCCGCAGTTTCATCAATCTTTTTTGCAGCGTCAGGGAACTCAAAAGCCACATCTTCTGCTTGGCCGTTGTTAAATGGGATATATGCGAAAATTTGTGTCATGATTAGAGTCCTCCGTTGGCTTTAAGCTTTTCAATAAGTTTTCCAATGATCTCATCAGTGGAGCCTTCAAGCATCTCAGCACCATCCCCCATGTCAGGTACAAAATAATCCACCCGACGGGTTTTGGCTCCGGCATCACCCACACTGCCGGCATCAATACCCAGGTCAGCAGTCCCCTTTACCGGAATTTCTACCTTGGCCACTTTTCGGATACCCCGAATTCCCACATACCGGGGTTCATTAATACCGGTCTGGATGGAAAGGACACAAGGAAAGGCAATTTCATTCATTTCCTGATTGCCGCCTTCGATTTCTCTTCCCACATTGATTTTTTTATCATCGATGACATCAATTTTGTTGACCAGGGATGCATAGGGATAATCCAGCATGGCAGCAACCATACCACCCACCTGACCAGCCCCTTCGTCAGCCTGGGCACCGGTGAGGATCAAATCATAACTGCCCTTTTCAATCTCCGCCTTTAAAATGGCAGCAATTCCTCGTCCATCAGATCCTTCAAAGGCATCATCGGAAAGCAGCACCCCATTATTGGCGCCCATGGCCATTTCACGTCTTAAAACTTCTTCAGACTCATCATCTCCAACGGTCACAACGGTAACGCTGCCGCCCACATTATCAACAATCTGAATCGCCTCTTCAACCGCATAATTATCCCATTCATTCACCGAATAAACCAGATCATCCCGGTCAAGATCATTCCCTGCACCATTGAGTTCAAATTCGTTCTCGGCAGTATCCGGGACCCGCTTGACGCATACCAAAATCTCCATTATCGTCTCCTTAAAAAATTAATTTTATTTCAAATGCTGTTCTATCAGTTCTGTAAAATCCAGCGCTTCTATCTGTCCCTCTTTTCCTGCTACCTTAATCGCATCCTGGATATTTACCAGGCAGAAAGGACAGGCCGTTACAATAACATTTGCACCGGCTTCGGCAGCCATATTCACCCTTAAAACACCCATTCTTATGTCTTCTTCCGGTTCAAAAAAGAGCATGAGACCACCGCCGCCGCAGCAAAAAGAACGGTCGCGACTTTTCTCAAGCTCAACCCGGGTCAGTCCGTTGATGGCATCAAGGGCCTGCCTGGGATCTTCATAGACACCATTGTGCCGTCCCAGGTAACAGGGGTCATGGTAGACATATACCTTGTCCGGATCCTGGCAGTCTAAAAGTTCCAGCTCACCTGTGGCAATTTTCCGGGCCACCACCTGGCTGATGTGCTTCACCTCGGGCAACCCTTTATAATCATTTTTCAAAGCGTTATAGGCGTGGGGATCGGCGGTAACGATCTGTTTAACACCGGATTCCAGAATAGCCTCTGTATTTTGTTCTTTCAAATCCTGGAAAAGCATTTCCTCACCAAACCTGAGCACCTCGTTGCCGCTGTCTTTTTCAGCCTTACCCAAAATACCAAAATCAACGCCTGCCTTCTCAAGAATGATGGAAGTTCTTCTGGCAATCTCCTGAATGTTGTCATCATAGGAGGTGATACTGTCCACAAAAAACAGGGTGTCAGCCGTCTCCTTTCCCAGGGTCTTAACGGTGTGATTGGCTTTAAATTCTTTGTCATTGGCCCAGTCTGCCCGTTTTTTCTCCATGGTCCCATAGGGGTTGCCACGTTTTTCCAGGGCCTTTAAGGGTTTTTGCAGTGACTGGGGAACCATGCCCTCATCCACCATGCCCCTTCGCAGGTCCACTATTTTATCAATATACTCAATCCCAAGGGGACATTCCTCCTCACAGGCCCCGCAGGTGGTGCAGGACCAGATCTCATCTTCCGTATAGATATCTTCCACCAGCAAATTACTCTTGTATATTTCACCGGACATGGGATAATTTTTGAATATCAAATCCCTGGCCTTGATAGTGATGAACCTCGGAGAAAGCGGTCTTCCGGCTGCATTGGCCGGACATTGATCAGAACACCTGCCGCAATCAGCACAAGAATAAAAATCCAGCATATGCTTCCAGGTAAAATCTTCCAGTGTTTTAACACCAAAGGATTCCAGGTTATCCAGTTCTTCTTCTGAAATCCCGTGTTGGACCGGTTTGATATTACCCGACCTAACCCGCATGAAAAACACATTAAAAACAGAGGTGATCACATGAAAATGTTTTCCCATGGGCAAAAAGCAGAGAAAAAAGAAAAAAGCCAGGTCATGGACAAAGTACATGAAGATATGGAGCCCCTGGAGAAACCCCTGGGATGCCGATGATAGCATGCCCTTAAAAATCCAAACCAGGGAGAGGGGGGCGAGAAAGTGTTCCTGGCCTGTTACCTGAAAGGCATAGGCCAATTCTGCTGCCTCAAACAAACTTTCAGATATCATCAGGGTCGAGATAATACCCAGTACAAACACGGCTTCTGCCGTATGGTCCTTACCGATGGATTCAGGAACTGCATACCTTTTCGGTTTATAGATCCCCCTGCGGATGGCCGCAATAATACAGGCGACCAAAACAAAGGTAGCTGCATAATCTTTTAAAAAGTTATACACATGCCCGATCAAACCGCCGAATCCGGGTAAAACAAACCCATCTGAAATCCCGATAATCACCAGGGAGGTGGATCGAATGGATAAAACCAAAAAACCTGCAAAAATAACAATATGCAGAACCCCGGCCAGCATATACCTTGGCTGACGAAGCTGTCCCAGCCAGATAACCACAAGATTTTTTATACGCAAATCAATCCTGTCAAACCTGTTATCCGGTGCTGCCCTTACAAGGGGCGCGATTCGCCGCGCCATGATATAAGCAAAACAACTGATGCCGATAATCGGCAAAATAAAGGTAAAAATGGCGGTCGGGAAAAACCCGAACAATTTATAACTCGCCGGACCAATGATTGAAGACATATACACTACCTCCTAATATTTTCTTATACAAAATGAATACAAACTCAATAGCTTTAATAAACATGGGGATTGGCGTCAAGGAAAAAGCCTCATTCAATAAAATTTTACCATTTATAAACTATATAATATTTATTCCCCCCTAACACCGGCCAAATATAGATCCACAAGGGGATCTGCCATGGCAACCAAATCATATCTGCCATCGGCAGAGACCCAGGTACTGATCACCCCTTCCACAGCCCCTAGAATAAACCGCTTAACAAGCCCGACAAAAAGATCCTGGCGCATGGCACCTTCAACCTGTCCCCGCTCAATGATATCTGACAGCAAATCAAGGTACATTTTTGAAATATCTTTTATCTGGGACTCGATATCACGCAGATAGCGAACTTCAGACTGGAAAATAATAGCCATATTTCTATCATTTTGAAACTCCTGCAAATGGCATCTAATTAGATTCCGAAGTTTGCTCTCGGCATTTTGGCCGGTTTCAACCGCTGCGTTCATTTTCTTAAAAACATCCTGGGTTTTAAAATTAATAAATTGATAAAGAATATCATCCTTATTTTTAAAATACAGATATAAGGTACCATCAGCTACCCCAGCTTTTGCAGCAATCTGAGATATGGTGGCTTTATGAAATCCGAACTCGGCAAACACGGCTCCGGCACTGTTGAGTATTTTATGATATTTTTCCGATTTATTTTTTTGCAACCTAATCACACCTCTCTTGACTCGAATGAATAATAATTCATTATTTAACTAAAGATTCTAACAAATGTCAAGGCCATAATATTTTACAAAAAAAAAGAAAGCAAAAGAATAAATACCTTGTTTTTCCATAGACTTATAAAATAATTACTTTTTGACAAAAAAAGAAACCCCATAATTTTCCTGGAAAATCCTTTATGAATCACGATTCATTATTTTAAAAATTCTTGATTTTAAACCCCTTTCATGACAAAAAAGAGAAATACAAATAGCCATCAAACCTATAAAGTTCCGGGAGGAAAATATGACCGATTCAAATAAATATACCCAAGCCTTTGAAACTGCCCTTGACTACGGCAGACCACCCAATATAAAAAAATTGTTTCCCAATTCCAAGGCACTTATTGTCAGTGGAAAATATATTGACCAGGCCATGCTCAAGAAAGGCCAGTGTATGACCATTGCCGCAAATGCCAGAAGCTCCTTTGTGCTGAGGGGAACCCTTGCTGCCGCACAGCGAGCCAATGCAGCAGTCATCATTGAAATTGCCAGATCAGAAGGGGGCACCAATGCATATTGCCCCGTAAGCCTGTGGAATATGGCCCGCCAGACAGATGCCATAATGAACGAACTTGGAATTACCATTCCGGTTGCCATCCATGCAGACCACTTCGGCATCAAAACCCCCCAAGAGGTTGAACCGGCAAAGGCAGAAATTGACTCTCTGTTTGATGCCGGGATCACCTCCATTGCCATTGATGCCTCCCATATGCCCGATGACCAGAACCTGCTGGCAAACATTGAACTAAATTCCCATGTGCCTGATTGGGCAGGCCTTGAAACAGAAGTAGGAGAAATCAAGGGAACCCTTGGACTTTCCACAGATGAAGAAGCCTTATTTCTCATCCAGGGACTCAATGCCCATAATATTTTTCCAGACTGGATTGCATTGAACAACGGCACCACCCATGGCATTGAACAAAGCGGCACCGGCATAGATGTCGAACTTACCAGCCAGATCCATGAAGCCCTGTCACCCTATGGCGTATCCGGCGCCCAGCACGGCACCTCGGGTAATAATTCAGACAGACTTCGTGCAATTGCATCAACGACCCGAACCACTAAAGCCAATGTGGCCACAGCCCTCCAGATGGTTTCCTGGGGCGTCAAGGTCAATGATTTTGGAAATGCTATCCTGGACGATACGGGTAATTTCATCAAGCAGAAAGGTCAGGGACTGACTGAAGAGATGTGGTCCAAAATGTCAGATTATGCAGCTGCAAAAGGTTTAAAAGGAGGCGACTTCAAAAAACTCAACCTTCCCTTTGAGCCCCATCTGCTTTCCCTGCCCAGGGAAATCAGACAACGAATGGCCAAAAATGTTGAAAATTTTGTTTTTACCCTGCTTACCGAAGTGTTTAATGCAAAAGACACGGCAGATATTCTCATTTCCCAAATTTTAGAGCAAAAATCCCATACACCCGGACACAAAGCAAAAAAAATCGATTCAGAAACAGAATGGACCAAGGAAAAAATGAGTCAACGCGCTGCAAGCATCACATCCGACAAAGGTCCTGAAGGCAATTTTGATGATTAAAAAAAAATTAAAGTTTTGATTTTTCCCCTCCGATAATGTTTTTAAGGAGAGAATTAAATGCAGATACCTTCATATCAAATACAAAATGTCCTTAAGGTTTACTCAAAGCAATTAAGCCAGGGCAAAATGCTGAGCAGAAGCAAATTCGGCGTTGACAATAAAGTTTCTGCTGACAGCGTAACCATCTCCTCGGAAGGGAAGCGCCAGGCTATAATAGAAAAAGTTGCCACCAATATTGTTGATAAAATCATCACAGAAGGGCCCAAGGAAGAAAACGAAGCACAGATTGCAGAGCAGATTGAAAAAGAACTTGGTAAAAAAATCGATTTCACCAAGGGCAAAACACAATTTACCTATACAACCATTGACGCAGAAAACAACAAATCTACCCAGACCCTTTCTGTTGAAGATTCTCAATTTGTTGTAAAAAGAATGACAGAATTGGCACGCCAGGTCGCTGACAATAATATGGAATTTTAAAGGAGGCACCTATTATGAAAATTTCCAACCCCGCACAAACTTATATCAATCAAACATATGCAAACAAAACAAGCCAACCTGCCAATACCCAGACACCCGCAAAACTGGAAAAAGCTTCTGATGAAGCGGTATCGGATACCCTAAAGATCTCCCCAACAACCCGTGATCTTCAAAAAATATCGGCTGCCATGGAAACTGAGCCAACTGACAGAACAAAGCGGGTTGCAGATTTAAAACAGCAGGTCCAAACCAATCAATATACCATTAAGGCAGAGCAGGTTGCGGAAAAAATGATCGGCTCCCTCATGGATGAAATGGGATAAACGAGAATTTTTTTCCCGGTTCATTTTTATCAAATCAATCCACTCCAGATCAGACCAGCCTAACCGATTGAAATATTAATCTTTTTTTGTAAAATAAAACTGCCTGCATACCTGGCACGGCTTTTGCTTTTTCATTCTTATAAGAAAGATTTTCAAAAAAAAGGAGACCGGCATGGTAGACATCAAACAAATCAATGAATTGGCACAATCCCTGGGCAGGAGCACGGCCAATCCATCAAAGACCGAAAAAACAGGTGGTTTCGAAAACGCCTTGACCCAAGCCCTTGATCAGGCAGGCCAAAGTCATATAGAGCAGACAACTCAAACCGATGAAACGGAGCCTGGAATGGAAACTACAAAGGCAGCGAGCCTGGAAGAAATTCCATCAATTGGCCTGCGAATCCAGGATCAATCATCCATTGTGTCAGGAAAAACAGATATGCTTCTAGGATTATTGGATTCCTATTCAAACAAGCTTGAGAACCCGGGGATATCCCTGAAAAGCATTGCACCGATTCTGGAACAAATCAATCAGAAGGCCGACAGCCTACTCAAGGAATCAGTATCCCTTGGACCCGAAAATCAAGATCTTAAAAACATTGCAACCCAAACAGTAATTGCTGCCCAGACAGAATATCAACGTTTCCAAAGGGGAGATTACGTGTCATAGCCCAGCTTTGCCCGTTGCCAATGTGCCTCTTTTTCTTTTGGGGACAAGTGTTTAAGATCTATCTTTTCCTGGCGAAGACACTCTTCCATCAAGCGAAACCGCCCTTCAAATTTTGCGGTTGCGCTGGAAAGGGCTGTTTCGGGATGAAAACCGGCAAATCGGGCGACATTCACCAGGGAAAAAAGGATATCACCAAACTCCATCATTGCCTCATCCCGGCTTTCCGTTTCCAATGCCGTTTCAAATTCCTGAATCTCCTCTTTTACCTTGTCCAGCACCTGGTGAATGTTCTCCCAGTCAAACCCCACTTTAACCGCTGATTTCGAAACATTTAACGCTCTCAACAAGCCTGGCATACCCTTGGGCACTGAGTCCAGGGCAGATTCCAAAACCCTTGTGTTCTCTTTTTCAATGGCCTTAATTTTATCCCATTGCCGATGCAATTCTTCGTCTGTTTCAACAACGGCTGTATCATAGACATGGGGGTGGCGCCGGATCATTTTCTCGGTTATTCCATTGATCACATGGGAAAATTCAAATCGGTTGTTTTCAGTAAATATCTCAAGGACAAACAGGATCTGAAACAATACATCTCCAAGTTCTTCACAGATATTTTCCGTGTCATCGTTAACAATGGCCTCTTCCAGTTCATATAGCTCCTCTGCCGCGCATTTCCACATGCTCAAAGGGGTCTGTTTCCGGTCCCAGGCACAACCGTTCTTACCCCTGAGCCTGCGAATAATGTCTAGGAGCGGTACTATTGTTTCCAATTTGCTTTAATTCCTTCCAGATGTTTAAAAAAATCCGTTTTCATATTTTTAGAAAAAAATATGGTCATGGCGCTTGATACCCTTGCAACATGGGGAACCGTTTTCGAACCGGCTAAAAAGGTTGCATCCCCCGGGATGAATTTCATCATCATGATAAACAGAACAGAAACGATCAATATTCCCTTGGCAGCACCAAAGACCAGTCCGAAAAATCTGTCCACCCACCCCAGAAACACAAGGCTTAAAAACTTGCGGATCAAAGCGGCAAGCAAGCTGACTAAAATGAGAATACCGCAAAACAAAACAAAGAAACAAACCATGCTCCTGACACCGGGTGTTTCAATTAATTTTTCCAGATATGGCGTTAATATCGGGTAGTAGGTGTTTGCGCCATAGAAACCAACCACAACGCCTATGATACCGGACACTTCCCGGATCAATCCCTTAAAATACCCCCGGATCAGACAAAATGAAATAATTACCAGGACAAGCACATCAAAACTGTTCATTTTTCCCCTTATGTAAAACGTATACCCGGTTGGTTTAAAGAGTCAACAGATAGCAATTTACCGGTTTTTTAGTCAAGTTTTTTATTGACCTTTAGACAAATAAAATGCAATCTAGCCCCCATGAGAAACATTGAATTTCAAAACATAGATCTGTCCCAAAAACTCTTTGGATACCACAACACCCATCTGGAAAAAATTTCCGCTGCATTTAACCTTACCATTAACTCCAGGGGCAATGCCATTTCCCTTTCCGGAAATGATAAAGACATGGATACGGCAGAAAAACTGATCCGCCAACTCTACGATCTCTTAAAGGAAAAATTCATCCTGACACCACCGGATCTTGACGCTGCTATTAACACCATCAAACAAAACAATAAAGCATCTTTAAAAAAGATTTTTTCAAATACCATTTTTGTCACAGCTAAAAACAGGGCTATTTCGCCCAGAAACCAAGCCCAGAGCACCTATGCAAATGCTATCAAAGAAAATGAAATATTATTTTCAATCGGGCCGGCAGGTACCGGAAAAACATACCTTGCCATGGCAATGGCAGTTGCGGCTTTTTCAAGGGGAGAGGTAAAAAAAATCATCCTTACCAGACCTGCGGTTGAGGCGGGTGAGGCGTTGGGATTTCTTCCCGGAGACCTGGCTGAAAAGATCAATCCCTACCTTCGTCCCCTCTATGATGCCCTCTATGACATGCTTGATTTTGAAAAAGTTAGGGCATATATTGAGCAGGAAACAATTGAGATAGCTCCCATTGCCTTTATGAGGGGACGCACCTTAAATAATGCATTCATCATTTTAGATGAGGCGCAAAACACAACCTCTGAACAGATGAAAATGTTTTTAACCCGGCTTGGATATGGATCCAAGGCCATTGTCACAGGTGATATTACCCAGATTGACCTGCCGACCGGGAAAAAATGCGGTTTAATCGAAGCAAAAAAAATACTGTCCCGAATAAAGGGGATAGATTTTATTACCTTTACCAAGGAAGATGTGGTACGACATCCGCTTGTTTCCAACATCATTGATGCCTATGAAAAAAACAAAAACTGATACCTGGTTAAAACGCACCAAGAAATATCTTTTATCCACACCGCACCTGTTATGGTTCATGCTCATTTTCATTACCATGGCATTCACTGTTTCCCAGGCCCCGGACCGGAATAAGATTTCCTATTCCTATCAGATAGGGGATGTGGCCCAAAGAGATATAAAGGCACCTAAAAATTTCTTCATTGAAGACAAAGAGGTTACCGAGGCCAGGAAAAACCAGGCCAAGGATGCCATTAAAGCAGTTTATGATTTTGATGACAGCCTGTTAACAGATATTGGTATCCGTGTTGAAGCGGCCATGGAATTTGCCCGCCAGCTATTTGACAAACCAGAAAATTCCGACACCCCGGATCCGACCTTTGCCATGGTCCTGGCGGTGAAGCCAGCCTTTGAAAAAAAACTGGGCCTGGAGATCAGCAATGATGCCTATAATATTCTTTATAAATCCCAATTTTCCCCGGACATCACCCAAAAAATCAAAACCATCCTGGACAAAATTCTTTTAACCGGTGTGGTGGCCAACAAAGAAATCCTACTTGAAAAAGAAGACATGGGAATTACCCTCAGAACCATCAAATCCCATGATGAACGAATTGTAAACAACTTAAAAACGATTTACGGCCCTGACCAGGCCAAAACGATGGTCAGGATAGAAGGCCAGCCCCTGCTCAAAAAGCTCAATTACAACCTGTCAAACCTGATAGTTGATATCTGCCAGCGCTTGTTGCAGCCCAACATCACCCTCAATAAGAATGAAACTGAAAAACGAATTTTGGAAGTCCAATCCAAAATCAACCCCATTCTCTTCCAGATCAAAGCCGGCGAAATGATTGTCAGGGAAGGGGAACGGGTAGACAAAATCAAACTGATAAAATTGACTGCTTTAAAAGAACAGGTAGTAGAAAAGAATATTTACATGTCCGGCATTGGAACGGCCATGATCACCTGTTTTTTGATACTTGTAGTCTACTTTCTGTTTTTAAAAGACCACAAAAGATTGAAAGGGGACCATAACACCCACATGATTTTTCTTGCATTGGGCCTTCTCCTCTACCTGGTTTTTGCAAAGATTGTCATTTACATTGCCCAGTCATCCCATCCAGAAATGGCATGGGAAATTGCAGCCTCTTCCTTATATATGATTGTTCCTGTCCAGGCTGCGGCCATGATCACCTGCCTGTTTTTAGGCTTCGATATTGCTGTATTTTTTACCATTATCCTTTCGGTAATGGGCTGCCTGGCATTTGGGGGCAGTTTCCAGGTTTTTATCTTCTTTTTCTTCAGCAGTATCACTGCCGCCTATTGGATTGATGAACGACAGGAGCGCAAAACCTTTATCATTGCAGGCATTAAACTTGCGTTCTTTAATGCCATGTTGGCCATTGCCCTGGGATTCTACTCCCTGGCCCAGCCAGATCCCATGCTCCTGACAAAGGAAGTTATTTTTGCTTTCTGCGGCGGTCTTTTGGCTGCCATCCTAACCATTGGGTTTACGCCTTTGATTGAAATTCTTTTTAACTATACCACAGCGGCAAAGCTGTTGGAATTTTCCAACCTGGACCAGCCCCTGATCAAAAAACTGATGATCGAAGCCCCTGGCACCTATAATCACAGCGTGATTGTCGCCACCCTGGCCGAGGCAGCAGCATCAGCCGTTTCAGCCAATGGTCTCCAGGCAAAGGTAATGGGATATTACCACGACATTGGAAAACTGGACAAGACCATGTATTTCATTGAAAATCAGGCAGATGGTAAAAACCGGCATGACAAACTATCCCCGTCCATGTCGGCACTGATCCTGATCCAGCATGTTAAAAAAGGGGTGGAAATGGCAAAAAAATACAAACTGGGAAATGAAATTGTCGAGGGCATTATCCAACACCATGGCACCTCTTTAATTAAATATTTTTATAATAAAAGTCTGAACAGCGGCAATGACAAAATCAATGAAGAAGATTTCAGATATCCCGGCCCCAAGCCCCAGACCCGGGAAGCCGGCATTGTCATGCTGGCCGACGTGGCTGAAGCCTCGGTAAGAGCACTTGAACGTCCCACCCCATCCAGAATACAGGGCAGGGTAAAAGGATTAATCAATGATATATTTGCAGACGGCCAACTTGAGGAATGTGAACTAACCCTTAAGGATCTGCACCAAATTGCCAAAAGCTTTAATAATATTTTGACCAGTATATATCACAGCCGTATAGAATATACGGATACTAAAACACAGGAAAAGAAAAAAGAAAAAAATGGAACAGCAAAAGATTCTGATAGACAATCAGCAAAAGGAGAAAATCCAAACGCTCCTAATCTCCAAAAGGACCGAACAGATCTTAAACGCCTTGGGCTGTAACGCCCATGAAATTTCGGTTGTCATCCTTGACGACAAGGAAATTGGGCAGCTCAATAAAAGATATCGGGGGATTGACAAACCAACCAATGTTCTGGCGTTTCCCATGCAGGAAGGCCAATTTTCAGATATCACCCCAGGGCTCCTTGGGGATGTGGTCATCTCCATAGAAACCGCAGAGAAAGAAGCGCTCCTGGGAAAAATTTCCCTGGAAGAGAGAATCTCCCAGCTTTTAATCCACGGGATACTTCATTTGCTGGGATTTGACCATGAAATAGGGGACAATGAAGCGGATACCATGGAAAAGAAAAGCCTTGAACTGCTTCGAATCATTGAACCAAACATCGATTTAACCGCATTTTAGCACTTTAGCATTTTAAAATTTTAATAGCCGGAGGAAGAACAAATGGCAGAACTTGCAGTAAATGTAGACCATGTGGCCACCCTGAGACAGGCCAGAGGAGTCCATTATCCAGACCC
The DNA here is from genome assembly GCA_016744295.1 of Desulfobacteraceae bacterium. Lineage (GTDB taxonomy): Bacteria > Desulfobacterota > Desulfobacteria > Desulfobacterales > Desulfobacteraceae > NBML01. The sequence continues at coordinate 27,164 of JADGEQ010000036.1, read as the reverse complement.
GGTTGCGGCAGCCATTGCTGCTGAAACCGCAGGGGCCGATGCAATTGTGGTCCATTTAAGGGAGGATCGCCGACATATACAAGATAGGGATGTCAGATTATTGCGTGATGTGGTGCAGTCCCGGTTAATATTGGAAATGGCCGCCACCAGTGAAATGCTTGGATTTGCACTGGACATCAAACCCGACTGTGTCACCCTTGTACCTGAAAAAAGGGAAGAGGTAACCACCGAGGGGGGACTGGATTTGATCACCCACCAGGATGGTATCAGGGAAGCGGTCAGCACACTTAAGAATGCCCACATCAAGGTTTGTATTTTCATTGATCCGGACCTGGACCAGATCAAAATTGCCCATAAAATTGATGCAGACATGATTGAAATTCATACCGGTGCGTTTTGTGATGCAACCACAGAAAGGCAAAAGCAGAAAGAATTTAATCGAATCGTGGATGCAGCCAAAATCGGAACCAAATTAAAATTAGGGGTTAATGCCGGCCATGGTATCTGCTACAATACCATCAAAGCCTTTGCCGGACTTGGGGAAATTAGCGAATTCAGCATCGGCCATAGTATTATCTCCCAAGCTGTTCTTACGGGTATTGACCAGGCAGTAAGGGATATGAAACAATTGATTAAAGAACTTTGACTTTTGATATAAGTCTGATATAGTTCTGTCATATCAACCAAAACTTCGATATCATTCAAGAATAATCGCCATGAATCAAGAAACCATACTGATAATAGATGATGAATTCTCCATCAGGGAAAGTCTCTCCTGTTTTTTCCAGGATGAGGGGTATCATGTGTTTACGGCTGAAAATGGCGAAATTGGGCTGAAGCTCTTTTTCGAGGAAAAGGTGGATGTTGTTCTCACCGATTTAAAAATGCCCCGAAAAGACGGTATTGAGGTGATGAAAATCATTCGAGAACAAAGCCCTGACACCCCCATGGTGGTTGTTTCAGGCGCAGGAAAACAAGAGGATATTATCAAGGCACTTCGCATGGGGGCAAAGGATTATATCACCAAACCCATTCAAGACCTGGAAATGATTCACCACGTCATTCGAAAAGCCCTTGAAAACAAACGTCTTATTGAAGAAAACAAACTATACAGAAAACAGCTTGAAAAAAGTGAAGCCCGTTACCGGACCATTACCGAACAGATTGCAGAGGGCGTTTTCACAGTGGATTCACAGGAAAACCTGACCTTCACCAACCAGGCCTTCTGCAATATGCTGGGATATTCTTCAAAAAGATTAAGCACCATGAACCTAAAGGACCTTTCCACCAAGGACAGCTTCAATATCATAGAGCAGCAGACAACATCCCGCAGAAAAGGCCATACTGGCCGATACGAAATTCAGATGATTGACAGCAAAAAAGCGTTTGTTCACGTGGAGCTTGCCTGCAGCCCCCTGCTGGATGATAGAAACCAATACAATGGTGCCATTGCGGTTGTCAGAGATATCACAAAACTCATTGAACTTCGAAAACAATATCAGAAATTTCTCAAACAACAGGGAGTCAAATCCAAGGATATGCTTGCCATCTGCGCCAATTGTAAAAGCGTTCGGGACGAAAAAAGCGGCTGGATTCAGGTGGAAGAATTTTTTGCAGATGTTGTTTTTTCACATGGCATCTGTCCTGACTGCTGCGAAAAACTCTATCCTGACTTTGATCTATCTGAACTTGATGACGACAACTTTGATGTATAGAATAAAAAATCCATGGATTATTATGTCCCGAACCCTAACTGGTCAGCAGATCTGACGCCAAAGCTGCCTGGCTGACTCCGCAATGATTATTTGAAGAAACCGTTTTAAAATACGGTTTCAGATCATGGGCAGCATTGGCAACCAGATACCCCTTGCCAGACCATTCCAAAAGGTCCTGATCATTATAATCATTACCCACCGAAATAACATCCTCCTGTTTTATATCCAGTGTTGATGCCAGCCAGGAAGCTGCCAAACTTTTGGAAACCTGCTTGTTGAAAACTTCAATCCAGGAAGAAGAATGATCCAAAGGAGAAGTGGCATGGATCACGCTGTATTCACAAAGTTCCGCCTGCATCTTTGCCATCCTTATCTGGGAAAGCTTTTCGGGGATAATAGCCAGAACCTGGGTAGCCGAATCATATAAGGGTTGACCATTATTCAAAGGGGTGGAAAATTGGCGGTACAATAGAATCCGTTCTTGGAAATCAGGATTTTCCTTTCCATGGGATTTATACAAAAAATAATTGGTATCTGGTATGGCCTGGTGGACCATATAGTCCAATTTATCCGCATCAAAACAAGCCATAATTTTTCTGATATCCCTTGTTGATATGGAGTGGGACCGTATAATAGTCGCCTGTGCACAGGACATAATACCGGCACCCGTGGAAAAAATAAGATAGTCCACCGGAAATTTGCTGTGTCCAGGGTGTATTTGTTTTAATGCCCTTTGAAAAGAGTAGAGACTTCTTCCCGTGGCAATGGCAGTGACAATGTTCTTTTCCCTCAACCGAGAAAGGGTGGCAAGATCTTGTTTGGCAATAGTCTTGTCATCGGTCAACAGGGTACCGTCAAGATCGGTAATAAACAGGCTTTTTTTCATAGGTATCCAGGCCAGAGGGTTATCCCTCTGGTGCGTCAAGGACCTCCCGGACCGTTTTGATGAGTTCATCCATATCAAAGGGTTTCATCAGTATTGTTGAAATACGGAGGTGCTTAAAAACCTCAGGTGGCAATTCAATTCCCGTGCATATGATAACAGGTAATTCAGGCCGCAGAACATGAATCTTTTCCACCAATTGACTACCGGTCAACTCCGGCATGGTATAATCCGTGATCAAAAGGTCGTAGCGGTCCTGGTTCTTTTCAATAAGCTCAAAGGCCTTGCGGGGATTTGTGATGATATCCACACAATACCCATAATCCTCAAGCATTTCTTTGCCCACCTCTGCCAGGTAGATTTCGTCATCCACAAACAGAATGGTTTCATTTCCCCGGATATTTTGTTCCGACTCCAGAAGCTTGTCCCTGTCGGCGCCAAACCCTTTTTCTGGTTGGTTTTCCATATGGATCATCCCATTATACTCCTTTACGAAACCGATAACCGTTATCAATCATTTTCTTTTATTCGTTGTTGGATATGACCAATATCATCAACTGTGTTAGCCCTGGAAGAATTAATCAGATTAAGTATTGGACAATTGGGTGACCATTCAATTTCATCACAAAACAGAATATGCCACTTTTTTTGTATTTCCATCCACTTTTCCCAATTGCAATCGATCCGAATCCATACTATTTTGGCAGGATATCAAAAGAGTCGGTATTTTGGAAAGGATTAATTTTATTGGTAGGAGAATGGGGCTATTAAATCTTGCCCTACCACAAAATAGGGTGTTGTCATTGATGATTCGAAATGATGATTCGGAAAAATCTTGATCTCACAGAGAACACCGCCTATTATCTGACCCGTATTGCAACTTGTTTTTTTAGAACACAATTGGAACGTTAAAAGAAAAGGTGGACAGCGTGTCCCATAAAAAAATTCTCATCATTGCTGATATAGAGGGCAGTTCAGGCTGTTTTGATTATGAATCTGGCACTTTCATGGGAAGGGGTTGGCCCCGGGCCTGCCTGGAGATGAGCCTTGATATCAATGCTGTTGCAGGCGCCCTGCTCGATGCCGGGGTTCAACAAGTATATGTAAAAGATTTCCACCGAACCGGTTACAACCTGCTTCCCAGAATGATCGACCCAAGAGCCACCCTGGTCCAGGGCTATGCAGCCGGGCCTGTTCCGGGTATTGGAAATCCCACCGATGCAAGCGGATTAATCATGGTGGGGATGCATGCCCCCTCCGGGGCCGGGGGATTTTTACCCCATACATTGACCTCCAGAATATCCAAACTCATGGTGAATGGCAAACTGATGTCCGAGGCCCAACTTTTTTCAGCATCCCTGGCACCCTTCGGGATAGCGCCGCTATTATTTTCAGGCTGTCCCGTTGCCTGCCGCCATGCTGCCAGGACTATTCAAGGAATCTCCTGTTTTGCCATCGACAAATTTTGTTTGAAACAATCCTTTGATGTTGATTTGTGGAGAAGAGAGTTGGCAGCCATGGCTGTGGAGACGATAACAAAGAAAGAATCCCGGGTCTATAATCCCCAGGGTCCCTTCCATTCAGTGGTGACAATGGGCGGCGGAAGAAAGTCAGCCCGAGCCATTGCCGACAGATGGGGATTTATCCAGAGGGGAGCAGATCTTCACTTGAATGCGCCAACCCTCCAGGAGCTGTATGAGATGCTGATAAAACTTGCCTACCTGACCCCCTTCACCCGGAAGATACTTCCTCTGGGCTTGCCCCTGTACAATCTTGTGGGAAAAATGGGTCGTTTCCGGGCAGAAAAGCAACTGGCCCTTTCAAACAAAAAGGGCCAGCAAAACAGATAATGAATCTGCCCTGCCCCGAGGATATATTCCTATGATTTCTTTTTATGATCATATTTCTATAATATAGGGGCAAGGAAGTTCTGATTTATTTTTTTTTCTTGTTCATGGCCTCACGGAAAAGGCTTTCCATGGTGCCCATGGTCTCTTTTTTCTGGGCAGGGGCAAATTGTTTCCAATCCTCAGAATCTTTTTGGTCGGGAGATCCCAGGGTAATTCTTCGATTATCTTCGTCAACCACCTGGATGAGCACAGCAATAGACTCACCGGGTTTCAGTCGGTCATAATCTCCCGAGGAAGAGGCGTTTCGAATATTTGATATGGGCATCAGTCCTGTAACCCCGGGTTCCAGATTCATGAACAACCCAAAGGTCTCTTTCTTCTCAAGGGTTCCATCCACAACGGTTCCGGGAACATATTTGGTGCTGACCCCTGTCCAGGGATCTCCCAGTCCATCCTTGATGCTCAAAGAAATCCGTTTGCTGTCCTGGTCAATGGCCTTAATTACCACCTGGACCTGTTCGCCCTCATGAACCACATCCTCGGGCCTGAGAACTCGTTTGGTATGACTCATTTCACTGATGTGAACCAACCCGTCCACCCCCGGAGCAATTTCCACAAAGGCACCAAAAGCGGCCAGCCGAACCACTTTCCCCATGACCTGGTCTCCCGGTTTAAAGAAACTTCCCATGGTATCCCAGGGATTGGCATCCACCTGTTTAAGGGAAAGGGAAATTTTAGGGGTATCCCCTTCCCGGGTTTCAATTTTAAGTAGTTTAACACCCACCATATCCCCGGTCTGGACAATTTCATCGGGTTTTTCCACCCGGGACCAGCTTAGCTCTGAAATATGGGCCATGCCTTCAACCCCCGGTGCAAGTTCAATAAAAGCACCAAAGGGCATAAGTTTGGTCACGCATCCCTGAATAATATCGCCTTCAGAAACCTTTGCCAAAAATGCCGCTTGTTCTTCTCTGATCTGTTCATTGAGTAGATCTCTACGGGAGACCACGATATTTCTACCCTGTTCTTCAAACCGGGTAATCAAAAAATGATGGGCCTGGCCCAGATAGTCTTCCGGGGTTTCAATATACCGGACATCCATCTGGCTGACAGGGCAAAAGGCTCTTTTCCCCAGAATATCAACATTAAACCCCCCTTTGATGACATCCGTCACCTTGCCTTCAACAGGAGTCCGATTCCGGCAGGCATCTTCCATCATGGTTGCCTTTCCGGCACCGGAGATTGCCTTGGACAAGATGACTTCACTTTCACTCAGGGAAACCACATACAGTTTTATAATATCATTGATCTGAAAAGGAAACTCTCCGTTCTCGTCCAAGAGCTCAATTTTATCAACCACACCATCACTTTTGGTGCCCGTATCAATATAAACACTGGACCTGCCAATTGAGATAATCTTTCCCTCGACCATATCGCCCTGATTCAGTTCCTGACCCACCTTTGTATCATAGGAATTAAAAAGTTCCTCAAAGCTCATCTCATCTGAATCTTCCGGGTCATTGCCTTTAAATTTCTCTGTCATTCTCCTTCTCCCGCACCAATTATGATTATATTCTGACTGAGTACTATACTTTACCGGTTCGGGTGTAAAGCGAAAAAAAAGCCTGTTTGAAAAAGATTTTTGCAAGTTTGGCCATAACATAGTAAGATTAGGCAAGGTAATACGTATGTGTACAGGTCTTTCTTGGTTTTTGTTACAACATATTGCCTATCCGAAGTAAAACAGAACCTGTTTTTAAGGATTTACAAATGAAACAGCACCCACCGCCAACAGAGCAAGCGATATCCAGTAAAAGACTTCAGGACAAGGCTGATATCCTTGAAAACAACCTGTTTAACACCGCTTCAAAGCAGGAAGGCAAGATCAACATCCATTTCCAAATTCCCAGGAAACAATTTCCAGATACTGTCATTATCAAGGCCCTGTCTCAATTATTCCCCCGGCTCAATATAAAGGGACCCCAAATTTTAATATCCCTTAAAAAAATTATCGACCGGACCATTCCCGAAGGCAACCAGATAAAGATAGAAAAACAATTGCTGAATTTGGGTGACACCGAAAATCCAGATCTTTCACGGTTCAGCCTGACCCTCAATATAGTACTTACCAGTAAACTTCTCCTTATCGCCTTTAAAGGAACCCCGGCAATCCCCAGTCAGGACGGCACCATTGCCGAGGCATTTTTTGATTCCGAATCATGTCCGGGGGTGTTTCATAAAAATGGGGTCATTGATTTCAGGGAAATCAATAAATTTCCCATTGTAAAGGCAGGGGCCAAACTGTTTTTCATTACACCAGAATCCCAGGGAAAACCCGGTATGCAATATGATGGCCAGATCATCCCCGTTTTAAAAGCCCTTCCCCTTGAGTTAACTATTGGCGAGGGTGTGGAACGGGTGGAGCATCTGGACAAAAAGGGTCAAAATATCGGTTATTTTCTCATCGCCAGAAAAACAGGGGTGGTCCTGTTGACCCGGGCTGCCCAGAAGGTAACCAGCGTTGGAATCAGCGATGAGCTGGATGTCAAGCGGTTGGACTACTCCACCGGAAATATAGGGACCAAGTTCATCTGCCCCATCAGTATGAAAATTGATACCATCTGCAGCGGGTTCAAAATCAGAGCCAGGGGTATGGTGGAAGCAAATGTTCTGGAGGGCGGTGAGATTGAGACCGACCGCCGGGCACAACTCCATACCATACTGCCGGGCAGCAGGGTAACCGCCCAGGAAGATATCTCCCTTCATTTTTCCAGGAATGCTATTCTGACCTCAAAAACCGGCTGTATTACGATTTCGGATGAATTAATGGATTCCACCCTTTTCTCAACACGGATCTCCTTTGAAAAAAATAAGGGAACCTTTACCAACAATATCCTGGATGCAGAAATAATTTCCCTGAAAAATGTATATTTTTGCGGGGAAAACACCATCTATTTTGGACGCAGACTCTTTTCCCAAAAACAAGAACTGCTTGAATCCAGGGAATGCCTGGAAATGGAAACCCTCTCCCTGGGGGAACAGAAAAAGGAATTGATGGAAAATTTTCACCATGAACTCAAGCGGCTCACAAACGCTATTAAGAAGAATCCCCTGCTCCTGAACAATCTAAAAAACCTCATCCTTGCAACCCGGACAATGGAATTTGAAACCATTGAGACTGAATTAAAAGCCATTGAAAAACGAATGAATATAAAAGAGGTTTCCATCATTAAAAAACGGATAGCGGCTCTCAAGCTTATACCGGAGGAAACCAAGAAATTTGAAGATAAGGAAAAAGGACTCATCAAAAACATCAAGAAAATAAACCAGCAGATGTCGGTAATGTCCCTGAACATTGAAGGGCTTCTCAGGCGGGCCGCCACCCTTCAAATTTTCACAGGAGCAGTGGAAAATGATCCGATCAAAAAAAAACCTGAAGTTTTTATTGAATCGGAAAGAAGTGAGGACACATTTATAAAAATAAACTGCACCTACACCCCCCGTCAAGGTTTCAATATCATCCGAAGCTAAAGGGTGAAACCCAGGGTCTTAAACCGTTTCTCCTCTTTTCAATTCTGCCAGCAAAACCGTTGCAAGATCTTTATTCATCCCCGGCAAAGCGGATAATTCTTCCAAAGAGGCCCTCTTCATCTTTTCAACCCCTTTATAGTGAATCAGCAGCATTTTCTTTTTTTTCGGGCCAATGCCGGAAATGGAATCAAGGAAGGAAAGTCCTCCCCGTTTTTCCCGCCGTTTCCGCTGGAAGGTGATGGCAAACCTGTGGGCTTCGTCCCGTACCCGCTCCAGCAGGTACAGCGCTTTTTTTGACTGGCCTATATTCAAAGGATTTGACCGCCCCGGCACATAGATTTTATCCAAGACCTCCCCCTTTGCCTTGTCCTTCTTGGCAAGACCGGCCAGGGCAAAAGACTCATCAATGCCAAGATCTTTCAACACGGCCAGGGCCATACCCAACTGACCCTTTCCCCCATCCACCACCAGCAGATCTGGCCAGACCATCTCGGCCTGACTTTTCGAAAACCGCCGCTCAAGAACCTGGTACATATAGGCATAATCATCCTGAAATTCAATGTCCCTGATAATATACTTTCGATAGGCCGATTTATCCGGTCTGCCATTTGTAAAGACCACCATTGAGGAGACAGGGTCCTGACCGGAAATATTAGAATTATCAAAACACTCAATTCGCCGGGGCAGATTTTCCATTCCCATGACCGATTTTAATAATACCATGGATGCCAGTTCCTCCTCCTCCTTGAGCAAAATCTTTTTAAGCTCCCGGGATGCATTGACAAGGGCCATATTGATCAGCCGTTTTTTCTCCCCCCTCTCGGGGTAGTGAACCACCACCTTTTTTCCCAACCCCAGGGTAAGCCTCTCCTCAATCTCCTTTTTGTTTTCAATAACTTGATTCAGCAAAACAAAACCAGGCAAAAACCGGGTCTTTTCATAATATTGATCCACAAAGGCGGAAAGAACTTCATCCGGGGCCTTAAACCCAAGGTCCAGGGGATAATGGGCTGTATCGATCAAAAGACCGGATCGAACCATCATCACAGTGACCACGGCCTTTCCTTTGTCCCAGGCAAGTCCCATGACATCCCGGTCCTTCAGGTCCGGGCATACCACCACCTGTTTTTCCATTATATTTTCAATGGCAAAAATGGCATCCCGCACCTGGGCTGCCTTTTCAAATTCCTGTAATTCGGCATGTCCCTTCATTTCCTCTTGAAGCCGATTCACCACCTGCCTGGATTTTCCCCTTAAAAACAGAATGGCATCCTTTACCTGTTTTTTATATGCCGATTCTTCAATCTCATTGCAGCAGAGCCCCAGACAAGCCTTTATCTGATAGTTTAGACAGGGGCGGGACCTGTTTTGAAACTGGGTATTCTGGCATTTCCTGAGTTTAAAAATCTTCTGAATCTGCTTTAGAGTTCTGTTGACACTCAGGGCGGAGGAATAGGGACCAAAATAGAGGGCGTGGTCATTCTTGATTCTCCTTACCTTCTGAATGGCCGGATAGGGTTCATTCATATCTATCCGCAACAGGGGATAGTTTTTCCCATCTTTTAAGAGAACATTGTATTTGGGGTTGTGTTCCTTGATAAGGTTGGCTTCAAGGATAAAAGCTTCGTGGTCCGATGCAGTGATAACCAGATCAAAATCTTTGATCATCTCGATGAGGGCAGCAGTTTTCGTACCGGGAACCTGCTTTGAAATAAAATAGGAGGCCAGCCTTTTCTTTAGATCCTTGGCCTTGCCCACATAGATAATTTTCCCACGGGCATCCTTCATCAGATATACCCCGGGATTATGGGGGGACTGGCTGTATTTTTCCTGGATGGTTTGGCGCATTGGTTTCTCGATTAATTGGCCTTGATCTTGTTGAGTTCCCTAATTTTATCCCGGTATTCAGCAGCCTTTTCAAACTCCAGCTTTTCAGCAGCCACCTTCATTTTATACTCCAGATCTTTGATGATATCCCCAAGGTCAAGCTCATCGCCTGCATAGGCACGGATCTCTTCATTGACCGCATCCGCTGTCTGCTGTGACCGGTCATCTCCCGTTCCGTAATCAATATTGTTGATCTTTTTTTGGATGGTGGAGGGAACAATATTGTGTTTCGTATTATGCTGCCTCTGGATCTCCCGGCGGCGATCGGTCTCATACAGGGCTTTTTTCATGGATTTGGTCTCTTTTTCCGCATACATGATCACCCGGCCAAACACATTTCTTGCCGCCCGGCCAAATATCTGAATAAAGGATCGGTAGGATCGCAAAAAGCCTTCCTTGTCGGCATCCAGAATGGCCACCAGGGAAACCTCGGGAATATCCAGTCCTTCCCGGAGCAAATTGATGCCGATGAGCACATCAAAGACCCCCCGCCGCAGATCCTGGATAATATCGATTCTTTCCATGGTGGCGATATCAGAATGAAGATATTTCACCTTGATGCCCAGATCCTCATAATAATCTGTAAGGTCTTCTGCCATCCGCTTGGTCAGGGTGGTAACCAGAACCCGTTCATGGGCTTCCACCCGTTTAATGATCTCTGCATAGAGGTCATCCACCTGACTCTTGGCACTTCTGATCTCTATCTCCGGATCCAGCAAACCCGTGGGGCGGACAATCTGCTCTGCAACCTGCGGCCCTGCCCGTTCCATCTCATAATCCGCCGGTGTTGCAGAGACATAGATTGTCTGGGGCACCAGAGCCTGAAATTCTTCAAATTGAAGGGGCCGGTTATCGATGGCAGAGGGGAGTCTGAACCCGTGGTTTACCAGGGTGGTTTTCCTGGACTTGTCGGCCTTGTACATGGCCCCCAGCTGGGATACGGAAATATGACTTTCATCAAAAAACAGCAGGAACCCGTCATCAATATAATCCAGCAGGGTGGGCGGCGGTTCCCCGGGGGCACGGCCGGTGAGGTGACGGGAATAATTTTCAATCCCGTTGCAATAGCCTATTTCATTGAGCATTTCAATGTCATATTGGGTTCTTTCCTCCAGGCGCTGGGCCTCCACAAGGCGATTTTCCGACCGTAAAAATTCCAGCCGCGGCTTCAACTCCGCAATAATACTTTCAACTGCTTTTTTCCGGGTCTGTTTCTTGGTCACATAATGGGAGGCCGGATAGATCACCATCTGGTCATAGGATAAGATAACATCCCCCCGCAGGGGATCGATCTCTGAAATTTGTTCAATGGTATCCCCGAAAAAATCGATGCGCACGGCCTTGTCCTCTTCATAGGCCGGGAAAATCTCCAGCCGGTCCCCCCGGACCCGGAATACGCCCCTATGGAAATCCATATCATTCCGAGTATACTGAATATCCACAAACAGGGCAATCACCTGCTCCCTTGAGATTTCCATATCCTGGGTCAGGGTGACCCGCAGATCCAGATAATCTTCCGGTGCACCCAACCCATAGATACAGGAGACAGAGGCCACAACGATGACGTCTTTTCTGGCAAGCACCGACCGGGTGGCAGAATGGCGCATCTTGTCAATCACCTCGTTGATGGAGGAGTCCTTCTGGATATAGGTGTCACTGGATGGAATATAAGCCTCAGGCTGATAATAGTCATAATAACTGACAAAATATTCCACGCAATTGTCCGGGAACAAGGTTTTAAATTCATTGTAAAGCTGGCCAGCCAGAGTCTTGTTGGGGGCAATGATCAAACTGGGTTTCTCAACCTGCTGGATCACATTGGCCATGGTAAATGTTTTGCCGGAACCTGTCACCCCCAGAAGCACCTGGTGTTTTTCATTTGCCAGAACCCCCTTTGTCAGGCATTCAATGGCTTCCGGCTGATCCCCGGTGGGTGAAAACTCCGATACCAGATTAAACAACCCCATATTATCTTCAATCCCCTGTTTTAAATTAATGCAAACCACCCATTCAAATTAAGACTTTATTTCTTGTTGTCTATTTCTTATTATTAAAGTGATTTTGAGAGTAGACCATACCATTCTTATGATAAATGACCAAGGAGAGAAAAATGGAAACCGTAGCCGTCATCGGCGCAAGCCCCAGCCAGGAACGATATGCCAACAAAGCCATGCGGCTTTTATCCGCCAATGGTCACAATCCCATTCCAGTGGCGCCAAAGCATGAAACCATAGAGGGCAAACAGGTGTATTCCAGCCTGGCAGAGGTGCCCGTAAAAATTGACACTGTCACCCTGTATGTGGGCCCGGCCCGCCAGGAAAAAATCATACAAGAGATCATCCAGGCTGCACCCAGGCGGGTGATTTTTAATCCAAACACAGAAAATCCGTCCGCCTATGCCCAATTAAAGGCAGCTGATATCCAGGTAACCGAAGCCTGCACCCTGGTGCTCCTGAAAACCAACCAATATTAGGCCCTATATCCATGGATAATTTTTTGATAATTTTCCGGGTCTGTATCTCCTTCGGTGCTGAAGCAAAGGACGGAAGAATCACGGTTTAACTTCATCTTTTCTTTTAAAGCTGAAAATTTAGGATTTGTCATCAGACAATGGACAAGTCCCGGCCCCAGGGCACCGGACTCTCCGGAAACAATGGGGCTGTCCCCGGAGCGAGGTTTAGCAAGCAATTGCATGCCCCGGACAGCCACCCCATCCGAGCAGGAGATGAACCCATGGGAAAATTTTCGCAGAACCTTCCAGGCAAAGGGGTTGGGTTCACCACAGGCAAGTCCGGCCATGATGGTATTCAATAGGCCCCCCACCCTCCTTGGGATGCCGTCATCAATAATGGCGGATTGATACATGCAGTCGGCCTGGTCCGATTCCATGATGTAGGTACGGGGACAGGCCTGGTTCAGCTGACCTGCATAATATCCCAGTACAGAGGCGGCCATGGAGCCCACACCTGCCTGGACAAACATGTGGGTGGGGAGAACATCCCCCTGTATTATGATCTGCTCCAGACTTTCAGCCGCCATGGTGGTATATCCCTGGACAATCCAGGCCGGTATTCGTTCATATCCATCCCAGGCGGTATCCTGGACAATTGTCCAGCCGTTTTCCTTTGCAGCTGCAGCGGCCAGGCGTACGGTATCATCATAATTTTTGTCCGTCACACAAACACTGGCCCCCTCTTTTTGTATATTTTCCACCCGGGTTTGAACCGTGCCCGCCGGCATAAAAACAACAGACCGGCACCCCAATTGACCGGCTGCCCAGGCAAGCCCACGCCCATGGTTGCCGTCGGTGGCAGTGACAAAGACCATATTCTCTATCCTTTCTTTGACCGAAGGCTGTTTAAAACAAGAAAAATCAAGACCGGAAACAGGCTTGCCCAGTTTTTCTCCTAGAATCCGAGCCAGGGCCCAGGTAGCCCCAAGTGACTTGAATGCATTCAGCCCGAACCTATAGGATTCATCTTTGACATAAAGATTTTTAATACCCAGGTGGCCGGCAAGTTTTGACAGACTGTGCAAAGGGGTGGCAGCATATCCGTCCACAGATTTGTGGAAGGCCCGGACCTGTTTTGTCCGTTTCCGTTCATTCTGGTTACGTTCTTTCTGGTCCTGTTTCAAATCTTCCAGACATATGGATGATCTTTTTTCCGGAAAAACCGCTTTTATGGAAATATCTCTCATCATTTTAAAATCATCCACCTAAAATCATCCTCCACAAGCAATATTGTTTTGCAACTCTTTGCCATTATCATCACATTCAAAGATTCAGGGTAATAAACTACCATCCAATTCTCAATAATTAACATTATTTTTTCACAGAGGCCAAAATAAAAATGTTCCAAATTGTAATCAATGGTCTTGTGGCAAATTTTCCCCCTTTTCTCCAGGCCTTGAATATGATAATTGTTTAAGGTTAAATTTAAATCCAACTACAAGAGGGACAAATGGAAGAAGAGAATAAAAAAGGGCATTTCATAGAATCCATCATTCAGCAAGATGTTGAAAACAATAAAAACAACGGACGGGTGACCACCCGTTTTCCACCTGAGCCCAATGGGTATCTCCACATCGGACATGCAAAATCCATTTGCCTTAATTTTAATATGGCCAAACAATTCAACGGCACCTGCAACCTGAGATTTGATGATTCCAATCCAGCCAAGGAAAAACAGATTTACATTGATTCCATATCAGAGACGGTAAACTGGCTTGGGTTTGATTTTAAAACCCCTTTTTATGCATCTGACTATTTTGATGATCTCTATGAATTTGCCGTCCAATTGATCCGAAAGGGAAAAGCCTATGTTTGCAGTCTGTCCCCGGAACAGATGAGGGAATACCGGGGAACCCTGATTGAAAAGGGAAAGGACAGCCCCTTCAGGAATAGGTCAATTGAAGAGAATCTGGATCTGCTCGAGCAAATGAAAAATGGAAAATTCAAAGAGGGGGAGGTAACCCTCAGGGCAAAAATTGACATGAGCTCCCCCAATATCAACCTCAGGGACCCCATCATCTACCGGGTGAAAAAAGCAACCCATCCCAGGACAGGGGATAAATGGTGCATCTACCCCATGTACGATTTTACCCATTGTTTGTCTGATTCCCTGGAAGGCATTACCCATAGTTTGTGCAGCCTTGAATTTGAGGACCACCGCCCTCTGTACGACTGGGTCCTGGATACTTTGGAAACCCCCTGCCACCCCCAGCAGATTGAATTTGCTCGGATGAACATCAATTATACCGTTTTAAGCAAACGAAAGCTCCAGCTCCTGGTGGATCAAAATCAGGTATCAGGATGGGATGACCCACGACTTCCCACCATAGAGGGAATGCGGCGCAGGGGCTATACCCCGGAAGCCATCAGAAATTTTTGCAATATCATCGGGGTTTCAAAAAAAGACAGCCGCATTGACATGGGCCTGCTCGAGTCCTGTCTCAGGGATGATCTCAATGAAAGAGCCCCCCGGGTAATGGGTGTTTTAAACCCCCTAAAAGTAACCATCGAAAATTACCCCGAAGGGCAGACGGAAGAGTTGACGGCCATGAATCATCCCCAAAAAGAAGAAATGGGCAAGCGCGCCATCACCTTTTCCAAAGAAATCTATGTGGAGCAGGATGATTTCATGGAAGATCCGCCAAAGAAATTTTTCCGTCTTGGCGTGGGCAGGGAAGTCCGCCTCAGGTATGCCTATTTGGTGACCTGCAAAGAGGTGATCAAAGATGAGGCCGGAAAGGTGATTGAGCTTATCTGCACCTATGACCCGGAAACCAGGGGAGGCAATGCCCCCGACGGCAGAAAGGTCAAGGGCACCATCCACTGGGTCAATGCCAATGACTGCCTGGATGCTGAAGTACGCCTCTATGACAGATTGTTCAAGGATGAGAATCCAGAACAGGGAAACCAGGATTTCATGGAAAATCTAAACCCGGATTCCCTTAAGGTTCTCACCGGCTGCAGGCTTGAAAAAAGCCTTGGAACAGCTACCCCGGGAACCATCTATCAGTTTGAGCGGTTGGGTTATTTTTGTCAGGATTCAGCAGATACCCATGCCGGCAATCCCGTGTTTAACCGAACGGTAACCCTGAGGGATGCCTGGGCAAAAATGAACAAGGCCCAGCAGCCCAAAAAACCGGTCAACCCCAACAAAAAGAAAAAAATCAAAAAACAGGAATAATTCAAGCATAAAAAAAGGGGCAGCCGGAATCTCTTCCCTGCTACCCCTTTTTTGCATTCTTATTTTTTTAATATCGTTTTATTCAACCCGCCAGATGGTTCCCTGGGCTCCATCCTCCAAAACAACCTTCATTGCCTGGAGCTGATCCCGGATTTCATCGGCCCGGGCAAAATTCTTTTCCCTGCGCGCCGTTGCCCGCTGGACAATCAAATCATCCACCACGGCCGGATCAATGGCCATGTCGACCACGCCCTTTTCTTTTTTAACTTTGAAATATTCAGTGGGGTCTTCCAGGAAGATGCCCAGAATTCCTGCGATGGACTGGATATCTGAATGGATCTGGGCCAGGATTTCACACCCTTTGGCATCGGGGTTATTGTGACTGCGATCCAGCAGTTTGTTCCCTTTTTTCACCGCCTCAAAAACCAGCCCCAATGCCTTTGCAGAATTAAAATCATCATTCATTGCCTCGGCAAATCCCGCCCACAATTCACCGGCCCTGCCTGTTTCCAAAACCATGTTCGTTCCTTCAACTCTTTCCAGAAACGTGTAGATCCGGTCCAGTCCCTGGGAAATCTCCCCCATGGAACCCTCATTATAATCAATGGGGCTTCGATAGTGTTTGGACAATAAAAACAGCCGAATCACCTCGGAGGAATAATTGGCCAAAACATCTTTTATCATGGTAAAATTGCCAAGGGATTTTGACATTTTCTCATTATTGATATCCACAAACCCGTTGTGAATCCAGTATTTTACAAACTGGCACCCAAAGACTGCTTCACTCTGGGCGATTTCATTTTCATGGTGGGGAAATATCAAATCCTTGCCCCCACCGTGGATGTCAAAACTTTCCCCCAGATACTCATAACTCATGGCGGAACATTCAATATGCCACCCGGGTCTGCCACGGCCCCAGGGACTCTCCCAATAGGGTTCTCCTGGTTTTGCCGGTTTCCACAGGGTAAAATCCAATGGGCTTTGTTTTTTTTCATCCACGGCTATTCTGGCCCCGGCCCGCATGTCATCTGGATTCCTGCCAGACAATTTGCCGTACTCCTTAAAGGAATCAATGGAAAAATAAACATCCCCTCCCTCCACATGATAGGCCTTGCCACGGTCAATGAGCATCTGGATAAAATCGATGATATGTTGGATATGTTCGGTGGCCTTGGGCGCCATTGTGGGACGAAGCACATTCAGGGCATCCATTTCATTGTGAAACTCATCAATATATTTTTCCGTAATCGCAGTACAGGATTCTCCGGTCTCATTGGATTTTTTGATAATCTTATCATCCACATCTGTAAAATTTCTAACATAGGTGACAGTATAATTGAGCCGGGTAAGCCACCGGTAGATCATATCAAAGATCACCACCGACCGGGCATGGCCGATATGACTGGTATCATAGACCGTGGGACCGCATACGTACATGCCAACTTTGCCTTCATGGAGGGGAACAAACTTTTCTTTTTTACCGTTCAAGGTATTATAAACATTTAAACTCATTTTTTTTCCTATGATACACATGTTAGAGGATGCGCATATTTTTATAAGATGGTTCGTATTAATAATGTTGTCTGGGCAGCAATACCCTCTTTTCTTCCAACAAACCCAAGTGCCTCTGTTGTGGTTGCCTTGATATTCACAAGATCCGACTCCAAACCAAGTACCTTGGCGATATTTTGACCCATTTGTCGCTTGTGGGGGCTGAGCTTGGGTTCCTGGGCAAAGAGGGTACAGTCCATGTTGACAATTTCATATCCCTTTCCCTTAAGAAAATCACCACATTTTTCAAGGAGGATACAACTTGAAACCCCCTTATACTGGGGATCGGTGTCTGGAAAATGTTCTCCTATATCCCCCAGACCGGCAGCCCCTAAAATGGCATCACACACCGAATGAATCAATACATCCGCATCCGAGTGACCCTTCAATCCTTTTTCATGGTCAATTTTTACCCCGCCGAGGATCAGATCCCGACCGGAAACCAGTTGGTGCACATCCACCCCTGATCCTATTTTCATCTCCACTTTTGTCATACCTTAAAATATCTATCCTTTTTTAAATCCTGCAAGCAAAAAAATAAAAAAACAGTATATTTATCTTTTCTTGAAAAGTCAAAGTCTGCAAAGCCGGGACAGCATTTCTCGCTGAACATTTTTCATCAAAGAATAATCATAAAAAAAATAGACAGAAATAGCCTAAAATATTGGTTCATCTACAAGGCGAATTAAAGGGTTAATGGCCTATTTGGCCTTTGATACAAGGCAGTAGATGTGCCAAAAGGCAAGCTATTTCGTTCAAATTATAAAATTTGCGGTCCTAAGCCTGTACGCAATTGCAATCAATGATACGCCCGGAATCCCCCTCTACCTCTATACAAACTCCGACCTGATCTTCACATCCAAATTATTCACTATTTGGAAACAATTTATTATATTGGCAGTCCTATCAAAAAAGAATATTTCTATATTATTTAAGTTACAATGGAAAAATGTTTTAGATGAAGGTTATCAAAGAATAAGTTGATTCTTGAACACCGCCGATGTGCCGCGGCCGAATGAATATAGATCACGACAAGTTTTTAAGAGTGGCTATTGCTTACGTCCGTCGGTACAATTAGCTTGTTATCTTTTCATTTTTTTTAAGTTGGTTAGTGCTTCCGGATTTTTATCTAATTCGTCTTGTAATTCTTCACATGGAAGTTCATCACATTCAATACAAGAATAATAATTCTTTTCAATACAACATGTACGCATTTTGCATATATTCTTGCAAAAATATGATCGTCTTCCATCAGCTCTACAACCATCACAAATAACATATTCAGGTTTAACCTCAGCTGAATATCGTATTGCCAATTTATTGGCGACTTTCATTAGTTCTTCTTTTTTCTCTGACTGGGTTGCAATATAGCTATCACATTTTTCACAATCTATTCCGCAATAAGCAATCATTTAATTTCCTTTTTATATTTATCTGCCAACTTCCCTATCAAAATTTTCAGGCAAAAACGATTGCAGGAATTAACTTAATTGGGGAATTACCTTTCCTTAAAAAAAATGCAAGAGTAAACTTTATACATAGAATTTACACGGATCATATGGAAGACCTTTGGGGGCGAGTGCCCTTGATGAATAATGGTATCCAGGCATCGGCAGGGTGAAGGGACAGTCATTGGAGAGAAAAAATCCTGGGGTAGCCATTGAAGAGAAAAAAAAGGATCGGTTAAAAAACCATACCATTATAAAAATTCACAATTGATCTTGTATCTTACAACTATTCAAAGCTCTAAACCCAAATCATCAATCCACAAATCGGCAATCCAAAAATTATCGGGTTGAGGCTCTTCACCCTTTTTAACTGTTGCCCCTCGGATCCGGATATACTAATTTTTCAAAATCTATATTTGTCTAAAAAAAGAGCGCATCTATTCCCTTTTTGAATGGTATTGTGTCGCATAAACCCCCACCAGCCGGGCAATCAGCACGGTCAGATAAATCTGTCCGATCAATGCTTCGGCAATTGCCATGGTTTTTGCCTGGGAGGTGATCGGCACCACATCCCCATACCCCAGCGTACTAAGAGTCACAAAGCTAAAGTAACGCAGCACCGACGGGTCTGCCATAATTTGGCCATGACCGATGGAAAATGACCCCGGAAATATCAGCTCCAGCATTAAAAATAGATTTGTAAAAAACAGGGCCACAAACAGATAGGCCACAACCGCAGCTGAGATGGTATTCCGGGTGATAACAGGTTCTTCAAAAATAAACAAAATAATAACAAAAACCATAAAAAGGTTAAACAGGGCCTGGAGAACCACACCGGCCAAAAACATCTCGGAAGAGGTGACGGTCAGTTTGATCCAGATAAAGACAAGGCAGGGCAATACCAGCAGAACAAAGACAATTCGGCTTTTCTTTTTCTGGGATACGGTCAGAACAGCAGACAGCATGACAGCTGAAAATGAGATGTTCAGCAACAGCTCTTCATTCAGGACCAAGGCAAAAAACGGGGTTAAGATCACATAAATCAGAAGGAAAATCAATAAAATGGTAAATTTTTCCTGAAAAATAAATTTAACCACGGCCTGGTTCTCGATTCATTGGATTCTCGATTTTATGGACGTTAAAGAGTTGAATAATTCAGTTTACAGCATTATCCATAAACCTGTACCCAAACAGGTGGGGTAAGTCAAGGAAATTGTCCCGGGTTTATATCCCTTTTTTATATTGGCATATTGCAGGTGAATATTGTATATACCCCATGGACACACTGACAAATAAAGGGCTAAAGAAAATGGAACGATGCAATTGGGTGACCAGTGATCCGGCCTATATCCATTATCATGATACTGAATGGGGGGTTCCGGTTCACGATGACAGAACACTATTTGAATTTCTTATTCTTGAGGGTGCCCAGGCAGGTCTTTCCTGGCTCACCATATTAAAGAGAAGAGAGGGGTACAAAAAGGCATTTGCCAATTTTGAGCCGGAAGCAGTCGCAAAGTTCACCCACAAAAGAATTGAGCAGCTTTTGCAAAACCCAAAGATTATCCGGAACAAGCTCAAGGTCAATTCAGCGGTGACCAATGCCCGGGCCTTTTTAAAGATACAAGAAAAATTCGGATCATTTGACGCCTTTGCCTGGCAGTTTGTTGATGGAAAACAAAAGGTTAACACCTTTACCCGAACGGACAAGCTCCCGGCCACTTCAAAGGAGTCCGACGCCTTTTCAAAGGATTTGAAGCAAAAGGGCTTTAAGTTTACAGGCTCCACCATCATCTATGCCTACATGCAGGCCACGGGCATGGTCAATGATCATTTGGTATCCTGCTTCAGATACCATGACGTGATGGAGAAATAAGCATGCCACAACAAGACATTACCCCTCCCCCCGGCCCTGTCATGGAACATGGTGCCTGGTCCGGCAAATTTTCATACCCGGATACAACCGGCCTGGTCAATCTGCCAGCATCGGGATTTTCTTTGAATTGTTTCCGGGAAAAACGGTGGTGCTATGCCGGGATCATTCATCAGGATATAATCTTTGGCGCTGCCGTGGTTCATCTGGGTTATATGACCTCTGCCTTTTGTTTTGGGTTTGATCGCAAAACCAGACAAATGGTTGAACACACGGTTGTATGGCCGCCCCTAGGGCAAGTCTGCTTTGACCGGAACCCGGAAGCCGGCATCTGCCGGTTCAAGGGGGCGGGCAAATTTCTTGAAATTTCAAGCGGGCCTGATTTGGGAATCAAAAAACTTAAGGCAGATTTCAAATTTTCCGGTAACACCATACTGGCGGATATTGATATTCTACCGCCAGCATCGGGTATTGATCCCATGCATTTTTTCATGCCCATGGATAATAATGCCCATGCATTTACCACAAAAATTGCCGGATTGCGGGCCAAGGGTCAGATTCGACTAGACAAAACTGTCTATGAGATGGAACCGGATAAAAGCCATGTTCTGTTTGACTGGACCCATGGAAGATATCCCAGACAAACTTCTTGGAACTGGGCCTGCGGTTCAGGACTGTCCCGAAATGATTTGCCGGTGGGATTTAATTTTTCAACCGGGGTTTATGAAAACGGGATACTGGAAAATATCGTCTGGATAAATGGATGTCCCGAGCCCGTGGGCAAAGTTGAGTTTACCTATGACACAACAGATCTGGACAAACCCTGGACCATAAAAAGCCGGGACAGTCGTGTTGACCTCTTATTCACCCCCGAGGGGATAAGAAGTGCCGACGATAATTTCGGGATCATTAAAAGCCGGTTTTTTCAGCCCTGCGGCCGGTTCAGCGGCAGCATAGAAAGCCGAACAGGTGCTAAACTTACCCTGGATGAGGTGGGCGGGGTGGTGGAAGAACATTTTGCAAAATGGTAGAAAAGGAAAGAACACATGATTCTTGTGACAGCCGGTCAGATGCAGCGGATTGACCATGGGACCATCAATAGTTTTGGGATCCCCGGTATGGTTTTGATGGAAAATGCCGGCCGGGGTGCCCTTGACATGTTCATCAAAAAATTTAACCCCGGCAAAACCGACAAACAGGTGGGCATCCTTGCAGGAAGGGGAAACAACGGCGGTGATGGGTTTGTCATTGGCCGATATCTCATGGAAAAAGGAATAAAAACCACGATCTTCCTTTTGTCCACCCCGGGCAAGCTAACCGGAGATGCCAAAACCAATTTTCTTTTGGCCCAAAAACTTGTGGGGAAAACCCCTGGGGCAGAACTTGTTGAAATCCCGGATGCAGAAGGATTGAACCGCTGCAAAGCCGGGATACTAGGCCAGGATATATTTGTGGATGCCATCTTCGGCACCGGGCTCAACTCCCCTGTCCGAGGATTTTACGAAAAGGCGATTGACCTTTTAAACGAATCTTGCAAACCAATTTTCTCCATTGATATTCCCTCGGGTTTGGATTCAGACACAGGAGAGGTCTGGGGAACTGCCATAAAAGCCACTGCCACTGCCACCTTTGCCTTTGCCAAGGCCGGCCATATTCTCCATCCGGGAAACCAATATACCGGAGATCTTGAAATAATCGACATCGGTATCCCCAATTTCATTGCCCAACAAGAGAAACCAACTCTATTTTTGCTGGAAAATAGGGATATTGCCCCCCTGTTTACGCCCAGAAGATTTGAAAGCCACAAGGGCAGCTTTGGTCACCTTCTGGTCATTGCCGGTTCCCCGGGAAAAACTGGGGCCGCAGCCCTTTGCGCCAATGCAGCCATGCGAAGCGGAACCGGCCTTGTTACCCTGGGGGTGCCCCAGGCCCTGAACCCTGTCCTTGAATCCCAGGCGACAGAGCCCATGACCGTTCCCCTGCCCCAAACCCCTGAGGGGTGTTTGTCAGACTCAAGTCTGGCAACCATACTGACCCTTTTAAAGGACAAACAGGCATTGGCAATGGGACCCGGACTGGGGACAGATCCTTCAACCCGGAATCTGGTCCAAGAACTGGTGCAACAAAGTCGGGTGCCCATGGTCATTGATGCCGACGGGATCAATTGTATGGCAGGATCCCTGGAATTGTTCAAATCAAGAAAAGCACCCATTGTCTTAACCCCCCACCCGGGAGAAATGGCAAGGCTCACCCAAAAAACAACCGGACAAATCCAGTCAGACCGAAGGGGAATTGGGTCCCAATTTGCCCGGGACTACCAGGTTGTTCTTGTTTTAAAAGGTGCCCAAACCCTTGTTTGCTGCCCCGACGGAAAAACCTTTATCTGCCCCACGGGAAACCCGGGTATGGCTTCCGGGGGCATGGGAGATGTTCTCACCGGCATGATTGCCGGATTTATGGCCCAGGGATTTTTAGCTGAAGAGGCTGCCATGGCAGGCGTTTTTATCCATGGACTCTGCGGAGATTTCTTGGCAGAACAAACCGTGTTTGGATTTCTTGCCTCGGACATGATTTCTGCCATTCCCAAAACAATCCATGATCTTCTATTATAGACAAAAAAAATAATGCAAACAATCATATCCCATATAGCTGAACAAACCCTGGACCTGGGGAAACAAATCGGGCAGCTTGCTCCCAGCCCCTTTGCCATTGCCTTAAAAGGAGATCTCGGATCAGGCAAAACCACCTTTGTCCAGGGGTTGGCAAAGGGATTAGGTGTGGCCGACACTTATTATGTCACCAGCCCCACCTTTAATATTATCAATGAGTACCCCGCCAAAGGAATCCGATTATGCCACCTGGACCTTTACAGGCTTGGCAGTGCGGATGAGCTTGAATATATAGGGTTTGACGACCTTGGGGGACCCGAAGACATCATTGTGGTGGAATGGCCTGAATTTCTGGAAGAGATGCAGTTTAAGTTTGATCTTGAAATTTTATTTGAGTTTGATGCGGATTACAACCGGGTCATATCCCTTTCCCCCTCTGGACAGACCGGAATAAATCTGGTAAGCAACTTGTTTTTATAATTATTAATATAGGTAAAAATCTGGAGTTATTATGGCGTTAAGAGTACAAAAATATGGCGGAACTTCCGTGGCGGATATTGAACGTATCTCCAAAGTTGCCGACCGGGTACAAAAGGCCTATGATAAAGGAGATCAGGTGGTGGTGGTACTCTCTGCCATGGCAGGGGTAACGGACAAACTGATCGCCCTTGCAAAACAGGCATCAAAAACCCCCGATAAACGAGAACTGGATGTGCTCCTTGCCACCGGTGAACAAACCACTGCGGCCCTGCTTGCCATGCTCCTCAAATCACGGGGATACAAAGCAACCTCCTTCCTGGGATTCCAGGCAGGCATCCACACGGACAAGGCTTCGGGCAAGGCCAGAATTATGAACATAGACTGCAAAAAGATTCAAGCCGCCCTTGATAACGGTAATATTGCAGTGATGGCCGGTTTTCAGGGGACGGATGAGGAAGGAAATATCACCACCCTGGGCAGGGGAGGCTCGGACACCTCAGCCGTTGCCATTGCCTCCTCCCTCAAGGCAGATGTTTGTGAAATTTTTACCGATGTTGACGGGGTCTATACCACAGACCCGCGGATCTGCAGCAGCGCCCGAAAAATTTCAAGAATTTCCTATGAAGAGATGCTTGAGATGGCTATTTTAGGCGCCAAGGTGCTTCAAATTCGATCGGTGGAATTTGCTAAAAAATATAATGTGCCCGTGCATGTCCGGTCATCATTCAATGAGGAGGAAGGAACAATGGTTATCAATGAAAGTGCTGATATGGAAAGTGCAGTCGTATCCGGCATTACCTGTGATATGAATGAAGCAAGGATCACCTTGAAACGGGTACCGGATCAACCCGGTGTATCCGCCAAAATATTCAGTCCCCTGGCCAAAGCAGAAATCACGGTGGACATGATCATCCAGAACACCCGGTCCAGAGGAGAAACAGACGTGACCTTCACCGTGACCAAAGATGACTTTGAACGGGCCAGGGAAATATCAGAAACCGTGGCAAAAGAAATCGGTGCCGAGGAGGTGCTGACAGCCAAGGATATTGCCAAGGTTTCTGCCATCGGTTTGGGAATGAAAAGCCACTCGGGTGTTGCCGCCATCATGTTTGAAGCCCTTGCCTCGGAAAATATTAATATACGCTTGATCTCAACTTCCGAAATCCGGATCTCCTGCGTCATCCTGTCCAAGTATGCAGAACTTGCCGTCAGAACCCTGCACACAGCCTTTGGCCTGGATCAGGAAAAATAGACCACACCCATAAGCAGACCCGGGAAGGATACAAACCTTCCTCCCCGGGTTTTTTACTTTCCCCGAAGCCCGGTTATAAACCCAACAGGGCATCAATTTCCCGGACCACTTTTTGCGCCGCCCCAACAGGATCAGCCGCATCTCTGATGGGCCGTCCAATAACAATGAGATCACTGCCCTGTTTCACTGCCTGGGCCGGGGTGGTCACCCTTTTTTGATCATCATTTTCAAGCAGACTCCATTCCGGCCTTATCCCCGGAGTAACCGCCAAAAAGTCCCGGCCGAATGCCGCTTTAATCTGACCCGCTTCCCTTCCTGAACAGACCACACCTGCACACCCGGCTTTATGGGCCATGCGGGCCCGCAAAAGAACCAGTTCATTGGGATCTTTAACATAGGCATCCCTGAACCCGCCAGCCTCAACCGTCCGGGAATCATTGTCCGTTAAAAGTGTCACCCCCAGCACCCCGGTTTTCCCCCTGCCCCCTTCCACTGCCATTTCAAGCATAGGGGCAGATGCGCAATGGACGGTAACCAGATCCACCCCAAGATTGGCAACCCGGCCCATGGCCCGCTTGACCGTGGCGGAAATATCATGAAGCTTAAGGTCCAGAAAAATCTTTGCCTCACTCAACTGACGAACCATTGCCACCACGGAAGGCCCCTGGTCAATAAAGAGTTCCAGACCAATCTTAAACATCCCCACATGGCTGCCCAGAAGCTGAACATAGGATTTGGCCTCTTTGAGAGAGGCAAAATCCAAGGGAAATACCATATAATCCTTACCTGTTTTTTGCATAAAACATCCTTCCTAAGAGGGGTATAAAAATTTAAGAGCATACCATAATCAAAATTATTTTTCACCCACCGTATCCGCAGATATTCTTTATCATAAGATAGCCCAATTTCCAAAGGCATTGCCCTTTGAACAAAATCAGGATCAATGGACAAAATATATTTGAATGTTTGAATTTTATCTGGTAACAGATACTATTTAGAATAATTCATACCGCTCTGTTTAGTTCAAAATCAGTTATAATTAATTATTTCAAGGGACAACAAAAGAGAAAATGGAAGATGAAAAAAAATCAAGAAACCAACTCATTGCCGAGATTAAATTTCTTCGCGAGGAAAACAGGCGGTTAAATAAAAAATTTTCAACCTATCAACCCATGGAAAATGACATCGCGGGAAAGACGATTCTTATCGTGGATGACAATGAAGACACCAGAGATATAGTGACTGCAATGGTTGAGGAGTTTGGTTACACCACCCTTGTTGCAGAATCTTCCCAAAACGCAGTCGAACTATTTACAGAACAAAAAACTTCCATTGATCTGATACTCTCGGATATTGTCATGCCCGATGGCGGCGGTCTGGAAATGGTGGATAAAATCATGAAATTACAACCAGGCATCAAAGTCATCTTCATGTCTGGATATGCTGAAGACGAAATAGTCCATGACGAAGTCTTCAAAATCCAAAATTCCTGTACCGAGTTTATTAAAAAACCCTTTTCCATGGAAGAAATCGGTTCACTCCTTAACAAACACCTTGGCAAGCAACTTTTTTCAACAGGCGAATAGATGTTAGATAATATATATCCGGAACCCATAGATGAGTCAGGAAAATATTTGAGACTCACCCTCCAGTATCTTTCCAAATATAAGCTTGCCTATAATCCAATCACCTATGCATTGTGGTACGAATATGCCACCGGACGAAATGAGCACCTGCTCAAGGATATCAGAATACTGGAAAAAAAAAATATTCATATTTCCTTTGAGATCACACTTGAATTGTTCCGGAAACATGTGGCAGACAGCCAGGTACTTCTGGCAGAAAAAAAGACAGGTGAATTCCAGGCGATTCTCACTGAAATAACCAGGCAATTGGGCAATTCCGGCGATCAACTGGATGACCAGGGCAATTCACTGGAAAGCCATGCAAAAAAACTGAGCCAGCTCAGCTCGATGGCGGCTATCTCAGCCGTTGCCAATAAAATTGTGGTGGAAACAAAATCAATGGTGAAATCCAGCCAGACGCTGAAGAAACAGATGGAAGCGACTGCCTCGGAAATCACCACCCTTAAAAAAGAGCTGAAGGGGATAAAACAAACGGCAAAAACCGATATGCTCACCGGCCTGTTAAACCGCAGGGGGTTTGATGAAGCCATATCAGAAGCACAACAGGCCTCTGCCAATCACAACAAGGCCCTTTCCATAATACTCACGGACATTGATCATTTTAAAAAGGTCAATGATACCCATGGGCATCTCATCGGTGACAATGTGCTAAAAATGCTTTCCAGATTGTTAAAAGAGCAGATCAAAGGCAAAGATACTGCCGCCCGATTTGGAGGTGAAGAATTTATCCTTGTCCTGCCCGATAC
>JADGEQ010000074.1 GCA_016744295.1 Desulfobacteraceae bacterium | reverse complement strand
CCAAGGTGACGCAGAATTTTTTCGATTATGTCGAGTTCCTCGATAAAGCTGATGATACGCATCGTGCCTTGGCACTTGGGACAGATCAGCGGGTCCACATCATAGGTTTTCTGAATCAGACGAGCCCAGCTCTGACGGAACTCTTTGAAAGACATCTCGTTCGGGATAACGGTAGGAGTGGTGTCATCCAGATCGGCCTTTTTTCTAATCCCCCGAGATTTGTTCGAATACCAGCCGTAATACCTCACCGTCTGTTCGTACCGACCGGGAATATGTGTCACCAGCCTGGCCAGCCAGTCCATAGCATTAAAAGTTTTCCGGGACTTGCGGTCTTTCGAGGTGTATACGACCTTGGCGGTACCGTCATGGGAATCTTGCTCCGGGATGTAGACCATGCGTTCCTGAGAAAAACAGGCACGGATGATGTACCGGGCAAGATTGCCGAGACCTGTCTTGTCATCGGAAAAGAACCTGTCACCGATGTAGACATGGAAACCTGAATGGCGCCATGAAAGACCCTTATTGAGTATTGTCGATGCGGTGAGTTCGGCACTCATTGGGAGATCTGCGATACCTGCGGACATATGGGGAACCCCCATCTGGATATTTTTGCTATTATAGCTCAGCAGTTCCAAATGAATTGGTTAGAAAATCTTTCAACCCTTTCTTTTTTGATTTACTAAGGGCTACATGCTGTTTTTGATCAGGGTCGACGAAGGTTTCGGGCAACAGGCCATTAAGTCCCGACCTCCGACGTCTGACTTCTGCCATCTACATAGGCGACATACGCCAAAGCCACCGTACGGTAAACTAAATGGGCCATTTTGGTATACGGCAGGCAGGCAATGAGGTTGAAGGTCAGAACCAGATGTATGAAATACATAGACACGGCTGCCATGGGCCAGTCGGCCAGGCGGATGAACTGGGTGAGCATGCCGGTCACACCTAAGCCCAGGGCCAGGGCCAGAATGTACCAATCGAAATAGGAGTTGTGTGCGTCTGTTGATTTCAGGCGATTTTTGATCAGCAGGAGGCTGCCAAGGATAAGGGCAATGCCGGATAGGTTCGCAAAGATCTTTACGGGATTAAGTTGTGAATAGGGGCCATGGCTGCCAAGGACATACAAGGCAAAGACAAAGATACCGGCTACCATAGCGAGGTTGACAAAGGAAAATGACACCAGCATATGGCTGAATTTGCGTTGCTGATTCTCGCCACAGCTCGCCAATTTATTGTGGGTTATGATTGTCGGCAGGGTGGTTATTAATGCTTTCAGGAACTCAACAGGTTTTATAGGTTTGCCATTGTCCAAGCCTCTCCAAAGGTAGTTGGCCTGCATGTCGGCGAGCAGGTCGCGGATACCCGCGAAGAAAACCAGGCCGACCAGGAGCGTCAGTGGGATGTAAATTATTTCGATCAGCGCCACGGGAAAGAAATGGGCATACACGATAGGGCCGCCGTCATTCTGAAGGTTGAGGAGCCCGGTGGCAAAACCGACCGCAAGGATGACCAATGCCGGAAGGATGAACAGTAGCGGTAGCATCCTGGGATCGTTCCAGAGGCGTTCAAAAATAGCCGGTCGGGCATACCTCAGAATGGAGATATGCCGGATGGCTGCCATGACGTCGCCCGGTTTGGCGCCGCGGGGGCAGAGGGCCGAGCAGTCGCCGCAATTGTGGCACTGCCAGATATCCGGGTTGCCTAATAGGTGGTCTTTCAACCCCCATGAGGCCGCGATCATTTCTTTGCGCGGAAACGGCTGCTTATCAGATGAGAGAGGGCAGGCCACTGAGCACGTGGCGCACTGGAAGCATTTTTTCAGGCTATCGCCGCCGTTTTGTTTGATGGTTTTGATAAATTTTAGATCAGGGTCTACAAGGTATTTTTCAGTCATACTTCCACCTTTTTAAAGTTGGGTTTAATGGTTTGTTCCAAAAGTTTTTCCAGCAAGTCCAGCATTCTCTTTGGGTCCGTTTCATGGCGGCGCAGAAAAAAGTCAACAGCACAAAAAATAGTCGGACATAAAAGCCATGGCCACGATACAGCTGTCTTTATCCGGGCTTATTTCCCCATGCGCCCTCGCCTGCTGAATCCATAATGAGAGATCAGAGCCTTACCTCGGTTTACAGTTTGATCACACCCCTGTGGCCGGCTACCAATTTTTGGGTCCGTCTTTAAGGGTTGTTTTACCACTTTCAGGATCAATGCCATGACAATTGAGACAGTCTCCCTTATACACGATGATAAAGACATTTTTAGGTGGATTACTGTAGTGATCTCTATGGGCGATATCACCCAAATATCCTATAGAGGATTCGGCCTTATGGCATTTCATGCAATCCTGGGGCAGGTTCTTGACGATGGTGTCCATCTCGGAATGCCCCTCAATTTTGGCCAGTTCCATCTTGAGGCGGTAGTCTTTGTCTCCAAATGCGTTGTGACAGTCCACACATCCATTTGGATGCTTGTCAGTCACCGTAACTCCAGGCAGGGACCGATTGTTGTTATCCGCGACCGCGAAGGACACGGTCATTCTGAGTACAGCTAATAATATCAGGGCGGAGAACAGAATTTTGCCGGATAATTTCATTTTCTCCTGTCTCTTTGCATTTTGTTGTTTGCTGGCCTTTTTCATACAGGCTGGACGTTTCCTATTTGTTTCTCTGAGTACTATGGGATCTCCTTTTTTTAAAAAAATAGGTTAGATACCACGCCACATATCACGAGCGCGATGGGCATGGTCATTCTTAGTACCAATAATAATATGAGTGTGAAGAACAGAATTATGTAGAATGTTCCCACTTTCTTTTGTCTCTTTGCATTTTGTTGTTCGCATACCTCTTTCATACAGGCCGGACGTTTTTTATTTGTTTCGCTTAGTACTCTGTGAACTTCTTCATTTGAAGCTTTGATTTGAACATTCATTTTTTTATACCTCCTTGTTAAATATTTCTGATTCTATTTGAATAGTCCTATATCACTGTAAACCCGACTCATTGTATTCCTTCATCCGAATTGTAATGGAAATGTAGATCAAAGGTTTGATCCAGGCAGGCGGAGCCGTGCCGTTGTACTCGGCTTCCAGAACCTTCCTCCCGATAATAATGTTCAGGACAAGATAACCGGATAGCACGTTTGCGTCCCAGAAGAGCATGGAACCCGGTGTGGGATGCAAAAGGATCCGCATTGGCTGGCCCAGATGTACCACAACAAATAACAGGCATAATAATTGATGCCGCAGCAAGGAATTCTCCTAAAATGGTAATCCGGCCAAATTTTTTATAATCATGAAGATAATACGGAAGGATCAGCATTACCCCTCCAGCAGCAACACCAACAAAAAATGTCATTTGAGCAGTATAGAAACCCCAGGAAACATCTCTGCTCTGACCTGTTACCATCAATCCGCACTTGAGTTGATTGTAGTAGAACACACCACCAACTGCGATGATTGCAAAAAGTCCAAAAATCCAAAACCAGTATCTTCTACTGCCTTGTAGTCCAAGCTCAATCAATTAATTTTTCCTCCGATGGATTAAGATCAATTTCAACTATGTTTCCATTGGTCGACCACCCATCATTTGCTTTCCTCTGTCTCTTCTTTGCACCCCATGATTGACGGTTTATTCCAAAACAAGCCTGAAAGGGGTGCTGTTACTTCTCAATGGAAATAAGTTCAGCAAGAGGCATGCCATAAAATTTTTATTATTAATTTAAGTATGTTAAGAAAAACATTGATATTTTTTGTTATATATGCCAGAATTTATGTCATATATGGTGTTTTTCGATTTTATGCCGCATGCGACAGATATTAGGAGGGAGTAGTGACCATTAACGATATGGAGTTCATCCAGCAGGCGTCTAAACGAATCTGCGGTAACCTGGACGCAAGAACCATGCTGACAGACATCCGCAAGTATCTTGAAAATTTTATGCCCGCTGAAAGCGTGGATTTAAATACCTATGAGCCGGAAAGCCAGAGCCTTCGCAATATCGCTTCTGCAAGTTGCTATTCTGAAACGCCATTGTGTTATCCGGCCAGATTGTCCAAAGAAGCTGTAATATTTGTAGAAACAGGTAATTATGGCCCGGTGGTTAGCATAATTGATCGGTCGAAAATGCAACCAGTGGCAAAACATCTTGAATTGAAAGCAAAACAACATCCCCTTTGTTTTCTTCTTCTACACCTGAAAATAGCTGAAAAAAGGCTCGGTGAACTTGTGATTTCAGCCCAGGGGCAAGATTTGTTTAGCGAAGAACACGCCCATTTACTGGAACTACTGCACGATCCTTTTGCCATTGCCATTGCAAACATCTTAAAACACCAGGGCGTCCTGCGGCTACAAAAGAAGCTATCCGATGACTACCACTACCTGGCCAACGAGTTACGCCAGATTTCAGGGGCCGAAATTATTGGTGAAGAGCATGGATTAAAACCTGTCATGGAAAAGGTTCGACAAGTGGCCCCGTTGGATAGCCATGTGTTGCTCTTGGGCGAGACCGGCGTAGGCAAGGAGGTCATCGCCAATGCAATTCACTATTCTTCGCAGCGGCACAGCGGTCCACTCATAAAGGTCAATTGTGGTGCGTTACCCGAAAGCCTGGTTGACAGCGAACTCTTCGGTCATGAAAAGGGGGCCTACACTGGCGCCGGAACAACCCGCCGAGGCCGATTTGAGAGGGCTCATGGCGGCACGATTTTTCTCGATGAAATTGGTGATCTTCCCCTTTCTGCACAGACACGGCTTTTACGCGTAATTCAGGACAAAACCATCGAGCGAGTGGGAGGCAGTGATCCAATCAAGGTGGATATTCGCATCATTTCCGCCACACACAGGGACCTGCAGCAGATGGTCCTTGACAAATCCTTTAGAGAAGATCTGTGGTTCCGGCTCAATGTCTTTCCGATAACGATCCCCCCCCTGCGGCACCGGAAAATTGATATCCCGGATCTGGTAAATTACTTCGTTTCAAAGAAATGCCGCGAGATGGGAATTCGAGTCCATCCGACGATCTCCTCTATTCAGATAAAAAAGCTAGTGGACCATGATTGGCCAGGGAATGTAAGGGAATTGGAAAATTCGGTCGAGAGGGCTCTCATACGTGCTTTAGCCGGTCCTTCAAATGAGGGTATAATTTTTGATGATGTAAGCAGGCCGCCACAACAATCCAAACCACTAAGCCCCAATCTCGAACAAGAGGTACCCACCCTTGATGAGGTGATACGGAATCATATCGAAAATGTTCTCTTGTTGTGTAACAACAGAATCGATGGCCCAAATGGGGCTGCCTGCCGTTTGGATGTAAACGCCAGTACGCTCAGGCACCGCATGAGTAAACTTGGCATCACGTTTGGAAAAAGAAGAAAAGCAACTGAAAATTAGCTTGGCGCAGTTTAAGAACAAAATGATCATTGTCACCATTCGGATATTAATTTTGTGCGCAGGTGGGGCCGGACCGAGCAAGAAGGCTGATAATTAAGGAGATAGCTAAAAAAACACCCCCTAAAACAAGCCTATATAGACGTTTTCGGGGCCCAAAAGAGCGATATAGAAAAATAACTTTGATTTCAACTTATCAAATGAACCGGACAAGCTGGTTATTTGTGGTGACAAGCCGATTGATGATAGGATTTGTGATTGGTATATCTGCACTTCGGCTCACCTGGGTTCAGCACGGGGCGTTTATAGGGTTAATAATCGGATTTTCTTTTCCCGTTTATGATCTTATTACAGGCCAGGGCCTCCTGATCTCATTTGCCGCATTTGTAATGAGTATTGTGTTCGGCATATTAATTGAGTTTGTAACCACCTTCGTTTTCAAAGCCCCTATGTCTCCGAGTAAAACGGATTAATAAGGGCGTATCCGGCTGATCCTTGTTTATAGTGGTGTGTATACAGTTAACAACACTGGTGATATTGAAAATGATTAAAAAAACGACGGAGATTAAAGGTGTCAATGGCTCCACAGAATCGAATAACTGAACCTTGTGATTTATTGGACAGGAACGGACACGTGATCAACCCGGGGTATGCAACCTCTCCCCTGTGGCAATATGACCGTGGAAAAATAAACGCCGGATGGCACAGGATTAAGGAATGGGATTATTATTCGGTTCTTGATCCTGAAAAAGGATATGGTATAACCCTCACTCTTGCGGATCTTGGGTATATTGGAATTGCCACCATCTGCTGGCTGGATTTTCAAAACAGGACATCCCAACAAGTCGAGGCACTCACCTTTCTGCCAAGGGGACGCACCCGTCTGCCGGCAACATCCAAATCCGGAACCACTTGTTTTAAAAACGCCAGGTTGAATCTGAACTTTGATGTGTCAAACAATGTCCGGCGTTTGTCCTTTGGCACAACTCATTTTATAGATGAGATGGGGAATAAAGGGCTTAAGGGAGAAATCCTGCTCTCACAGGACCCGGATGTGGAAAGTATGGCCATTGCCACTTCCTGGGAGGATAACAGGAAAGCCTTTTACTATAATCATAAAATCAATTGCATGCCGGCTGCGGGACATGTGATCATCGGCAGCACAAGATATGAGTTTACCCCTGGTACAAGCTTTGGCGCCATTGACTGGGGACGGGGGAACTGGACCTATAAAAACCGCTGGTACTGGGGGTCGGCATCCGGGATGCTGGATGGTGAATCCTTTGGATGGAACCTTGGCTATGGATTCAGCGATCGCTCAGCGGCTTCAGAAAATATGATTTTTTACAAAGGAAAGGCCCATAAGCTGGACGAGGTTGTCTTTCATATGAATACCGAAGACTATATGCAGCCTTGGAAAATCACAAGCAGCGACCATCGGTTTGAGATGGACTTCATACCGGTGCTGGACAGACAGTCCCGTTTCGATTTCAAGCTTCTCAAATCATTCCAGCACCAGGTGTTTGGTCATTTTACAGGATCTGTAACCCTTGATGGCGGTTCAGTATTAAAAATCAATAAATTTTTTGGGTTTGCCGAAGATGTCTTAAATTGGTTGTAACCAACATCTGATCCTCCCCTAAAAAACTGGAGACCAAGTTCAGCCACTTTTTTCAACAACCAAAATGCTCGCGCCGAGCCGCAGATTTTTTATATCAAATAATCACAAATTGAATTGTATGTATTTTTATAGGAGATGGAAATGTTTAATGCAGAGTTCTTAATCACATCATTGGTCGTAGTTCTGACACCAGGGACCGGCGTGATTTATACAGTATCAACAGGTCTTTTTCTTGGATGGCGATCAAGCATTGCTGCCGCTTTCGGTTGCACAATAGGAATTATCCCCCACTTATTTGCAAGCATTTTAGGACTATCTGCCATACTTCATATGAGTGCCGTCGCTTTCCAGATAGTTAAATATGCTGGCGCTGTTTATTTGCTTTATCTTGCATGGTCAATGTGGCGTGACACAGGAGCACTTAAATTTAATTCATCTTCACCAAAAAATAGCTTACGGCAAATTGCAACAAGGGGGTTTTTGATTAATATCCTTAATCCTAAACTATCAATATTCTTCTTGGCTTTTCTACCACTTTTTGTTTCGCCAAACACTTCATCGCCAATGTTTGAGATGTTCATTCTGAGTATTGTGTTCATGGCCATGACGTTAATTATTTTTATAATGTATGGCATTTCGGCAAATAGAGTTAGAAAGCACGTTATCAACTCACCGAGGATAATTGTCTGGTTACAGAGATCATTTGCTGCCACTTTTGCTGCTCTCGGGGTTAAGCTTGCGATGACAGACCAATAGTGAAATGGAATAAAGTATAAATGACATAACGCTGCTAATTCAGCCGACGCAAAAACGTTCACAGAGATGCAATACAGAATAACAATTTCAAATCTAAAACTGAATGAATCAATCTCATACTTAACCTATTTTTTTATAACTACGTTCGTCAGGACCCGTGCCTAGCGGCATGAGCCATGGGAGCAGCATCTGACATTGGCAGCAAACTGCGTGGGTATTATCAGTATTATGGTGTAAGAACCAATTATAAAGCACGGGAAACAGTGTATGAATATGCTGAGAAAGCATCTGAGTCGAGGAACCGTATGAGGGAAATCTTCACGTACGGATCTGTGGGGGGAGCGCCGGGTAACCGGTGCTTCTACCCGGATGACGGATAAACCGCAGATGTTCAGGCATGATCACATTTTTGCAAGCCACAGGTTGGCCGCCTTTTTATCCATTTTTTTGTCAAATCCGGTTTTGTAAATGATGAAGCGTTCATGGGTTCCTTTGGAGATTATGTCAATCCCGTCATCAGCTTCTATTGTAAAATAAAGCTTTCTCCCGTTTATCCGTTCAAGTTGTCCCCGCACATGCACTGTTAATCCGGGCGGGGTGGCGGCAACATGGCTAAGGTTAACATGGGTACCCACTGTCTGCTCTTCAGGCCAGTTCAGGTGGGGATTCACACAAGCAATGCAGGCCCATTCAAACAGTGCTACCATGTAACCGGTGGCCAGTACGTCAGGCATTAAGCCAAACTCGGCCGATTCCGGCAGCAGGTTGGGTACGGTTCGATCGGCTGATACACGATAGGTAAAATTGACCTTAAGTCCAGGTTTTAAGCTCTCTCTCATGATAAACCTCCAGTTGCTGTTGCGATCCAGGTTAAACCAGTGTTACACAGAAAAAAAGACATGTAAAATTAGTTATTTGAATATCGCTTATAAGGAGAGGTGTGGAACTTACACAACTGATCAGCTTTTATCATGTGGCACGGCTTCAAAGTGTTTCCAAGGCATCTGTGAAATAGTCTGTAGGAGCCAGCTGGCTGTCAGCCAGCAGCTCAAGACCCTTGAGGAGGAAATCGGTTGTTCGCTTTTTGACCGCATTGGCAAACGTAAGCTTGTCATGACGCCGGAAGGAAAAAGACTCCAGCGGTTTGCAAAGGAGTTTATCCATGGTATGGGTGCTGGAGGTCTCCAACGTGGAGATCAGTTCAAAGCTGGTGGAACAAGGACTTGGTGTCTCCTTTGCCACCATTGTTGAGAAGACTCCTCTCCTCAAAGGACGTAACCTTGCTTTTATTCCCCTTAAGCACCTGCTTCCCGGCGGTAAACTGGTGATAGCCATGACCAGCAAGGAGAGCTGTCGGGGGGGGGCAGAGCCAGGTTTATAGAGATGCTGCTTTCCACCTGAGAACACTAGATAGAAAAGGCTGTCATCCTGGACGGTAAGGAAATAATTCTTGCAGATTTAAATGGTTTATTTTGGATTTCTCTCCCGATTGGGGAATCCCGGCCTACTGACAAATGGCATCTCTCTATAATATTTGAAATATTGGCTCATAAAGTCCCTTGCTGAACCACCCATTCTGCTGTAGGGTGCTCGGTAACATTGAAATGGTTGACGGATTTCCAGTTTTTTCCTTCTTTGTTTGGCATTAACAATAAATTTTAAAAACCCTTCAATGCGCTGATATTGTGGCATGAACCTATATTGGCAAACCACACCAAAAAATAAAGCGTGTTTCATTTCAACACTTAATTACAATTTTCCCTTGACTTTGAGTTGATTAAATACAACAATCGACTCAAATATTGAGTTGATTAATGAATTAAATGACTCAAATACCAATTCCCTCAAAAGGGGGATCTACGCATCCAATGAAATACATATGGCAAACTAAATCCTGGCCAGACCTCAGATGGGACAGTGCTAAATTATTGAAGCCCTTGGGCAATATCCGGTTCAGTCAAGGCGCTTTAATAACTCAGATCAAGGAATTGGGGTTTGAGATTCAGCAAACAGCACGGGCAGATGTTCTTGTTGAAGAGGCACTGAAGACGTCAGCAATCGAGGGTGAAAAATTAGATCCCGATGCTGTCCGATCTTCTGTTGGTCGCAGGCTTGGGTTACCAGGTGCTGGATTGAAGGAAATAATAGACCAAAAAGCCGAAGGCCTTGTAGAAATCTTGCTGGATGCAACAACCAACTATTCAAAAAAAATAACAATGGAACGAATTTGGAGTTGGCATGCAGCCCTTTTCCCAACCGGTTATTCCGGTATGGTAAAAATATCCGTTGGTCAATGGCGAAATGATAGTAAGGGCCCGATGCGGGTTATTTCTGGGCCTATTGGACAGGAAAAAGTTTATTTTGAGGCACCCCCTGCAAAAAAAATTGATAAAGAAATGCAAACATTCATATCTTGGATAAATACAAAAGACGAATTGGATGGCATTATCAGAGCCGGGATCGCTCATATATGGTTTGTTTCAATTCATCCATTTGATGACGGTAATGGACGTATTGCAAGAACTTTGACGGAGATGTTCCTTGCAAAAGATGAAAATAATCCAAAAAGATTTTATAGCCTTTCTTCACAGATTATGGCTGAGAGAAATGAATATTATAAAATTTTAAAAGCCACACAATCAGGCAAAGGCGATATTACAGAGTGGTTGAAATGGTTCCTTGAATGCATGAATAGGGCTATTCTGAATTCCAATACTTTATTAAAAAATATAATGACAAAAGCACGGGTCTGGAAGGAATTTGCCCAGATAAAGTTGAACGAACGTCAAATAAAAGTTATTAACCGACTACTTGACGCCGGCGTTGGTGGTTTTGAAGGTGGGTTAAAAAACAAAAAATATATGGGAATCGCACATACCAGTCGTGCCACGGCCCAGAGGGAATTAGCCGATCTTGTCAATAAAGGTATTTTGATCAAAATGCCAGGAGGAGGCAGGAGTGTCAGTTATAATATTGATTGGAAAAAGTGGTCTTCATTTAAAGAAAATAAAGGGTAAAAAATTAAGAAAGAATTGATCCTAACAACGAAATTGCTGACGGACAAGCCGCAGATGTTCATGGATACGTAGGCAAGCTTGTGAACTCAATATTCAGAGTCTTCAATATCTGGAAGACATAGTGTCCCAGAAAATGGAATTTTTGATTTTGGGATCATTAAAAGGCTTTGATATAGATATCCTCGATCTATTTTTTTGTCGGGTGTGATCGAAATTAAAGTTCACCACCGGCTCAAGCAAGATGGCATTGCGCCCTCCATCACCTCGTAATTCCTGGGGTTGGAAGAAACATTGCTATAGATCTCCGTGGCAAGCCCTTCTTTTTCCAGGGACGTTGCAACTTTTTGGGCCCAGCCAGCACCCAAGCCCCCCTTGTCCGTCACCAGCATCATTTTTTTGGCAGCGAACTTGTTTTGCATAGGAGCCGGTTGAGGCAAGGGTGCCCGGGCCGAAGATAAATTTTGGTATTTAATTGGCCTGCAGGGCCGGTACCGGAAAAAATTTGTCGTAACAGCCGTTGAAAAAGACCGTATACACCGGCACCATCAGCAGAAAGGAGAGATCCAGTGTAAAGGCTTGGAGTAGGCTGTAGTTCATCCAGTACATCACCCCTGGGATGGTGGCAAATAGCAGTCCCAGTTCAAACAGGCAGGCATGGACGATCCGCAACCGCAATGAGCGGGGGTAGAGGGGCTTGCCCAGCCGTTTCAATCCATGGTCGAAGAGCAGGTTGTAAGCATAGTTCCAGCCCATGGCTGCAAGGCTAAGCATTACACTTAATGCACCTATGTGCCCGGCGGGTTGGTGAAGGAACCAGGAAAGAAACGGGATACAGATGGCCAGAAGGAGGCATTCAAAGAGTATTGTGTGGCGTAGTCTGTCCATATGGGTTCGCATGGTAAAAGCTCCTTTGTAATGTTGTGTTTTTGTCTGGGCCTTCCCTCAAAGGAAAGTTTCCTTTGGGGGAAAGTGGCTGTGGATTGCTCTTATATTCTATTTCTAAGATGGGGTAAAGTTTGGTACTATCCGGAAAACGGATAGGTCACCGGGACAATTGCCGGTGTTGGTTTGGAAACATGAGAAGAAAAGGTGAATCCATGGGGGTATCCCTGGAATATCTGGAAGCGTTTGTGACAGCCGTGGAGGCCGGTTCTTTCTCGGCAGCTGCCCGCCGAGTGGGCAAGGCCCAGAGCCGTATCAGCACGGCCATTGGAAATCTGGAAATTGATCTTGGGGTGGTGCTGTTTGACCGGAGGGGCAAATATCCCATACTGACACCGGAAGGGGAGGCATTGATCCGTGAATCCCGGCAGATCATAGATCGTTTAAAAGCCCTGACCGACCATGCCAATATCATCGCAGGCGGCGTGGAACCCCGGTTGAGGATCGCCTGCGATGAGATTATGCCCCCGATCCTGGTGGCGGATCTCCTTGGGCAGTTCAATCTCCGGTTTCCGGCAACGGAACTGGAACTTTTAACCGGAGTGCTGGGGGACATCAGTGACATGGTGGTAAACGGCCGGGCCGATCTGGGGATTGAAGTGCCTTTGGCGCAGCCGGACGGGCGGTGCGACTGGCGGCACCTGGGCCATCTTGAGTTTATCATCGTGGCGGCAGCCACCCATCCCCTGGCCCGGCTTGCACGGGTATCCCAGGATGATCTTGCACCCCATCTCCAACTAGCGCCTGTCAGCAGGGGCGGTGAACGTGAATTCGAAGCCTTTATCTTTGGCAGCCGTGTCTGGCATGTTGAAAACAGCCAGATCGTGAGAGAGCTTATCGTGAGGGGAGATGGGTGGGGGGCCCTTGCCGAATTCCAGATCCGGGAAGATCTTGAGGCCGGGCGCCTGGTCAGACTGCCCGTGGTGTTCGGCAAGAGCATGTTTACCGCGGGTATCTATCTGGTCAATGGCAAGGGCGTGGGCCTCGGCCCTGCCGCCACCTGGTTTGCCAATGCCTTTGCCAATGCCTTTGCATGACGGGGCACTCCTGAATAAAAGGATAAGAACTTGTCTTTTATCAAGAAAAATTATACACGGGGTCTGACCCCGATATATATTGATACTATGGGTATAATAAGCATATTTGGGGTAAAATTTGGCATTAAACGGCACTTTTTGATACTGAAAAGAGCCATTTAAGAAAAGTAAGTCATAATGAACTCCCGGAATATTTTACTTCTTTACAACCATAAAATGCACCGGGTAAACCGGTGATTTTTATGTTCAATGCGCCTGCGGCGAATTGAGTGCCGAGTTGACTAAGTTTATCGAACCGCAGGCGCATAGAACCACGAGTTCGAGCTGACATCCTTACCAGTCGCAGCTCAACTCGGCATTGGCCAGGACCCCGGGCGCGGGATTGACATTCAAGCAAATGTTGTTTTTCATTTTTCCAAAGAACATAACGGATTTATATCTGTTTTTGAATATATCAACCGGCTTATGAACCCACCATCAGATTTGATCAAAAAATTGGATTTACTGGGCAAAGGATTAAAAAAGAAGGCTAAAAATCAGGTCATAGAAGAACGGGATAATTTTTTTCCTGGATTTTTTTTTGATATCCACGTATGTTACACACACCGCAACATATGTTGTTATAATAAAGGAAATGTTTATGTCAGCATCAACAAAACTATCTAACTCTGTAAAAGCCCTTTGCTTTTTGGCTTATTCAAGTCCAGAGCCCTGTAATAGCACAGTGATATCCAAACAGACCGGTATCAATGCCTCAAAACTCAGAAAATTGTTTTCCGCACTTGTCAAAGAGAATATTCTTACCAGTATTCAGGGGCCATTCGGTGGTTTTTTACTGGCAAGAGACCCTTCAGATATTCGTCTTCAGGAAATTTACTGTGCGTTGGAACATAAAAAAGCATTTCATCTCGATGTCAATAAAGATCTGGAACCGAAAATGAAGGAATCCGGCTTGATCAATTTGTTTTTTACTAATCTTTTCAGCGAAATACAGGTGGAGATAGAGGATAAAATGAAATTGGTGACGCTGGCTGATATTATTCACCAGACTAAATAGTGCCTGAGAGGATAGGCGCGATAATAATAAAAGAGGATATATTAAGTTATGAAAGGATGGATGGGTAAAGTTCTCCGTGTTGATTTAACAACGGGAAGTATTAAGGACGAGATATTAGATCCCCGGGTTGCCAAAGACTATATCGGCGGCAGAGGTCTGGGTATCTATTATCTGAACAAGGAGGTGAACCCCAAGTGTGATCCCCTGTCTCCGGAAAATATGTTGATCATGATGACCGGGCCTCTCACAGGAACAGGTGCTCCCACAGGTGCTCGCTACATGGTGATGACCAAGTCTCCGTTAACTGGTGCTGTCACATGCTCCAATTCCGGGGGGATGATGCCCCGGGATATGAAACGGGCCGGTTATGACGGTATCATTTTTAAAGGGAAAGCAGAAAAACCGGTTTTTCTCTGGATCAACAACGGTAAGGCAGAACTAAAGGATGCCGGTCATATCTGGGGTAAAACAGTTCCTGAAACAACAGATCTTCTTTTAGCAGAGACTGATTCAAAAGCACGTGTCGCCTGCATCGGACCAGCCGGGGAAAGAAAGGTTCTTTTCGCAAGCATTATGAATGAGAAACACCGTGCCGCAGGACGATCCGGAGTCGGAGCCGTTATGGGTTCCAAGAATCTTAAAGCATTGGTGCTGTCCGGCAATGGAAAAATTGAACTGGCAGATCCGGACGGATTTAAATCTTTCAATCAATCAATTGTGAATCAGTATTTAAGTGATGCAAAAAAAACACCGGTGGGTCTTACCATTAACGGTACTGCCGGAGTTGTTGCCGTTACCCAGGAGAAAGGAATCCTGCCTACAAAGAACTGGCAGCAGGGAGAGTTTGAAGGATGGGAAAATATCCAGGGAGCTACACTAACCGATAAATACCTGGTAAAGAATCAGGGCTGTTTCGGCTGTCCCATCAAATGCGGCAGAATCACTAAGGTTCATGAACCGGGTTTTGAGGGTGAAGGTGAGGGGCCCGAGTACGAGACAGTTTATGCCATGGGTTCAAACTGCATGATCGATAATCTTGCCGCCATTACAAAAGCAAATTATCTGTGTAACGAATTAGGTCTTGATACCATTACCATGGGCGCTACAGTTGCCTGCGCCATGGAACTTGTGGACCGGGGTTATCTGAGTGAAGACGAAATTGGAAGATCGCTCAAGTGGGGAGATGGTGAGGCGCTTGTGGAACTGACGCGATTAACGGCTTACCGGGAAGGTTTTGGAGACAAACTGGCAAATGGCAGTTATCGCCTTGCAGAAAGTTACGGTCACCCGGAACTTGCCATGGTATCCAAAAAACAGGAGTTCCCGGGATATGAACCCCGCGGAGCAAAAGCCATGGGACTGGCCTATGCCACATCACCCATCGGCGGCTCACACATGCGCGGAGATCCAGCATATTTTGAAATTTTCGGAACCACTTTTTCCATGGATCCTTTAAGTACGGAAGGCAAAGCTGCTCCGACAAAGAGTGTCCAGGATTTATCGGCCATTGTCGATGCCGCAGGCCTATGCATCTTTTTCGGAGCCAGAATGCTGGCGGAAAAAAATTCGACCATGGCACCCAAAGGTATGTTGCAGTATCTGAACACAGCAACACAAGCAGATTATACCTTGGAAGAATTGATTCAGGCCGCAGAACGTATTACCAACGCAGAAAGAATGTTTATCGTCAATGCCGGTTTTGACCGAAAAGATGATACACTGCCGGACCGTTTAACCAAAGTCCCCATGCCATCCGGACCTGCAAAAGACGAAGTATGCGATCTGGATACCATGTTGGATGACTACTATGAAATTCAGGGCTGGGATGAAAACGGTGTCCCGGAAAAAGAGACCCTGGAAAGATTAGGGTTATCACATCTGTAAATAAAACCAAAGTGTCCATCCTGAGATGTAATATTTCAGGATGGATTCTGATAATCAATCAGGACAACTCTATACAAACATAATTCAAGAAAAAATTACGATTACCAAATACCTGCTCCAGTGCAAAATTTATCATACCACTCGGCAAATATTTCCTTTGAAAGGATATAAGAATCAATCTTAATGAGCACGTTATCCGGTTTATAGGACGTTCTCTGAAATCGGTATATTATTTGCATAATTTCCGAATGATGAGTTCCAAATAAAGAATATTTGAAAATTCCTAGGCTGGAGAACAATATGAACTTTATACAACCACTGCAGAATATGACCAACAATTCTTTTACACAGACTAATTTAATTCGTTCCACTATTTCCTCATTAGATAAATTGCCCGTAAAACCATTACCGGTAACATCAATGAAAGACTACCCAATCGAATCCTATGCATTGCCATCGTGGTTTGGGTCATATCTTCCTGAAAAAGCGACTTTGAGTACGGAACTCTATAGTTTTTGGGAATTTGTTGGCAAACTTTCTGAAGAAAATAATATTGATTCCAGAGAAGAGTATTATCAGAACGTCATATTGGACAAAAAAAATAGTGATAAATTGCATACAGAAATGGATGCGCGCCTAAAAAATACCCCCCGAGTTCTTGAATTGATGGATATATTATTATTGTAATCCCTCCTAAAAAATAGTTGAAAGTTGGTGAGAACCCTAATGAATTGACACGATCTGCAAGGTTGTATTCAATTGAATATGTTGGGCATAATAATATAAAGGAAAAAAATTGACATGATAGAAAAAATTTCAGCAATAAACCTTACTTCCGCAAAT
The DNA here is from genome assembly GCA_016744295.1 of Desulfobacteraceae bacterium. Taxonomy (GTDB): domain Bacteria; phylum Desulfobacterota; class Desulfobacteria; order Desulfobacterales; family Desulfobacteraceae; genus NBML01. Next base: position 1,565 of record JADGEQ010000074.1, on the reverse strand, counting down.
TCAAACACAGCTCCCAGAGGCTCATCATACAATATTCATAATATGAGCCCCAATGAAATGGATCAAATGACATTAGAAATGTTCAACAGAGGAGAAATATCATTAAAAGAAAGGCTTCCCTTTGTTCCACTTCCATTAGACCGTTTATCTCAAGAGTTAGGGCAAGAAATCCATCTTAAATATTATTCAAGAGTTTGGGACGATCCAAATAGAAAGCGAGACATGCTTTCAGAGTTCGAAAGTATTCTGAGGGACCAGGTAAGGGACAGTGATATTCAACAGAATATCAGTAGTACTCAAAGTGCAATATCGTTATTAAAACAAATAGAACAAAAGCAGTCACAATCTTTTGAAAGTATATTGCAAAGCAGCATGACAAAAAAACATTAGAATTCGGGGGACAGCATACATAATTCCAGGAATTCCGGGGACAGTATCGCTATTTCAATAATCCAAATGAAGCGGATAAACCGCTTATTTGGGGGCTATGTGTCTAAAGGTAATTTATGATTCTTAAACGAGATTTTACACCGCTCCCCCCCCCCACCCCCTCATATTGGTCATTCAAAACCCAGGAATGAAGAGGAGTTAAAAGGGATTATGCGTCTTCGTAAACTTAGGTTACGCTTCGTATTATTAGGTGCTTTTTATATCCCATTTGCTGGTTTTATTATGTCAATAATACCATCTGAAATAGTAAGCGGAATTATTGTTTTTACCTATTTTTTTATATTGCTTGTAGCTGGTTTTCGATATGCCTTTGTAAAATGCCCAAGGTGTAACAATTTATATGGGGCTACGAAGTCTTGGGCAAATGGATTCACCTCTAAATGTTTACATTGCGGGTTGAGCATACGGAAAAATGATATGAAAATTGCCCCAAAGTAGGCCACATAACCCATCACTGGTCGTGCCAAGATAAATTCGAAACCTCGGGATAAAGACATAGGACTCTTTTGAAATTGGTTGTTGTTACCTATTGGGTAGTTCGTGTAATTCAGAGACATCTTTCCCCTGCAAGGCTTGCCTTAGCGTTGGAATTAAGAACGAATCCCACCAAATCAAAGCTCAGCCGGCAGATTTGTAGTGAACTCCGAGGGCAAATCTGGCAACAGACATCCGAAGCCGGAGGGATCGAGATTGCAGGGTCTGTATTCAAAGAGGTAGCTCGGGAACTTGGGAGACCCGTATGAGTCCGTGGAAATAAAAAAATAACACGGTATCAGGCAAGGATAGTAAATAGCGAATGAACCTGAGATAATCATATGGGAGTCTTAGCGGATCATAGTACCGACACTGAGTAAGTTAAATCAGTGAGAAGGTGGGGACGTAAACCCTTAGCGACCCACTGGAGGGAAGGTGAAGCCAGGTTTAACATCTATCTGGAAAGAACTATGGAAATCACCCAGAGGATACAAACCATATAACCGTAAAACCAGATAATTTGCAAAAGTAAATAGTTTATGTGCGCCTACCCCCAATCTTAGACCACGAAACTGGATTTCTTAGGTGGAAACTGCACTCCCTCGTTTCGTGATTTAGGCGACCTACAAGCCGCCCGTTTA
>JADGEQ010000073.1 GCA_016744295.1 Desulfobacteraceae bacterium | reverse complement strand
TTCTGTAAAGCCTGAATATGGATAAGCAATGATATAGGTGTTGTACGCGGAGAGAGTGTTAATTTTCTTTGCTTGCGCATATGCGAGTTTATGGATTTCAGAAATGGCCTCAGTAACAACTTTTGAATTAGGATAAGTACTGATAAACCATTCCAAACCTGAAATATTTTTTTCGGCTTCAAGAATTTTTAGAATTTTTTGCTCTGCATTGTCTCTCTCTATAGACTTAGGATGTCGCTTAATGAAGCTAATATATGAATATAGGGAGTTCGTGTTACTCAGTTTGTTGAAGTCAGATGTTGCTTCAAGTTGCAAAATTTGCTGATTTGCTTTTTCAATATATATTGAGTCTTTATCTGCTATGGATATAAAATTTTGGTAAGCCTCATTGGTATTGACTTGTTTCGATAACTCAAATTTTTTTTTGTGTTGCTTGTCCATCAATACTGCTTTGGTTTTGTTTGCTTTTTCTTTAAGTTCCTCGCTAAACTTATGTTCATATCTGGGTTTGAATGCATTAGCGACACATAATGTGCTCAATTTCCCATCCCCTGGTATGTTTATCGGTTTTTGATAATCCATTTTAATTTTTAATTTGCCATTTTTTTCGTTAAATGCCCCCCCGATTTCACAATTTTTCCTGAAAAGTACTGTCGGTGAAAACTCTTGAAACATAGGTGGACCTAACGCTAAAAGGTTACCATTGGATTTTAATCCAGAAAGGTCTCTATAATAAGATAAGTTCTTGCATACGTCCTTTCCCAGATAAAAAATGGCAAGACTCCAATTTGGCGTGATTCCATTTACTGTTGCTCTGCTATTTTTGCAAGCCTGAGAAGCTTCTTCTTTATTGTTAAAGCTTTGTGGAAGGAATAATAAGTATTGGTCAGTAAATTTATCGTAATGTGCATTTCCGTTGCTAACAAAGTGGTTATCATCCACATATCGTTCTATGCTTGAGGTTTCAGATGACATTGAGAGTGCTGGCAGGCCAGTCAAAACAGCTAAAAGTGTAATGATTGAAAGTGTTTTATTGTTCATTGTAGTTTCCAGATTGATTATATTGATAAGGTTTATTTTTTTATGAATTTGAATTCATGTCAAAAATCAAAACATTAGAGATTAAACATTCTCTACCGAAAATTGCAACAGTCAATTTAATGCCCTGTTAAATTTCCTTTTTTTAATTTAGCCAGAATCAAAGATTCTTGCATCATTCTTGATTTTGCCAATGTTCAACTATTCAAATGGTATCATTAAAATTTGTGGTGAATCACAATACCTTATTTCATCGGACAGCTCACATTCAGTTGAGTAAATTTTGGGCTGCTTGCCAGGAGAGAACTATAACGTGAAATCTGGGTATTTCAAAATAAATGCTGACCACAACATATGGTATGGGAAAATTTTCTCCAAGATGAATTTCATAGGCAACCAATATAATAAATTGTTTCCAAATAGTGAAAAATGGGGATGCGAAGATCAGGTCGGAGTTTGCCAAGAGGTCGGGGGGGGATTGCGGGCGTATCATTGATCCCAATTGCGTACAGGCACTTAATGCAGTGGCGCGTTTAGAAAAACGTGCTGTTTGAGGACCCACTGGACCGCAGTTCACGGCTTTTCGTGCAGGGCAATATAGAACCTGTAGGAATTTGTTCAATCAGTACGCTGCAATCTTTCCCGGCCGGTTAGGATGTTCACCAATAATGTTCAGATTAAATTTTTCAGAGGTTGGTGCAATAAGTATCGGTTACCGAGAATTGCTGATTGCCTCTTCTGAGGCTTGACAAAAAATAAATTCCTATTTATATCATCCTGGCAGGTAATAGGGTAACCATTGAAAGTTAATAATGGCTTTTGCTGCCATTTTTCAGTAAGTTGGTTGAATATAGATCGTGAATAAGGCCGGTTGAGAGAATCATGAACAATGAGATTAAAATAGCAAAAGTTACCCCGAACACGCAAACAGCAGACACAAGATGTTCAAAAAGATTCAGGATTGCCCGGTTCTTATATCAGCCCTATAAGTGGATGGTGTTTATCCCTTTGTTGTGTGTTTTCACCGCAGTGCTGGGCAGTCTTTCAATTATTCTGGCCACCCTATTCAATGCCAGAGTCGGGATGAAACTGGCAGGGCGTCCATGGGCGAAGCTCAATTGTCTTGCGGCCCTCGTCTTTGTGAAGGTTCAAAACAGGAGAAATATCGTCTCCGGTCAATCCTATGTTGTCATCTCCAATCATCAGAGCTTGTTTGATATTTTGGCCCTTGTCGGCTGGCTGGACATCGACCTTCGCTGGGTCGCAAAAGCGTCCCTCAAAAAGGTTCCCATGTTTGGCATGGCATCCGTTAAAATGGACCATATTTTTATTGACCGTTTCAACCCCCAGGCAGCCGTTGAAACACTCAACAACGCAAAGAAAAAAATTGTCAACGGTACCTCTGTCATGTTTTTCCCGGAAGGCACCAGGAGCGATGACGGTAACCTCAAACCCTTTAAAAAAGGTGCTTTTAAAATGGCACTGGACCTGGGGATTCCCATTTTGCCCATCACCATGCGGGGAACCCGGCACATCCTTCCTTCCGGTACCATGGATCTGGTCCCAGGCAAAGCAGACATTGTCATTCATCCGCAAATCAACATTGATCGTTATTCCCATGATTCCATAACAGATTTGATCCAGCAGACACGAACCATTATCAATTCAGCGCTTCCCTAACAGAAGACACCCTTTGCCTGTCAATCTCATAAGGGGCATTTTTTCCCCAATTGTCTGGGCTAAAGTTTCAGGAGCAGCACCCGTGAGTTCCGTTCCGGATTGTATTCTTCCCGCCGTCTTTCGGGAAGTGCCGACGGGCTTGCCCAGACAAAGCCGAATTCAAAAAACCAGTCCGCAGCCTGGGTGGTGAGAAGAAAAAGGGTTTGTATCTGTTTTTTCCGGGCGGTTTGGATGAGGTACTGCAATAACCCCCGGCCGATGCCTTTGGATTTGTAAGCATCATTCACTGCAACGGCCCCAATTTCAGCCCAGCCCCCATCCAATTCGTAGAGTGCGCAGCATCCGTATACAGCATGATCCACCGCATAGATATGATAGGAATCGATTTTGTTCTTGATGTCCGCTGCCGTTCGCATGACCAGGTTTCCCTTCTGCATATACCCATCCAAAAGATGGAGTATTTCAGGAACATCCCCAAGGGTTGCCCGGCGGATATGGGCATATTGATTGCCGTAGATTAAGGTGCCGCCGCCGATACTGGAGAAAACTTCCTGGAGCAGTCGGCCTTCCCGCCGGCCGTCAATAATATGAACCCGTTTGACCCCACGGTCCCGGTCAATCACTTGCTTTGAGTAACTCAGCAGGGCCTGGTTTTCAAAACTTAAACGGTCTCTATACTGGCTCAGCATGAAATCAACCTGGTCAAGATCCATATTCGAGTAGATTTTTCCGTTGGGATGGACCTGGCTTCCCGGCGCAAGTTCAATCCCGGCTGTGGGAATAGCCTCCTGGGCCCGGATAAAAAAGAGTTTTTCAATGTCCAGGTCCAGGCAAAGCTGCAGGGCAATTTGATCTGAATTTAAATTATAGCAATCCCCCGTGGCATTCATTCCGATATTGTAAATTACCGGGATAAAGTTTTGTCCCAGAAGTTTATGAACTATATCGGATTGAATTTTTTCCACCTGACCTGTGTATTGGTAATCCAATCCCTCACACACCCCCAGGGATCTTGCCCGGATCCAGTTGCCCATAATCCCGTTGGCATTGCCCGCAGACAAATGGGAAATGAACGCCTGAACCACTTCCATGGCCGCCAGCTTGACGTGGTCCATGGCGGGCTTGGGGGTGACCCGGATACCCTTGACAACCCTGGTATCGAGCGTTGTCTTGGCCAGATGCTTTTCAATGGTTGTCCTAGTGCCTGTCACAATGATCATATGGATGCCGATGTCGTGTAACTGGACAATATCTTTCATGAGCAGGGGAAAGAGGGGATGGGCAATTAGGCTGTCTTCAATTTTCAGCACAAACGTTTTGCCCCTGTACCGGCGTATGTAATCAAAGACCTCCCGGATGGTGTTCACACTGGCCCGGTCAGCATATCGTTGTGGCAATTGGGTATTCATGTCGGGTATTCTACTTATAAATGTTAGGGTATTCAATGTTTTTATCTGCGGCGGTTCAAAATCATTTTTCCAGGGCCGGGGGGTTCACCAAATAGGGCAGGGTTCCGGTTCGATAAAATTCAATGATATTTTCTGCTGCCACGCTGGACATGGCGTTCCTGGCCTCCACGGTCCCGGATCCCACATGGGGCAGCACACAGACGGTTTCCATGGACAAAAGAGGGTTTTCCCTGGCCATGGGCTCCGGGTCTGTCACATCAAGGCCGGCACCCCAGATCTGTTTTGAAGAAAGTGCCTCAATCAGATCTGTTTCATTGTGAATGGCTCCCCGGGCAGTGTTGATAAAAATGGCAGTGGGTTTCATCTGTCTGAAGGTTTCCCAGTTAAAACGCCCCCGTGTTTCATGGCTCAGCACAGAATGGACCGATAAAACATCACTTCTGGCCAGCAGTTCTTCAAAGCTGACCCAGGAGGCGTCCAGCTCTTTTTCTGTCCCCGGGTTTGGCCGCCTGCTGTGATAAATAATTTTCATGCCATAGGCATTTTTGCAGCGCTGGGCCATTTTCATACCGATTCGCCCCAGGCCAAAAATTCCCAGGGTTTTCCCCATTAGTTCCATACCCAGATTTCCCCTGGGTTTAAAATACCCCCATTCCCCCTTTAAAATGGTCTTGTGGAGAAAAAACATCTTTCTTGCCGTGGCAATCATGAGGCCAAAGGCGATATCTGCGGTTGCCTCACTCATTACATCCGGGGTAAATCCAATGGGGATCCTGAGGCGGGTGGCTTCGGCCACATCAATATTGTCATACCCCACGGCAAACTGAGAAATGATCTCAAGGTGGCAGCATTTTTCAAGGAACTCTTTGGAAATCATATCACTCAGGGTGCACAGCAGCGCCTGGTGGTCCCTGGAAAGCGCAATGAGTTCCGACGGATACATGGGCCTGTCCTTTGGCCAAATGGTCAATTCAAACCCTGCTTCTTCCAGCAATTGAATGCCAATGTCCGGAAATTGCCGGGATACCAATACTTTTTTGGGTTTGTCCATGGAATTCTCCTTTTTGTCATCCGTCATCCGTTTAATTCTCCGGGCTCAAAGCCCCCTCTTGGACATCATCGAGGGTGTACTGCATGAACAGGACATCAAAGGGCAGGTGCGGAAATTTTTTTGTTTCAGTCTTTCGTACCAGTCTTTTGTGCAAAAAGAGGGGGGTTTGGGGGTGTTTTCCCGGGTCAGACCAAATTTTGTGGCAACCGGTCTGTTTGCTGTTTTGATTATCGTCGCCAACAGGGGGGCGTTTGCCAGGGATGCAATTCTTATCTTCATGATTCTGCCTTAAAAAAGTATTCGACTGTTCTTAAATTACTAATACCTGAGATAGTCTTAGATGTCCATACCCGTTTCAGGGTGATCCCATGTACAAGTGAGTAAAAAACAAATAGTATTTATAGTATTTAAAAAAATTCAACAACTGCCATGCCCCTGCAAATACAACCCTCCATGGAATTATTTTCCTGCTAGTACGGGGAAGGTTTCCTTGATTGACTTTACTCGGAACTCTATATATAGATAAAGGCGCAAGCGAATTTTCCTTCTAATCTCTCGAGTTGCGAAACTGTAACCGACAGGGCGGAGCTGTCCAGGCCGTTTTTTTCACAAGGGGGCTTTTGGTTTCCTCTTCAAGATCCCTGGGATGGATACTTCTGATCACGGTATTATTTTTATCATGATATGCGGTTTGAAAATTTAGCAATCGAAATTGTATCCTCTACCTTTGATGAATTTTACAAACGTCTTTCAATTGCAAGCAGGCTATTATATATCTGTGACAACTCAGGAGAGATTGTTTTAGACAAGATTTTCCTAGAGGAGATAAAAAAAGCGTTTCCCTTATCCTAGGAATTAAGTGTGAGACGATGGCAAAGTGTTCGAATATGCAGTAAGGAAATTTAGTTCTTATGCAAGGAAAGCATCCCTTGATTGAACATTGAGTGAATAACAAGTTTGAATTGATATTATCCTATACTAAAAATAAATATGACCGCCCAATCGGTAGTGAAACAATGGAGGAAAAATGACAAAAGTAGCTATAATTCGTTGTGAAAAAAATGAAACAAGGTGCCCTTTAACAAATTGTTTTAATTGTATTGCTGAAAAAAAAGAGGGTTTTCTCGGATATGATGACTGCATGCTCTCTGGTGTTTTTACTTGTCGGTGTCCAGGTGACAATGCAGCAGACCTAGCGAAAATACTTAAATCAAAAGGAGCAGAGGTCATTCATTTTTGTACATGCACATTTGCAAAAAAGACAGAGGACGGATGGGATGCGACTCATAATGGCTTTTGTGAAAATATTGATATTTTAATTGAACAAGTTAACACAATTACCGGTCTTCCATGTGTCAAAGGAACGGCTCACCTGCCCAAGGGCTATGAATTAGAAATTTGGAAATAAAGATTGGTGAAGGCGGGCGGATTTGGGACCTCGGTTTTAACAGGTTCGTTGAGTGTCCCCAAGGCATGGGGCGTTGACTTCGTGTGCATACACAAAATATCAAATTGGAGACTATAATGTCTGAATTCATACCCGAAAGACTGGAAAAACAACTCAAATATCACCTTGGCGAGGCAGTTCCCACTCACGCTGCCTATAATATTAACGCAGCTTTGAAACTGTCTGAAATTTTGGAAGCCAAAGGATTTTCCTTTCAACTGAAAGACCTTTGCCCCAAAAGCATGAACGAGACCCGGTGGCGCGCAATTTTTTACAAGGATGGCAAGAAGTTTTCAATCGATGATCCGCAATCCTCAGTGGCGGTCTGTGCGGCAGCCATCGACGCGCTGGCCCACCAGTCGTCGGATGTATAGCAATGGGGTCCACACCTTGATTATTTCACTTTAGATTTAATCTTTTCGATCTTTTTGCGTTTTATGACATTGTTGTTGAAAGACGGTGTTTTGAGTGGAGATAACCTTTTATTGACAAAGACCCAGGTCGTATTTTAAAAGCAGCAATGCAAAAAACAATACTCAATATCGGGATACTTGCCCATGTGGATGCGGGCAAGACCACTTTGACCGAGCAGTTGCTCTTCCTTTCCGGAGCTATTCAAACTCCGGGCAGTGTGGACAAGGGTTCTACCACAAGCGATAACCTGGCCCTGGAAAAGAAGCGGGGGATTACCATTCAAAATACCAGTGTGGGGTTTGACTGGAAGAAAACCCGGATAAACCTCATTGATACCCCGGGCCATGTGGATTTTGCAGCAGAGGTGGACCGGGCCGTGTCTGTCCTGGATGGGGTGGTTCTCCTGGTTTCCGCCGTGGAAGGTGTCCAGGCCCATACTTTGAATATATGGGAAAGCATCAGGGAGTTGGGTCTGCCGGTGATGATTTTTATCAACAAGGTGGACCGGGCCGGAGCCTGCGGAGATCAGGTGTTTTCCGATCTCCAGGATGAGTTGAAGATCCGGGGTTTTTGTTTGAATCTTTTGACAGAGGACGGCAGCCTTGTTCCCTGGTCTTTGTGTGACTTTTCCCAGAATTTATTGGACCAAAGTTTTGCAAACCTGGCTGACCTGGACGAGGATGTTTTGGAAAGTTATCTGGAGGAAAATCTTTCAAGTCTTGCCGGGCTGGATGAACGAGTCGCAGATAAGATTCGCTCACAAGCGCTTGTTCCCGTGCACTTTGGCATTGCCAAGCAGGGCATGGGCATTGCCGACCTGGCAGACTCTTTGATCAAGATTCCCTGCCGGAATCCATTGTTTCAACCTCAGCCCCTCCCGGACCCACACGCCCAGTCAGAACAAAATGTCCCGCCCCAGCAGGATCCTGGCCCCAGTGCACAGGTTTTTAAGGTGGAACACCATGAAAAATTTGGCCGGCTGGCCCATGTACGAGTGTATGGAGGCGTGGTGGAATCCAAGAGTAGCCTGTACTGCCAGCGGCTGAACAAGGAAATAAAAGTCAATCAGCTGTTGCAGAATAGGACCGGCAGGCTTGAAGTGATAAAGGCATTGCCCTGCAACGACATTGGAATCATTGCCGTTTCCCATGGGATAATTGCCGGGGACACCCTGGGGCGTAACATGAAAATTTTTCCCCGGGAACCCATTGCCCAGAGCGTTCTCTGGGTTGTGGTGGAAGCCTGTGATGACAAGGACTACCAGGAACTGTCCCGGGCATTGCAGATTTTGGATATGGAAGATCCTGTCCTTGATTTTACCTGGGATAAGGAGGACAGACAATTTCGTCTGAAGATCATCGGCCCCATGCAGATGGAGATATTGACCCACATGCTCGAAGAGCGATTTAACCTTTTGGTCAATATAAAACCGCCCCAGGTGATCTATCAAGAAACCATTGTGGAAGCAGCCCAGGCTGATGTGCGCTATACCATGCCCAAACCCTGCTGGGCCGTTATGACCTTCAAGGTTGAGCCGGGAAAAGTAAACTCCGGAGTGGTATTTGAATCTCTTGTGGGGGTGGATGATATCAGTCAAAAATATCAGAACGAGGTGGCAAGGGCGGTTCCCTGGGCCCTGAACCAGGGCATAAAGGGGTGGCCTGTCACCGACATCAAGATAAGCCTGCTTGGGGGAGAAGAGCACACCATGCATTCAAACCCAGGGGATTTTTTATTGGCCACCCCCATGGGCATCATGAATGCCGTGAAAAATGCCGGTACACGGCTGCTTGAACCCTTTTATGACTTTGATATAAAGGCGCCCCGGGATCTGCTGGGCACCATTAACAACGACCTGAACAACATGAAGGCCCTCATGGAGGTTCCCCTGTTTGAAGGAGAGGGATTTACCCTCAAAGGCCGGGTGGCCGTGGCCCAGGCCATGGATTACAGCATGCGATTCAACGCCTGCTGTTCCGGCAAGGGCCGGTTGAAATTAAGAATCGGCGGGTATCAGCCCTGTGGGGAAAGTCAGGAAAAGATACGGCCCTACAAAGGTGTCTCCCCCCTGGACAGACCCCAGTGGATCCTCCATAACCGGGGGGCCTTAAAGCCCGAGGACAGGATAAGATGATTGCAAAACAGGCCTAGGATAATATACCTGGCCAAATTTGACCGGTATAGTTCACCTATGGTCTGACCTGTTTTTCGTTATCTTCGGCAGCCGACATTCTTTTTTTCGGGATATTGTCATTCGTTCCGGTTTTCATTATGATGATCTCCCTTTGATGTTGTGTTCTTGTAATCAACGGCGGCTGATCAGGGTTGACAGCCTTAAAAATGCAGGGGGAGATAAAGTGCAATGGAGCAGGCAGGGGCTTCCACTAATCCGATTCCTTGTGACGAGCCCTATGAATTTTGGGATGATGAAAAAAAGCACGGCAGGGGCATTCTCTCGCTGAAGCATGCTGGTGTTCTGGCTGGTCTTGGAACCATCTTTTCAGGTTTCTCAATGTGCAAAGGGTCGCCAGGAGCTTCTCTAAAAACTAACAGAACTACCCAAATTTGATGACCAGGCTGTTATCAACGCAATGAGTTGCACCTCCTAGATCGGACGATGGATTTTTTTATAATGCGATAAGGCTTTATTGCAGATATCGCATGGTAAAACAGGTGCTTCATCAATTGTCGACCCACAGACTTCACATACATGGATATCAAGTTTCATACCTTCTATTTCTTTGGCAACCGATCCAAAAAAGTATTTAGAAAATTTTTGTATCTTTTGCACTTTTTCTTTATGCTGTTGATGCGACTTCCATGAATACATAAGATTTGTTATTGCTTCATCATTTCCCTCTGATGCAACTTCTTTTAAAAATCGGGGATAGATAGTTTTTATTTTTTCCAACTCTTTTATAGCAGCATTTGATAAATTTGCCTTGGTATCAAGAATATTAATTAACACTGGGATATAATTTGTTTTGCTGCCTAATTTATTGATTATGCGATCGTAATTAACTGCATGAATTTTTTCAGATACTGAAAAAGCCTGGAACATATATGCAATATTGGGATACTTTTGATCCATCGCTTTTTTGACATAGCCATTATAATGTTTGTGGGCAATCATTTCGGAACTAAATGCCTGATTCAGAACGGATACGGTATCCGGATATATAATAGCGGGCTCACCAGTGAGAGCAAATCCTTGAAAGGGGAAAAACAAGGACAGTGAAGTAGAAAAACACAGAAAATCCCTTCTTGAAAGTTTATTTTTCATACTGTCTCCACAGATATTTTTCCTTTTATTATTCAGGCGTGGGATTTTTTAAAATCAAAAAATAAGTTATAATTAAAAATTATACCATAAGAGCGAGTCAATCGTTAGTCATTTCTGGGTTATTCTTTTTTTGAACTCAGATGAATTCACCTGTTTTAAAATAAAGGCGGATACAATATTTCAGACACATATTTGAAATGTGGAAACGAAAATGCAACCAGGCGAGCCGTCAATTCTGGTGGTTGTTCGATGCGATTTTTACGGATTGAAATGTTCAAGTCAAGTATGATATTATTATTGAATTCTCCTCTAATCTTCATGAACGGGTTTTTACTCTGGGGTCAAAAGACCGACGTTGTCGGTTAACCTTAATCAAGGAGGGCTTTATGGATAAAGATGATTTAAAAAAACTACTGGCCGGCCTGAGCATTGCCGGGTTGGTAGCTGGAGCAACGCTGACTGGCTTTGGGTGTGCAACCGCCTGAAGTGCTGAGAAAAAGACCGGTGCAGGTAGCACCGAGACAGAGCAGACAGATGCACAGAAAAACCCCCCAGCAAAAAGTGGCTGAGGTTAGCATCAACAGTGCAGTCTGCACTGATTAACAATCTCCCGGGCTTTGCAACTTCTGAAGGCTTCAAAGCCCGGCATTTGAGATCGAGAAAGAAAAGGCGTATCAAATTTATTTTTTCCGATATTCCAATTCCTTATTTTAAAGGCAGCCCTGAGCCGGACGTTTATGCAGAAATTTTTTACAGACAAACTTCTAACTGATCGAAAAGCCTTTGCCGGAGTTCGGAGATATTTGGATGACAAACTATTTCAAGAAATTGTCCTTAAAACAAATTCCGTGGATTCCTTTGTACAAATGGTCAGGGAAAATACTGAAAAATTTAATCTACCGGCCTACGTTTCCGAAATTGCTGCCATGGAAGGACATGAATTCAAACTTAAAAACCGCTTAATTCCTGTGAATCTCTATTCAGACCATTGGATCATCAACCCTGGGCTGAAAATTTTTTCAAATACATGGAAGCATCTGGCAGGACAGCTGGACAGAAACAACCATGGGTGTCAACTTCAACCTGTGGAAGAAGACGAGCAGGTCATGATCTGGCCAGTACTCAATGATGACAAATCAATGTCACGGCCGGTCACGAATGAAGATCTGTTGGTATTGAAGATGACTATGGAAAAAATGAACTCAGAACGGGTTGCAGAACTGGCTAACAAAAATATTGCTGAGATTAACAGTGCAGTCCTTCAAGCCATGGAAGCCAATATAATCGTGGGGCCACAATCCAAAATCGTCCGCACATACCCATTAAAAACCGCAAAAGTTTCGAACGAAGACGAAGCTGTGTTCAGAACCTCCAGGGTATTTGCTTTGCAGTGGCACATTACCCAGGCTTGTGATCTTAGCTGTCGCCACTGTTATGATCGCACACACTGTGAACCATTAGCCCTGTCCCAGGAAATTGCAATTCTTGACAGCCTGCACGATTTTTGCTCCACCCACAACCTTTTTGGACAGGTTTCCTTCACTGGAGGCAACCCCCTGCTCCACCCTCATTTTCATCGTCTGTACAGGGAAGCCTCAAATCGTGGGTTTTTCATTGGTATATTGGGCAACCCAACAACCCGTGATGAAATTGAGGCCCTGATCGCCATTCAGCAGCCTTCCTTTTACCAAGTGAGTCTGGAGGGGCTTGAACCACATAATGACTATATTCGCGGGCCAGGACATTTTCAACGTGTAATGGATTTCCTGAAAATTCTCAAACAGACGGGGATTTATTCCAAAATTATGCTGACGCTGACCCGGGAAAACCTGAACCAGGTTCTCCCTCTGGGAGAGTTTCTCAAAGACAGTATCAATCTGTATACATTCAACCGTCTCTCATTAATGGGAGAGGGTGCCAATCTTATCATGACGGAACCATGCGATTACAATAATTTTCTTGAACAATATATTGATGCTGCCAAAATCCACACAACCTTTGAACTGAAAGATAACTTATTCAACATCCTTTTCCAAAAGGATCAATCCCCGCTGTTCGGAGGGTGCACTGGTTATGGATGTGGCGCCGCCTTTAATTTTATTAGTATTCTATCCACGGGGGAGGCGCATGCCTGTCGGAAGTTTCCTTCACCCATCGGCGATATCACCCGTCAGTCATTAACAGAAATTTATCATTCAGAGATTGCAGATCGATACAGAAAAGGGCCTGACGAATGCAGCTCTTGCCGGCTTAATCTGGTCTGCAGGGGATGTATGGCTTCTGCCTACAGTTATGGTTTGGATGTTCTTGTAAAAAAAGATCCTTATTGTTTTTTTGAAAATTGATATTATCCGGAAATTAATTTTACACGGATCTTTCTTTAAACGTGTAGGCATATTTTCACTCGTATATGAGCGCTTTGCAAGACGAATCAAGACCTCCGATTTCAGCATTATGGATAGAATTTTTCAGAATCAGGATTCAAAAAAAGTCAATTTAAACAGAATCAAAGCCTATCCTAGAATCTAACGATCAAAATGCACTCGGTCGAGCCGGTGATTTTTGTGGTTCTCACCTTAAAACAGACTTTAAAAGAAATTTTATATTTTTAGGGTTCTCACCCACTCTACGGACCGCATAGGGCCAGAAATCCTTTCCATAAGGGAGGTATACCCTTATTTTGAAATTATTTTGAGCAAGCGTTCCCTGAAGTTTTGTTCTAACCCCATAGAGCATTTCAAATTCATATCTATCCTTTGGGATATCGTTTTTAGCAGCATAGGCGTTGATGAGTCCAATAAGCCGATCGTCATGGGTAGCGAATACGGGGCAAAAATTATGATTTAATTCAATATTATCCATCATACGTTTCGCAATACAAAGATATTGCTGATCAATCTCATTTTTTCGGGTCAAACAAATGTCAGAACTTTCAGCAAAAGCGCCTTTTACCAGGCGAATCGCTTTAACCTGGCCTGATAATAAGTCAATATCCAGTGGTGTTCGAAAAAGGCATGCCTGAAAAGTGATGGCAACCGGAAGACCACAGTCAGCCAGACAAGCGCACAATGAAATTGTATCATCTGTAACACTTGCGTCTTCCATATCTAACATTAAAAAGTGTTCTCCATTTAACGAATCTGCTGTTTTTTCCTTAATTGTGCGGGCAAGTTTCATAAGGTTGTCCCTGCACGATGAGAAAGAATGCAGCAGACCTGCCTGAGTGGGATCAATTGAAATTTGGTTATCCAGATCAGTTTGCCCGACACTTTTAATTAAACAGGATAAAGAGTGAATAGTTTTTAAAATTTTTTTCTTATTTTTAACGTATTCACCAAGATGAAAGAATGACACGCGAATACCTTTTTTAATTAATTGTTCAGATTTTTTTATAACCTGATCTTCATCCCTTGCACCAACAAACTGCCTGGCAAAGACTGATGCTGATCTGTTCGTTTGCATAAAAAATTTTACTTTGGGGTTTAATGCCAGATTTATCATGCCTTTCTGCCAGAATCTCATATGTGTTCTCCTTTTTATTTTTAAGGAAAATATATGAAATAAAAAAAGGGCTTCATTGTAAAAAATTGCAAAAAGCGCATTTGAAAAATTATTTATTGATAATCAACGGGGTTCACACCCACAAAATTTTTAAAGGTTTTGATGAAATGACTCTGATCGAAAAAGCCACACTCAACAGCAGTCCGGGAAACCGTTATCGGTTTTTGAAGCAAGAGCTTGGCATGATTGATCCGTTTGTTGAGGATATAAGCATGGGGCGTTAATTTGTATTGTTCTTTGAATTTGCGAAGCATACCGTATTTGCTTTGACCGGAAATTTGTTTCAGGTCATCCAGCTGGATTTGCTCGGTGAAATGTTTGTCAATAAATGATTTTACTTTTATGAGTTCATGGTGCTTTTCTTTTGTTTTATCAAGGCAGTCCGCCTGAAACGATTCAAAGACAAGCCGGCCCAAAAATAGTATTGCACCGCTTTCTGCCTCCAGTTTGTCATTGAAACTTTCAAATATGGAAAAGAAATTTTGCTTTTCGTTGATCAGGTCAATATTTATTGGGCTAATTTGAGGCTTTAGTTTGCCCGGGTCCAGTTCAAAAATCTTTTTAAACCAGACCGAGTCGATATGGATGACACTGAAGTTAAAACTGGTTTTTATGTTCGGCTCACACAGGTGAATCGTGTGAGGTGGAATAAGAATGGCATTGTTGATCTTCATCTGAAAAGATAAGGTTTTACACACAATATTACTACTGCCTTGTTCGACAAATCCGATAGTCAGTTCTTCATGTGAATGCTTTTTTGTTGCAAAAGCACTTTCAAAGCCCTTTTTGATTTCGATAAAAGGTAGGTGCGGACTTCTGACGATCTGTGTCTTAATGGAACCTCCGATTTAAATATTAATTCAACGATGATACCATTTTTATGCTGATATTGCTATTTTTGTCAAAATATTGGTCATCAGGGGACTTGCTTCCATAAGTTCACGCCGGGCGTACACACAAAAAATTCAGTGGGCGCAAAAAACCGAGCCGGTATTTTTTAGTTGTGCGAGGAAGAAAATGAGAGAATCAAATTTTTCAGCCCTTGATCCATTCGGCCAAGCGCTTCTTGGTTATTGGCGGGGTAATAAATTGACCCTCCTTATCCACAAGTAAGCCTGGGAGGAAACTGTCACTTCCTGTTTTTGTTTTTTTCGAAGCTTCACAGGCTTTTGCAGTGGAGCGTAAAACGTGTATAGTGAGCCCGCTGAAAAAGTTATATTTTAGATTAGTAAGGAAAATGTATAAATGAATTTGGAACTTGACCACATCTTTATTCTTGTTAAACCAAAAGCAAAGGTTGCAGACTTATTGCTGTCACTTGGAATGAAAGAAAGCATTAGTAGGGACCATCAGGGACAAGGGACATCGAATCGGCGTTTCGAGTTTTCAAATGGCATGATAGAGTTTTTATGGATTCGTGATGAAGAAGAAGCTAAGAACGGGCCGGGGCGAGATCTACTTTTCTCTGAACGGGCAGAAAGCCAATTATCTTCGCCATTCGGGATTATTCTAAATAGAAAAGATAACGTTCATATAGAAATGCCATTTTATGGCTGGAAGTATCAACCTGATTACTTTAAGCCTCCAATGGCCTTCCATGTTGGTATGAATTCGAGTAATTTGCTTGAGCCATTGTGCTTTTATGTCCCTTTCATCGAGCCTTTCGAAAGAAAAATAGAGAAAGGAATATTCAAGTCAATCAGTAATGTAAAAATTTATACAACAACTGAGAATACGTCTGGTGTTTTAGATGTTGCACATAGGGCAGATAGACTATCAATTGCTAATGGTGATCAGCATTTAATGGAGATCACTTTTGATGAAAATCAACGTGGTTTGACCAAAGACTTTAGGCCCGATATTCCATTGGTCATTTATTGGTAGAATGATTCTGGCAGGTTGGCTTAATCATTAAGCTTTCGTAATATCACCATGACATTATTGAAATTGGCGTTACACCTGAAGGAGGGGCTTTGTTTCTGCCCGTAAACCATAACGCCTGATCGGGTAAGGGTAGCCGGGGGTTTTAATCCCCAACCCCCCACAACACCCTGCATGCGGGTCCGGGCATAATTTTGAAATCACAATTTTTGAATTCGACTTCAGAGGCGACCGCGAAGTTTAAAAAATGGTTAAAGTGTGATTATTCTGAGCGTTAATCAGGAGCATAATCTATTTATATTTGCTGATTTCTGTCTTTGCAAGTTTTGATAACAACAAATTTTCCAGGAGAGATTAAATGAAACTTAAAAATGTGACTTTTATCTTCTTAATATGTTTTTTATTTGCATCAAATATACATGCCAAGATTTATTCTTGGATGGATGAAAACGGAATAAAACACTTTACAGACTCTCCAACAAATATGTCTATAAAATGCTTGGATAATTCATCGGCATTCACATTTTCAGGAACAGAGAAGACTCAAGAAAATTTAGGGGGTATACAAGGAGAAAAAGCACTTTATAAAAGAGCGGATCAACTCATGAATGAGCACCGGGGGGAAGGCGATAAGCTCATTGAGGCAGAAAAGCTCCTGCAAAAAATATTGGAAATAAATCCTAACAGTGCACTTGCTTATACGGGACTCAGCAGAGTTGTCAGGAGAAGTGGACAAGTTGGTGGGAAATATTCTCAACCTGGTTATCTGGCAAAAAGTCAGAAATATCTGAATAAAGCACTTGGTATCGACCCGACATTATACGATGCCTATTGGCAAGGCGTTTACCTTTATTCCAAGGGAAATGATTTACAAACAGCAAAAAAAATGGCTCAAAAAGCATATGAAATAAATCCACATTCGGCAAAAACTGATATTATGTTTGCCCAATTAGCATTTGAGGCGGGTGATGAAGATGCGGTAATACGTAGGTCAAATGCGGTTATCTCAAAAACCCGTAACGAGGCTTGCCTCCATGATGCATATTTCTTTCTTGTAAAAGTATATAAAAAGCAGGGGAAATATGTCCTTGTTGAGGATACCTATCTGAAGTCATTAGAAGCTTTTCCAAACAATGCGTGGCAATTGGATAGTTATGCTGGTTTTCTTGCCCTAAGAAATCGACTTGATGAAGCCATAGAATATGCAGAAAAAGCAATTTCTATTATGGATTTTGGTATGGTTCGCAATCGTTTAAAAAAATTATACATCATGAAAGGGGCGGATCTCCTTTATAATCAAGGAAAACCAAAAGAAGCCTCTGATTTTTTTCTTTCCTCTATCAAGTATGCCCCTAGTGCAGAAGCTTACATTGGCTTGGGTACTTCATATTCGATGATTGGTTCTAAGAATAAAGATAATGAATTATTGAAGAAAGGGATTGAAGCGATAGAAATGGCAATAGAATTGAATCCAGAAAATGGGGCAGCCAAGCGTCAATTAAAGGCTATTCGTAGACTACTTTGAACGTCACGGGTAGCGAATACGGGGTGAAAATCAGGGTTTAATTCAATTTTATTCATCATTGGTTACCGTAAATGGAAGGTTTGTAATCATGGCAAGGCTGTGGAAAGCTCCAATTAACAAGTGCTTGAGCTCAGACCGGGTTGCGTGTGCACGGTTTGGTTAAGCACGGCATTAATTTTTCTTGACCATATTTCGGGAATAAGTCATATTGGCTTGTTATAAAAAAATCTAATTTTTAGGCAATCTGGAAAGAGACTTTTCTAAACAAATGAATTGACCCGTACCATTTTCTTCGGACACGTTGTGATAATATCTGAGCAATATACAAGGCTTTCTTAAAGCTGATATCAGGAAAAAGTTTAAAAAATAGATCAAAGTAAAAATCATTGAATGAATTGTAAGTACTTCTATTATAAGGAAAATTGATGAATAATCGATTGCCCATTCGTAAGAAGGCTCTTATAAAACAATTTTTAGTAATTTTTTTACCGTTTGTTTTAATTCTAGCGTTGCTTTCCTGGGGGGTTTATTATTTTCAATTCATAAAAACGCAAGAAGAAGTTTTAAAGGCCAAAGAGATAAACTCATTGGCCATGCAGAAAGAATTTATTCAGCAGGCAATTAAATCAATTATTTCTGACATCAATATAATTGCTGCAGATCCGGCATTGCATTATGTTCTCACCCAGAAGGCTCAAAGTTCTACAGCGCATGTATCGGCAGATTTTCTGGTTTTCAGCAAATATAAAGGAATTTATGATCAAATTAGAGTGCTGGATAAAACCGGCATGGAAATAATCCGTGTTGATCTGAGAGGAAACAAACCCTTTCTGGTTCCTGGGGCTCAATTACAATTCAAAGGCAAACGGTATTATTTTAAAGACAC
>JADGEQ010000035.1 GCA_016744295.1 Desulfobacteraceae bacterium | reverse complement strand
AGCATAGAGCCTGTCAGCTGGCCTATCCAGCGACAGAAAGGCACACCGACCGGAACGGGTATAAGATTTTGTGTTAATAAGCTACATGCGATTGCCCTGGCAATATATCCTATCTGGTGTAAATTTAAAAAAAGTCTACTTAAAATGATAAGAACAGTTTTTTTAAAAACTGATTAAAATTTTTTATTAGTCGATACTAAAATTTTTTCCGGTTTTGGCTATATAGTATGAAATGCTGTTGTGCAATTTATCCAGGTTGATCGGCTTTTTTAAAAAATCATTCATGCCACATTTAATACACCGTTCTTTGTCGGCAGCTATAAGGTTTGCAGTGACAGCAATGATGGGTATGTTTTTTAAATGATCTTCTCGTCTTCGAATTTTCTCAGCACAAGTAAAACCATCCATCACCGGCATTTGTAAATCCATCAATATCAATGAAACAGATTTTTTTTCTAATATTTCAAGGGCTTCTTTCCCATTATTGGCAATCAATGACGTATACCCTATCTTTTCCAATACTTTTTCCATGATTTTTTGATTCACTAAATTGTCTTCAACAATTAGAATAGGTAAATCAGCAGACGCAAGATTTGTATTTTCTTTTATCACAGGTTCGACTCCCGGTTCAATCGGGACAGCAACCGTAAACGTACTGCCTTGACCCAATATTGATTCAAGCCCGAGTTCCCCTCCTAATGCCTGAGTCAACTTTTTACAAATAGACAAGCCAATACCCAAACCACCATAGCGTCTTTGAAAGCCACTTTCTGATTGTGTAAATGATTCGAAAATTGGTTGCTGATTTTCTCGTGCAATCCCAATACCCGTATCCTTTACAACACATATCAGTTGCCAGGGTAAGACAGACTGGTCACATTTAATGTTGAATATGACATGGCCAGTTTTGGTATATTTAATGGCATTATCCAATAGCTTAGACAATATTACGAAAAGCTTTACTTTGTCTGTACAAATCCACTCTGGTAAGGCAGGGTCTGCTTGCCAGTCGAGTTGTAACCCTTTGCCTTCGGCCAAATGCTGGTGGGTCTCATATAATGATTTCAGCAATGATTGAATGACGATATGATCAGACTGAATAGACAGCCGATCGGACTGAATTTCTGTATGTGTCAGTATATCTTTGACCAGTTTCAACATATCTGAAGCACCCTGTTGAATAATATCCAAGGGAGTTTTTAAGGCGCCCTGTGTATGATTTTTGGCCAGTTCCAATCCTCCGATAATGGCGTTCATTGGCGTGCGCAATTCATGATTGATGGATGTAATAAAATTATTTTTCAATTTCAAGTTTGATTCAAATGCGCGTATAGCTTCCTGCTGGGCGCGATGTTTTTCATTTTTCAGTACATTAATACGATCTGCCAGTCCTAGTGACAATAGTATCACTTCTATTGCAGAACCGATTTGTATGCTTTTTTCAATTATGAATGTTGTGGGTAGCATTCCTGTAATTCTTAACACAAATATCAGAAGGGAAAGTATAAGTGTGGACCATGCCAGCAGGAAGTAGCGAGCCGGTCTGAACCCCGCTCTAAGGCAAACAAATCCAGCAATAAATGTGGCCAGACACATTGGGACACCAAGACCTATAATTATTTTTGTGCCAGTGGCATAATCGCCTGTAAAGCTGAAGATAATATTGAAAATTAAACCACCTATTGTAATTTTGGATAATATGTCAAACCAGGGCACCAGTTGTTTTGTATTTAAAAAGGAACGGATGAACTGGGTCATGAAAATAGCCCAAAAGCTGGAACTTACCATAGCCCCCTGATTATTCCAATCGGGATAATTCGGCCAAAAATACTGAAAGGTATACCCATAGTAGAAGGCTATCCAAATACAGAATCCAATAATGTATATTACATAGTATAGATAAACACGATCTCGTACCGACAGAAAAATAAACAGATTGTATATGGCCATTGCCAGCATGATACCATAATACAACCCTATACCCAGCCCATTTATGCCATTGGCAAGGGCAAAGGATTGTTGATCCCATAGTATTATAGGACTTGGCTCATGCAGCCCATCATGGGATTGAAATCTTAAATAAATCCGCCGAGTGTCACCAGGAGAAATATCAAATTCAAATAAAAAATTATGATAACTCACTGGTCGGGTATTGAAATCAACACGATCACCTGTGTGGATTTCGCTAATAATCTTTCCTTTATGCAATAAATAATAATCGATATAATCCTGAAGTGCAAATGCCACTTCGAACCACCAGGTTTTTGGCTTTTGCATTTCAGAGGAGAGTGTTATCCTCAGCCAATAAGCGCTGTCAGAAAACGCAAAGTTGGGTATGGCCAATTGGTTTCGGTGCCATTGGCTGGCATAGGCTGGAGAGCTAACCTGTTCTATAGTAAGCTCACCCTGGGGGTCTTCCAAAACTTCTGCATGTAATCCCAGGTTATATTTTCCAACACCCGTCTCCAGCTGCACTGTTGGCCCAGCATGGGAGGTGGTCGAAATCAGCAGCAGGATGATTGCTATATAAAATCTGGATCTCATAAAAGAACTCTTTTTCATTTTAATTCTGAATTAAAGCGATCAGTATAATTTTGGCAGTTCTGTAAATTGTTATAGTAACAATAAGTATATTACAAAAAAACAGAGAAACCAATATGATTCTCTACAACGAATATATCTAAGATTATGATCAATTTGTTTGCGAGTATTTATGGTAATTGGTAACTGGCCATGAAATAAAAACAGGCAGGACGGGAAGAAGAAGTCAACTCCAGGAACACCAATGCGCTCAGTGTTCATGAATAGACTTATTGGTCACTATTAAAAAAAATTTAAGATATCTATTGTAAGGCGCTTCACAATCTTACAAATTCTGACAAAGGAAGATGACTCCTAAAAGGACAAATCAAGAAGCCTTAAATCGGCTTTCCTTTTCAAAGCTCCAGCAAAGTTTACAATGGGTATAATTATATTCTAATGCCTCAAAAATCCTATAAAGGATTGGTTGCGATAGTAATTGTTATCTAATTTCGCTAATAATCCGGGGTAACTTCCCTGGGAAGGCTAACCCCGGAGAACAAAATATTCAAATTTTAATCCAAAGATCACCCTACCCAAGATTCGCGCTCACTTCGTTGGTAAATTTAATATCCCCACTTGTTTCAGGAACAATTGTGGCAACACCATTATATTCCTCCGCTCCTGCCTCTTGATTTCCAAAGTCCCAATTCCGTCGAAGGGTATATGATCTGCTTCTTGACCCGGAAGGACGCACCCATTGTTTTCCAACAGTTCCGATAAAATCATCCAGGTTTCCGACGGAACTCCAATGGATATTCCCATCGGGCAACATATCAAAAAAATCTCTACCGTCATCCCGTTCTACCAAAAATCCAGATAACCGATACCATAGATTTTCAGCAACCTCCCTCGTTGTCCATCTGACCGTAATAGACATTTCCGCAAACTCAGTTGCACTGGTTATGCGCCCCACGCTCAGTACTGCCCTTGTAATATCTGCCATTTTCTCGTTCTCCTCTTTTTTAAGATTAAGGGTCAATCCCGCGATTTTCATTTACTCTTTTTGCGTTTTTTTGTTTTTGGGTCCTCCTTTCTTTTTTATGGGTTGTTTCTTTTCCTCTGCAATTGGCTTCTCTGCAATTTTCTTTTCGACATTTTCAGGAGGCTCAGGCGGCAAATTGTCTTCAGAAGAAAATGACCGGCTTTCAGAAAGGCTGCCCTTTTCAATTAAGGGTGGATCATCAGTCAAAGGCGGATTATCTTCAAGAATAGGACAGCCTTCACCTTCAATCAATGAACGGTCATAATTGATATCCATCGGTGATTTATACGGATTTGTTGCCATGGGCGATGTTCTTTGTTTAAACCGACCCGTTTTCATAGATGCCTCCTTATAATTATCTTATGATCAGACTTCAAACAGCCCTTTTGAGCTGCCTGGAATGCTCGTTACAGGGTTGTAAAAATATAATTATCCAGACACTAAATTAGAATAGAGAAGAAATATATTTGCCATTACTGCTTTTGACTCTGGAAGAAGAATAACCCCAAAAAGGTGTTATAGGAACATGAGAACTTGGTTACGATAAAGTAGTATTATTCATTGGGAGAAAAAAAGTCAATCAGTGATTGTGCCTATTTTTTCTTAAAAAAATACTGAGGTTATAAAGAAAAAATACTGATCTGCACCTCCTCCTAAAAGGTCAAAATACAGTAGACCCTTGATAGGGTCAAACAGAACAAGGGGATCAAAACACGCATCATCACAGGGGTTGGCAGGTCATTTTCAACTGGAGCGGACCTCAAGCAAACGCCTTCGGAATCTTTCAGCCAGACAAAATCAGGTAGAGAATTGATCAATGTACGCAAATGGATTTCGCTTTCTTGAAGTGATTTTTCCCATGATATCCTAGGCCAAACGCATCTTTCAGATCAGGTATGGATTCCAGACAAAAGACATGAGGCTGGTTTTTTAAAGCCAATTCCGAAAACCGCCAGCAGATACCTTTTCACAGTGATACATTGGCAACTGTCTTTAACCCGCTACCGGGTATGCCGAAAATCTGGTGGTAAAAATCAAAATTGAAGGGTAGTATAAGTTTATGGAAATTGTCTGCCTGAAAGGTAAAAAAGGGGCGAAACAAAAAAGAGCACATGATGGAAGAATACAGAATCGCCAGGATTACAAAGGATAAAAACTTTGACGGAAAATTCTTTTTCGGGGTGAAAACCACGGGAATTTTCTGCCGACCCTCCTGCCCCTCTCCCATGGCCAAAGAGGAAAATGTGGTCTATTTTAAGGATATGTTCGAGGCCCTGGACCAATATTACCGACCCTGCCTTCGATGTCGGCCGGATATCCGTCTGGATTATTACAACGGCAATTCTTGCGGTACCCTTACCGTCCAGACAGCCTTGAAAATGATCTACGACGGTTATCTCAACACACATTCCGTTGCGGACCTTGCAAAGGAACTGGGGGTCTCGGACCGCCACCTGCGAACGCTGTTCATCGAAAATTTAGGGGTACCGCCGGTCAAGATCGCCAGGTACCACCGGGCCCTGTTTGCCAAAAAACTGCTCATGTTTTCAAACCAATCTGTTACCGACATCGCCTTTGCCTCGGGATTCAGCTCCATCCGGCAGTTCAACCAGGTTTTCAAAGAGATTTTCGGTATTACGCCGTCGACAATAAAAAAGGAAAGGGGCGGTTCCAACAACGGAAAAACCACCCTGTTGCTACCCTATAACAAGCCGTTCAATTTCTCCCAGATGATTGAATTCTTAAAAATCCGGATCGTCAAAGGGGTTGAGGTTATTGATGATCAAAGCTATGCCAGAACTTTCAGGACAAAGCGGTCCAAAGGATACTTCATCGTCAGGGATAACCCCGGCAAATCGGCCCTGGAGTTGAGCATCCTCTGCGATAATATCCAATGCTATATGGAAATCTATAACCGGGTCCGCCGGATGTTCGACCTGAATACCGATTTTTCCCCCATCAATAAAAAATTAAAGGAAGACAACCACCTGTCCAAAGGGATGACAGACGGCCATGTCCCCCGCATGCCCATTGCCTTTAATTCATTTGAGTTCTGTGTCAGGGCCGTTCTGGGCCAGCAGATTTCAATACAGGCCGCCTCCACCCTGGCCTCACGCATCGCGGGAAAGACAAAACTTCGGACGAAGAAAAATTTTGCCCCTGGACTTGATTATTTTTTCCCCGGACCCAAGGAAGTGGTGGAAACCAGCCTGGAAGGCATCGGCATCACCGGGGCCAGGCAGGCCACCATCGTCAATATTGCCCAGGGGCTGCTGGACAAGGTATTTTCCCTGAATGCCAACCAGCCCTTTGATGTTTTTCAAAAGGAATTTTCTGCCCTCCGAGGGATCGGGGAATGGACAGTAAATTACGTAGCCATGCGAGGCCTGGGGATGGTGGACAGCTTCCCCGCCGCAGACCTGGGGATTATCAAGGCCTTGGAAAAAGGCGGAAAACGTCCTGGAAAAAAAGAGATACTGAAACAGGCGGAAGAATGGCGGCCTTACAGGGGTTATGCCGCCCTTTGCCTTTGGAACCAATAACAAGGAAGCACTATGTTTGCAGTTATATTTGAAGTAAAACCCACGGAAGCGGGAAAAGAAAAATATCTGGAATTTGCCTCGGAATTGCGTAAAATTCTAAAAACCAGCCCCGGATTTATCTCCATTGAACGCTTTCAAAGCCTGTTGGAAGTGGATAAGGTTCTGAGCCTTTCTTTCTGGGAAGATGAGGCGTCCATTGAAACCTGGCGCAATGTGATGGAACACCGCACCGCGCAAAAAAGCGGAAAGGGTTCCCTATTCGAATCCTACCGAATCCGCGTGGCAGAAGTTGCCAGAGACTATACAAATAATAGCCGGCATAATGCTCCGGAAGATTCAAACACTGCTCTCTTATAATTTCCGGATGTATAGAGAACATAAACCACCCCAAGTGATTCATTGCAAGGGAGGCTCGTTCCCATGTGATTTCCGCATCCGGTTTGATGTTCAAATCCGATTTTCCGACAGAGACACCTCATTTAGAGGCTATTCTTGAGGATTGTCCGGATATATTGGCCAGATATTACACAATTGAGTGTAAACAGACATCGCCAAAGTACACTCAAACTTATTGACTAAAATGCCTCACACTAAAATTGTGACTTTTGTTGTGATCTTAATTCTGATAATAAAACGAACAGGAATATATTTAAGCAGGAGATTATTATGGCCGGAGGTTGGTCCCGTGACGGAGCAGTGCAAGAGCAAATAGATGCCAGCATGAAAGATGCGGTGAAACTTGCCAGAAGTCGTTTGCCCGGGGGAGAAGGATTAACACATTGCGAAGTTTGTGAGGCCGCTATTCCCAATGCCCGCCGCAGGGCAATTCCCGGCGTACGTTTGTGCATTGCCTGCCAGTCAGAGCTTGAGAAACAACAGACAATTTCCACAGGTTTCAACCGCCGCGGCAGTAAAGACAGCCAGTTAAAATAACCCGGTATGCATGAATACGCTTTATTGGATTTTACGACCCCGATATCTGACTTGCTACTAAAGAAC
This sequence comes from Desulfobacteraceae bacterium, assembly GCA_016744295.1. Taxonomy (GTDB): domain Bacteria; phylum Desulfobacterota; class Desulfobacteria; order Desulfobacterales; family Desulfobacteraceae; genus NBML01. The sequence goes on along the minus strand of JADGEQ010000035.1, from coordinate 70,857 downwards.
AAAAATTAGACAAAGAAAGACAATACCCATGACCTATCCTTTCATGAACAAACAGATTGCCTTAGCCTTGTACGGGGCGCTGACAGACGACCCCTTTTATATCACCCTGGAGCGACACGCATCCACCGATGCAGCAACAGCCAGAGAAGCCATGCTCAGATACATGGATTATTCAATGAGAGAGGCCCGAACCCACGGAAAATTACACACATTGGAAAACCAAAACCATGGAGCTTCCATCTGGTCTAAACCGATTGATACTGCCCTTGGTCAACAACTATCCAAGGAAAAAAAACAATTTTTACAAGATCATCTGGGCAAGAAAAGCCTTGACACCTATTGCCAAATCGTGGATTTCATGTCCGACAAATCAAAAGGGGTGGTTACGGAAAGCTATTGGTACTTATCAATTCTCGGGATATCCCCGAATCGCCAGGGAAAGGGACTTGGTATGGACCTTGTCCTGCCGGTTCTAAAAAAGATAGATAAAGTTGGCGCTGCTGCCTACCTTGAAACCTTTACCCCGAGAAATTTCAGCTTTTATAAACGGTTGGGATTTTATGAAGCCAAAACGGTTCATGAACCGATTACGGGTGCTGACTATACCATCATGGTCAGAGATGCCGGTCCATCCCGGCAGATCCAACAGGCCAAAATGATTTCAGCCTGATAACAGCTGACGGAGACTTTAAATGAAACTGACTGTTTTAGTGGACAACAACACCCTGATTGACCGATATTTCAGGGCAGAGCCCGGACTTTCCCTGCTCATTGAAGACCAGGATATGCGGGTGCTGTTTGATACCGGATATTCGGATCTTTTTTTGAGCAATGCAGAGAAAATGGGCAAAGACCTTTCCCTGCTTGATTTTATAGTGATTTCCCACAGCCACATGGATCATACCTGGGGCCTTGAACCCTTATTGCGATATTTGACTGAAAGAAAGATTGAAAAGCGTCCCTGTAAGTGCCCTGCCCTGGTGGCCCACCCGGATATTTTCGTCAGTGCGGGCATGGATAATATTCCTGAATTAGGCGCCCTGATCTCCCAGGAAAAAATGGCCAGGCACCTGGAGCTTAAATTGAGCCAAACCCCGGTACAGCTTGGACCGAGACTGTTTTTTCTGGGAGAAATTCCCCGGGACAGCCCCTTTGAAGGCAAAATGACCTTTGGAAAAAAACAGGGACAAAATGAACCTGACCGGGTCATGGACGATTCAGCCCTGGTTTACCAATCCCAAAAAGGTCTGGTCATCATCACGGGCTGTTCCCATGCAGGGATTTGCAACATAATTACCTACGCCCAAAAAGTCTGCAATGAAAGCCGGGTGGCAGATATTATCGGCGGCTTCCATTTGCTGAACCCGTCCCAAGAGCAATTGGCAGGCACCATTGACTATTTTAAGACACTGGCTCCCGAAGCAGTCCATGCCTGCCACTGCACCGATCTTAGATCAAAGATTGCCCTGTCCAGGGTGGCCGATGTCAGGGAAGTGGGGGTGGGGCTTACCATTCGATATGACGAAAAAGAGTAAACCCAGATCAATATGAGAAGGCCAATATGAGAAGGCCAATAACAAGGAGCTCCTTCCATGGAAGACAAGTTTAAATTTTCAATTCTGGGAAAAACCGGCCTTTCAGTAGGTCGCCTGGGACTTGCCGGCAGTTATGGCGCCCCTGCATCAGCCTATGAAAACGCCTTTGAAAACGGATGCAATTATTTTTATTCCGGATCCGGCAGAAAACGTTCCCAGATGAAACAGGCCGTTAAAAATCTGGTAAATCAGGGGCAGCGGGAAAAATTGGTCATCAGTATCCAGACCTATGCCAGATTCGGAATTATGACGGAAATTTGGTTTAAACAAAGCCTTGCCAGCATGAAAATAGACCACACCGATATCCTCATGCTGGGATGGCACAATAATACCCCGTCCAACAGACTCATGGACTTTGCCCTTAAAATGAAAGAAAAGGGTCTGTGCCGGTTCATCGGGCTGTCCGGCCACAACCGGTCCCTTTTCCCGGAACTGGCTGAAAATCAGATGTTTGACCTCTTCCATATCCGGTATAACCCGGCCCACAGAGGGGCCAAAAAAGAATGTTTTCCCCTATTTGAAAAGGATGGATCCCCCGGGCTTGTAACCTATACTGCCACCCGGTGGGGACATCTGCTCCAATCAAAACACATGCCAAAAGGGGAGAGCCCCCTAAACGCCCGGGACTGCTATCGGTTTTCCCTGTCAGATTCCAGGGTGAATATCTGTTTGTGCGGCCCCGGGGATATCAGCCAGATGGACACCGCTTTATCCGCCCTGGATAAAGGCGTGCTCACACCGACAGAAACAGAAAAAATAACCCGTATCGGAGACCATGTTCACCAATCTGCCAAAGGCTTTTTTAGTTAACAACCCTTTTGAAAAGTCAAAATTTATGATGTACAAAATCATGTACAAACAAACCACAGGAGAACAAAATGGACCTTACTTCACTGAACATTGAAAAACTTATTGACGCCATAACCCTATGGTTAACTGCCTACTCCATGAAAATTATTGCCGCGGTATTAATTTTTGTCATTGGGAAATGGGTGGCAAAAAAAATCACCACCCTGTTTATAAAACTATTGGAAAGAAACAGTGTGGATGTTACCCTGACCCGTTTTCTGGAGAGCATTGTCTACTACACCCTGGTGGTGCTGGTCTTAATTGCAGCAGCCGGTCAATTGGGAATCAATACCACCTCATTTATCGCCATTGTGGGTGCGGCAGGTCTTGCCATTGGCCTTGCCCTGAAGGACTCCCTGTCCAATTTTTCCTCGGGGGTCATGCTGATTTTGTTCCGGCCATTCAGGGTTGGAGATTTTGCCAACGTTGGCGGCGTTACGGGCAATGTTATGAGTATTGATATTTTCAACACCACCCTGAACACCCCGGACAACCAGCGGGTGATCGTACCCAATGCCAATATCACCAATAATGTGATCACCAATGTCACGGCCAATGATACCCGCCGGGTGGACCTTACCGCCGGTATCGGATATGGGGATGATATTCTAAAGGCCAAACAGGTGCTGGGGGAAATACTCAAAACCGATGACCGGGTGCTTGCAACACCGGCCCCAACCATTGCAGTTTCTGAACTTGCCGACTCCAGTGTGAACTTTGTGGTTCGGCCCTGGGTAAAGACAGAGGATTATTGGACGGTTTATTTTGACCTGACGGAAAAAATCAAACTCACCTTTGACAAAGAGGGCATCAGTATTCCCTTTCCCCAGCAGGATGTTCATCTTTTCCAGGAGAACAATAATCCCAAGGCCTAACCGTAAATCACGAGAAATTTTGTAAATTTGGAAAACCAGACCATGCCGGAAAATACTGCTACAGATATGATTGCTGCCATTACTGCTCTTTTGGAAACTGAATACGGATTATGCGGGGACCTTACCCGGCTGGCAGGAGAAAATGAAAACTACCTGATCAAAACAGCGGAAAATGGGCAATTTGTGCTCAAGCTGGCAGATGAACAAACCACCTCCGGCATGATTGAAATAGAATACCTGGCAGTGGAACGGCTCATTGAAGCAAAACTTGAGGTGGGCTTACCCCGGGTAATACCCACCAGAACCGGGAACATTGAATCACACTTTTCAAGGAGCACGGGTCACCCCCTTCGGGGAAGGCTTCTGGAATTTGTCCCGGGAAGGGCCTGGTGTGATGTTCTTCCAGCCCCGGCTGAACGGTTTGCAGATCTTGGCCAGACCATTGCCCGAATCAATATTGCCATGGAAGTGATTGTTCACCCCGATGCCCGGCGGACCCACCACTGGGACCTTGCCCAGGCCCATCAGCATAGAGATTCCATACCCCTGGTGGATGATCCCGGGTGCCGCAGGATACTGGAACAGGTATTTCACCTTTATGGGGCCATTGGACTGCCTAAATTTCCTGACCTGCCCCGTTCCCTGATCCATGCCGATATAAACGATGATAATCTGCTGGTCGACAACAGCCGAGTCCTGGGTATACTGGATTTTGGGGACTGCCTGGAAAACCCCACCATCTGTGATCTTGCCATAGCCCTGGCCTATTTCACCCTGGATGAACAAGACCCCCTGGAGGCTGGATCACAGATTGTGGGGGCCTATCACCAGATCAGACCCCTTTGTCTGGATGAAATGCTGGTATTGTTCCCCCTCATGTGCACCCGGCTGGCCGTGTCCGTCATTATCGCAGCCCAGAGACGGCAAATTGACCCCTCCCGGAAAAGCTGGTTTGTATCGGAAGAGCGGGCCTGGAAAAAATTGGCCCTGTTTGCAGACATACCTCCGGCAGAAGCCGCCATCCATCTGGCTTCAAAAACCAATTTAACCCCCTATGCGGACCGGGGCAAACCCATTGTCGAACTTGTTGAGCAAAGGGAAAAATGCATTGCGCCTTCTGTTACCGCCTCCTACGAGACCCCCTTGAAAATTATCCGGGGAAGGGGCCAGTATCTCTATGATTTTCACGGCCGCCCCTTCTTGGATCTGTACAACAATGTCTGCCATGTTGGCCATTGCCACCCCAGGGTGGTAAAAGCCGGACAAATGCAAATGGCAAGGCTCAACACCAACACCCGCTATCTCTATGACGGCCTCACAGAGTATGCCCAAAAGCTGTGCAGCACCCTGCCCAAAGAGCTGGATACCTGCTTTTTTGTCAACTCCGGCAGTGAAGCCAATGAGCTGGCCCTGCGCATTGCCAAAACCGTCACCAATAGTTCGGACATGCTGGTGGTGGATGGAGCCTACCACGGACACACCGCAGCCATGGTTGACATCAGCCCCTATAAATTCATGGGCAAGGGCGGCAAAGGTTACCCCGAACCCTGGGTCCACGTGGTTCCCCTGGCCGACGGTTACAGGGGGAAATATAAGGGCCAGGGCAAAGAGACGGGCAAGGCATACGGGGATGAGGTGGGCAGAATCATTCAAAAAATCAAGGGCCCCATTGCAGGGTTTATTACCGAATCCCTCCTCTCCTGCGGCGGCCAGGTGATTCCGCCAACAGATTATTTTAAAACAGCCTTTGCCCATGTCAGGGCGGCCGGAGGCCTGTGCATCACCGACGAGGTCCAGGTGGGATTTGGCCGGGTAGGGTCACATTTCTGGGCCTTTGAACTCCAGGATGTGGTTCCTGATATCGTGGTCATGGGCAAACCCATCGGCAATGGTCACCCCATGTCTGCCGTGGTCACCCGGAAAGATATTGCCGATCGCTTTGCCAATGGGATGGAATTTTTCGCCACCTTTGGGGGCAACCCGGTTTCCTGCGCCATTGGCAAGGCCGTGTTAGAAGTCATTGAAGAGGAAGGGCTCCAGGAGAACGCAAGACAAGTGGGACACCACCTCCTCAAAGGACTCCATAATCTTAAAAACAATCATTGTCTTGTGGGGGATGTCAGGGGACTGGGGCTTTTCATCGGCATTGAGTTGATCCTTGATCATAAAACCCTTACACCGGCCACAAAGGAGGCCACAGACATGGTCAACCGGCTCAAAAACAGAGGCATTCTCCTGGGGGTCGACGGCCCCTTTTCCAATGTTATAAAAATAAAACCTCCCATGGTCATAACCCTGGCCGATGCCAACATGTTTTTGAGAATTTTAGACGATGAACTGACAGATATGGAACAAAACGTATACGGTTAAAAAAAAATTAATCCATGGAAAAACGGGTGGTCTCACCGGCTGACAACCGGGCATTGGCGCCTAAAGAATTTCTCCCCGGGGTACGATAGGAAGTATAAGGTAAAACAATTATTTAACCTTTAGATCCGGGGGGAGAAAAATGACAGATATCTCAAAAATCTATCACTCGGAAAACATCCCTGAAAAACGCCACGCCCAGCAGCAATTTGACAAGCGTAAGGAAAAAAAACGACCCAGACATCACTTTGTCAAAAGAAATATCCAAGCCCTGACAAAGGTTGCAGAGGAAGCCCATAAAGAGCTTCAAGCCATGAACTCCCCCTTCCGGCTCTGTGTCTACCAGGAAGGTGATGATGTGTTTATTGACGTGGTAGCAATAGATACTTCGGGAAAGGTTACCCAGATCTTTCACCAAGACATCACCAATGATGAGCTTGAAGATCTGATCCACCAAATTAAAACAGGGCGGGGCCTGATGTTCAACATTGATGTGTAAGTTTAGAAAATTCGATTCAAAAAAATCCAGCAAAAAACCAAAGTTTAACCCGGAAGTTTATAAGATAGATTCAACCGCAATTCTCGGTAACCGAGACTTATTGCACCATACTCTGAAAAATTTAATCTGAACATTTTTAGTGAAGGCCCGAACCGGCCGGAAAAGATTGCAGCGTACTCTGTCCGATGAAATAAGGTATTGTGATTCGCCACAAATCTTAATGATACCATTTGAATAGTTGAACATTGGCAAAATCAAGAATGATGCAAGTATTCATAACTTTTGGTTTGAACGAAATTTCAAAGATTATCCATTAGATTTGATGAATGTTTTTAATCTCCAATAAAGTTGAATGGGATTTTGGCTCAATTCAATTTAAACGCTGCCATATACTTTAATTTTATAGCCGGTATGGCATACGAATCATTTCGAGTTCTTTAACAAAGTTCAGAAAATATGGGTCTTGCCTTCGCCTAATTTTATGATCTAAAAATAATTCATGATTTAAGTGGTTGATATCAACCACTTTGGTCAACCAATATGGCTGATATCAAGCATTTTTCAAATACTAATATTACCTGGAATATTTAAATTGAAATTGATGAGCACAAGAAATTCGAATCTTCACACCATCGAGGCATGCATAAATCGTCCATACGAACCAACCATTCTTCACTGTCAAAATACCCGGTATATAATAAAAAATTTATAGTTGCTGATTTTGAAAAAGATTTGCCAGGGTTTGAGCTACTGGAAAGTGTATCTCCAATATACAATAATGGAGATTTGATTTATTCGATTTTATAACATTTTGTCCTAATTCCAAAAACCATCGAGCTACGAAATGTAATTCATAAAATATATTAAATTCATTTCTAATACTATCAATCATGATATTTTTCACTCTATCCGGCGCTGTTACGCTTGATGTAAATGTTGATGCTATACTGATGGCGCAAGACAAAAGGGTGGTGAGGGCATAAGCCATGATGGAGTTTTTGAACGGAACAGCATGGATCATACATGACGGCGAGAATGGATACACAATATTACATTTGATACAGGTGGAGCCACTTAAGGCGCTTCACACAGTTATTATCGCAGGTACGTGTTTTGCATACTATGCTTAGGATATATTCATTTAAATGTGTATTTGTATTTGTACAGCAGCTTTAGGGATGTATAAATAACGATTAAAATCACTCAACAAGGGGGGAAATGCTTATGAACAAGGTTTCATTATTATGCGGTATATTGATTCTGTTATTGACATCCGGCCCGGTCAATGCTTCTTTGGTCACCATAGGAACAGCTACTTACGGGGGATCTGATTACAACTTGATCTGGGACGATGACAACAACGGCAATTCTGTGATCTGGCTGGATTACACTAAAATTGATGATAATTGGTCAAATCAGAAGAACTGGGTATCGGGGCTGGAAGCATCGTTGACCTATAATATCTACAGCGCCTATTCGGTTACCTGGGATGATGCTGCCTGGCGCCTGCCGAACACGGTGGACGGCCTCTATGTACAGGGATATGATGGCACGACCACCGGAGGATGGAATATCACCAGCAGTGAGATTGGGCATCTTTTTTATGAAGAGTTACGAAACCTGGGCAGCTATGATGAAAATGGAGATGATGCAACTACTGCTTACGGTCTAATTAATAAAGGAGATTTCGTTCACCTCGACAAAGATGGATGGTACTGGTACGCCACACAGCCTCAAGGTATGGCCAATAACGCCTGGGCATTCGGTTTTCCGAATGGAAAGACATATACCCCTAATATAGGAAACGGCAACCAGGGGATGGCCGTGCGTAGCGGGAGGATAGTATCAGTGTCCACTGTCCCAGAGCCAGGAACTGTCCTGCTGTTCGGGATTGGATTGTTAAGTCTGGCAGGAGTTACCAGAAAGAAGATTTAATATCACTTCGGCAAATTTCATATTGTAGGGCAGTATTTTAGCAACCAGTACTGCCCTACAGATTTTAACAGCCCCAAAGAAGACCTGATCTTGCCCATCCCATCCATCTTTTAACATATTCCCCAATACGTTTTGACTCTGTATTTTGCTCATAAAGCCGGATCATATGTTCTTTTATATTATGTACCACTTTAAATTAGAAACTTCCATTCAATTATATGTGCCAAACACATTGTCAGGAGTCATTCTTCCGTATTCTACTATATAATATATACACGTTGATAGCCGGTTGATCCGGCTCAAGAATAACTATCCGAAGGTAAAGCATTCAGACGTCAGAAAGCTTTATGATACCAATACTATGGGAAACTTATTTTTATTGAAATTTTTAGATGATAAGCAAGTATTTACAACTACAGTAAAATGAAATTATGGGAACCAAAATTTCATTTTACTGCATAGTAATCATAAATATAGCCGTCGATTTGAAATATATAAAAAAACAATCCCTTTAATAATTTTATGCAGTCCCAGGGTTAAATATCAACCACAGTTACAGCCAAGGGGGTTCTGGCCAACATTTCACCGCCGTCTGGGGTGACCTGGATAGGACACTCCAAACGTAGACCCCCAACACCTGGAACGGTGATGGATAAAAATCCCACCTCCACCACATTCTCTTCCAGAACAATACCGGTAAATTCTTCGCTATTTCCAATGGGCGGATACCATTCGTAACCGTGGACCCCAAGGCCATGGCCAAAAAATGGAACCGCATATTGAACATATCCGGTCCGGGTCAGATCGTCGTTCACCTTGTGCCAGACATCACCCACTGTGCTGCCAGCCTTGAGACTTGCGACCAGAGTTTCTGCCGCACTAAGATATGCATCTGCCAATTTCTGCTGGTCACGGCTGGGTTTACCAAGAATAAAATTATGGGAGAGGTCCGACATAAAAGTGTGAATCAGGGGATGAAAATCCACAATCACATTGTCCCCGGCCTGGAGAAGTTTGTCCGTGGGCTGGGTGGTGCCGCACATAGGGTATGCCGTTCTGTATCCTGAGGCAGCCTCGCTGGAACCGGTAACCGCCCAATGGTATTCGCTTCCCAGACGCCGTAGTTCCATCTCACCGATGCCCACGGCCTGGGTCTCTGTCATGCCCACGGACAGGGATTCCCCCACCAGGGCAATGGCAGAGTCGGCCATGGCAGTGGCCTGTTTCATTACCATGATTTCCTGAGGATCTTTGATATATCCGGCCTGATCAACCACTGCGTTGGCATTGACAAAGGTAGCATGGGGCAGGTGTTCTTTTAACAGATCATATTCTGTGGCACCCAGGTAACCGGTATTGCCCCGGGGGGAGTGCCCCAGTTCCACCCCAATTCTACTCTTGTCCCAGCCCTTTGCCTTGATTTGAAGGACTGCCATGTCCAGCATGTCCATTCCCGGCAACGGGGCATAAGCGGTCACCTGTTCCAACCAGGATTCAGCTCTGACCCGTTCATGGTCAATGAGAAAATTGATAAGCTCCACATGACCATCCCTGGAAACCAGTGCAGCAGCCCGCCAGGGGACAAAGGCTCCGGATACAAATGTCACGCTGACCATTCGGGTACCGATTAATACATCAATATCAATCTCTTCCATTTTCTTTTGCATTCGTTTGATCCGACTGGCATAGTCGATGGTATAATTCATTGGCTTGTCTCCTTTTCCTGGAAAAGTTTTATGATTTTTCAGGCATAGTTAATAATCCGTTTAGAATCAGTTTAATCCCCTGTTCATACATCTGTGATGATGAATTACCTTCAGATTTTACATATGTTTTGATGATGAACATCACATAGATGGAATATAAAAATTCAGCAGTGGTATCCACATCAACTGTCTGAAATATGCCCTGGTCGATCCCCTTTGTAAGCAGGGTTTTGATCATGTCCAGAGAGGTGTTATCTATCCCGGGAAATCGAACTTTTCTCGGTGAAAGGGGAAAAATAGATGGATCATTCATGAGTATTTTTTGCATATCCCGATCCTGGGACAGGTAGAGGTAGCTTTTTTGGCACAGACAAACGAATTTTTCTTTTATATCATCAGTCTCTTCTAAACTTGCCCTAACCTTAGCCTGCCATCGCATAATTCCGTGGGCAACACTTTTTTCGTATAGGTCACGCTTATCTTTTACGTAGCGATACAGGGTGCCGGACACCATATCAAGTTCAGAGGAAACATCCTTTATCCGTGTCCGTTTATACCCGTAACGGGCAAAGACCGGTATGGCTGCAGAATAGATTTGTTCGACGGTAAATTTTTTGGACATGATTTGCCTTTCGTGAATAAATGAAAAATTCAATCATTTATTCATTATCTACAAATGGTCAGGGCTAAAGTCAAGTCCTTTTGTTACATACCCAGGTTATATTCAACGGTCGAAATTGTCATGGATACCAAAAGAATACATCACCGGAAACCTGGATTAATGTTGATGCCAATCATGGAACTAAGTACCCGATCATAAGTTTTCTAACATTATGATTTTAAGAACCATATAGAATCAGGCGATGCCGTTTTCTCATACTGCCAGGAAATATTTGGCTGGGTACTTATTTGTAACTTTTGGCGTGCCAGAAAATCAATAGGCGCCAGTCAAGCAAATCGCCAATAAAGAACATTCTTGCAGATTCCTTTTGAATCAATTATATTTTTACCAAAGTTGATCTGTCGAAAGACCTTTATAGGTATTAAAACGTTGATATGAAATTGATTAATTCAAATTCGTTTGAATTAAAAGTAGGATATGCCCCATCTTATAAAGATATGCGGACAACCAGTTAACTATCTGATAACTGAAACATGAATGATTTTATATCAAGGAGATTTCATGGAAGAACAAGGGCTTGAACATTTGGTAGAAACTATCGAATGTGACATGGGAAATCTTGATTGGGAGCCAGGAATCATTGACCTTCTATGGTCTGAGGGAGCCGCTTATAATATCACCTTTGAAGGTGCGCTGAAAGCCTGGAGACCATTAATGGTATCTAATGGGATCGCTGTCATTTCGGAAATGAACTATTTCACAAGTGAAGTACCGGAATCTGTACGAGTTTATTGGCAAAATGCCTACCCTACCATCGGTACTGAATCAGAAAACTCAAATTATGCAAATTCATCAGGTTTTGAGATTTTAGGAATTCACCGTTTGCCATCAAAGGCTTGGTGGGATAATTACTATGGACCACTTAGAGAAAACATGAACTCTTTCAAGCACTCGGAAGACAGAATCATGCAATCCGTTATTAAGGAAACAGAAGAAGAAATGAAGCTCTTTGAAGAGTATGAGAAACATTACGGATATTCTTTTTATATCATGAAAGCTGTATAGTGATATAACGCTAGCCAGCCACGGATACGGACGCACGGCGCACAGTTCAATCGTTCGGTTGCAGTGCCATCGCCCAATAAAGGTTACAAATGAAATTACAACTAAACATTCTGGAAAACCCTTTTACGATTCATCGTTTTCCAGCAAATCATGGAATTCCAAGTCAGGTATATGAAAGCCAATTCTATTCAATCAGTAAGACTGATGAAGAATTATCAATTGTTTGCAACTCTACCACCCAGGTTAACTCTGAAAAGTCTGATACCGATTGGTCCTGTATTAAGGTAGAAGGACCCTTGGATTTTTTTCTAACAGGCATTTTAGCAAAAATTTCAACAGTTCTTGCTAAAACTGAAATAAGTATTTTTGCAATATCAACCGTTGATACAGATTCCATTTTGCTTAAATCAGAAAAACTACCGTTTGCTAAAAAGGCATTGCTAAAATCAGGATATACTTTTAACAATTGAAACCAAATCGTTGCAGCGGACAACAGGGGGCTCCCACCTACTGTTCCCTCCTTACGGTCGGTGACCCCTGAACTCAACCATTAAAAATCAACTTTATTTACTGACAATTATTATCATAGGTATTTTCCCAAAGTGTGCTTAATATATAGATCACATTTTGCCCGATTCCGACAACGTTCTTCCCATGATTTAAGCCCTATAAAATTCCTGGAAGACCAAAAATAATATTCAATGATAATTATCCTATTCTTAACTTTTACCGGGCCTTCCATTACTAAGAATACCAGACCTATGTGTGATTTGTAGAATGACCGAATTTATTCATATTTTAGGAATTGCTTGGAGAACTCAATGGAGAGTACTTGTCTTCATAATCTCAAACTTTTTAAACCGAATCCAGACCCCATATATTGTGGCCAAAGAGAATTTTATTAACCTAGGCAAAGTCAACTAATTGTTAATGTTTATAAAATTCGCACGGATCATATGGAAGGCCTTTTTTTGCGGGTGGCTGTGATGAACGATGGTATCCAGGCATCGGCAGGGTAAAGAGATAGTCATTGGAGACAAAAAATCCCGGGGTAAAAAAACCATGCTGTTATTTTCTTTACGAAAAACATATTTAAATTTTTGCAGAAGGCATTTTCAGGTATGAAGGTGTTTAACTCACCGAGAATTGCTTTAGATTCAAAAACCTGTTTGCCATCCCCCTTGATTCGTATTACACTCCTGAATCAAAATGAACCCCTCTTATTTTAAGGAGATCCATACCCGTGACCGACAAAGCATTTCAGGAGTATTATCCGGAAGAGTTCAGCCATTGCTATGGCTGCGGCCGGCTCAATGCCAACGGCCTTCAGCTCAAAAGCTATTGGGATGGAGATGAAAGCTACGCCCTGTTCCAGCCTGAACAAAAACATATGGCCATCCCGGGCTTTGTCTACGGCGGTTTGATCGCCTCTTTAATTGACTGCCATTCTACAGGCACGGCTGCGGCCGCCTCCTATAGAGAACAGGGACGAACCATGGACACAGAGCCTGGAATACGCTTTGTAACCGCCTCCCTCCAAGTGGATTACCTGGCCCCCACCCCCCTGGAAGCCCAACTGGAAATCAGGGGAATCGTAACCGAATTAACCCAAAAAAAAGTAATCGTTGAAGCCAAGGTAATGGCAGATGGGAAGGTCTGTGCCAAGGGCAGGGTAGTGGCCGTTCGGTTGCCAGAATCCATGCGCAAAAAATAATAACCGCAAATAATGACCGCAAATAATGACCGCAAATAATGACAGGAGAAATTTATGAACCAGGACAAAACCATATTGTTCGCCTTCAGGGGTGATCCCCTCTGCTTTGTACACGTTTTGCTCAACGGCATCGATCTTTATGAACGGGGAAAAGAAGGTGCCATAATCATTGAAGGAGACGCCGTAACCCTGGTGGCCCAAATGAGCCAGCCAGGTCATTTCTTATCAGCCTTATATCAAAAGGCCAAAGATCTGAAACTTTTCAAGGGAGCCTGCAAAGCCTGTGCAACTAAACTAGGCGCTGTTGAGGCCATTGAAAAAGAGGGTATCCCCCTGATCGGAGAGATGTCAGGTCATCCCTCCATGGGCGGTTTCATGGCAGAGGGGTATAATATCATAACCTTTTAAACCAAAATTTATTCGACATATAAAGACCGGCTCTGATTAATTTGGGGACCGGTCTTTCCCCTTTATGGGCAGTCGGATAATAAAGGCGCTTCCCTGGTCCGGAGCAGAGACCACCTCAATGGATCCCCCGTGATTCTCTGCAATAATAAAATAGGAGACCGACAGCCCCAGGCCAGTTCCTACTCCAATCTCCTTGGTGGTAAAAAAGGGTTCAAAAATTCGTTTGCAGGTTTCCTTATCCATGCCCGGCCCGTTGTCCTTGATCTCTATCCAGGCCGTATCCCCCCTTTTTTCAATGGTAATGGCAAAGGTTGGTGTAAGCATTTTATCCGGGGTCGATGTCATGGCCTGGGCGCCGTTTTTCAGAATATTAAAAAAAACCTGCTGGAGCATACTGGGATGGCAATATATATACAGATCCAGGTCCCGGTATTGACGGAAAATTTGGATTTGTTTGAAATCAAATCGTTTTTCCAGACTATAGTCATTTTTGGCCAGATCAATACTCTTGTTCATAAGATCGGCCAAATTGATCCGGCTGAAATCCTGTTGCCCCTTGCCACTAAAGCAAAGCATATTCTCAACGATTTCAGCTGCCCGCCTACCAGCCTGCATAATATTATCCATAAGGACATACATGCCGCGCGCTTCCATATATTGATTGATCATAACAGGATTCAGGGCCAATTTATGCGCAACCTCAATATTTTTTGGCAACTCCTTTGCCATCCTGTTTCTGAGTACCTGGGCATTCTGGAGGATGCCGGCCAGGGGATTATTGATTTCATGGGCCATACCCGCGGCCAAACCACCCACGGACATCATTTTTTCAGACTGGATCATCATCTTTTCCATCTTCACCCGCTCGGTGACCTCATCAATCCGGATCACCGCCCCTTCCATTCCTTCGGACATCAGGGGATATACCGTGATGTCATCATAATGCAATTGGTGTGTTCCTGGTCTTGGCACCTTGGTGTTCCGTAGTAATTGCTTGTTGACAATGGCATGACGGATCTTTTCTCGTTTATGCTTAAGATGGGGAAACAGGATATCAAAGGAATTCCCAAGGGCCTGGGAAGAAGAAAGGCCTGTGGCCTGCTCTGCTTTAAGATTCCACTGGCCCACGGTCATATCATTGTCCACCCCCACAATAATGGAAGGCATGGAATCAATAATATCGGACAGATAACTCTGAAGATCCAATAACTCTGATGTTCTTTCTTTTACCCTTATCTCCAGGGTATCCCGATAGTTTTCCAGGGACTGCTCTGTCTTTTTTCTCACCTGGATCTCCCGCTGAAGATTCAACAGATTCTTTTCCAAACGGGCGGTCATGGTATTAAAGGCCTTACTCAATTTCCCAATCTCATCATGTTCATCCCCGCCCTTGATCCGGACTGCCAGGTTTCCCATTTCAACCATGCGAATGGCCGCAAGCATCCTGTCAAACCGCTGGGAAATTATTCGCCTGAAAATATAGGTGACCACTCCCCCCACAAGTACCAACAACAACACACCGGCAATCAGGGTAAACCATCCGGTCTGCCTGACCGATGCAAAAGCTTCATCCAGGGACTGACTCACCACAAAGGTCCAGTCTTTATTTTTAAGCGTTGCATAGGCAGAAAAAAAATTCTGGTTCCCCTGCTGGTAACGAAGAATCCCCTTGCCAGTGGAAAGAATATGACGACCGAAATCAAAGGAGGCAATACTAAAAAAAGTCTTCTTTGGATCAGAAATGGTCATGAGATCGCCATTTTTTTCCACCACATAGGCAAATCCTTTCTGTCCCAGCTTGAAGTCCTGGATAAAAAAAGAGGAAAAAGCAGAAACATTTACAGCTCCGACAAGCACCCCCACAATTTGATTTTCAACTTTCAGGGGAACGGATACACCAAACACTCGTTTACCCGATTCCCGTGAAATAATGATATCAGAAATCCAACTCTTTCCTTTAATGGATGCCTTGAAATAATCCCGGTCCCTGACACTATATTGCTTCGGGACACTCCTGTGGGAACTTGAAATCAAGTCGCCATTTTTATCGGCCACAAACAAAAAATCATAATAGGGGTAGCCTTCCTCAAGTTTTTCAAGTAGATTGTTGGCTCCTTTTCTGGCGCTTCTGCCATAGTAGCCGGTCTCGGTCAATGCTTCGGTCAGCACAGATTGGGCACTCCAGGTGGACAGATCCGTGATCCGCAATTCAAGCCATTTATCCATCAACCCGGCTGTCATCCGAACCTCCCTTACCAATGCCCGGTTGACACTCTCCTCAATGGCCCGGGTGGATACCAGGTAGGAATAGACAAAACCCACGATCATGCCGAGGGCGATGGTTGAGACCACTGGTATAAGAATTTTTTCCCGAAGTGTGATCATCATCTCTTATTTTACCACCACATCTGCCTTGGAAATAATATTCCATTCAATATCAATTCCCAGTTTTTCAGCTGTTTTCAAATTCAACTGGATACGACCCCTTTGGGTGGGCTCAATGGTGAAATCAGAAGGGGGCTTTCCTTCCAGAATTTTCCGGGCCATACGACCGGCCACATATCCCTGTTCTTTCATGGACACGGAGATCCCGCACAGAACCCCGGCGTTAGCCGCGGTGTCAAAAAAGCCCACGGTTGGCAATCGCCCCTCTAGGGTCAGGATATCGATCAATTTGGCCTCGGGTACATAGGATTTTCCCTCCTTCACCGTCCGACTCACATAGACACCGACTGCATCTGCCCTATCCTTGTATTTTTGGACATTGGCCTTCCACTCATCAAGGGTAAGGGGCTGTTCATAGGCAATGACCTCAACGGGCAGATCCAAAGTTTTGCAATATTCAATAAAATAATCCGTGGTCTTTGATTTGTCAGACAACATGAGAATTTTTTTTATGCCGGGTACAATTTTCAAAAGCAGCTCAATGCTCTCTTTTATATTGGGCCGTTCCAGCACCCCAGTGACATTCCGGCTTGGAAACCCATAGGTGGAAATATCGGCATTAACCCCTCCAAACACAAAGGCAGGCGCTTGTTTTCGGGTATAATTTTCCCTAACGAAAAAGGCCTGGGCATTATCATCCATGGCAATGACCACATCCGGCCCAAAGGCTTCCATCACCCGGGTGGCCATCCGGCCGGCCTCTTTTTTCCAGGCAAGATCCGCCTGGCGTTTGGTATCCATGTGAACATATTTCATTTTCACCCCTGAATCAACAAAAGCCTCTTCAATTCCCTGGGTCATCTCCACCACATGACCTTTCTGAAATTCATGGTAGCTGTGGACCACCAGCACCCGTTTCCCCGAAATAAGAGAAGATACGGCTTCTGCATTCCCTGCCGATCCACCAAGGTTAAAAAAGAGGAGGCTCCCCAATAACAGCACCCGGACAAATGATTTCATAGGTTGTTTTTTCATGATTGCCTTTTCTCTTATTTCCGATTTATTTTCCATTGAGATTAACAGCCCTTATCTAACAATGGAAAAGCCCAGCCTGAAGACATCACTTCTTTCCTCATATTGGATCAGACTCTCTGCATAACCGCTGAAATACTGGGCATGGAGATACACATCCAGAAAGCCGCTCAAAAACGGCATTCGATTCATCGGGTAGGACAGATCAAACTGCCAGGTTCCCCCTTTTTTCCCATGCCTGAAATGGGTTTCAAAAGCCAGCCCAACGGGATCTCCAATTTTAGCTTCTATATCAAAATAGCCCCTGTAGTCGGCAAGATCTGGATTTGTCGCATCATCATTTCCCAGGTAGGTCCACACCTTTGGGGCCAATTGCATATGGGTTTTACCTCCGAGGCGAAAATGAAAAATAGGCTGAATATATCCGTAATTGGTACTTCGGGAATCCAGGCCGCTCCGGCCGTTGGATTCATGCTGGAACCCTGCCTGAAAACCGAACCCGGTAACCCAGGAAAGATCAAGGTCTATTTTATCTTCCAAATAAAAAAATTCAGGCATATACCGGGAATCTTTAAAGGGTGCTGATTCCGATGCCAGATCCCAGAATGACTGCTGGGTATATCCCAGGTGAATCTTCTCCATAAACGACAGATTTTCTTTCAGAAAACCCTCATCTTCAAAATCAAACAGCTGGTATTTAAAACTGATCTGAAAACTGCTTTTTTCAAGTCCCGGGTCCACACCAAACAAAAAATAAACCGGCTTATAAGTGGAAAGATTTTTTGTGAATGGTTGAAACTGAGTTGTCATCTTGTTCAGTGAGGCTTGTTCCGAGTCCCGGACATCTGATTGATCTTTCATTTCTCCGGGGACAAAGGCACTGGCATGGAACATGGCAGTATTGGCCGGAAGATCCGTTAATTCAATGGAAATCTGCCCCGCCATCTGCCGGGGCAGATCCAACCCATATTTTAGTTTTAAAAATCCATTTCCCGGAATCTCCCCCAGATCTTTATCAAAGGGGAGCACAGGGATGGCTGTCGCCTCTGTCTTTTTGCTTTTGCCGACAATTTTGCATCCCAGTCTTTCATAGGGATGCAGGGGAGCCGGATTGGGCGAAGAATTGGTGAAATACACAAAGAAAAAAACAGATTTCCCCGCCATTATGGTCCTGTTTTCAGACGCCTGGGGAGCCACCAGAACCAGTTCAACCCCCTGGGTTGCTGCAAAGGAAATATTCCCGGAAATGAGAATATCCAGCACCAAAAAAATTGCCAATACCAACCCCTTATGTTTAAACCGACTATAATATTCAAAATCCATTGGCTATACTTCTTCCAACACTTTGACAGACATGTTTTCAACAAGTTCCTTTGTCTTTTTTTGATATGCGAGCATATGGGGTGCGGATAGATGTGCCATTAAATCCTCCAGGCTGTTCCACTTTTCAATGATGGTGACAACATTCGCATTCAACTCCTGGGGGGGAAGGCCTGTAGGGAGGTCAACGGTCGGCACATACTCAAGACACCCCTTTTCTTCAAGAACCTTTGGAATATTGGATTTAAAAATTTCTACAAAATCGGATAGGTGTCCTTCCTTTATTTGTATGGATGCAATTACATTTATCATTTGATCATCTCCTTTTTTTGCAGCCGATTCCCCATCAGCCGACCGATTTGTAATTATTTTTTTATATCCTTCACCCTATTTTTCAAAATTTCCAATACCGTGCTGCCGCTTTTTTTGGCAATCATATGGGCATCCGCCACAATGTTTTGAGCATGGGCCGATATTGCCGCTTCATCGGGTAAAGCTGCCCCGGATTTTTCATATTGCCAGACAAGCAATTTTTTGGCAAATCCAACCTCTTGTTTCCAGACAAATCCATTCTTTCCAAAAATAGCCATAGTCGTCTGCCTCTCCATGATATCAATTACAATACTCCTAGCAACACGCATATTGATGGCCAAATCAAAATACTGACGTTAAAAAAAATCTCAGTTCAGCCAGCACTTTAGAAGCCTTATAGGTTGTAGCATATTTTAAAGATCCATAACCTCTCTTTATCACCTATTTTGAAATAACAGGATCCTCTCACAGCAGCAAACCAAAGTTTTGAGAATCTATGATTTTAAATCAACCCCCTTTACTAAATCAAAATCAATCTTAAAATGAATTATTATTCAGATTAAATATCCACAGAAATTTTGAATATAACATACTTTTTATATTAAATAATTTGATTTATATTTAGTTTTCATGATAGGAAGAATAAAAATATTTTGAATATTGATTCATTATTCAAAAAGGAGAGTCATGAAAAAAACAAAGTGCAATAAACAAAAAGATATTCTCAATGCCGCCGTCAAGGTATTTGCCCAATACGGTTTTCATAAATCGAAAATGGCAAAGATAGCCGAGGTGGCCGGTGTCAGTGCCGGAACCCTGTACAATTATTTCAGTGACAAGGATCACATGTTCAACCGGATATTTGAAGAATTCTGTCTGGAAACCTCCCAGGGCATTAATCTGTTGATGACCAGGGATGATATGATCTTCCTGGAAAAACTGGATGGCGTAGTGGACCTGATATTCGACGTTCTGGGGCCTTATCCGGACCTGATCAAGGTTTTTGCCAATGAGTTTGAGCCTCTTCTCAGGACCGGGGATGTGAGTTTCATGGACGATTATAATCGATTCAGGGAAATTTTTATCAACCTCATCGAACAGGGCCGCAGGGAAAAGATCATTAACGGCAATATCCCTGCCTTTATTGCCTTCCAATTTCTCATGGGCGGGGTAAAGAGGATTATTTATACCATGGCCCTTGAGCCGGAAAAGTACAGCCTCAATTTCATGAGGCAGAATGTTAAGCTGATGATTAAAAAAGGTATTGTGCTGAATGGGGAATAAAATTGTGAAATTTTTGTTGAAACTTGGAAATAGGCCCTTTGGGTGTAGCGCTTTGGCGGTTCTGGCAGGCCCGGCCCTGATCCTGGGACTGATCCTGACTCCGGGGCCGGTGTTTGCAACGGGCCAACTTTCCTTTGACCAGGCCCTGTACATGATGAACAACAACAATGAGGCCATCAAGGCTGGGAACATGGAAAAAAGTGCCAGGGAAAAGGAAAGAGATGCCGCAAAGGGCCTCTATTATCCCACCATTTCGGCTTCGGGAAAATACACCAAGATTGATGAGCCCATTGTCATTGATCTGAATCCCATCGGGGACGTGATAAGTACCTTACATGGGTTGCCCTCTGGAACCCTGCCGGATTTTGCCATAACCGCCCAGGAGGATGAATTCATAAAGGGCAGCATTGTGGCCACCTGGCCTGTGTTCACCGGGGGGCGTATCACGGCGGTCAATGATGCGGCCGTTGCAAGGGTCAAAGAAGCCGGGGAAAAAATCCAACAAACAAAATCCCTGCTCACCAGCGACATGGTGAAACGCTATTATGGGTTGCGGCTCTATGAAAAGGTCATAGGACTTCGCCGAGATTACCTGGCAGGGGTGGAAAAGCACCTCACCGAAGCCAGGGCCCTGGAGCAGAACGGAATCATCTCCAAGGCCGAGCGCCTCCATGCCCAGGTGGCTGTTGCAGAAGCCCGCCGGGAGCTGAAAAAAACAATCCGAAACCGGGATATGATCCGCACTGCCCTGGCCAATATCCTGACCATGGACAGGGAAGAGGGTCTGAATATCAATGCAACTTCTCCCCTTTTTCTGGTCAGAAAGCTTCCCGCGCTTGCCGATTTAATCCACAGTTCTGAAAAAAACAACCCAATTCTCCGGCAGATCAAGGCCAAGAAAGAGCTTGCCCTTCAAGGGCTGGAATATGAAAAGGGTTTTCTCTACCCGGAAGTTTTTTTCTTTGGAAAAAGAGAACTTTACAAAAAAGATCTGACCCTGCTTGAACCGGAATGGGCCGCCGGCATCGGTGTCAATATCCCCCTGTTTGAGGGTATGGGTCGGATGAACAAGATCAAGGCCGCCAGGGATGTCAGCCGCCAGGTATCCTATCTGGAGGCAAAGGCCATACGGGACATCGCCACCCTCACGGAGAAACGATACCATGAGGTGATGAAACAAATTGAACAATTTGACAGCCTGGAAGCCACCATCGAACTTGCCACAGAGGCATTGCGAGTCAGAACCCGGGCCTTTGAGGAGGGCTTTGCAACCTCCCTTGATGTGGTGGATGCCCACCTGACCCTTTCCGGTGCAAAGATTCAGCGGTTGACCTCGGTCTATAGTTTTGAAGTTGCCCTGGCCCAGTTGCTTGAAGCTTCCGGCATGAGCAATAGATTTAAATTTTACCAAAGCCAAAACAATCTTGAGGAGACATTTTGAACTTGAAAAAAAGTATTTTACCAACCCTGCTTATCCTGGGCACCATTGCCGTGGTGACAGCGGCCATAGGGTATACCATGAAGCCTGTCCCCCTGATCATCCAGGGAGAAGTGGAAGCGACCCAGATAGATCTTGCCTCCAAGATTCCCGGCCGGGTATTTGAACTCTTTGTTGAAAATGGGGACAAGGTTAAAAAGGGTCAGGTTCTCTTTACCCTGGACAGCCCGGAAATAAGGGCCAAGCTCAGGCAGGCTGATGCGGCAGTAAGTGCGGCAAGCTCCATGCGGAACAAGGCCTTTACCGGAACCCGCATCGAACAGATCCAGGGGGCAAAAAACATCCGGGACAAGGCCACTGCCGGCCTGGAACTTGCCGAAAAAACCCATGCCCGCATCAAAAATCTCAACGATGACGGCATCATTCCCGCCCAAAAATTAGACGAAGCCGTGGCCCAGCTTAAGGTGGCCAGGGAAAATGTAAAGGCAGCCAATGCCGCTTATCAGATGGCCAGAAAAGGGGCCAGAATAGAGGATAAGAATGCCTCTGTTGCCATGGTGAACAAAGCCACCGGTGCCCGGGCAGAAGTGGAAGCCTACCTCATGGAAACCCACCTTGTATCACCCATCAACGGAGAAATAGCCAACGTGATTGTGGATCCCGGAGAACTTGCCGCTGCAGGATATCCCGTGGTCAGCATTGTGGATCTGGATGATGTCTGGATAACCTTTAATATGCGGGAAGACCTTTTGTCGGATATTGGCATGGGTAAGGTGATCCAGGCCAGTTTTCCCGCATTGGGAAACCGTGTGATTGACCTGAAGGTGAATTATATCTCGCCCCTGGGAAAATTTGCCAATTGGAATGCCACAAAATCCTCGGGTGATTTTGACTTGAAAACCTTTGAAGTCAGGGCAATCCCTGTTCTGGATCCTGCCATAAAATCTGTGCCCCAATTTCGTCCGGGCATGAGCGCCATTGTTCTGTGGGAGCAAAAAGACCGGACATGAAAACAAGTGACCCTGATTCCATGCCAAACTGCTTTCCGGCAAGCCAGCCGTATAAAAAGATATCCACTGGATTCTGGGCAGTTGTCCGTCGCGAGATCCAGAGAATCTGCTCTTGCATGTTCTATCCTTTGTTTTCTCTGGTTTTTCCCCTGATCCTTTTTCTGTTTTTTTCCGTTATGTTCAGACAGGGTATTGTTTCCAACTTGCCTGTGGCCGTCCTGGACCTGGACCGTTCCGTGCTCTCCCGCACCATTATCCGCATGGCCGATGCCACCCAGGGAATACAGATTTCCCAGAGGATGGACAACCTGGCTCAGGGAAAAACATATATCACCTCGGGAAAAGGGTATGGGCTTCTTGTGCTGCCCCGTGATATGGAAAAAGATATATATTCGGGCAGGGCTGCCACCCCGGTATTCTACTATAACAACCAGCTTCTGCTGGCCGGCGGTATTCTAAAACGTGCCATGGGGGGAACTATGGCAACGGTATCCGCCGGTATTGACCTGAAACGGCGCATGAAAACAGGGGGCTCAAAGAGCGGTGCCAGAGCCCATATTGAACCGGTGGTATTGGACAACCATGTTTTGTTTAACCCGGGGCTCAATTATAACCACTATCTCTATGCTGCTATCCTGCCCTCCATGCTCATGATATTGACCATATGTGTGACCGTCCATGCCGTTGGCATGGAGATCAAAAAAAATACATGTACTAATTGGCTTGCCGCAGCCGGGGGAAATCATCTGGCTGCCCTGGCCGGGAAAACAATACCCCACACGGCCATGCTTTTTATTTCAGGCCTGGTAATGCATGTTCTCATCTTTGAATTCATGAGCAAACCCCTCGGCGGAAGCGGGGGATTTATTCTTGGGGCCACCTTGTTGTTCATTCTGGGATGCCAGGCAGTAGCCCTTTTCTGTATCACCCTCTTCAAGGATATGGAGCGTACCATGGGCATTATGTCTATTTATGCGGGGTCTGCCTTTGCATTTGCCGGGGTCACCTATCCTGCCATGGCCATGCCAACCCTGGCAAAATTATGGTCCGAATTTTTGCCCCTGACCCACTACCTGAATATCGTAACGGATCAGTCCCTCAAAGGTATTGATATCCGCTATTCCATGCCCGGATTTAATTTTTTACTGATATTTACATTTGGTTTTTTGTTTTTATCTCTTTTGCTGACCCTGGCACCCAGGGGCATCTTTAAGGAGTGCCATGATCCAGCTTTTTAAAATATGCTTTGCCGAGTATGGTCATCTTTTCCGGGACAAGGGCGTGATGTCCCTGTTCATTGGGGCGATCCTCTTTTATTCCTTTTTTTATCCCTATCCCTATAGATCCGAAGTGGTAAAAGAGATCCCCATCGTGGTGGTGGATCAGGACAAAAGTTTTTTGAGCCGCATGTTAACCCGCATGGCAGGTGCTGCCGATGCAGTCACTATTTTGAGCCGGGCGGCCAATTTTGAAGAGGCCAAGGAATCGGTTTTACAAAAAAAGGCCAGCGGGATCATCCTCATACCCAAAGATTTTCAAAAACATGTGCTCAGGGGGGAGAAAGCTTCGGTGGCAGCCTACAGTGATGCCACAAGTTTTATTGTCTACAAGCAGGTGTACACGGGCATATACTCCGCGGTTAAAACACTTTCCGCCGGAATAGAGATTAAACGCCTCAGGGCTTCGGGGATGTCGCCCGACCAGGCTGCTGCCCTTCGGGAGCCTTTGGCCCTGAATTATGTCCCCCTGTTTAATCCGGCCGGAGGATATGCCAGCTATGTTGTTCCCATTGTCTTTGTGATTATCTTACAACAGACATTTTTCATTGGAATATGCACAATGATGGGCACCATGCGGGAGAAAAAAAACAAGGCCTATTTTTCCCCGGAACATGGATCCGACAACGCCCTGGTGTTGATTGCCGGTAAGGGAATGGCCTATTTTTTCATTTACTTTGTCCATACAATTTATTGTTTCGGGGTCATGGGCCGGATATATTCCTTTACCCAACGGGGAAATATTTTTGATATGATCCTGTTCATCATCCCCTTTCTTTTGTCGGTGATCTTTGCCGGATTTACCCTGGCCTCTTTTTTCAAGCAGCGGGAGATGCCCGTGTTTTTCATCCTTTCGTCTTCTTTACCCCTCATATTTATTTCCCGGCTTTCCTGGCCCGTTGAAATGATGCCTGATGTTCTGCAAAAACTTTCCTTTCTTGTTCCCAGCACAGCAGGGGTGGATGGGTTCATCCGGATATTTACCATGGGGGCAAGATTAAAGGATGTGCAGACCCCCTTTGCCATTCTATGGGTACTCACCCTGGTTTATTTTATCACGGCAGCCCTGTCATTTAGGAGAATTCAACAAAAAAAGATGCGCTAGCACCCTGGCAAGTTTTTTTACTCCCTGGATTAGGCCGATGTTACAATTGTCGGTATATCTGCAACTTCTTTTTTTTTGACATCCAACTGATCCATTAACCCATAAAAACCTTTTTCAAGAACATTTAATTTCTGAACTATTGTCTCATTTTCAAGCTGTTCCACTTGTCGAGCAAATATATTTTGGGTTGCCTTGCCTAATTTGGTATAATTAGGCAGATTCAATGATTGGTGATTGGTATAACTGGATATTGGTGAGTTTCTATTATGTTTGTCATCGGTTTTTTGTTGGACTAAAATTTCAGTCTCAGAAAAAAGGGGGGGATTTTGTGCTTTTAATCTCCCATATTTTTGCTGCATCGGTGAACGAAAAGAGTCAACTTGCAAAGAACGGCCTTCCTTTGCTGGTTCCCGGTTGGGCTTGGCGTCAGCAGCTATAGAATATACCCCGTATTGATTTTCAGGTGCCTCTGGACCAGAGATGAGATGTGCAACGCCGACAACCATTTCAGAAGCCCAAGACATTGTACTGTTTGAGTCTATGGCCATGGCGTATTTCTTTAACGCTTTATACATTGAAAAATCCAGGGCTTCAGTATCGCTGCTGTCATCTGAATTTGTAGAAATAAATTCATCCAGGATGGATTCCACTTGTTCCATGAATTTTGCAATATCTTCTTTTTCCTGCTCATTTAATTCACCATCCACATTCATGGTAAATTTTTTAACAATAGAATTAGAGTCTTCCAACCCGTCAATTTCAGTGCCAACGGGTCGAAGATAGTTCTTTTTTATTGCGCTGATTTGGTAATTTAAAGTGACCGTGTCGCCCTCTGCCGTTTCAATGGCAAAGGCAATTTTCTCATTTTCAGTTGCAGTGTATTGCCGTGATGCCCACTGGCCGGGTGGTGGTGAATCCACCATGTCTTTGGCGCTAGCACGAGAAGAACCAATAATAGGCATATAAGAATTGGAAGGAATGCTCATTGAGGTCATAATTCTCCTCATTAAAAGTTGCACTAGTTAAAAAAATTACTCCTGCGGCTGTTATCGGTTTTGAAGTAAAAAACTTAAACAATAAAAATAGGATATCTGAACCCTACTGCCCAGAATGACAATGTTGTTCATGGTGATATTTCTGTCACTGAAATCCAGCCAATATAACTTGGCACAAAATCTAAAGAATTTTGAGCTAATGAGCTAAGTTTTTTAAAAAAATTTTTCTTCTTTCTCAAAATCAAGTCATCTATGTAATTAACAGAATACTCTTTCGTGATGATTTAAATGTTTTGTTCGAGTAAAATCTGATTGCTAATCCGAAAGGATTGACACGAACGGATAAGGTCGTTCTCATTCATTGTTCAAGAAGCCCGGAAGACCACCGCCCCATATTTTTTAATAATTGACCAATGGTAAGGTTATGATATTCACCGCCCGGTCAAGGGTCGCCCCAACTGATAAATATCACCGCAGGCCTCAAATTCCCTGGTCTTGTCAATTTTCATGATCTCGTCAAACCGCTCCCTTATTTCTTCTGCAACTATAGGCCTTTGGGCATCACCGACACAAACCCCTTTGCCGGATACCACGGCAGATCTTGCAAACCATCCGGCACTCATGGTAAACACCTGGCCGGACACATCATTCTCCCTGGAACACAGATAGGTCACCAGGGGTGTATTGAATTCCGGCCGGATTCTTTTTGCCACATCTTTTGGAAACACCCCCTGGGTCATGCCCGTATCTGCATTGGGGGCCACTGTATTGATCCTGATATTGTACTTGCCCACCTCCAGTTTCAGGGTGTTCATCAAACCAATCACCCCCATTTTTGCGGCCCCGTAATTGGACTGGCCAAAATTTCCGTAGAGTCCCGAGGAAGAAGCCGTAAAGACAATTCTCCCATATAAATTTTTTTTCATATATTTCACAGCCGGCTGGGTCACGCAGAATGCCCCCTTCAAATGAACCCCAATGACCTCATCCCATTCTCGTTCACTCATCTTGACAAAGGTTCGATCTCTAAGGATACCGGCGTTGTTGATGAGGATATCAACCCCGCCAAAATAATCCAGTCCCGCCTCAACTATATTCTTTCCTCCCTTCATACTGGCCACGGATTCATGGCTGGCACAGGCCTGTCCCCCATTCAAACAAATTTCATCCACCACGTCATCGGCAGTCCATTTTCCTTCAGCGGTTTTACCCATGTCATTGACCACCACCCTTGCACCTCTCTTTGCCAGATCAAGGGCATAGGCTCTGCCAATACCTGCGCCTGCACCGGTAACGATTGCCACTTGGTTTTCAAATATGATTTCCATGTTTCTCTCCCCCGGACAAATCAAAAATTTTATTCATATAGTTTTCTCTTCAGAACATTTTTCATAAAACAGGTTATACAATACAAAAAATAAAGGGTTCAATCCACCAGGAAAGATTTTTTATATCCGCCTCCCTCCCTAAATCATTAAAATTTTGGAGCAGACGCATATTTTGACAAGTGATGAGGGGGGCCAAAGTTTGCTAGGAGTTCTTTTTCAAGTCAATATACCAGGCTTGATCTCTATAAAGATTATCTGCTGCAGAACCGCCCAAAAGCAGGAAGACTGAACAGCAGACAAACAACCATATATTTAACGTTTTTAATCTCAATCGATGAACCTTAATTTAAAAATAATGGCGGTAATCATCTGGATTTAACTGCATCAATAAAGATTGGTATTCGGAATTTGGTATCAGACATTCTACCAGATCACAGGTTGCCTTCTCAATTTGACAATACCCCAAGAATCAATTCTCGATGAGTTAAACCTCTCTATACCTAAAAAGGCCTTCTGCAAAAATTCAAATATGTTTTTCGTAAAGAAAATAACAATTTAGTTTTTTTAACCCATAACTTTTTGTCTCCAATGGTTGTCCCTTTACCCGGCACCGTCAGGGTGAAGGAACGCCGCTAAATCCCTTGCGCTCGTCCTGAGCGGAAGGGAAGCGGAAATGACCGAATCTATACCGTCCTGGTGATTCGATCATTTAACGCCGCTCTGTCCCTTCACCCTGCCGATGCCTGGATACCTTCGTTCACCACAGGCACCCGCCAAAAAAGGCCCTCCATATGATCCGTGCAAATTTTATAAACTTAACAATTTGTTGACTTTTTGTAGGCTAAACTAAATCCCCCTTGGCCACAAAATATGGGGTCTGGATTCGATTTAAAAATCCTGAGACTATGAATACAAGTGCTCTCCATTGAGTTCTCCAAACAATTCCTAAAATATAGATAAATTCGGTCATTCTACAAATCACACATAGGTCTGGTATTCTTAACAATGGAAGGCCCGGTAAAAGTTAAGAATAGGATAATAATTGTTGAGTCGGAAAAATCGGAAAAACTCAATTTTTTATATAATTACCGGATTTTGCGGGAACCCTCTTCAAAGGCGGTATTTAATGTAATGAATTGATTTTTTTCAAGCCAAATAAAATTTTCCATAGCCACAAAATATCTTTACTATATTCAAAAATCTGGGAACAAGAATACCATTGCTCACCGATTAACTGTATATTATTTATCCGGTTGCTTTCTAAGCTGTATAATTAATACCCATTTTTATAACATCTATAAATTTTAATATTGAATTTTGATACCAAATAAAAGTCTTTATTATCATGTTGTTAATTGTTTCCATCGTTATACCAACTAATATGGCATCCTTATTGCTGTTCTATATCAGAGAGGTTAAATGTCGAAATTTAATAGAGATTTTTATTGGAGGGCAATATGTGGCATTCAGGGAACTGGGGAGCAGGTTTTTGTAACGGAGTACCTTTTTGGGGTCTCGGGCATGGATTTTTCGGATGGATTTTCCCGTTATTATTCTGGGGACTCATTATTTTCGGAGTTGTTTCAACTATAAAATATTTTTTTCCAAGAGCCAGAAATGGTAATACTGAAAGTACATTGGACATACTAAAGAAGAGATATGCATCAGGTGAAATTAATCAACAAGAATTTTCTGAAATGAAGTATACTCTTTCATCCAGATAACACAATTTCTGAAAATTATTTCTGATCCGATAAGTAAGCATATATTAAATCGAGTTATGTGCTTACTTATTCTGATCCTCCCCTAAAAAACTGGAGGCCAAGTTAAGCCACTTTTTCAGGGAAAGATCAGTTGATGTATATTTTTGGTATCCTTAATAATTAAGACTTCTGGATACTCCACATTAGGATAATGATCCTTGAGTGCAATCAGGTATGATTTTTATATATTATTTAGATTATTAAGATTATTAAGGGAAAATATTTTAGATGAAGGTTGTCAGATAAATAAGTTGATTTTTGAACGCCGCAAATCAGAGGACGCAGCTTTTTGCGATCCGCTGAATTAGCATTGTTATGCTAAAAATTATGCAATAGGTTCATGTGAAAGCTGTCCGGATTTAAAACGAATGCCTTCACCATGACACCATTTATTGATTTGTTTATGATGATAATCAGTTCCAGGTTCGAAGATGGTACCCATTGAAAAGAGTTCAAGATCTTTTATTATTATACTACGAGAACTTGGACTTATTTCAGCTTGTTGAAACAAAAAATCGAAAACAAAATGTTCTTTCGAACTATTTGAAAGTGATTCAAATCTTCTTTGTAACTTTTCAATTAAAATATTTTTTATAGCTTTTTTATCGTTAGATGACATTCGATGGCCAAAAATCACGCCTACAACTTGCGTAAAGTCGTAATGAAATAATCGTTGATGTGAGTTTAAGCTACCTTTACCCGCAATCCATTTGTATGGTTGTGATAATAGCAATCTACACTCTTTTTCATAGTCCCATGCTTTAGTTTTGGTTAGAAGTTGTTTTTGTGCAGATTTATGGTATTTTAAACGTTCCTCTTCGTTTTCAAAGTGGTGACCTGTGTAAGGCACTGGAAACAGCAAGAATGCATCGATTTCATTCAAATCATTATTATAATTAATATCCTGTATTGGGAAAGACTCTCCAATTGAGGTGTTATGGCCTTCAGTGACAGCAATACTATCTTTTTTCCTCATGGAGCATTGATATATTGCATTATTTATAGGCCTGAATATTATACAAAATCCAGTATGACTTTTTGCATAATGAGACCACATAAGCATATCATCACATGTTTTAGAAAACGAAACTGAGTAACCAGATCTTGGCATGTATAGATCGAAAAAATCTTCAAGCTTTTTCAACAACAGCAATAAATATTGAATTGTCTTATAATCAAGAGATTGATCACTGACAAATCGTTCAAGCAGTTTTTTACTATGATAACGAAAATTTAAAATTATTTTTTCGTAAGATATGGGGCAAATTTCTAAAAAATAAAATGATCCAATATTTGCATATTTTCTGTCATTCCATAGTTTGAACAATATTCTTTCCCATAATTCCTTAGAAGCATCTGGGAATATGAATTTCGTTTGCATGTCTATAGGATCGTTTAGCTCTTCTGTAGATGCAAAAAACATTTCATCATACATTAAGATTTTTTCCGATAGTAATCCCGTTGAAGTGTATTTAAAAATATGCATATTTCGAAGCCTGTGCTGTTTGCAGTCCTTGACCCGCCGGGCGAAAACCCCGAAACAGGTTGAAAAAACGAAAAAAATTATTAAAATAAAACCCTTTAATTAAACCGAGCCGTAAGCCCGGGCGGCTGTGAAAGGGCCTTGTTATGTGTCTTTTAATTGATTTGTTAAATGTAGTTTTATTATTTCATGACCATATGGTAACCCGTATGCTTTAGTGACCTTTTTCACAATTTCTTCGTCACTATCTTCCGTATAATTAAAGCGATCTGTTTCCTCTTTTAATCGTGAAATGAGGTATAGATGTTTACATTGATATTCAAACAAACTCCAATATTCAGAAGCTGACTCTTCTGAGTAGTTATTAAAATGATTAACACATCTTTCTCTCGTATCGTTAATTTTTTGAGATATACTGATTAGGGCAAATATAGCTTTACTAAAGTCTCTATTATGTTCAAATGGAAATTTACTAATATTTTTTTGAAGAGTCTTTAAACTCTCAATGTCTATTTCAGGAATAATCTTGATTTTTGTCTCATCCTCTGAAAGACCATGTCCATATGCTTGTAATGTTTTCACTCGGTAAGCATTATGAGATGTTTGTAAGTTTTCAACACTTAATTCAAAATAATCTCTAAGTTCATTTTTTATATCTTTTAATGACTGTTCCAAAGTAAATTTGTTTATAATTTGACTTTTATAAAAATCGAACAACTTGCCTAATAGCATTTTCAATATTCCAGCCACATTACCTCGATATTCTCGCACATAGCGTTAAGGGTATCAGGCAGCAAGGGTTTCCAGTAAAATTAGTAATGGTAACACCGTTCCAAAGTTGTTTCAATATTTAATAAAAAGCAGACCCTTGCTGTCCGGTTCACCCGCTGGTTAGGCGATATTGATTCGTTTATATTTTTTAGAGTTCCCTTCATAAAGCAACACTCTTTTAAACTTATTAGTTGACAACTCACCGATATGGGCACATTCAATAATTGGCATTATTGGGTGCCCATACATTTCTTTCTCATGCCATATCTTTAAGAGATCTTCTCCTGATATAAAATTTTCCTTAACTGCTGATCGGTCTATTTCCATCCAAATTGTATCTGTCCATTTAGTATGCCCGGGCACAAAGGAGCCCCAAGATGAGGCTGGGTATTTTTTGCTATATACTTCTGGCTCGAAGCCATTAAAGTCGAAAAGGCTTATTCCACCTAAAGATCTAACCAGCGGGTAGTGTTTTTCTCCCTGGTTAGTCCCCCAACGCTCTGACGCAGGGATATCTGGTTC
Organism: Desulfobacteraceae bacterium; assembly: GCA_016744295.1. Taxonomy (GTDB): domain Bacteria; phylum Desulfobacterota; class Desulfobacteria; order Desulfobacterales; family Desulfobacteraceae; genus NBML01. The sequence continues at coordinate 39,197 of JADGEQ010000035.1, read as the reverse complement.
TGACACAATGGCCCCTAATCCAATAATACCTTTGAATCGTTCAACGCTTGTAGAATGCCACAGTCCACCTAATAATATTGATGGAAACATTAATCCATCCTTTTGAAATTTAGATATAGATTGACAACAATAAGTTTACCAGTTTTTTTTCTGCCTTTCATTCAATTCTAACGAACAAGATAACACCTCATCGGTTACCAAAAACAAATGTAGATTACAATGGGTATTGTCAATTCCTAACAGGATAACCTACAAAATAATCATGATAAACAGAAACCGTATATGCCCTCAGTTTTATAGGAAAATAATATTCCTGTCTGGATATCTGCGCCAGGGAGGTCAATACATAATCAACCTTCTTTTCGATCAGATCCAGAAACTAAATTTCTCAGGAGAACTTTATTATATTAGTAAGTGTAATCTGGAAGAATGCCTGGTAAAGATTGTCGTGGCATATATAATGAAATTGAAATTTCTATTCTGAAAAAGCCCTATATACCATATGTAGGGGTTCCCATATTTTGTCTGGACGGAGTCTTTATAATACCCGTGAAAGCCGTTGGTTTCCAACCGAAACTTCAGATAATTTAGAGCCTGTAGGAATTTGTTCAATCAGTACGCTGCAATTTTCTCCGGCCGGTTAGGAGGTTCACCAACACTGTTTAGCTTAAATTTTTCAGAGGTTGGTACAATAAACCGAGAATTGCTGAAGCAGCGATGCCAGGAACCAATATATGTTCATATGCATGGGCTTCATGGAAATAAAAAGAGGCTGCCTGCAAAATTGCAGACAGCCTTTTTTTACTTTAATTTAAAATGGGGGTGATATTATGAAATCACTTCCCCTTTTTCTTTTGCTGATGTAACAAAGGAAACCTTGTCTGCAACCCTATCTTCCAGGGCCAGCTGGTTGAGTTTTACCATTTCAAACCCTAGGATTTCCACACAGAGGTTACCCTTTTCATCTGTCAGCATCAAATCATAGGTATTTGTTTCCTCTCCAGAAGTTGTTTTCCGGGTGATGCAATAGTAGGAACGGTTCCTTTGGATATTTCCATAAAAATTCATGGAATGAATTTTGTAGGGCAATACGGTTCTGGAACTGGTGAAAAACTCCAGAAGGCCACCGGTCTGGAACATGGCATCCACCAGTATAGGCGCTGCAACAAATCGGGGATCTGTCACCCCTTTAAAGAACTCGGCAGTACTCTTGTCTGAAAGGGTGGTAATCAGAGTGGTGCCGTCAAAGGAGTTAATCTGAGTGATGGTGCCGAAGAGCCCGAACATGAACAGCCGATTGGGATGATAAACCAGGGTTTCAATATCCCCCTCAAAGGAGACAGGAGAGAATTCTGGCAGATCAATCTTCTTGGGGGCAAGGGGTTTTTCTGCAAACCGATAGGTTCCCTGGTAATGACGTTTGGGATCCCCCATGACAACACCCATGGGATTTTTGAACAGAGAGGAAATATTGCAATCAAAGGTATTTTCACCTGCCTTATTTGCCTGGATCAACAACTCTTTTGGACGTCCCTTGAGCAGTTTTATTCCATAGGGAATGGAAAAATCCGACAAACCCGTAAAGTGCCTATTGCCCCCGGACAATGAGGCGGCCACCTGACCCATGGTCTCAATGCCGGTGGATCCGAGAAACAGGGGAACATCTCCCATGGTATGGTCGTTAAGGAAGATATCCCGCTTCAGATCCAGAACCCTGGAATAGGTCACGCTGGAACTTGTCTGTTCAACAATATCATCCAGAAAAGGAAAGGGTTTATCAGCAGGATCACCCAGAAGCCCGTCAATGTCAAAGTCATAATCCAGACCGGAAAAAACCATTTCAGATTCTGTCTTGTCCAAAAGATCGGCCATGAAAAACTTCACCCCCTGATCCATGGGCAGAAACTGAATTCCCCGGTCTTCCAAAACTTTTTTCACCGTTGGATTGGTGGCCATTCCCACCCCGCCCCAGGCTGTCCAGGCATAAACCTTATAGGTTCTTTCCGGATGGCGCTGTTTTTCCATAAACAGAGTTTTACCAAGAAAATCATTGGCAGCCGTGTAATCCACCTGCCCCTGGTTGCCAAACCTTGCCGTGACCGAGGAAAAGGTGAAAAAGTATTTATAGTCGTGGTCCTTGGCCGCACGAAGCAGATTGCGCATGCCCTTAACCTTGACATCCACCACCAGTTCAAAGGACCAGAGCTCTTTTTTGGGAATAAACTGACTCATCTCCATGCCGGCTGCATGGAAAATGCCGTCAATACGCTCACAGGAGTTCACCGCTTTTTTCACGGCCTTAAAATCCGTGACATCCACACATTTGTAATCCACCTGAACTCCCAGGGATTGGAAGTATTCTATATTTTCAATGGACTGGCGAACCCGGGTCAGCCGGTCCAGAGCCCGTTTGATTTCAACGGGCTTCACTCCGGGCATGTCTGCTCGAAGCAACCCCATGAGTTCTGGCTGGGTGGATGACTTCTCCAGATATTTCGGGGCGGTGGCATAGATATCATTGATATCCAGGATGACCAGATTGACCCCATAGGTCTGAACCACCTTTTTTAAAATCTCATAGGTAATTCCCCCGGCACCGCCGGTTACCAGCAGGGTGTCATTTTTAGAAACTATCCTCTGACTTTTGTCTGCAATACTCTGGTGCATGGAAAGGACATAGCGCTTTTTATTTTTATAGCCCACCTCGCACCGTTTGTCTTGGGACAACAATTCGCCAATGAACAAATCAGCAATCCTGGATATGCTCTTTTTCGGCTGCTTATAGGAAAAATCCACCACCTTGACCATGGTATCTTCCATCTCCTTGTTCACAGTTTTCATAAGGCCTGACAACCCGGCAAACATGGGATGAATTGTTCCGCCTTCGGAATAATAGGGAAAGATCACAGAGTCAAAGGTAATGGTCCCCAGGATATTGCCCTTGTTGTCCAGGGTTTCAAACAAACTTTTAATCAAAACAAAGGCTGACTTTATGGTGGTGTTCAGCTCCTGGTCCGCTTGGTCCAATTGATCCGCTTGGCCCGATTGACCAGGGGCAACACCTGTTCCCTTACCGTTAAAATAATAATCCAAAGGGGCCAGATGGATAAAACCGTTCAACTCCGGGGTTTTGTCTTTAAAGGCTATAAGTTTTGCTTCCATGCCCCGTATATCAGTGAGATCCAAATCAAAATCCACGGGATTCTTTGCATTTTTTGCACCCATGGTGATGACTTCTCCGCCAAGACGCTTGATCCGCTTAATAACGGCAGCAGCAAATCCGTGGGTATCCAGGGAGACCAGAATTTTCTTCCCCTTAAAATCCATGCCAGAGGGTTTTGGCATCTGAGATTCATCCACCCGCACCACCAGGCGCTTGATGGGTGAACTCACATCGGGAAACACATCCTTGGCGGATGTGCTTTCGGTCACGACAGCGTCGGCACCGGAAACCGACTGGGTTCCGGACCCGGTAACCGGAATAATCTCTTTTTCCGGGGGAGCAACCGCCCGGGTTCTCTGATGAATATAGGCGGCCAGCTTTTCAATGGTGTTCAAATCCCTGAGTTTCAAGTCATCGGGCACGGAAAAACCAAAGGTGGAAGCTACCTTGGCAAATATTTCCACCTGTTTTACCGTGTCAATTCCAAGGTCGGCTTCCAGGTCAAGGGTCTCTTCCAGCATATCCGTTGCATACCCGGTCTGCTGGGCAATCACCTTCCGCACCGTTTCAATGGCATTAACCGCTCCAGCATTATTACCGGCTGTTTGACCGGCTGCTTCACTGAGAGTACCGACCATTGGAGCAGGTCCGCCATTAGCCAATGCACCATTCGTACCAGATCCGCCACTAGCAGCGGGCCCGCCAGGATCAACGGGCCCAGCAGGGTCTGGATCTATTTCCGGAGGGGGGGTACTGGTTCTGGAACGGATATAATCGGCCAGTTTGGCAATTGTATTCAAGTCCCTTAGTTTCAGGTCATCGGGTACGGAAAAACCAAAGGTAGAAGCTACCTTGGCAAATATTTCCACCTGTTTTACCGTGTCAATTCCAAGATCAGCTTCCAGGTCCAAATCATCTTCCAGCATGTCTACTGAATACCCGGTCTGTTCAGCAATCACCGCTTTGACCGTTTCAATGGCATTAATCGCTCCAGCATGAACCGAACCCGCATTATCAGCTCCGGCAGAAGTTTCCCGAGATTGTGAAGCAGAAGGATCAACATCCGGAGGGACTGAAGCCGGGCCAGCAGCCACCCGGGTACCAATATAGGCGGCCAGCTTTTCAATGGTGTTCAAATCCCTGAGTTTCAAATCATCGGGCACGGAAAAACCAAAGGTGGAGGCTATTTTGGCAAATATTTCCACCTGTTTTACCGTGTCAATTCCCAGGTCGGCTTCCAGGTCAAGGTCATCCTCCAGCATGTCCGAGGCATACCCGGTCTGCTCGGCAATCACTGCTTTGACCGTTTCAATGGCATGGGCAGGGGATGCCACGGGTGTGGAGCCTTGGTTAGAAATGGATACCGGAACTTCGGGGGTAGCAGTGTCAACGGGAGCAACAGGAATATCCACCCGGTCTGCCACATAGGCCCCCAGCTTTTCAATGGTGTTCAAATCCCTGAGTTTTAAATCATCGGGCACTGGAAAATCGAAGGTGGAGGCTATTTTGGCAAATATTTCTACCTGCTTTACCGTGTCAATTCCCAAATCGGCTTCCAGGTCCAGGTCATCCTCCAGCATGTCCGAGGCATACCCGGTCTGCTCGGCAATGATCTGTTTTACCTTTGCCACGGGGATGGCGGAAGGTTCCAGGACAGAACTTGATGCCCGAGCAGGTGCCGCTACCATTGCAGGTGCCGCTGCGAAAGCAGGAATCCTGTCCGGCTCTGGAATATTTTTTTTCTTGTCAGGGGTTGCAGGCGTTTTTGTGTCAGTTCTTTCCGGCATTAAGGAAGATGTTTCCTGGCCCCCGGCAACCACACAAAGGGTATTGTCAATTACTTTGAGTTCAGGATTTTGTGAACCGGTTATTTCTCTGAGCCATTTATGATAGACCCGATTGCCCTTGACGGGATTTTCTTCCACCCGTTTTACAAACACAAAGGCAAAATGAGACCCAAACCCGGCGGACAGATGCAACCCATATTCACAGTCTATTTTTTCCTGGCCGGAAAAATTCAATTTCCTAAAATGGCTTGGAATTTTCTTAAGGTTGGCAATGGGGGGGGCCTTTCGTTTTTGCAAGGCCTTGACCATTACCACATCCTCAACAGCAGCCCCCAGGGTATGACCTGTGAATCCCTTGGTATTGGAGATACAAATTTTGTTCAAATACTTGGAAAAAGTGCTTTCAAGGGCGGTTACTTCCGCATCGGCACTGCCGCCCCTTGCCGGGGTATAGGTTTCATGGGACATGAAGAGCAGCTTGTCTGCATAGTCTTGTTTCCGAAGCCCTGTCTGTTTTTCCATCTTGGTGATAAATTTTTTCATCTCCCTGGCCATGTGGGGAACGTCAATATTATAGGTGTGGTATGCGGAATTGGCAATGTGGGTTCCAAGGATCTCACACTGGCCGTTCATGCCGCGTTTGACAGCACTGGACTTGTCTTCGATGACCAGACCCACGGCACCAGCACCCAGGATGGTTCCGTTCCGGTCTTCATCAAAGGGTTTTGCTCCTTCGGAGACCCTTTTCTTAATGGTGGCAGCCCCCAGGGCCAAAAACCCCGAGCCCACCCACTGGTTCTGCAGGGAAGAGGTGGCATTTTCACCGCCAATGACAAGGACCCGTTTGCAACGGCCCACCCGGATCCAATCCTCGGCAATACCCATGGCAAGTGTGGTGGAAGCACAGGCAGAGGAAACCAGGGTATTGGGTCCCTTGGCCTTGATGATCTGGGCCAGGTGAGCAGATCCCAGGGGACAATAATTGCCCACAAAACTCCGGTCAAACTTATAGGTATCAACATCTGTCCGTTTCCGGGATTTTGCCTTAAAGAACCACTCGGTCAGTTCTTCCTTGATTTCCCTATCCCCTACCTTTTCCATGAGGTAATAATAGATTTTTTCAAATTCCTCATAGGGTTTGAGAAACAATTTTTCATAATAATATTTTTCAAGCTCCTTCATCAGGGTTTCCGCATTGGGCCACAGGGAGGTGATAATAACACCTGTTTCTTCCTGCATCTCTTCGGGAAGGGCAAATCCTGCGGGTATCATGGTTTTGCCGCCCTTCATTTTTTTGTACTGCATCACAAGGGGTATATTGGCATCCTTGAGGGCTTCGATACCCGCGGCAATACCCATGGCCATGGCCACGTCATATTGTTCTTTGATGCCGTATTCATCGGTAAGATTAAAATACCCCAGCTGGCCGGCTAAATGAATAACATCCTCTGTTCGGGTGATCTGGACAAACCTGGCATTGCCGTCGGGCTGTTTGAAAAGCTTGGTGATATTTTTATCGGTTAGCCTTTCCATGTCTTCCATGGGCAGGGGCTCAATAAAATTTCTCCCGTTGAGGATGGCATCAAAATTATCCTTGGCAAATACCTTTCGGGCCTTGCCCGGCAATCCCACAGAAACACCGGAGATCAGAATGGACTGGGTATTGAAATTAAAGCGTTCCATGGCGTCAACGGCTGAGTTGCGCTTCTGGTGCTGGAACTCTTTGAAAAGTATCCGGTCCACAAGGGTTTGATTGTTTTGTTTAAATGTATCAAAGTCTTCTGACATTTCTATTATGGGTAACTCCTCTTTGGCAGTTGTTTGTGGGTCTACAATTTCCTGGGGCGCTGGATGTACAATGCTCTTGGGCTCAAATATGCTGTTGCAGGACAGCAGGTATTGGCGGCAGGCTTCAAAGGAGGCAACCTCACCTGCTTTGGGGTCAACAGATACAGCCGTACCATATTCACCCACATTGATATTTTTCAGCAGGTTAACCAACAGCCGGGTTGGACCGATTTCAATGAAATGGGTTCGGCCGGACTCATAAACATGCTCAATGGATTTAATGAACTCCACCGGAGAAACAATCTGTTTTGCCAGCAGATCCTTTACCTCTTCAGGCTGTTCCGGGTAGGGCTGGGCCAGGGTATTGGAAATAATCTTTCCATACCGTGTATTGTTAAACTGGAGGGGAGCCAAATAGGTTCTCAGTTTCTCCGAGGCCTCTTTGAGCATGGGGGTGTGAAAGGCACCGGTAAGGTTAAGTTTTTTATAAACCACCCCCTCCTGGGTCAGATACTGGCAAAATTTTTCAATATCCTCGGCCTTGCCCGACACGGCGGTTTGTTTCTCACTATTTTTATTGGTAATATAAATATTGGAAACAAAGGATTGGCGAATCAGACTGGCCGTCTCTCGTTCATTCTTAAAGACCACCATGATTTTACCGGGTTCTTTTAGGGTGGACTCATACATGAGATCCGACCGCTTGATGATCAGGCGCATGGCATCTTCAAATCCCAGCATTCCCGAGCAAAAAAGAGCGGTGTATTCCCCCACACTATGTCCGATGAAATAATCCGGAGAAAAACCTTCCATGGCCAATCGGCTGCAGATGGCGGCAGAGGAGAGAAAAACAGCCGGCTGGGTGTTCTGGGTAGAATTGAGCCCCTCCCCTCCCGTAAACATCAACTCCAAAAGTGAATATCCCCGCAAATTTTTGAAGATGGCCTCTCCTTTCTCAAGAACCGAACGAATATGGGCATCTGCCTCGAACAGTTCTTTCATCATACCGGGCCTCTGGGCTCCCTGACCGGACAGCAGGGCCACCATGCGAAGTTTCTTTCCCCTTTGATCTGCGGAATAAGAGGTATCCTCCAGCACCAGATCATCTCCTGATACGGCTTTGTATTCGGCTTCAATCACGGGCTGGCCACCGGAATGCTGTTCATTGGCGGCCTGGCCAATAGCAGCCTGGCCAATGGCAACCCCAACCTGCTGGAACTGATCAGAGGCTGCCACTTGTCCTTCTAAGGTTCTGGGCAGACAGCTTATTATCAAATGGCTGTGGTTTCCGCCGATACCGTTGACATTGGCGGCAAAGCGAAAGGTCTGATCCGGAATTCGTGCCTTCATTTGGGTGGCGGGTTTCAAAATTTTACATTCATTGAGTATGGAATGTTCCGGGTCATAATTATGGTCCGGCAAAATTTTTCCTTTGCTGCTCATGAGCACCAACTTGGCCAGGGCAACCGCTGGATTGGCCGCCTTGAAATATCCAAACTGAGGCTTGATATTACCGCAGTTCATCGAATGCTTAAAACACCCTTGGGTCACCTGTTTTTCGATTATATCTCCAAAAATATTGGAAAAAGCAAACAGATCCAGATGGTTGATATCTGATTTGCGGATGCCGGATTTCTGATAGGCCTCATTGATGACAGAGACAAAGGTAGGTTCCGAGGGTGCCAGCAGATGGTCGGGTACGCTGGAACGGACCGTGCATTCGTTTATCTCTCCTAAAATCTCCATACCCGCGTCTTTGGCTCGTTTATAGGTGGTCAAAACATGGATGGCAGCCCCCTCCCCCATCACATAGCCGTCAGCCCGGGAGTCAAAATAGTTGCAGGCCCCTTCGGATAAAAGCCCCAGACGTTTAAAGGCCATGAGCACGGCCGGATACAAATTGCAGTCAACCCCGCCTGCCAGAACAAAATCCAAATCCTTTTGTTTCAGGTTTCTTGTGGCATTTCGAATGGCAATGGTTGAGGAGGCGCAGGAAGCGTCCAACACATAGTTGGGACCGTTAAGACCAAAATAATTGGCAATCCTGCCGGAAATAATATTGGACAAAAGTCCGGGGGTGGTATCCTCATTATTTTCCGGAATATGGGTGCAGATGGTATCCACCATCTCCCGGGCAATGGTTTTGGCCCTGTTTTTATCCAGGCCGGAATAATTTTTGATCAAATTGCCAATGAAATTTTTCCTGACCCGGATAATATTTTTGCTCTGGCGTTCCCCGGCAATGGTCCCCAGGATGACACCGGTCCTAACGGCAGCACCCTCCTGGGCCAAAAGCCCGCAAGATTCCAGGGCTTCGCTGGCGGCTTCCAACCCGAAGAGCTGTCCCCGTTCAACAGATTTGACCATCTTAGGGGGCATTCTGTATTTAAGATTGTTGAACTGATAATCTTTTACAACACCGGCCTTGACCTTGGGCAGCCGATATATAGAATTTTTATCAAAGGCGGCATAGGCATCATTGTCAAAATTCGTCCCTGGGATATGGGAGAGCTGTTTTTCCCCGGTGCATAATTTTTTCCAAAACTCTTGGGTGTTGCTGGCCCCGGGAAGAAATACCCCAAGGCCTGCCACCACGATTCTGTCTTGATTAAAATCATAACTCGTGTCCGAGAAAATATCTCTTTTCATGGGCAGATACTGATGGGTCATCTCTTCCACAACCATGTGGTAGTTGATTCCCCCGAACCCATAGGAAGAAACCCCGGCCTTCCGGGTCTTGCCATCTTCAGTCTTCCAGGGTTTGGCATCTTCCACAATGTACAGGGAAGAACCGTTAAGATCATGGCTTTCAGACAGACGCTTAAACTGGCCATTGGGAGGCAAAATTCCTTTGTTCACCGCCAACAGGGCCTTTAAAAGCCCAGCAGACCCGGCGCACCCCAGCAGGTGGCCAATCTGGGATTTGATGGAACTGACCCCGGCATGGGAATTTTTGTACTTGGTGGAAAGGGTTTGAAGCTCCACCTGGTCTCCGACAATGGTGGAGGTGCCATGGGCTTCAATAAACCCGATATCATCGGGAAGAATCCCGGGCCGGATATTCTCAAAACAGCGTTCCAGACTCATGATCTGTCCCTTGGGATTAGGGGCGGCAATGGCCTTGCCCTTTCCATCGGAACTGCCCCCAATGGCATTGATAACCCCCAAAATTTTATTCTTGTCCCGGATGGCATCCTTCATCCGCTTTAAAACAAAGACCACGGAACCCTCCCCCAGTACAAACCCGCTGGCGCGGTTGTCAAAGGGGTAGGAACCAACCTCAGACAGGGTTCCCATCTTGGCAAATCCGATAAAGGATTCTGGTGCCAGATGGGTGTTGACCCCCCCCACAATGACCTGGTCATGGTCCCCGGACAAAAGTTCTCCTGTGGCCGCTTCAATGGCGGTAACAGAAGAGGCACAGGCTGCATCCACAATATAGTTTACCCCACGGACCCCTAAGTGCCGGGCAATCCTGGAGGCCTCAATGTTCAAAAGGATACCGTGGACCGGATCATAGCCCTTGTTTTCCCCTTCCATCCCCTCCTGGAGGGTTTGTTTGATCTTGTCTTTTTCAAGATCGGAAAGTGCTGTATACCCCGGGGTTTTCGCCAGCATGGAAACAACTTCCGGATACCAGTATTTAAGCTGGAGATCATTGCCCAGTTCATTGGAAAGACAGGTGGCAATGATAACGGCTGTTCTCCCAGGATCATCGGTTACAAGTTGGTCATCGGCCCCCAGAATCCCTGCGTTTTCAACCGCTTTATAGGCTGTGGCAAGTACCATCTTCTGGCTTCTGGACAATTGTTTTTCCTTGCCTTCGGCATATCCGAACCGTTCATTGTCAAATTCAAAATCATCCACATGGCCGGCCAGGGTGGTATAGGTGGTGTCTGCCGCCTTCCTGTCCGGGTTATAGTAAAGATCTTTATCAAAGCGGGTATCAGGCATTTCGCTGATCGAGTATTTTTTATTTAATATATTTTCCCAGAGTATATCCGGGGTATCTGCGTGGGGAAGGGTGCAGCCCATGCCCACCACGGCAATCTCGTCCTGGATCTTACTTTTATGACTGGAAAAAATCTCCAGCTGATTGATATGCTTGAACAGGTTGGATTTGCCTTCAAAATACTGGTTGTGTATATCTTTGATAGAGAGAGTATCCTTAAAAAAGGCCAGACTGTCCCCCACCAGAAAGTTTCCTTTTTCCCTATGTTCTCCATCTTCAAACCAGGTATAATGTTCTTTTCCCGGACGTTTAAAATCCGGCAAAAACCCCTTGGCACCGATGAGCAAAGAACCGATATTCCGTTTTTCAAAGGAGCGCTTTCTTTGGGTTAACCCCTCCTTGTTGACAATCATCTGGGCTTCATGTTCCACTATCTTCCGGGCAAAGCGGGTGGGAGCGGTTCTGGAAGCAAGCCCCAGACTTCTGCCGATGATGACGGTTTCATCTTTTTCAATGATGATATCCTGGTATTGTTTTTTTACAGCCTTGGTATCAACAATCTCCTTGGAAAACAGATAAGCCGTTCCCACCTGGATCCCGATTTTCGCACCCCGGGCAGCCAGGAATGAACACATGCCGGAAACAAAGAAAGAAGCAAAACAGGTGGTAATACCCCCGGCAAAGACCAGATAAATATCGGACAAATCCCGGGAGCTATTGACAAGTTTTGCGATGGCCGCTTCCCAGAGAACCATGCTGGACAGGGAGCCCACATGGCCGCCGGCCTCCCCCCCCTCGAAAATAAATCTTTTGCACCCGCTTTCCAGCGCATTTTCCATCATGGAAACCGATGGGGTATGCATATAGGTTTTGGTGCCCGCCTTTTCCAGTTCAACCACCTGGGAGGGGATACCACCTGCAAACAGGGCATAGGGCACACGGTATTTTTTAACCATTTCCAGATGTTTGTGAACCATGGGATTAAAGGCTTCAATACCCACTAAACCCGCACCAAAATTGGAAAGTTTTTCTGCCCCCATCTGTATCATATCATCGGCCAGGGATGCCGGCAGACTCCCCACGGCAAAAAAGGGTAAGGCCCCTGCCTCCAATACCATACCGGCAAACTCGGCATTATCGGAAATATTGGCCATGGGTCCCTGGATCAGGGGGAATTTTGTGGACTGATCCTTTGCAAAGGCTGAATCCGGCACAATAGGGTCATACTGATCAATCGAATCAAGATTCTGACCAATGGCGGTAAAAAAAGAGGCCACCATGGATTCAAGGCAGGTGGATTCCCGGACAAACTCCTTGGCAAAAATACCGTCCTGTCCCAGGTAAAACAGGGACTGGATAAAGGCGGCATCCTGATTGTCCAGGGCCGTTATATTGTTGATAACGGCTTGATAAATCTGTTCATGCCCGTCAATTGCGTCGGCGACCAGAACAGCTTCCTGCTTGATATCCTTGACAATCTTGGTGCCTAATTTTGCAAAAACCCGGTAGATCTCCTTGTCCTGGAAAATTATTTCCGTTGAATCGCCTTCATCCACCATGGCCAGCAGCTTTTTAAAATCTTCCGACACAGGGGCCTCGTCGGCAAGGAGTACCTGGCTGTCCATGACAAACCCGGATACGCCGGCAGCCAGCATACCGGCAGCCGTATACCTGCCCACACCGCCATGGATAAAGACAGGCAAATCAGAATTCTTCAAATACCATTGCATGAGGATGAAAGAAGAATATCTGGAAACCTTTCCCGCGGCCTCATTCCCCTTGAGTATGAGCCCATGGGGATCAGCAGCCTTAATATTATCCGTCAGATGAATATCCTTAATCTCAAAGATAATTTTTGTATCGGAAAAATTGGAAAAGTCAGCAGCCTTGTCTTCCTTGGAAAGGGGAACAATCAAAAGATCAAGGTTGGCTATATTACTTTGTTTCAGGGCAACAATGGTGTCATGATCATGGACAGACAGTCTCAAACCAAAGCTTAGCTTTTCCCTGGAAAGCACCAAAGCCTTTTCCAGGATATCCTCAGGGCTTAAAAACTCGGTATCAAAGACCGGCAGGGCACCAGACCGGTAAATGGCATGAAAATAGCTGGAATCAAATACCTTGACAGGTGTATAAATCATCAACGGTAATCTTGAATTCAGTATTCTTGTAATCATAAATATGGCTCCATAATTTGGTTTTTTTTATCATCTTTCTTTGGCCAAGGGGCAAAAGAAGAGGAATAGCTCTCAAACCCTTTTACTTATCAAGGAGCGTGCCAACCGACTCATTTTTTTTAAATCATTGAAATAAAAGAGTTTAACAGTACGGCTCAAAATCATGCCCCTTGATTACCTTTAAATAGACTTGCATTTTATGTATACTGGATGTACAAAATTGCTCAGCGACTTACATATATTAGCACCAATCCAATGGAGACCCTGTGAAAAAAATAAAACTGGATCAGGAAGAAAAACAATTTTTCAGAACCGTCTATAATGCAGCCTTTGCAAACCCTTTCAGTGAATTAAGGGAAAGATTAGACCAGAAAATTGCCGGACTTTTCCCATCTGCTACCCGCAGGGAAAGCAAAGACAAGTGTGTCAAAGAGGTGAATCAGCGCCTGGAAAAACTGGAAGTCGAAAACAAGGGGAATCTCAATGATTACCAGGACAGGGACAAGGAGATCCTTAGAGTAGTCTATTTGTTTGATATCTTCCATAAATTCAGGGACAGATTTGACCAATTGATCAAAGATCAGATCGCAGCCGAAGACACCCCGGTCAAAGTCAATTTTGTTGAAGAGGCAAAGGCTTTGATGATTCAAAAAGGCTTTGATGCAAAGAGTTTTTACCACTATTTTGCCCTGTCCTACCAATTGCGGCGGGCATTTTATTTTATCTCCCACTCCCTGGTGGGTATCAGCCCCTGCATGCGTACCCTGAAAAAACACCTCTGGTACAATGTCTTCACCCATAATATTGAACTCTATGACACTTTTTTATGGAACAAGATGGAAGACTTTTCAACCCTGATTTTAGGGGAGACCGGAACCGGCAAAGGAACAGCAGCCCAGGCCATTGGCCGAAGCGGTTATATCCCCTTTGATATCAAGCGGGGCTGTTTCACCCAAAGTTTTACCCAGGCCTTTTCCTCCCTGAACCTTTCCCAGTATCCGGAAACCCTGCTGGAATCGGAATTATTCGGCCACACCAAGGGAGCATTCACAGGAGCCGTTGAAGACTACCAGGGAGTCTTTGACAGGTGCAGTCCCCATGGATCCATCCTGCTGGATGAGATTGGAGAGATTCCCAACCATGTGCAGATCAAGCTTCTAAGAGTTCTCCAGGAAAGACACTTTTCCCCGGTGGGTGCCCATACAATTCTACGGTTTAACGGCCGGGTCATTGCCGCTACCAACCGCCCCAAGCAAGAGGTAATGGACGGCAAAATCTTCAGGGATGATTTTTATTATCGGCTCTGCTCAGATATTATAGAGGTACCGCCTCTGGGAACCCGGATCAAAGAATCTCCCCAGGAACTGGAAGATCTTTTGAATTTTACAATCCACCGCATGACCGGTATGCATTCGGAAAAATTGACCCAACAGGTAAAAAGAATCATTGACCGACGACTGGGAAAGAATTATCAATGGCCAGGCAATGTCAGGGAACTGGAGCAATGTGTCAGAAGTGTGTTGCTTAAAAAGGATTACACAGGAAAAGAGATCATGAAACCGGCAGTATTATCCCTTTCCAGCCTCCTTCAACAGGGAATAGCAGAAAAGAGTATTGGTGTACCGGATCTTGTGGCAGGGTATTGCAAACTGCTCTACGAGACCCTTGGCACCTATGAAAAAGTAGCCCGAAGAACCGGCCTGGACCGGCGGACCATAAAAAAACACATAGAGACCCATACAAAAGGACACAACGACTGATGCTTTCTTTTTTACCTTCCCCCCTCAAAGGTGTGTTATCCTTTCTCCTTGCCATGGTGAGTACCATTTGCCTGACCCTGCCGCTTATTTTTCTGTCTTTATTTAAATTTATCATTCCCTTCCCATCCGTCATTGTAATTCTGGATAAAATTCTCATCGCCATTGCCACGCTGTGGGTCAGCGTCAATTCATTGATTTCACGCCTGTTCTCTAAAATTGAATGGGATATCCGGGGACTTGAACAACTAAAGAGAAAAGAATGGTATCTGGTCATGTCCAACCACCAGTCCTGGGTGGACATTCTGGTACTCCAGAAGACATTGAACCGTAAAATTCCCATGCTTAAATTTTTTTTAAAGAAAGAGCTCATCTGGGTTCCCTTTCTGGGGCTTGCCTGGTGGGCACTGGATTTTCCCTTTATGAAACGGTATTCAAAAAGAATGATTGCCAAAAATCCCCATTTGCAGGGAAAAGACCTTGAAAGCACAAAAAAGGCCTGTGAAAGATTTAAACATACCCCCATCTCCATTATGAATTTTGTTGAGGGCACACGGTTCACCCCTAAAAAAAAGGAGACACAAAAAGCCCCCTTTGTCCATCTGCTGAATCCAAAAGCCGGCGGGGTTGCATTTGTCCTGGGATCCATGGGAGATTATCTTCACAAAATAATTGACGTGACCATCATTTATCCCGGTAAAACACCAAATTTTTGGGATTTCATTTGTGGCAGAGCAAAAAAAATTATTGTTGATTTTGAAGTTTTAGAAGTCAGACAGGAGCTGAAAGGAGATTATTTCAATGACCCGGAATACAAGGCTGCCTTTTGTGAATGGCTGAACAAGATATGGGTAGAAAAAGATGAACGGATAGGCCGGATGATTAACCCGGCACCCTAAATGTTTTGAATTTGCATTTCATATATCTGTCTGCTTTCAACTCCCTCTGCACTGAAAAGGACCTCTCTTATCTTTGCATGTTTGATAACTTTATCAACGGTCAGATCACTGTGCTTCCCAAAGACACTGGTTTCAGGCTGAATCGACCCCTCAAAGGTAACAACGGGGTTGCCGGGATTTTCCCTAGCCAGCTGAACAAGGTTACTTTTTTCCTGAACCAGATCATCCAATTTCCCCTCCCAAAAGGCAATTTCCGTATCAAGTTTTTCAATCTCCTCTTCAAGGGCCTCACTCTTTTCAAAACACCGGTCTAGGTTTTTTTCAGCATTCAGAGCATTGTTTTTAAATTGTGCCAATTGCTCTTTTAACTCACCAAGAACTATTTTCTTTTCAGGGTCAGCCATTGTCGTCTCAATTTCCCGTTGTTCAAGCTGGGAGCGGTCCTGGATGTGGGCAAGTTTGGTGATCTGCTTCTGAAGTTCAGAGTTCTGCTCCTTTCTGGCAGCTTTTTTTTCCTGAAGCTTTCCAATATTATCTTTCAGAGCAAGTACCTTGGTCTTATTTTTTCCAAGCTCCTTTTCCGTAAACGTGTCCTTCCCCACCTTAATCGAATTGGGTGACGTCTGTTCAGTTCCAATATGTCTGGCACTAACCCCCATCTTGGCACTAATGGTAGAAGAGATCAGCTTGCCGTTTTCAATGACGCATGAGCCGGAACTTTCAATGCGGGACTCCACGATCTCCTTGCCCACCTGAATATTGCCCATACAAATAATCTCGGATTTATGGATAAATTTGGCAAAAACATTTCCCCTGGCATATATTTTCCCTTCATTAATACCGCCTGCCACCACCACATCACCGTCTGCCTCCACAATTCCACCGTCCAACTCAATGGATTTAATATCATTCCCCCGAACCTTAAACCCGGATTTGATACACCCCTTGATATTTACATTTCCATCATAATCAATGTGACCGGTTTCAAAATCCACATCCCCGCCGGTTGTATATTCGTTGTGAACAAAAATCACCCCGGACAAGGAATATTTAGGGTATCCGCGAACATCCGCCAGAATTTTAAAACCATCCTCGGACAATTTAGCCCCTTTCCCAAATCGCAGAGGGATATCTTCACCGGGCTGGGTATCCACCTCATCCCCATAGATATTTTGCCCCTGCCGGGACACAACCGCCGGGGTTTTTTCCGCCAGAACCGTTCCCTCTTCTACATGGGGGACCTCACCCCTTTCCCTGAAATCTATATTCCCATCTGCATCAAGACCACCGGCTTTGAGGTAATCTGTATTAAAAAAGAACTCCAATTTTGCATCCTGCCCCTGGATAGGCTTTATTCCCCTGGCAACCCTGAAAGACTGGGTTTTAAAACCAGAGGATTTAATAAAACCGTCTATCATTTCATCGGCAACGATACCTGCCACAATATTTTTTTCAAACAACCCCTCTTTTATTTCCAATACCAGCATATCTTCGTTGAAATGGTCTGTTTTTGAAATAAAGGCTGCCATGAAATCGCCGGAAACCTGAAGACTAATCCCCCCGGCTAGGATCTCCGGCTCAAGCATGGCAATAGTATCGGCTTTGGGTTCAGGTTTTTTTTCAGGGGACGGTTCAGGAGACGTTTCAGTAGACTGTTCAGGGGGCAGTTGTCCGGCAAGAGATTTTTTATCTGACTCCAGCGGCTTAGGCGATTTCAACCGGTTTTGCAATTTAAGGATATAATCCCTTTGTTTTATTGTCAGCAGTCCGGCTTCGGCCAGCATATCTCCAATCAGTCTTGGTTTTCGCTTGCCCCTGATGGCATCTTCCTGCTCTTCCAGGGCTAATTCCAGAACACTTTTGTTGATGAACCCCTTACGAATGGCAATGGCGCCAAATTGATACTCTTTCTGACGAATTTCAAGGGTTTTTGCTGCCCGGGAGAGCCGTTCTATATTTTGCTCAGACACCAATTCTTTTGCAAACAAATATTTTTTCAACTCTTTTTCAAGGTCAATACTTCCTTTACACTGGGCCAGGCCGATTTCCAATTCCGCCTTTGTGATCAATTGGTTTTTAACGGCTAGAAGTCCTATTAATGGACATTTGATCTTATTATCAGGCCCAGCAGTCATAACATCTCCTCGGTAATTTATCACATAATGGCTGCCACTACCCCGGCAAGTAAAAACGAAGACTCAATTAAAAACTCATATTGCCGACCGGACAAGAGGCTGTCTTTTTTATGCAGCCTGATTAATAAAAGCATAAAAAGGGGTACAAAGGCAAGCAGGAAAGCATTATTGCCTAATAAATCAGTATAATAGGCAGGGAGAAGAATGAAAATATCAAACAGCAGCACATATTGAATAAGGCGAAAACTTTTTTGCGCACCCAGAAGAATGGGAAGGGTTTCTTTCCCCGTAATCCGATCCCCCTGGATGGCCAATACGTCAAAAAAAGCAGTTCTGGCAAAGACCAACCCTGTGACAAAAACAAAGGTGACCATCACAGGCAACAAACTACACGGATTTACAATTGCCGGCAGCAAACTGGTAACAATTCCCCAGGCAAGGGCAATAAGAATGGTTTTGGATCCGGGCACATCCTTAATCTTTCTGATCTTCGTATTCCCCAGGAAAAAAGGAAAAGGGTTCAAATTATAGGAAAGACCCAGAAGGCTCATTATCAGCAAAACACAAAAGGCGACAAAACCTGTGGTATAAGCCAGATAGAGACCTACCGCCCCACACCCCAGGGCAAGCATTTGCAAAAAACGTTTGTGCTTTTCATAAAAGGCGGCCCTCTCAGGATGATTATAGGTATCTGATTTAATGGTAATGATATTATTCAGGATCTGCATGGACAATACATAGAGCATGGCAATGGCAGAATGGACAAAAATCTGGGAGAACCCCTGAATAACAGCACAGGCATATGTCAGTCCTCCGGCGCCAAAGGCCAATAACAGATTGGTCTTGAGCAAAAAATCCCTGGCCCTGACCACCACCCCCATGATGGGGCGCTGCTTTTGCACATTGGCTGCCACCTTTGCACAGGTATCATTTATAATCCAGTTGGGTGTAGACGCCCCCGCTGTAATGGCAATCCGCTTTGCCGATGCCAGCATCTTGTAATCGATTTCAGACGCATCTTCAATATGGGTGGCAAGACTCCCTGTTTCCCTGGCAACCTGGGCAAGCCGCCTTGTGTTACCGGATTGTTTTCCCCCGACAACAATAACAGCATCACTGTTCTGGGCCAAAGACCGCACCTCGGACTGCCGTTTTTCCGTGGATCCGCAAATGGTATCAAAAATCTTATAATGGGGCGCATTCTTTATGCACCATTCTTTAATCTGTTCATAAAACACAGTGTTCTGGGTGGTCTGGGCAACCACCACAGCATTGTCAAATGCAGGAAGCGCCTCTAATTGTTCCATGGAGGTAATCGTATACCCATTTCCCCGGGCATAGCCGAGAAGGCCCACCACTTCCGGATGTTTTTTATCTCCGATAATGATGGTGGCATGGCTTTTTTTAGCGTATCGATTGATGATCACCTGGACACGTACCACCCTGGGGCAGGTTGCGTTCATAACGGTAAACCCTGCTTTTTTCAGGGCTGTCTCATCTTCAGGCGGCACCCCGTGTGCCCGGATCAGAACAATGCCCTTCCCTTTTTCAGGAATGGTCTCAATCCGGAAAATGTTTTTGTTTTCCAGCATTTCCAAAACCTGGGGATTGTGGATAAGGGGGCCATAGGTGAAGATGGGCTCAGTGGCAAGATTAGATGCATCCAAAACCATATCCACAGCCCGCCGGACCCCCATACAGAAACCCGCGGTTTTCGCAATGGTTATCTTCATAAAATATGGCTCATGAAAGATGGCTCAACAAATCCACAATCCGGTCAAATTCATCTTTGGATTTAAACTTGATCTCGATCCTGCCCCTGTCACCGTTTTTTTTGATATTAACCTGGCTTTTGATCCTGCTTGCAATCCGGGTGGAGGTCTGATCCAGAAATTTTTTTTCATCGACGGACATTTTTTGGGCCAATTGTTTCGGTTCCTGCTTGGCCTGATTGACCAATCGCTCGGTCTCCCGTACGGAAAGTTGTTTGTCCAGCACCTGCTTAAAAAGATACAGCTGGTTTTCCCGGCTCCCCCCGCCCAGAAGCGCCCGGGCGTGCCCCATGGTAATTTTTTCAGCCACAAGACTTGTCTTTATTTCCCGGGGCAGACTTCGAAGTCTTAAAAGGTTGGCAATGGTGGACCGATTTTTCCCAATTTTCTTGGCCACCTTTTCCTGGGTATATTTAAACTCGTCAATGAGCCTGAAATAAGCTTCGGCTTCTTCCAGCACATTAAGGTTTTCCCGCTGGATATTTTCAATGATGGAAACTTCCAGAACCTGTTCGTCTGTCAGATCCTTTATCACCACCGGCACACGGTCAAGGCCGGCAGCTTCAGCCGCCCTCAGCCTGCGTTCCCCTGCTATGAGCTCATATTTTCCGTCCATATGACGGACCAGCAAGGGCTGCAGCACTCCCTGCTGGACAATGGAGTCCCTGAGACGATCCAGTTCGTCCTGGTTGAATACCGTTCGAGGCTGATATCGGTTGGGACAGAGATCTTCAATGGGGCACATGAAAAAATCAGAATTGGTTTCCGGAGCATTCAAATCCGGAATCAGCGCCGATATTCCCCGACCCAAACCTGTAAATTTTTTTTTCTTTTTTATCATCGTTTTAGAAACTCCCTGGCAAAGGCAAGATAGCTTTTTGATCCCTGTGATTGCTTGTCATACAGAATAATCGGCAACCCGTAACTGGGTGCTTCCCCCAGCTTTACATTTCTGGGTATCTTGGTTTTAAACACCATATCCTTGAAATATTCCTTTGCATCCTCCACCACATTCTGGGCCAGGTTGGTCCGTTTATCAAACATGGTCAAAAGGATTCCTTTAATTTTCAATCCCGGATTATAGGAAGCCTTCACCCGTTTTATGGTATCCAATAGCTGGCCCAATCCCTCCAGGGCAAAAAATTCACTTTGCAAAGGAATCAATACAGAATGGGATGCGGTAAAGGCATTCAAGGTAAGAAGGCTCAGTGCCGGAGGACAGTCAATGATAATAAACTCGAACCGATCACCTGCCTGGGCAAGAAGCTGTTTAAGCTTTGCCTCCCGAAGATCGGCAGCCACCATCTCTATCTCAAACCCGATGAGATCGATATTAGCCGGAATAATGAAAAGCTTGGGCAGCATGGTGGGAAGGATAATGTCTTCAATCTCAACCTCTCCGATCAGCCCCTGGTACAAAGATGCCCTGAGAGATGGTTTGTCGATCCCCAACCCCGTGGTGGCATTTGCCTGGGAGTCACAGTCCACAAGCAGCACCCGTTTTCCTAATTTGGCAAGGGCAGCCGACAGGTTCACTGCAGTCGTTGTCTTACCAACCCCCCCCTTCTGATTCGCGATACTGATAATCTGAGTCATAATGCTAAATTCCTTATCATAATTAAATCAATGAGGCAAACAGATACAAGCATGATCTATCATCTTTGCGCAGGCGAATCAACGGGTGAGAGCCCGGTGACATAGAAAACCCGGTAAAGGCGATCGGGCTTTTACCGGGTTTTTTTTTATCTGTATCAAATCTTAAAGGACTACATGGCTGATTCCGGATGGAAAACATCCACTTCCTTTAGATCATCCCCAAGGTATTCCCTCTCGTTGGGACCAAGGATACCAAGGGAAAGGTTTAGCAATGTCCACAGATGGACGGTTTCCCATGCATGATCGTTAACCTCGGCCATGTCATGAACCTGGGCATGGCAGTTGTGGCAAGGCGTGATGCAATAGGACGCCTTGGTGGTCAGAATCTGGTTTGCCTTGGTCTGGCCGTAAGCTCTTCGCTGCTCGGTGAATCCAGATTGAAGGAATCCGCCACCGCCGCCGCAGCAGAAGTTATTGGACCGGTTGGGTGTCATATCGACAAAATTTTCTTCACCCACCACAGCCTTTACCACATATCTCATGTCCTCGGCCACGGGATCTCCCAGGGTCTTTCTGACCAACTGACATGGATCCTGGAGGGTAAACTTGACCTGACGCTCCTTGTTCCAGTCAGAGGAGGGTTTCAATTTGCCTTCTCTGATCCACTGGGCATAAAGCTGAATAATACTTTTAATTTCAAAGTTGTAAGGGATGTTGAATTTTTTCAGTCCTGCCAGGACTGCAAAGAGTTCGTGCCCTCACTCGGTGTTGAGCCAGACCTTACAGCCCAGGTCCTCCACCGCCTTCACCTTGGTGCGAACGATTTTTTCCCAGTTTTCATTGTCTGCTGAGAACATGCAATAGTTTTCCGCTGCCCAGCCCTTGGTGCCATAGGTCCAATCTGCACCGGCCAAATTCAAAATTTTCCATAAGGGAACCATTTCATCCGGTTCTGTGACCGGTTCCCTTGAATTCTGATTCAAAAAATAATAGGCACCTTCCCGGTTGACGTCTGCCTTCATTTCTGCAAATTCAGGCTGTGATTCCTGGTATTCTTCCAGAACATCTCCAACAACAAACTCAAAATCTTCTTCATTTGCACCCATGGCAGAGCAGGTATCGTTTCTCAGGGCCATGTCGCATGAACTTGTGATTCCCTTTGGTTTATCTTCCTTTGTCCAGGTTGCCCTGGCATTGAAAACAAGCTGGGGTATATTAATCTGCATGGGGCATACATACATGCATCGGGTACACATGGAACACATCCATACCCAGTTTGAACTCAAGATCTCTTCATCCATACCCAGCGCTGCCATCCGAAGAAATTTCCTCGGGTCCATTCCGTCAAGACCGGTTGCAGGACACCCGGATGCACACGCACCGCAGGTCAGGCAAGCATTCAAGTTTCCGCCCTCGGGCAGAAGCTCCATCACCTTATCTTTAAAGACGCTTTTTCGGGCGCCTCCGATTTTAATAGCAGTATCTCCCATGCTATTTCCCCCCTATCTGTCTATACATTTAAAGTAATTTTACTTTATTTTACAGTGCCCTATCTCTGGAGCAATGTATTTTGTCTCTTATTATGAAACCCATGTCAATAAAAAATTTGTCAACTTCCTAATATTTGACATTTTTTATTCGTGAGCTACTATTCTGTAGTTATGAATATCCTAAGAAAAATAGAGACCCTTATCCCCGAAGTAATGACCAGGGACCAGCATACCATTTCCAAGGCCCTAAGATCAATCAAAAAAAATGCGAACCTCAGAGGCAAACCCCCTGAAAACAATACAAAAGAGTGGGAACAGCTATTAAACAGGGCTCAAAATTCCGTCCTGCTAAAAAAGAAAAGATTAGAATGCAGGCCGACTTCCCTTAATTTAGACCCCAACCTTCCCATTACCGGAAAAAAAAAAGAAATCATTGAGGCCATAAAAAAAAATAGCGTGGTGATTATCTCTGGAGAAACCGGTTCCGGGAAAACCACCCAGATTCCCAAATTCTGCCTGGAGGCAGGCCGGGGAATACATGGCATGATCGGCTGCACCCAGCCCAGGCGCATCGCCGCCATCAATGTAGCCAAACGCATTGCCTTTGAACTGAATGAACCCCTGGGCCAGTCCGTGGGGTATAAGATCCGGTTTGATGACAAAACCCATGCCAATGCCTATATCAAACTCATGACCGACGGCATTCTTCTGGCGGAAACCCAGCAGGACCGATTTTTAAACCAATACGACACCATCATCGTTGATGAGGCCCATGAAAGAAGCCTGAACATCGATTTTACCCTGGGGATTCTGAGAGGATTAATACGCCGACGAAAAGACCTTAAGCTAATCATCACTTCTGCCACCATTGACACAAAAAAGTTTTCCGCGGCCTTTGACAATGCCCCGATCATAGAGGTTTCAGGGCGGATGTATCCGGTGGAAACCATTTATATGCCCATTCTTTCGGAAGATGGAGAGGGCAAATCCAGCATCGAAGACCAGGGCTATGTGGAAGCTGCAGCCGAGGCAACCGATCTATTGCTCAAAAGATCCCACGGGGATATTCTTATTTTCATGCCCACGGAACAGGATATCGGGGAAACCCTGGAATTGATCCGGGGAAGAAACCACCCCGGCGTCATGGCCCTGCCCCTGTTTGCAAGACTTTCAGCCAATGAACAATCAAAAATTTTTTCAACGGGCTCCGGCCGAAAAGTCATTGTTTCCACCAATGTGGCAGAAACCTCCCTGACCATTCCGGGCATAAAATATGTTGTGGATACCGGTTTTGCAAGAATCCCCAGCTATTCCCCCCGGACCCGGACCACGGCCCTTCCGGTTCTCCCCATTTCCCAGAGTTCCGCCAATCAGCGGTTAGGCAGGTGCGGCAGAATCGAAAACGGGGTATGTATAAGACTCTACGATGAGGATGATTTTAACGGCCGCCCCTTTTTCACCTCCCCTGAAATTTTAAGAAGCAACCTGGCAGAAGTCATTTTAAGAATGATATTTCTGAACCTGGAAGATGTGTCCTCCTTTCCCTTTATTGATCCCCCCGCGCCCAAGAGTATAAAAGACGGGTTTGATACCCTGCTGGAACTGGGTGCCATCCATAGAAAGCCCCCCCGGCCCCCCGGGGACATACATAGATCAAGTAGAAGACCCGGAAAAAACAACCGCAACAAACAGCACCGGTTGACCCGAACCGGCCGAATAATGGCAATGATCCCCGTGGACCCGAAGCTTTCCCGGATATTGATTGAGGCCCAGGAAAACGGCTGCCTCAAAGAGGCTGTCATCATTGTCACAGCCCTTGCCATTGCCGATGTCCGCCAGCGGCCGGCGGACAAAATCCAGGCAGCCGATCAGAAACATGGTTTGTTCAAAGACCCTTCCTCTGACTTTATCACCCTTCTCAATATCTGGAATGCCTATAAAGCGGCTGAAAAACGGTTAACCTCCCGGTCCAAACTGAGAAATTGGTGTATTGAGCATTTTCTGTCCTTTAAGCGAATCCACGAATGGCAGGACATTCACCGTCAGATCAACCGCATGCTCAAAGAGCATGGATTCAAAGAGAATAATTCCATTGGAATGACCATTGGAACACAAAAGATCAAATCAAAGGAATTTGACCTGGGGGGGCCCCTTTATATTGCCCTGCACAAATCCCTGCTGTCCGGCTACCTTGCCGGGATTGCCCAGAAAAAAGAAAAAAATATGTTCATGGCGGCCAAGGGCCAGCAGGCCATGATTTTTCCGGGATCGGGACTTTTTGGCAAGGCCGGTGCCTGGATAGTTGCTGCTGAATTTGTCAAAACCAGCCAGCTTTTTGCCCGGGGGGTTGCCAATATTGACCCTTCCTGGCTGGAGGAGATCGGAAAAGAGCTGTGCACCCATACTTATTCTGAACCCCACTGGGAAAAAAAGCGGGGGGAGGTGGTTGCCAAAGAGCAGGTGTCCCTGTTCGGCCTCATCATTGTCAACGGCAGGAGAATCGCCTATGGCCGGGTGAACCCGGAAGAAACAGGTGAAATATTCATCAGACATGCCCTGGTCCAGGGTGAAATAGATCAGCCCTTAAAATTCATGAATCACAATCAGCAATTGATTGAAAGCTTGGAAGCCCTGGAGAACAAAACCCGAAAAAAAGATATCCTGGCCTCGGAGGAAGATATCTATGAATTTTATCATTCACGGTTGCCCAAACCCTTTTCTAATATCCACACCTTTAGAAAATTTATCAGGGACCAAAAAGATGACAGCTTTTTACGCATGCGTCTTTCTGATCTTCAAAAATCCCAGGTTGATGGTCAGGAACTGGCCCTGTTCCCGGATACCCTTGCCATGGAACAGGGCCAGTTTACCCTGGAATATGAATTTAACCCCGGGGCTGCCACAGACGGGGTAACCCTCAGTGTACCGGCAGACTCAACAGCCCTTGTGTCAAAACACAGCGTGGACAAACTGGTACCAGGCCTGTTTGAGGAAAAGATTGCAATGCTGATCAAAAATCTGCCCAAAAAATATCGAATTCGCCTGGTTCCGGTCCAGGACACGGCAGCCATCATAGCAAGGGAAATGCCCGGAGAAGACAAACCGCTTTTCAGCCTGCTCTCCTCATTTATCCAAAAAAGGTTTCACCTGATTATCCCGGCAACGCTATGGTCCGAGGAAAACCTGCCGGACCACTTAAAAATGCGGATCTCCATCCGGGACGAAAAGAACCGGGAGATCAAATCCATGCGGGATCTGTCCATTTTGGGTCAGTTCCCATCCAAGCGGGCAAACAAAAATTCCGAATTTGAAAAGATGTGCAAAACATATGAAAAAGAAAAGATAAAAGACTGGTGCTTTTCCGATTTGCCCCCCTTTATTCCCCTTACCCAGCCAGACGGGTTTATCCAAAAAATATACCCGGGCCTGAAAAGGGACCCGAAGGATCAAACGCTATCCCTGCGCCTGTTCAAATCCCACCGACTGGCCTTGAAAAATCACCTGCAAGGAATCAGACACCTGTTTGAGCTTACCTTTCCCGATGATTTCAAGGCGCTTAAAAAGGACATTAAAACAGCTGGCGGCCTAAAGCAGCTATCCCCCTATTTCAACGGATCCGTTCATTTCAACCAGGCAATTTTCCATGCCATCACAAAAAATCTCTTTGAAGAAAATTTGCGTACCCGAACCGATTTTAATGCCCATGCTGAAAAAATTTTCCCCCAGCTGTATACCAACACCCAAAAAATTCTAAAAACAATTCTGGCCGTGGGTAGTGAGTATGCGGCAGGTTTTTCCCTGATCCAAAAATTATCCCTTCAATATAAAAATAAACCGGCCAGCTTTGAGATGCTCACCCAGCTGTTCAATGAATTGAAAAACCTGGCACCGGCAAATTTTCTGGAACTTTACACCCTGGACCGAGTGGAGCAGCTGCCCCGCTACCTTGCCTGCATTCGCATCCGGGCCCAGCGGACCGTGGACAACCCCGTCAAAGAAGGTCAAAAAGCCCTGCTAATCAAACCCTTTGCCCATAAATTGAATAATATGTTGTCCTCTTTATCTGAAAACTCTTCCCCGGAAAAAGCCCAGGCTGTGGAATCCTTTTACTGGCTGATGGAAGAATATAAAATTTCCGTGTTTGCCCAGGAACTAAAAACCCATGGTAAAATATCCGCTAAAATATTGGACAACCAATTGATTCGCATTTCAACCATGATCTAAGCTGAGGAGTGCTGATGAAATAATTTTGCGGTCCTTAAGTATTCATGGGGTATTCTTGCTCAGCCGCAGCCGAACCTGTCTTTCCAAATGGGCAATCACCAGGGAGAGCGCCCGGCTCTCGGACACAGGGCCTGAATTATTCCAGCCATTTTTCAGGGCTGCCCTCTTTTTTTCCCTGAAAAGGGCAACGGAATCCACCAAAGACTTCCAGGCAAAGAGCTTTTGCAGAATATGCCGTTCCTCGGAAGTCATGACAGCCGTGTCAATTGTTTCTCCGCTGCTGGTTATGATAATCATTTTAGTCACCCGTCAGTTTATTGGCCCGGCGGTTTAAGCGCCTGCCTGTGAAATCGAATTTAATTTAAATTCTGTATATCAGATATGCTCATTCTCAGAAAGCGGATTTTAACGCTCCTGTTATTAAACAATTCTTGGTGAGTTAATATATGGATACCTGAAAAACCCTTCTGCAAAAATTTAAATATATTTTTCCTAAAGAAAAGAACACCTAGTATTTTTTAACCCAAAACTTTTTGTCTCCAATCACTATCCCTTTACCCGGCACCGTTCATCACAGGCACACTCCCGAAATTTTACCGGTTTACGGTTGTTGGGCTTTGGGATGAAAAAAATCAGCTTTCCACGTTATCGTGCTCTACTGAATTGCTGCTAATAAATTACTCATGGAAACGCTTAAAGATACCATTTGAATTATTGAACATTCGAAGAGTCAAGATTCAAGCAAGTATCTGTAATTGTTAGGTTGGCCTAATGGTGAGTACTGGAAGATTAAATCATATGGGCTAAACCAAATTCGCTCACCCCATAATGATAGACATAGGTGTCGCCCTATTGCATAGTGACTTTTTGCTAACTTTTTTATCAAAAATCAACCAACAGTTCCTTCGTCTCAACTTTGTTTATCCACCAACTGATGATAATTCTCCGCCTTTTGAGCATCCAACCTTTCACTTGTGACCGACATCACTGATGAACATATTTTTCCTTCCATATGGGATTTTCTAAATCGAATGGCGTTCAGGCACACTGTTTAAAAATTCATCATTCATCTTTGCGATGGTGTCATCCACCAGTTTAATGGCTTTTCCCTTGTCTTTTGGAAGCTGTGCATCAAACGTGACCGTATTTATTCCATGAATGCCCAGATAAATGGTCTCAACTTCTATCAGTTCGATCATTTTTTTCTGCTCCTCCAGAACTTCCAGCTCCGTGGCCGGAACAAATATGCCCTTTTCAACATCAGCTGCCAGCTGACTGTCACCAAACGCTCCCATGGTTGTGATAGAAACGCCCAAAGGTTTTGAAGCATTGATCAATTTTGCGTTTGCGATTGCATTATCGATCCCTTTTCCTCTGCCAGCACCGCCGAATATCAGGATATCAATGTGTCTGATCCCGGTTTTGTTCAACCGTTCCAACTGCTCATAGGAATCCTTGAGGCTGAATCCTTTGTTCATATATTCAAGGGTTTCTTCATGTCCGGTTTCAGTTCCGATCCACAGGTCATTGATTCTTAAATCACACAGCTCTTTAAGTTCCTGGTCTGTCTTACTTTTGATGTTATTGATAGATGCGTACATGGTGATCACTTCAACATTAGGAAAATATTGAATGATTAATTTGGCAATTGGTTTCAAGCGTTTTGCAGACAAAACAAAAGCATCTCCGTTGACCAGGAATACTCTTTTAACATCACCATAAAGCGTGCTGGATTCTTCGAGGTCTTTTTCAATCTGCTCAAGCGATTCAATCGAAAATTTTGTATCTTTGTACATGGTGCAGAACTTACATTTATTGTGTGTGCACCCGACGGTCACTTGAAGCAACAGGCTGTTGGCTTCATAAGGAGGCCGGTATGTGGGGCCTGTGTATTTCATTGTCTTTCTCTCAATTTAAATAAGATTCTTGGTTGTATGGATGAGTCGATCTATTTTACTTTCACTGTAAGCATCCGGATGAGCCTGGGCAAAACCGCCCTGATCATTATCAAAATATTTACCTGTGATCCCTTTAAAATCTTCTGAAATTGCCAGATCATAAAGGATGTCCGCTCCTTTATCGGCAGACGACCAGGAACGGCCATAGGCTTCTGCTGCCATTTTCGTGTTGAGCAGTGACCCGGGGTTGACCGCAATGACCGCAACACCAGACAGTATTTCAGCCAGGCGAAAGCTCCACATGGTCAATGCCAGTTTGCTCTGTGCATATGCTTCCTGCTCGGACAAATTCACACTGCCGCATAATGCATCACCGGATACGGAAGACTGGGCAGCCGAGCTCAGATTGATAATCCGCGGATCGATTCCTTTTTTCATCAAAGGTATCAGCTTTTCGGTAAGCAGATAGGGTGCCAGATAATTTACTGCAAACCGAATATCCAATCCTTTTTGGTTATGTGATACCGGACTTTTAAAAATTCCTGCATTATTGATAAGGATATCAATTTTCGCTAAATTTGTATTGATCTGTTCTGCCATTTTTTCAACCGCATTCAGATCGGACAAATCCGAAACAAACCCACTGATTTTTTCATTCTGAGTGATTGATTTTATCTCGGATATGGTTGAATCCAATTTTTGACTATTCCGTCCGTGCAGATAAATCGCATGCCCGTCACCAGCAAGTTTTATGGCAGTCAGTTTTCCGATACCGTCCGTACTTCCTGTAATTAAAATGGTTTTTTGCATGTTTTGAATCCTCATTACTATTTAATGTCTGGATTATAGGCCCCCGAACTATATCTTCGATATCGGAAGCCATATCCAAGGTCATGGGTTCTTTCAGGTCAGCATTAATTTTTGCTTATTCTATATTTCAACGACCACCTTGCCTATGGCTTGTCCGCTGGTCAGACGGGCGTATGCGTTCCCGACATCTATGAGGCCAAACTGTTTTTCATCCAGCAGTGGCTGTAGCGCACCTGCGTCTACAATCTTAGCAAGTTCCGCCAGAATTTTACCGTGTTCTTCCCGCTTGTAGTTATGCAGCATAGGAATCAACATAAAGACAACATGGATTGACAAGCCTTTAAAGTGAGCCGGCGTCAGATCCAGTTCCAGCATCGATACGGTTGTGGCGATGCTGCCATTCAATGCTGCCGCTTCAAAGGAATTTGTCAGATTGGCCCCGCCAACAGAATCGAAAACAACCTCGAAACCTTCACCGCTGGTATACTTTTCAACATATTCCGCAACTTTTTCGGTTCGATAGTTAATGGCTGTGGCACCATACTGCTCAATGATACCGATCTGCTTCCCACCACTGCATGTTGCATACACTTCAGCACCAAAGTGCCTGGCCAATTGCACGGCTACATGTCCTACGCCGCCCGCACCGCCATGAACCAGAACCTTCTGACCGGTACGAACAACCGCTCTTTGCAAACCTTCATATGCAGTAATGCCCGCCAGTGGCAGCGCTGCCGCCTCCCGCATTGAAAGGGATTTGGGTTTGTGGGCAATCAATCTGGCATCGGCCGGCATGTACTCCGCAAGTGTGCCCTGCAGGTCTGTAAGTCCTCCGGCACAGCCATAGACTTCATCGCCCGGGACAAAATTGGTTACACCCTCGCCAACTGCTTCTACTGTACCCGCGAAGTCCATGCCAAGCACTGCGGGCAGATCAGGCGAAAGCGGCAGGTTTTCCTGTCCCAGTTGACGGATCATTGTGTCAACCGTGTTCACACTGGTTGCGGCAACTCGCACGACCACATGTCCTGCCTTTACAGAGGGCTGGGGTAACTCGGTTAATTGAAATTCGGCATTTTCACCATATTCATTAAGAATCATTGCTTTCATAAAATTTGTCTCCTTTGTTTATCTGTTAGTTGCTGCAATCAAAGTTCTCATCCCTTGTCATACAAAATGCAGCATGTGTTCTTTTTCGTTGACAGTAGGCAATATAGTGCGTAGATATCCATTCATCAAGTAGGCACAATTTAATTATGTAGTATCAAAAAGTATACTAATGAGGAAAATCAATGGGTCACGACACATATAATTGCAACAAAGGATGCCCGGTTGAGGCAACCTTAGAACTCATCGGCGGAAAATGGAAAGGGATTATCCTGTATCATCTGCTTGAAAAAACATACCGGTTCGGAGAACTGAAAAAGACCATGCCTGGGATCACCCAACGTATGCTGACTAAACAACTCCGGGAACTGGAAAGTGACGGCATTATCAATCGTAAAGTATATGCTGAGGTTCCTCCCAAGGTGGAATACTCGCTTACAGAAATTGGAGAAAGCCTGAGAAGCGTCGTGATGATGATGCGCGACTGGGGAAGAAAACATTTCGGAATGTAGACGGGTCCCATTGGATTGGAGTAAGCAGCAGAGACAATTTTTTTTACAAAAACAAAGTAAAAAAACTCATGAAGTGAAAAGCGTTCACTGATGGTATAAAGCCGGGTTTTTGTCAGGACAACCGTACTGACTATAGGCATAACGCTTACTTTTTACTATTTCAAAAAACAATCGATAAATTGATTTTCTTGACGCAAAGGGGTTAATTGTATATGACTTTAAATAGAATGTTTGTACCCTAAAAATGGACCTTTAAACTTTCGGATACAGTTCCTGGCAACGCTTTATATCAGTCCAAAAGCAGTGACAAGAACAAGATTATTCCATTTTGTTGACTTTTTTTGATCTGGAGGGCTGTTGATGAATCCAGAATATGGATATCTGCTCAGGTATTTGGAAAAATATGCCCAAATACCTGCCCCTGAATGGGAAAAAATGACGGGCCTCCTAAACCCCCTGCATGTCGCTAAAAATGAACATTTTATCATGCAGGGTGATACCCCCGAACGATTGGCAATAATCGTTTCCGGGATTTTTCGGGTGTATTGCATTACTGAATCCGGTGATGATAAAACCCTGGCCTTTCGCACAAAGGGGATGGCCCTTGCCGCCTACACCCCATTTCTTGAAAACAGGAAAACCTGGTTCTCAATTCAGGCCCTTGAAGCCGGAGAGTTGGTTTATGTTCTTCTGAACGACTTTAAAAAACTCACCCTGGGTCACCCCTGCTGGGAAAAGGCCACCAAGGAATATTTCATTCAGCTCTATATTGAAAAAGAAGAACGGGAAAAATCATTTTTAACCGAGGACGCCAAAACACGCTATTTGCGGTTTAAAAATAAAAATCCCGACATTGAAAAACGCGTCCATAATTTATATGTTGCCTCCTATCTTGGGATATCGCCTGTCTCACTGAGCCGAATCCGGGGTGAGTTAAAAAAATCTGCCAATTAACATATGTTAATTACATCCTTGTTTTCTTTCTTTAATCTTTGTCCATAAATTTATAAAAGGCCATTTGCCAGATTTATCTATGGGAATGGATTGCCCAATTTAAAACCCAGGGCTTGTTCTTGTCGCCCCAAGGGAGGATTGAATGAAAAAAGTATTTGTGACAGGTGCCACAGGATTTTTAGGGCTGAATCTGGTTGAACAGCTTCAGAGCAAAAATTGGGAAATTACCGCCCTTCACCTGCCCGGGGAAGATCTAAAATATCTGTCCCGATTCAATGTTAACACCGTTGAAGGTAATATCCTGGACGTTTCCTCTTTGCAAAAGGCAATCCCGGAAAAACCCGATGTCATCTTTCATTTGGCCGGTGATATCAGTATGTGGCATAAGAATGATTATAGGCAATACAAGATAAATGTCCTGGGTACTGCCAATATGTGTCAGGTTGCGCTTGAGAAGAACACCCGCCGTTTCATCCATACCTCTTCCAGTTCTGCCTTTGGATACCATGGGAGCAAGTTGACAGAAGCGACCGTGTCCAATGCCCTGGATTGCAAGATGAGCTATAACCAAACCAAATATCTGGCAGAACAGGAAGTGAAGAAAAGTGTTGGAGCAGGGCTTTTTGCTGTGATTTTAAATCCGTGTAACATTATCGGCCCCTATGATCCGGGGAATTGGTCCCAATTGATCAAAAATGTCTGCCTGGGCAAATTGCCGGGCTATCCACCAGGGCTTGGCACCTTTGCCCATGCAAAGGATATTGCAAATGCCCATATCATGGCTGTTGAAAAGGGGCGAAAGGGGGAAAATTATCTTCTTGGCGGTGTCCAGGCCAGTTTTAAAGAGGTTATTTCCCAGATCATCGACATTACCCAGATGAATTTGTCCCTAAAACAAATATCAAAACAAAAATTAAAATTGATGCTGTATCTGGGACAGGTTAAATCATTTTTCGACGGCAAGGAACCGCTGCTGACCTATCCCAAGTATATGAGGTTAACAGGGAGCTTGATGTGTGACGACACCAAGGCTGCCAGAGAGCTTGGATTCAAAACCACCTCCATTCACCAGATGTTGACCGATTGTTATGGATGGATGAAACAGGAACAATTAATCGAATAGTTACAAAAGGAGTGTCATTGCGATGGATGAAAAAAGTGCAGCAAAGGGATGGAGTTTGATCGGTGAAGCATTCTTAAATGCAAAGGTTGAATACATATTTGGATTGCCCGGGGAAAGCATCAGTCCGATCCAGTACGCCGTTGAGGATACCCCCATTCAGATCATCACCACCCGGCATGAACAGGCAGCCGCCTTCATGGCCGAGGCCTATGCCAGAATGACCGGAAAACCCGGGGTGGTTCTGGTGACATTCGGGCCTGGATTTACCAACACCATCTCCCCCATGGTGAATGCCCAGTTGACCAATGCACCCGTGATTTTGATTGCCGGCGCCCACGGCCCGAAATCACCGGATCGCCTGGGGCTTCAGGATATGCGCCAGCAACCCATCATTGACTCCATTGTAAAAAAATCCTTCATCTGCCGCAAGGCGGAGCGGATCCCCGAATATATTGACATGGCCTTTCGTTGTGCCACCCAGGGGCGGCCCGGGCCTGTTTTCCTGGAATTGCCCATAGACGTGCTGGATGCGGACATTGATATGGAAAAGGCAAATAAAATCTCAACCCGGGTGGCTTCCAGGCCCGTGGATAAAAAAGATGCAGCCCAAATGATCCTGATGATTAAGGCCGCGAAAAAGCCGGTTATCCTGGCCGGCAGCGGGGCATACTATTCCAGGGCTGGCAGGGAATTGATAGATTTCGTAGAACAAACAGGGATTCCTGCTCTTACCCTGAAAATGGGAAGGGGGCTTATACCCGACACCCACCCGTTATGCTTTGGATCCTCGGTTCCGACACTGCCGGGATGTGCCGGGATGGCTACGACAGAGGCGGATCTGATCATCCTCCTGGGAAACCGGCTCTGCCTGTACAATGCGTTTGGTGCCTTTTTCAACCCAAACGGAAAAATTATCCAGGTGGATATCGAGCCCGAGGAAATCGGGCGGAACAAGTCCATTGATCTGCCCATATTTGCTGATATCAAAGGATTGCTCACTGAATGCAGCGATCTGATTTTGACGCAGAAAACTGATTTAAAACCACAGTTTAAGGAATGGGTTACAAACCTTTCAACGGCAGACAGGGAAGGCAAGCTGGCTGCCCAGGACGAGCCGATAGAAGATAATGGGTTTATCAACCCCGGTGTTCTGGCGGCAACGGTAAACGCGTTCATGGATCGTGAAGATGATATTGTCATTGCCGACGGAGGGGATGCCCAATCCTGGATAGGGGCCGCAAGAACCTGCAATCGTCCCTTGAATATCCTGGACTCTTCTCTTTTCGGGTGCTTAGGAGTTGGTCTGCCCTACGGTGTATCCGCCAAACTGATCAATAAAAACAGGCGGGTCCTGGTGTATACCGGTGATGGTTCCATTGGTTTCAATTTTATGGAAATTGAAACCTCCATTCGAAAAAAGTTGCCCGTTGTGGTGGTCATTGATAACAACCAGAAATGGGGAATGACCTCCAACAGTA
Source organism: Desulfobacteraceae bacterium (assembly GCA_016744295.1). Classification (GTDB taxonomy): domain Bacteria; phylum Desulfobacterota; class Desulfobacteria; order Desulfobacterales; family Desulfobacteraceae; genus NBML01. The sequence continues at coordinate 4,575 of JADGEQ010000035.1, read as the reverse complement.
TGGAAATGAAATTTGAGCATTTTATCCCGGGGACGGTGGAAATAGGCAACCCGCCCTACCATAAGGCGGTTGAGGCCATCGGTGGTAAGGGCATCCTGGTTGAAAAAATTGAGGAACTTGTTCCCGCACTTGAGCAGGCGTTTGCTTCAGGGGTGACCACCTGTATAAACGTGATGACAGACCCAAGTGTTGTAGGGCCTGGTTCAAAGGCATTGGCCATGGCAGAACTACTTTAAACAAATTGTTGCAACCGAAAGGGGTGTCCGAAAATTAAAGAACCGTCTATTTTTGTTTTCCCTAAAATCGGACACCTTTTTTAAAAGCGCCATTTTCTTTTTTAGGAGTTGGGATCGACCTTGTTTGAAATTCAATAAACGATAGATTTTAAATAGCAAAAGGAAACCCTATGGAAGCATCCATTATGAGCCGCATCATTACCCCCCTTGCCATTGCCTTTATCATGTTCGGTATGGGGCTGTCACTGACGACTGCTGATTTCAAACGGGTGTGGGTTCATCCAAAAGTCATCCTTACGGGTATTTTTCTGCAAATTATCTGCCTGCCTGTTCTGGGGTTTTGTTTTGTTTCAATTTTTAATTTGGAACCGATATTGGCAACATCCATCATGCTATTGTCTGCCTGCCCCGGAGGGGCCATCACCAATCTGGTTTCTTTTATCTCAAAGGGAGATGCGGCCTTGTCTGTGAGCTTAACTGCGGTGAACAGCCTAATCACGGTGGTCACGATTCCAATCCTGGTTACCTTTTCCATCAGCTATTTCATGGGGGAAAAAATGGCCGCAAAGGTGGATGCACTGGAATTGTCCCTGGGCATTATTCTGGTCACAATCCCCCCCATCATTTTAGGAATGTTTACCAAAAGAAAAGCGCCGGAATTTGCGGAAAAATCAGAATCAGCGGTAAAAAAAGGAACCATCATTTTTCTGGTTGTGCTGGCCTTTTTTGCCATCTATAGTGAAAAGCAGTTATTTATGGAACACTATCAGTCGTTTACGCTCATGGCGACGGGTTTATGCTTTTTAAGTTTTTTTATGGGAGCCCTTGTCAGTTTCATGCTTGGGTTGCCCAGGCGAATAATCCTTACCCTGGCAATAGAGGTCGGGCTTCATAACAGCGCCATGGGAATCGTTATTGCCATCAGTTTCCTGGGGATAAATGCACTGGCCATATTCTCCGCCTTTTATCTGGTCACTGAGTATGTTCTGTCCGGGGTTCTGATGGCAACAATGAACAGTCCCGTGGGATTAAAAATACTGGGAAATGAAGTTTGAAGATGGTAAAAAAAGTGTTGATTTTTATTTTAGGGGGGCTTGTTTTATCGGTCACACTGATTCTCATCATGGGCATCTTCTGGTCCCGAACTGAACAGGGGCAACTGGATTATAAGGCCGCCGTTATCTTGAAGCTGAGAGGTGACGGCCAAAAACGATTGAGGCCTGAAACCATACGCAGGGAAGCCTCTTTAAGGGCACGCTTTCTCCAGAAAAGTGCCATAGAAATTGCCAAAATTGAAGATATGACCATTTCAGGCCCGGCTGGTTCGCTCACGGTTCGGTTATATTATCCCGGTCAGGAAGAAACGCTTCCTGTTTTTATATACTATCACGGTGGCGGATGGGTTATGGGTAACGTTGAAACCCATGATACCATTTGCCGGGAGTATGCAAACAAGGCCGGGGTGATTGTGGTGGCGGTGGACTATCGGCTGGCACCGGAGAACCCTTATCCCAATGCATTTGATGACAGCTATGCCGTTCTTGAGTGGGTATATGGTAATATTAAATCGTATAGGGGTGACCCTTCACGGATTGCAGTGGGGGGGGACAGTGCTGGCGGGAATCTTGCGGCGGCTGTCGCCATAAAAGCCAGGGATGTATCCGGGCCGAAGATACGTTATCAGGTTCTGCTTTACCCGGTAACAAATCCGGCTCGTATGGAGACAGAATCCTATTTGCTTTTTGCCAATGGGTATGGGCTGACCAAGGCCCACATGGTCTTTTTCCAGGAATCCTATCTACCGAAAAAATCAGACAGGTTGACCCCCTATGCCTCCCCCCTTCTGACAAAAAATTTGATGAATCTGCCCCCTGCAATAATCATCACAGCCGGTTTTGATGTCCTCAAAGATGAGGGGATGGCCTATGCTAAGCGGCTAAGCCACTCCGGGAATCAAGTGGAAACGATCCATTATCCCAGTATGATCCACGGATTTGCAACCATGGGCAAGATTTTTCCAGAAGCTTCGAATGCGATTAGCAGGACAGCCCAGGCGTTGAAAAAAGTTGTGTTAAATTCCAAAACCCTGACGACTGTTGACGATGGGATAGGAAGATAATTTTTGCAAGAAAAGTATGAAAATTTTTAAGGAACAGGAATATGATCCTCTCCCAAAAAACGAGAGGCAGAGTTAAGCCATATTTTTCAGATTATAATATGCCTGCGATAGGTATTGAATTAAGAATATAAAAAAAAGGTTTTTACTGCAAATATTTCCGATTTCATTTTGATTTACTCACGAGTATATATGGTATATAAGCTCAGAATCGTCTGACAATTTTTAGTATTGACTGGTAGATCAGTTGATCTCCTTGTTCTGAATATTCAAACTCAACAATTAGTATCCTAAGTTGGAGTATTCAGAAGCCCCCATTGTCAAGGATACCGATATAAATCAAAACTTTATTTGACCGAGATCCTGGTGAATCATGATGCAAGTATTTTTATTCGATGTCCTGCAACTTCAGAATGATAATAACAGGTTTATTAACCACTAAATGGCGATTTTAACCATTTATGTTGCATAGAATAACTATTAAACGCCAAGACTATGCTCTATGTTATTGATATTAATGCTAATTTTATTTTGGCATATTGTTTGCTAATACGTTACTTGAAACGAAATACATTTTTAAATTTTATAAAGAGGAAAAACAATGCATAGAAACGATACACATAGAAAATCAATCGGGTATATTTTATGGATATTCGGATTCATTGGGGCACACAGATTTTATTATGGGAAACCTCTTTCAGGCACTCTTTATTTTTTTACGTTAGGTTTGCTTGGAATAGGATGGATTGTTGATTTTTTCTTGATTCCGTCCATGGATGAACAAGCAGATTGCAGATACGTTGCAGGTAATATTGACTTCTCTCTTGGATTTATATTTCTAACATTTCTGGGTTTATTTGGTGTCCATCGCATGTATATGGGAAAATGGATTTCTGGGCTCCTCTACCTTTTTACCGGGGGTGTTTTTGGGATTGGTGTTTTGTATGATTTCTGGACACTGAATGATCAGATATCCATGGAAAACCGAAAAATTGCGTTTGCATAAAAGAATTTCAAAGATATGTATTTGTGAATTTGATATTATAACCGAAACACAGGAGGAAATTGCATTATGACAGGTATGATTATTATTTCAATAATATGCATATCCTGTGCGTTTCTTCTTTGGCATATTGCTGAAAGAAGAGGGGCAAATACCAAATTTTGGGCCATTATGGGTGCTGTTTTTGGACCTTTGGCCATTCCATTTGTTTTTCTAACCAAAAAAAAAGCATCAAAGGCTATTCGATCAGACAAATTGTAGAATTTGATATCTTAAGAATTTAGATTCTTTCACTACTTTCAATGCATATGCGGTCTCCTGATATTTTGTTTTCTGGTTGCAATCACCAGCAACGAATGAATTGACCGCCCGCCGCTCAATGATAAGTATCCAAAGCTGGAGTATTCAGCCGCCAAAATTGTCATGGCTACCCAAATAATACATAACAGGAAGTCTGGAGTTAAGTTGATGCCAATCATGTGTTTGAAACTTTTGAGTTTGGGAAAATTATGAACTGATTGCTCCGCTATGTAGACAATTGAATACCCGCCTTCGATTTTTCTAAAAAAATTATAAATTAAATTTTGCGTTCTAAATTAATAATATTTTTTGAGGGTTCGAACTTATTGGCATTAAAATAGCGCATCATTTGATCATCATTCTTATCCATCAAAGTATTAATTTTTTTTACTTCAAGTTCCCGCAAATGATCAACAAACTCACTCATCAATTGTTCACCGATGCTTTGTTTTTGACAATCAGGATCAACACCAACAGTATCCAATGATACACCTTCAGATGTGATTCCAAATTCACCGATATAAAGCTTACCCATGATAAATCCAACAACATTGCCATTATCATCTTCAGCCACAAGCGAAGTGGGTATATACTCCCCGGATTTAAACAACATTTCAAATCGTTGTTCATAGTATTCACGGCGTGATATTCCAAGTACCTTTTTATCAATTTTTAAAACAGAATTGAAATCCTCATCTTCCATTAATCGAATTTTTATTTGAGGTGTGCTCATGTGGGTCTCCTTTCTCTTCACTGGTGGATGTTGTCGATAAGAAGTCCTTGTGCCTATAAAATATAATGAAAATACAGACCCATGTAAATCCCAAATCCACCGCCTAATTTTGTGCAGACCCGTCCAAAGAAAAATCGGGGAGTTTTTTTCTTGGCGGGGGCCCATTTCGGCCAGACTTAACTTTTTC
>JADGEQ010000072.1 GCA_016744295.1 Desulfobacteraceae bacterium | reverse complement strand
GAAAAAGTTAAGTCTGGCCGAAATGGGCCCCCGCCAAGAAAAAAACTCCCCGATTTTTCTTTGGACGGGTCTGCACAAAATTAGGCGGTGGATTTGGGTTGTCTTGACTTGTATACCGGTTCTCTATATGTAGTATATTCCCATAGGTTAAAGTTTTACAAACGCTAATCATAGACAGGAACAGATACTTGGGACTATTGGCAAAGGGAAGCCTTGTTCGAAATAAAATCATTTTGCCGGCGGGAGATGTTCTGGCCGGCATTATAGCGCTTGTACCGGTGTTCCTTACTGCCTCCCCATTGCCGCTGTGGACCCTTTTTTTTATCCCTTCGGTCCTGCTCTTTTCATTTTTATGCGAAGTTTATCAACCGAAAAAATGGACCGTTAAAGAGCGGTTGGTCCGTTCATCACTGGCACTGGTATTGTCCTTTGTTCTGCTTTTTTTCCTTCCCGCTGACCCGGCAACAGATTTTCAAGCGCTAGTGACCTGTCTGGTTCTGTTTTTTGTGCTCCAAAACGGATGGCAAATCCTGTTCCATAAATCAAGTGATGCTCTTTTTTTTGCCGAAAAAATCATTGTGATCGGCACCGGCACCACCGCAGAAAATGTGGAAGCTCTGATCGAAAAATCCCCTGGCAAATATGCCCTGGTGGGTTATGTTGAAACCCCCACAGATCCCGTATCCGTTGATAGAACAAAGATCATCGGCACCATTGACAATATTGTCGAACTTGCCCGAAATTCCCATGGGCCGGTTCTCTATTTCCAACAACGGGTAGGACGCAACAACAAACCTTTCACCATTTATAAATTCAGATCCATGGCCAGGGATTCGGAAAAACACACCGGCGCGGCCTGGGCCCGGGAAAATGATCCCCGGGTAACCTCTTTTGGCGCTTTTATGCGAAGGACTCGGATTGATGAACTTCCCCAGCTGCTCAATGTGATCAAGGGGAATATGAGCTTTATCGGCCCCCGGCCCGAACGCCCGGAATTTGTGGAGCAAATCACCAAAGTCACCAAGTACTATACTGAAAGACACGCCATCAAGCCCGGCATTACGGGATGGGCACAGGTCATGTACCCCTATGGTGCCTCCCTGGGAGATTCGGTGGAAAAACTCAGGTATGACCTGTATTATATTAACAATCTATCTGTATTTCTGGATTTATTAATCCTGTTTGAAACCATAAAAATCGTATTATTCCGAAGGGGCGGCAGGTGAGCAGATGATAAAAAAAACAGGACAATTTAACCGAAGTCAACGGCTGTTCATAGAACTTGGCACTGCATTGCTCCTTGAACCGGAAGATCCGGACAGGGTTGTATCCAGTGAGCTCATCGGCATGCAGGTGGGAAAATATCTCATTGTACAAATAGCCGATCACAACCTGGAAACAAACCCTCTGCTCCCAGGGGAACTTTTGGGGGTAAAATACATCCTGTCAGACGATGTCTTTTGTTTTGAATCCCGTATCATCCGGACTCTCCAAGATCCGGATGATCTTCTTTTTCTGGAATATCCCAAAACGGTGGAAAGCTGTAATATCCGGGCCCAAAAAAGAGTGGACTGCTTTCTCCCGGTCCGGATGAGAGTAGGAGAAAGCTGGCTGAAGGGAGTGATTGTTAATATCAATAAAAACGGCTGCCTCTGCATGGTTGACAATAGTCCCTCCCCCCAAAGCTTCGGCACCACCCCTGTTACCCTGCAATTACCCTATGGCCAGTTTGAAAACTTGTCCATCAAAGGGGAAATCAAAAACTCCCGCCAGGAAGGCGGTCATACCCGTTTTGGTATCCTGTTCAACAACCTGGGTAACTATTCTAAAAAAGTGATGACCACCCTGGTCCCTGCTTTGAAATTATGATCTATTCAGCGCTATAAATATCGTAACCCCACAAGGAAATAACCCCATGAAAATTAAATTTTTTGCCCTTGTCGTGTGCCTGGCACTGGCAACCTCCTGCACAACAGCCCTGGCCAATACCCAGCAGTCCAGGCAAACTGTCCAAAAATCAGACCCGCTCCCCCAGGAAAAGGTTATCGTAAAAGTACTGACAAAATCAACCCATAGCTGGAACGGCGACCCTTTGATCCCATACCCCCAGGGCCAGCCCCAGATAACAATCTTAAGGATCCGAATTCCAGCCGGAACCACCCTGCCCCTGCATACCCACCCGGTTATCAACGCTGGCGTATTGATAAAAGGAGAGCTCACCGTGGTAACAAAGACCGGAAAAATATTGCAGATGAAAGCCGGTGACCCCATTGTTGAAGTGGTGAATACCTGGCATTATGGAAAGAACCTGGGATCAGAACCGGCTGATATCATTGTTTTTTATGCCGGTACCCAAAATTCACCCATTACCCTAAAGCAATGAAGCCCTCCCCGCCGCAAGCGGGCGGGATATTAACCCAGGCTACGCAATAAAGAGGGAATAAACTGATTTACCCGCACCTCAATCGCATCCCTTAACGTTTGAAATGCTTCCAGAGAATTGTCCCTGGGTTTTATAATATCCCATTCCTCGGCAATGACATTGACCATCCCGGGCATGGCTTCTTTTGACCCGAAAAATATGACATGATCCGGTTCTCTGCCCAGGCCTGTTAATACCTTTTCCAAAGATTGGGGGGTCTGATACTTGAGATCCATATTTTTCTCTGCCATGACCTTTACCATTGTCGCATCTGATCTTGCCGCTGCAACTTTCCCTGCTGTCAACACCTTAAACCGACCCTTTACCGCTTCCTTGGCAAAGGCGGCGGCCATCTGACTGCAGCAGGCATCCTTGTCAGAAACAAACAAAAGCGTTTTTTTATTGAGAACAGGTTCCACCAACTTGGCTGCCGCAGTCTGGATCTCCTTTAACAGCCCGGGCCTGCCAATGATATCCCCGGCATCCTCAACATTTCGATAGGTCAGGGAACCAACATTTTCAGCAGAGATGGCATCAAAAAAATACGTGGCTGTCAGCTCAACCCCTTCAAAAAGACGCTTCCCCCCCGAGGCACCCACCCCCAGCAAAAAACCCTGGCGATGATAAGCATCGGGATCCCGAAGCTTAAGCTTATACTTCCGGCCCCAAAACATCTGGCACCGGTCAATAAACCCCTTTACCTGGGCCGGTACATTATAAAAAAACACCGGCGAGGCCAGCACCACAATATCCGCCTTTTTGACCAGGGAATACCCCATTTCCTCCATTTCATCCTGAATGGGGCAGAACCCTTTTTTCTCACAGACAATCAGCTCTTTGCAGGGCTGAATATCCAGTTTATCCGGATGAATCACCTGGGTGACGGCCCCATGGGACTCGCATGCCTTTAAAAACGAGGTTAGCAGATAATCACAGTTCCCTTTTTTCCGCGGACTTCCCTGTATCCCCAGTACAAACATGATTTCCTCCTTCTATGGTTTATGTCCGGTTATGCGTTATGTCAGGGACTGATTTTATCAACTTCTGTCCCGGGCCTGGCGACTGCCGTCACTCCCCCTGTATAGATCCGCCTCAAGATCATATTTTCCCCGCCAAAAAACAAAATCCTCCCTGGGCAGATCAGGCCGGATCTTTGGCAAATCCGGACACTCCAAGACCCGGACAGCAGGCTGGTCCTGAACCAGCGCTTCGGATATAAGCGAAAGAAGCCCTGCGCCAGCAATGGCGTTCTTTTCTGCCACCCGGGAAATTTTCGTTGAAAAAACGGTGCCGGTGCAGGGATCTTTATATAAAAACATTTGATTAAAAAAAACAAGGTTCACAGGCCCATTGCAGGGATAGATCAATCCAATTATTTTGTCCGGTATCCACGGGGTTTTCCTGCCCAAAAAGGCAAATATTTTATGGGCCATGGAAGACCGAAACAGATACTGGAGGGTCATATGAAAATAAAGGGCCGGGCGAAGATATCGTTGTTCAGACCGACTCTTGACCTGGAACAAATCCGATAGAAACCGGTTAAGCCTCTTTTCAGAAACCTCCAGACCTTTGAAAATTTGGACAAGGGAAACCCGGGGTCGGTACTGCCAGAAATGCAAATCCATGGCGGTTTCAAACTGACGGTGCCGGGCCGTTGCCCCGGGATGTATCCCTTTCATCCCTGCAAAATAATAAACCAGTGGGTGAAATAGGGTATCTGCCAGAATATGGCAGATTACACCGGCGGCAAAGGCCAGAACAGCGGGATCTTTGTCCGGATGTTGGTCCAGGAAAGCCAAAACAGGAAAAAGGGATCTTTCATCCCTTCCGTGGAAGGGGATACTTAAAGATTGAATAACGGCTAATTTAGGACCTGCCAGATAATAAAAAGGAATGTCCGGCGTAATCGCCCCCATAAGAAAAAGGTTGGGAAAGGAGTGGATGGGCTTATAAAACAGGGAATCTCTTGGCAGTTTTTCTGCCGTGGCTGCTGCCAGACTCCAATGGGCAATTTCCTTGGGCATCTAATTACTCCAGATACTGGGTGGTATATCCTATTCTGCCGTTTTGCTGGTATTCATATATCCGAAAGCCAGCCTGACGGCCCCATTTTTCCGCCACAGGCGGTGACACATACAAGGGCACCCTCCCCAGCCAATGAAATTCATCCCGATGGAAATGGCCGGCAATAACGGCCTTGACATTGTACCGATTGATCAGCTTCACCCAGTTCTCTTTTGCTGTTTTGGCCCAGCCGTCATGGAAGCTGTTGTTATAAAAATCATCCACGCTGGGTCCATGGTGGAAGAGAATAACCGGCTTCCCATTGGCGGCATCCAAATATTTTCCCAGATCCCCAAGGGGATCATAGTCATCCATAACAACAGATTTACGCAAGGGATCGGTATAGGCAAACAAAAAAACAACCCCCTTGTATTCGGCCCGGGAAATCAGGCTGCCAAAAGACCTTTCATATAAGGCTCTGGAGCTTTGGACAGATTTTGGTCCCCCCAGACTGATATCATTGTTCCCCGGAAGAAAATGAACCCCGGGTTTCAGACGTTTAAATACAGAGACGGCATCTGCAAGAACCCCTTCATTCCCCTGCTTTGTCCTGTCAATGATATCCCCGGTATGAACCACGCAGGCGATCTCCATGGGCAGATCATTGACAGCCGCTACCACCCTGGCTGTCCGAACCAGGTTCCGGGGTATTCCCAGATGGGTGTCGGTTATTTGTACAAAATAGAAGTTGTTTTCATTCCCCCCGGCAACTCCCACCAGAACCAGCCAAGCCAGAAAAACAATTATTCCGGGCCTAAATTTCACAGACTGTCTTGTCAGAACACCTTGCCTATCCATTCTTTTGCTCCAGGAAAAGCAATTGTTTTTTTACATCAACCCCACCGCCAAATCCTGTGAGACTACCATCTTTACCAATGACCCGGTGACAGGGAATAATAATGGAAATGGGATTTTTCCCATTGGCCATACCCACGGCCCGAAAGGCATTTGGGTTACCGATTCGTATGGCCAGCTCTCCATAGGAGATGGTCTCTCCATAGGGAATGTTCAATAATTCCCGCCAAACCTTTTGCTGAAAAGAGGTCCCCTGTACCTTAAAATCAAGACCCGGGGCCAGATCAAATCTTCTGAGAGACCCTTCAAAATAGGCATCCAGCTGGGCCATAATTTTTGAAAAGGGTGCGGCATCCTCTATCCAGCCCGGCTCCGGTTCCCTCCGGGTTTTACCCTGGGGAAAATTCAAGGTTTCAAGACAGCCACGCCCGGTTAATAACAATTGCCCAACCAAGGATTCATAATAACAATACTGCATGGGATCTCCCTCCAGGATCAGCCAGCTTGCTCTCTACCGGCAAAAAAACAACAACACCCCCTTTTCATATCAAAAAATAAACAATGATGCATTAACTAATGATGCGAAGAATTTACCCGGCATTTTTCTTTCTGGTCTTGACACTCTCCATGCCCTTGATCTCCCCAAGCATCCCCATGATTTTTCTTGACAATCCATTGATTTTCGGTTTAACAGAAATGGCGTCATTTGCTTGGATACACCCATAAAAGACAGGAAAAATAAATGGAACACCCACAGATTCAATTAACGGCCAGCCACCATGCCCTCCTTTTTTCGAGTATCGCCCAATCCGTATTGCGTCACCTGGAAAAAGAAAAAGGAGAGATGCTGCTCAAAAACGCGGTCAGGCGATATGGCCGCCAGCGCGGCAGAAGAATGGGACTGAGGGCCAAAAATAATGGACATAGCCTGACCATGGCCACCTATTTTGCCTATGGCGAATGGGAAGTCGGAAAAAATGAAATGGATGCCCGGCTAAAAGAGAAAACGCCCCATGCCCGGCTTAATGTATTCACCTGCCCCTGGCATGTGACATGGAAAGAAAACAATCTTCTGGCCTATGGAAAGTATTTTTGTAAGGAGATCGATACCTCCCTGGTAGAAGGGTTTAACCCAAACCTTAAGATAGAGATACGATCAACCCAGACCAACGACGGCATACCCTGCGATTTCATCTTCAGGGATGCCGGGCTTTCATGGGTCAAACTGCTCAAGCTTGCCTATCAAAAAAAAATTCACCCCGGCAGGCAGGCGATCATGCCCTGGGAATATCACATTGGCCATCTGTACAAAACAATGGAAGAGGAAATAAGGCAGACAACAGGCAACCTGGCAGACAAAATTTTAAACACTGCCCTGGATGAGTTTGCCTCACTATTTTCCAGAAAGCATATCACCTGGATTGAAAAATACCAGAACACGGATTTTGATACCCTCCCCCTGAAACCCTAGTGATACAAAAAACCCGAGGCTATTCTGCTTCAATCCGGATAAGCTGGGTTCTCCCGGCAATGAAAGACTGCCCTTTGATCTCTTCCAGGGCTGTTTGAATATCCGCTTCAACCGCTTCATGGGTGATCAGAACAATGTCCACAGGGTTCTCCTTTTTTGTGGGTTCTCCCGTTTGAATTACCGACCGGACGCTGATCCTGTACTTGGCCAATATTCTTGAAATAAAGGCCAGAACCCCCAAACGGTCCCTTACATGGAACCTGAGATAATATTCGCTTCGAATCGTTTCCATGGGAACCAATTGTCTTGGGGTCCATGCTTCCAGGGGAATGGAAAAAGGAGAGATAGGGCGCTGCTGGCCGGTCTGTATATACCGGCATGCTTCGACGATATCCCCCATAACAGCGACGGCAGACGGCCCCGGACCGGCACCAAGGCCGTAAAGGTTGGATGACCCCATGAATTCACCCAAAACTAAAATGGAATTAAAGGCATTGTTTACAGAGGACAAAATATGGTCCCGGGGAACAAGTACCGGGTGAACATGGGCTTCTATACCGGCCTTTGTTGTCTGGGCCTTGGCAACATGCTTGATGGTATAGCCCAATTGGCTGGTATACCGGATGTCCAGGGCCGTGATATCAGAGATGCCTTCGATATAAAGTTCAGAAAAATCAAACACACCGTTAAAGGCGATATTCATCATAATAATCAGTTTGTGGGCCGCATCTATTCCCTGGATGTCCAGGGTCGGATCGGTTTCCGCCAACCCTTTTTCCTGGGCTTTTTCCAGGGCATCCTCAAATTCCATACCCTCTTGCGCCATGCAGGTGAGAATATAATTGCTTGTCCCGTTGACAATTCCCGAAATCTTTAGAATTTCATCCCCGGCAAATCCTTCCCGAAGCGTTCTGATAATGGGAATAGCAGTTCCAACACTGGTTTCAAACCCAAAAAACCCCGGTGCATCATGGGCTGCCGGAAAAATAATGCTGCCTTTTTCAGCCAGCAGGGCCTTGTTTGCCGTGACAACGGATTTCCCCTTTTTCAAAGCAGTTAAAATAATTGTTTCCGCCAAAGAAAGCCCCCCGATCAACTCCAGCACAATGTCAATATCAGGGTCATTCAGGATATGTTCCGGGTTTGTGCTCATCTGAATCTCAGATAAATCCAGCCCCCTTTTCTGGGTCAAATTTGACACCACTCCCTTGGTGATCCGAACCGGCTTTCCCACCCGTTTTTCAATGATTGTCCGCTTTTCGGACAACAGCCGGACCACGCCTGCCCCAACATTGCCCAGACCCAATATACCCACATTAATGAAATCGCTCATTGTTTGATCCTCCGGATTTATTCAGAGATTTAAAAATCCATATTTTTTGTTAGGAAAATACCGGCGCAATTGATAGTAATTACCGCCCTCTTGGATACCCGTTTCCTTCATATTTACACTATTGTTTTAAGGGAAGCAATATCAGATCTGCCCTTGAATATCTTCGAATAGAAAGCAAGAATATGATTAGCGGCGCGAAAAATTAAATTCGCTTCCTTGCTTTCACCCTAATATTTCGCCCCGGGCAGGGCATTCCGTTACAGCAGCTTAGGGGCGTCCTGTTTTAAAAAAAACGTATCATCGCCCTTTCCAGCCATGAAATCATTTTTTTTTACATGATTTTGTGATATATATATTTTTCCTTAAACCCATATGATTTGACACATCAACCTGGTAATAAAAGACAGATCCTGCCCCATATAATAGAGCAAATATTTTTTTTAACAAAGGAAGGTATTATGAAAAACATTTCCATTAAACAAAAACTTTTATTGGCGTTTTGCCTGGTTATTCTCATCCCCCTTACCATTATTTGTATTGTAATTGGTACTAAAATCAAAACCGCTTCCATCCATAATTTTGTCGACTCAACCTCCAGGGAGCTGAAACAGGTTGACAATGCCATGGAATTCTTTGTCAACGGCATTAAATTAGATGTGGCGGTACTCTCTGATAATCCGGTTGTAACAAAAGCGGACGATTCACTGTTGAATTACCAGCAGACCACATCCCCCACCCGGCTGGATCCCTTGGCGGCCGGAGGGCTCAATCAAGAGATGCATCAGGTGTTCAAACAGCTGAACAAACACCATCCGGAATATATTGAGGTATATATGGGGAGCGCCTGGGGGGGATATCTTTCTTCGCTTATCAGCCAGATGGCGGCTGGGTATGATCCCCTGAAACGGGGCTGGTATTCAGACAATATCAATAAGGACGGGTTGATCATCACACCGGCGTACATGACAAGCAGTACCAAAGCTGCCGTGTTCAGTGTGGTCGCAGCCGTAACCTCAGACAATGGAAAGCGGGTGGGGGTTGTGGGTGTGGATGTGGCCCTTAAGGCCCTGACCGATTTAATCGGTGACATCAAAATCGGCCAGACCGGGTATGCCATGCTGGTTCAGGATGACGGAACATTTCTGGCCAATCCCAAATCACCGGAGATGAACTTCAAAAAAATGTCAGAGGTAAATATAGAGGCCTTTACGAATTTGGATAAAATGGATAAGGGGTATGCCGAACTGAGCTGGGATGACACATCCTATATGGCCTATGTGCATACCTCTCCCAACCTGGGATGGAAGCTGATCGGTGTGATTGAAAAAGCCGAGGTGATGCAGACTTCCAAGAGCCTGATTGCAACTCTGGTGGGAATCGGTATTGTGTTGTTCGTAATTTTTATTACCCTTGCCTTCTTCCTGACCAATGCCATTGTTCACCCCATACGCAACGCATCGGATATGGTAAAGGATATTGCAGAAGGAGAAGGGGATCTGACCCGTCGTCTGACGGTAACAAACCGTGATGAGGTGGGTGAATTGGCAGATTGGTTTAATCTGTTTGTGGAAAAACTCCAGACCATGATCAAGGATATTGCCGGAAATGCCAAAACCATGGACAGCTCATCGGAAACCCTGTTCACCCTTTCCCGGGATATTTCAACCAGTGCTGACAGCATGTCGGACAAATCCAATACAGTTGCTGCGGCAGCTGAAGAGATGAGCGCCAATATGAATTCCGTGGCCGCAGGCAGTGAAGAGGCAGCCACAAATGTCAGTATGGTAGCTTCGGCAACAGAAGAGATGACCTCCACCGTCAATGAAATTGCTAAAAACTCAGAGCAGGCCCGATCCATTACGGCTGAAATGGTTACCCAGGCCGGTTCGGCAACGGAAAAAATAAATGAACTGAATGTGGCTGCAAAGGATATCAGCGATGTGACGGAAACCATTTCCGATATATCTGACCAGACCAACCTGTTGGCCTTGAATGCAACCATTGAGGCTGCCCGGGCAGGAGAAGCCGGTAAGGGGTTTGCCGTTGTTGCCAATGAGATTAAGGATCTGGCCCAGCAGACTGCCAAGGCCACCCGGGAAATCAAGGAAAAAATTGATGGTGTCCAGGGATCCACCACAGAAACCATTCAGGAGATTGGAAAAATTTCCAATGTTATTGACCAGGTGAATGACATTGTTGCCGCCATTGCCACAGCCGTGGAAGAGCAGTCGGTCACCACCCAGGAAATAGCCGGCAACCTGAACCAGGCTGCTGTAGGGATAGGGGATGTCAATGAAAATGTAGCCCAAAGTTCCACGGTTTCAACGGATATCGCAAGGGATATCAGCGATATCAGCCAGTCAGCAGGCACCATGTCCGCCAGTAGTTCAAATGTCAATATGAGTGCTGAAGAAATGTCCAAGCTGGCTGCCGATCTTAAGGAAATGGTGGGCCGCTTTAAGGTATAAATCCGATTTCTTCTACCCTAGAAACCCCGGGTCTCCTGGATCGGGGTTTCTGCCAATTATATGTTTTCCAACCAATGATTTTTTAAAGATGTTATGAAAATATTTTTATTTGTAATACTTATCTGTCTTGTGTCTTCCTCCTGGGTTTTGGGAAAAACCCAGGTTATTGTTTACGGTGATGATGGCTATCCCCCCTATTGTTATATAGAAAAAGGTGAACTCAAGGGTATTTATACTAAAATTCTTCAAAGGGCATTCTTGAGAATGGACACCTATGATATCACCATGAAAGGAATTCCCTGGAAACGGGGAATTTTAATGCTGAAAAAAGGGGCGGCCTTCGCTCTTTATCCACCCTATTTCAGGCCGGTCAAAAGGCCCTACATGGACTACTCGAAACCAATTCTTGAAGAAAAATTAGTGGTCTTTATCAATGGCGCTGTCGCAAAAAAAAGAAAGCTGGAAAACTGGCCCCATGATTTCATTGGATTAAAAATTGGAAACAATGCAGGATTTGAAAGTTTTCAGGACACTAGTTTTTTTAAACTGGTAACATCGGGACAAATTATTGTTCAAGAAGCCAATGACAACCGAATGAACCTTCTCAAGCTGTATAACGGCCGCATTGATGCCTATATCAACGACCGTCTTTCAATTCTGTGGCAGGTGAGAAATCTCAAAAAAACCGGAGAAATTCAAGAGGGAGACGGGCATTTGAAAATTCTTGAAGGTCCGACCCTCTCGACAGAATACGGGTATCTGGGGTTCAGCAAACGTGACCCCCATCGATATCCTTTTAAGATCGATTTCAAAAACCGATTGAACCAAGAAATAGAGCGGATGAAACAAAATGGAGAAATCGAAAAAATCGCTTTAAAATTTCGTGAAGAGTAATCTTTTGCCTTTTTGAACAAACCGTTATCGAAACCCGGAAATACCGGGGTCCATCCTTTGGCGGTTCCCGTGAAACCGATATTCTCCACACGAGATTGTTTTTAACCTATTATTGGTGTATAGCAATTGAGCTTTTACAAACAAGAGATACTATGAATTTTTCATCAATACACGTCATACACGGATTAAAAACAGCTTGTGCGGCCGTTATCGCCTATGGGATCACTACACTTTTTAATCTTGAATTTGGATATTGGGCTGTCATATCAACCGTTATCGTGATGCAAATATATGTGGCTGATTCTGTGGAAATGTGCCTCTACAGATTATCTGGTACAATGATTGGTGCCCTGATAGGTGTACTGGTTCTTTTAATTATTCCTAAAAACAATCTTTTCATTGGAACTGCTCTATTTTTTACCATTGGTTTTTGCAGTTTTTTGACCCGCTATAAATCTCGATATCGAATGGCGGCAATCACTGTTGTTATAATAATAATGACAGGAATAGATGCTGAAAATATTTTTGTTTTCGGTATATCCCGTGTATTTGAAATCATTATCGGTATCCTTTGTGCCTTCCTAGTTTCCGTTCTGATTCTTCCGAAAAGAAGGGTGGATGTTTTGATGAAAAAACTTGAATTACAATCAAGAGCGTGTTCAGAAAAATGCGGTATCTTGGTGGATGCTTTTATAGCAAAACAGCAAAATGTAGAAGAAATACTTGTCGATGAACTGGTAAAAGATGTCTGGGATAATCATGAATTATTACAAAAAATAAAGCAGCACGAGGGTTTGATTTATCATGAAAAATTCAATAGTAATTTTTCAGGTAAGGTGTCTATCATGAGTCGCTCTGCAGAGCATTTGCGCAACATGGTCCGAACGCTTAATGTCTTGGATGAGAATGGATTTGATATTATTTTGTCCACGGAACTTAAAAAAATTGCATCAGAAAGTGGAAAAATGCTGATTCTGATAATGAAAAATCAACCTTTGCCGGCAGCAATCAAGAACCTTGAAGAACAGATTAATATCCTGGACACTGGACTTTTAAATTTAAGAGAAAAAGGTCTCATACGCCGTTTTGATGCGAAAAGACTGATACAGGTTTTTTCATTTTACAGCAGCCTGTTATACTTTGCCGAAGATATTCTTGGAGAGGCTAAAAAATTATAAAACTGACGCTGATCAAAGATGTTTGCATTCGCAAGTTTTTTGACTTACTGTGAATCAGATTAATCATACCGTAATTCAAATTACGAGAAATTTAACCACTAATGATTAATCTCACTGTATATACTTTAAACTTTAATTTAAAAGGGACCGAAATGAAAAAAATGGCATGTGGGGTTGTATTTATCTGGGTAGCTTTATTGACAATAGGATGCGTTGCATCTAATAAACTCGAAATTGCAGAATTAAATAAAGGCGAGATAAAAGTTATCAAAGTCAATGACTCCAGGTGGGATGGCATATCAGTTCCCGAAGGGGAGCAAGGAAAATATTGTGGCGGAAAAAATCCTCACTTCCCTTCATTGATTTTTAATTTGAAAGTACTCAACCACCGGTTTAAAAGCAAAATAATCGGCATTAAAATGTATGCTTATGATGTTGACTGGAGAGGTGGGCACCACGGCAGATGGCGTTATGAATTTGATTCTGATACAAATATTTTTATATCTCCCAAGGTTCCAAGCGAAACCAAAAATATGCCGGAAGGGGTAAAAGGGATATCAGCCCATACCGCAGGAAGTAAATTTGCATCAGGCTATTATCTTGCACCATCTTCATGCGTTGCAGGTGGAGGCCATAAATATTTTACAGATATCAGGTTTGATCTTGAAAATGGTGAAAGCATAACCACTACATTCAGTCAGGGTGTTTATTGATAAAAATTACGTTTTAATATGAATGGAGGGCTCTCAAAAAAATTATAAAAGAGAGCCCTTTGTTATTTTTCCATCAGGGATTTTCCTCCGGGACATGATGAGCCGACATCCAGGTGCCAAATCGCCCCCACGATATATGGCATATTTCTTTTGGAAGCTGTCGCTCAATCAAAACGTTCTACTCCTGGCAGATAATACCATAATCACTCATGAAAAAATTAAGTTTAATTTATGATTTTTTCTTATATGTTAAACGTATTTTGTTCAACTATTCGGGAATTTTTCAGCGTAAAAAAGTCTTTACAAAAATAATTAACTATTATGTAAAATATTCTTCCCCCAAAAAAAGGAGCCTAAATGATGCCAAGCTTATTAAACAAAGAGACAATTGAAAGCATCTATGAATGTGCTGTCGATATACTATCAACCCTAGGCGTTGAATTTGATATGGCCAGTGCCAGAGAACTCTTTAAGAAGAATGGTGCCAAAATAGAGGGAAAAAAAGTGTATCTTCCGCCTTCTCTTCTGGCCGAAACCCTTAGTCTGATGCCAAAGTACAAATATGAGCCGACAAATATAAAAAGACTTGTTGCTGCATCCCCCTTTTCAAATTCACCTATGATTTTAGATGATGTAACAGGGGAAAGTCGGCGTGGTAACATCGGTGATGCCGTTAAAATGTATCAACTGGCGGAAACTTCCAAGCTTTACGAATCTGTAAATCCTGGAGTTGTTGATCCTGAAGGTAACGGCAGTGACGATCAGTACATCGCTCAAATCGCAATGCTCTTAAAATATTCTGATAAATGGCCAAGCCTTGGGTTGCGAGCCACAAAATCGAATACAAAAAATGGAGATGTTTATACCAGTGCTAAAAAAGCGATTCAACTGATCAAAGAAATTAAGGGTGAAGATAAAAACCCGGTGATGGGGCAGGGAATCTGTCCAATGGCACCATTATCTTATGATGAAGAAAGTCTGATAAATTTGACTGTTTTGGTTGAAGAAAACCAGGATATAGCCATTTCCCCCTGTACCTTATCTTTTATGACCGGACCGGAAAGCCTTATGGGAATAGTCATTCATGACATTGCTATTTCTTTAGCAGGGGCTGTTTATGTCCAGCTTCTTAAACCAGGCACAAACGTGAGTTTCAATAATTTTTCCACGATGACTGATATGAAGACAATGCAGCCTGTATATGGTAGTCCGGAATACGTCCATGTTCAAATTATGTTTTATGAAGTTTGTCTCTATTTTGAAATGGATTGTATTCTTTGCGGATGTTTTTCCGATGGTACCAGAAATGATTACCAGAGTGGCTTTGAATCCTGTTTAACGACCCTCGCTCCATATTCTATTACAGCCGTAGAAGAAATCTGGTGTTACCCAGGTCATATGGCGGCTTTTGCAGGGGGTAGTTTTAATAAAATTATATTTGATGAAGAATTAATGATTACTTGCAACCGGCTTCTCCAAGGCATGGGCCTTTCCATTGATCCTCTCCTTAAAGACAAACTTGGAAGATCTCTTGAAACCAAAAGCTTTCTTACAATAGGGGATGTAAGCATCTATAGAAAAGAGCAAAGGGTAACTAAAATTTTTGATAAAAGAGGGATAGTGCCAGGCAATTCTCCTACAGACAAAGGAATGAATTTTAATGCGAACAAAGAAATAGAGAGACGGTGTGCTGAATATATCCTCCCGGAACGCAGCAAAACGCAAAAAGAACTTCTGTCAAAATATTTGCCAACTCAATGTAAATATTAAATGTGATTCTCCCAAAGAAATCAAGCAAGGTTGTATTTTAGGATAGTGGGTTATACCCGCTTGCTAAATGAATTATCCAAAGTCAGCAAAGTACCCGAAGGAAAACCTTTTGAAATGGCCGTGGCATACCCTTTTTTAGACATCTTTCCTCCTAAACTTCATGAATGATGGTTAGCTGGGACAAAATAGATAGTGGACTTTGTCATATAAATATTTGCCAAACTCCATTAAAAACTTGACAATGCCAACCAAAATAGAGATTATTTAATTTATTAAACGAAACAAATTTTAAATTAAGGAGGAGAATATGGTAATTGAGCTGAGTTATGTTGAAAAAATACGTCGTTTTAACCGGTTTTATACCCAAATTCTTGGCTTACTGAATAATAAGCTTCTCAAAAGTGACTATTCCCTAGCTGAAGCTCGTGTCTTATTTGAACTTGGTCAACCCAACCTTGTCTCAAAGGAACTATCAAAGCAACTCCATATTGATCCAGCCTACTTAAGCCGACTATTGATGCGTTTTGAAAAGCAAGGATTGATCCATAAAAAGAAATCACTTGAAGACACTCGCAAACAGGTTCTTTCACTTACAGCAAAAGGCGATTCTGCTATCGCCAAGCTCCAGGAGATGTCAAATCTCCAAATCACATTATCCCTTTCAAATACAAGCCACGAGGAGCATGAACAGCTTGTAAAAGCGATGGAGAGAATAGAACAAATATTTACAGGAGAAAAACCTCAATCAAAAACGTTTACGCTCCGCTCCCACCGGCCCGGGGATATCGGCTATATCACATACCGCCATGCTGTGTTTTATTCCAATAACTATGGATTTGATACAACCTTTGATGCCTATGTGGCCTCTGGTTTAGCACAATTTGCAGTGAATTATGATGTGCAAAAAGAACATCTTTGGGTTGCCGAAGACGGTGCAACACCGGTGGGCTCAATTGCAATTGTGAAATCAGAAGAGGCCATAGCCCAACTGCGCTGGTTTTTGGTGGAACCCAGAGCGGGTGGTATTGGTCTGGGAAATAAACTGCTCCATGAAGCGGTTGAATTTTGCAAACGCAGGAATTACCAAAAAATAATTTTATGGACATTGAGTAACCTATATACAGCCCGCCATCTCTATGAAAAATTTGGATTTCAAGTCACAACCACAAAAAATCATGAAATTTGGGGACAAGAACTCACCGAAGAACTATGGGAAATTAAATTATAGAAAGGTCTGATTACCAGAATAGAATTGCTCCCAATATAAACGGACAACCCAGTCGCACATCGTTTTTTCAGGTTTAAGCCTTTATCAAACCTGGAATATATCAAATTGGTTTTAAATTGAAAGAGGGAAGACCGGACGGACCGTGTTTATTTTGGTGCGGGTTCGTCAAACAATTTTTCAAAGCTTTTTCGAAAGGACTTGGGCGTATCCCTAAGATATACCCAAAAGGCTGCGATGGAGCGGACTTGACGCATACTGATTACACCACAATCATACAATATTTTCATGATTTGAAGAGAGGTATATGTATGAATATTATATTCTTTGGCAAGCATCAGCATATCTGTGTCATCGGTTAAAACGGGGATACAAAGAACTTCGGAATGGGAAAGGGCTTTCAGGTCAACCTTTGACACCCCATATCCCTCGTCCCTTGCCGTTTCTCTCAAAAAAAAGAAGGCGTTATTGATGTCAGATTTTTGTCCAGAGGACAGGCTGAAACATCGCTTTCGATTTTCAACAAATTCAGCTTCATTCACCCAGAAAAATTTATGCTTCAGGGATGGATTTTTATTATACTCCTGATTCAATTCTTTGATGACACCCAATACATGCTTTTCTTCACAAAAATACGTTTTCAACAGGGGATGGATGCCTTGGGCCAGCCTGAAATATGAACATGAATCTACCAAAATTGTTGGTTTCATGAAAATAGATCTTCGTAAAGAGCATGGGCATCAGGAGGAATGAGATTCAAAATTGCCTGTAGAAAGCCAATGGATTTTTTTTGGTCTATGACCAATTGTTTGAGGGATTCAAAAAAAGGACTTTCAAAGTATTCCCGGGTCAACTTGATATACTCTCCGGCATGGGGTGGTAAGGTATCAAACAAATGCTCTGCAACATTTTTATACGTGCTACAAAAAGCAGTATTCACTTTAAAAATTGCATTGTTTTTTTCAAGATTGATCTGGGGTTGGTTCGCATATTCAGCATATCGATTAATCTCATAGTAGATTGTCAAAGGGGATATGGTCAGTTCTTCTGCTTTATCCTTGATCCTGGCAACCTGCTGGCTCTTTTTGGGGGCTTGCCTTAAATATTCATATTCTTGTTTTGCCAATTCTTGATTAAAGAGGAGGGCACCGGCAAACAGATCTGCAAAGTCTTCCGCAGCTTCAGGTTCCAGCTTAGGCGCTTTGATATGTCCAAGTTCATGGGCCATCCAAAACTTAAAATCGTGCACCTTGCTGTCAAGATTCAAGTAAACCCATGTTGTCCTGGATTGGGGCAGATAGATATGCAGTGCATTTTCATGATTGCTTTTGTTGCCCCAGAATACGGGAATAATAACCGCATGATATTTGTTAAAAAAATTAATCAGGTCCTTAAAATCGATTTTAGGGATGTTTTCATTGCCGATGGCATTTCTGACTTCTCTTGCTGCCGTCTGGATATAGTCGTAATTCAACTGGGGTTCGATTAAAACGGGAGGAGCAGATAACTTATCATAGGGCAGGTAAGGAACAAGCTGTTCTAAAAGGAATCCTTTGTCCTTTGCATCTTCGATATATTCCGATGATATTTTGTGGTTTCCCTTTTTCCGAAACGCAACAACCGGTTCGTTTGACATATCCGTCTTTAAAATGATTTGATCAAACGAGAGTTCAAGAATTTTTGCCAGCTTCAAAAGAACACCCGGTCTGGGGAATTTTTTCTTCTGCATCCAGTTGGACACACTCTGCCGTGTCACATCCAATCTTTCAGCAATATTTGCCTGGGACAACCCAAGGATTTCCAGCTGGGATTTTATCTTTGTAATATTCAGGGATTTATTGGATATTGTCTTCATACTTATTGAGATAGCCCTTTTGTCAACTTTTGTCAACTTTTATTGTTTTTTTTATTTTTGGGTGAATTTTTTAGGGCGATAAGCTTGTTATCCCAGTTTATTTTTATACAATCAATTTAAACCTCCGACCCCAGCGTCCCGAACGCTGTGCCTTACCACAAACGCAAAAAGCCCTATCACGAAAATCGCGATAGGGCTTTTTGAAAAATAATCTGGCGGCGTTCTACTCTCCCACACAGTCTCCCATGCAGTACCATCGACGCT
>JADGEQ010000034.1 GCA_016744295.1 Desulfobacteraceae bacterium | reverse complement strand
TGTCTTCTTTTACATTTCATTTTCATACGTCCTTTCTTAACATTCTAAGGACGCAGATTCCACCTTAGCTAGTGGTCCTAAAATCGGGGGCAAGCGCAACTTACATTGATCATAGGGTCAGAAAGTTGATTGAAAGCGGCAGGATTGAGTATCGCGGAAGCCTTGAAACCATTCGAGACTTTGAAATAAGAGTTCTTGGCAGTATAAACGAATTCTTTGTGAAGTTGTTTAAAAAGGATTGCGAAATAGATGAAGATGGTTTCTATCATTACCTATTAGAGGAAAAAGGAGATGAGCTGGTCGTTGAGACAACAGATATCAAGGATTGGGATACCATTGATTTGTCTAACAAATTAATACTGGATTATGATGATCGGAATCTATTTTCTTTGACTTGGTTCAAGGCAGGTCGAGACATGATCAGGATCAATCATAGCCTGATAGATAATATTGAACACAAAACTGACGAATATGAAGATAAAAAAGGTAAAAAGCTTAATACAGAAGGTATCATACTCTTTCTAGCCGATCTGACAGATAAATATTTAGAGATTCAAATAAAGCCTTACATTTCAATTGCTTTCAAAAATCAACATTGAAATTTTATACCTATTTCAAGATTTGTTTATCAGGGGTGGGCAAAGGAAACCATCGGCCCCGTTTGATGCGGCTTACCAATTTCCTTTAAGCATCTCCGTATCCCTTTTTTTTGTTTTGCGGGCCCGCTGGATGATAAAAAATGACCGCCATTATCACAAGTCTCTTGTTTGATCTTGTCGGGCCAACTCAATAAATTGAAATTATTCAATAAATCCTAAAAAAACAATCCTTTTTCATACCGGATATGCATCCGTTTAAGATCGGCATCGATATCCCTGACCTGAAGAGATAGCGCTTCTGACAAACGCAGCCCCATGGAATAGGTGGTCAAAAAGAAAACTCGATAGGGTAATTTTCTGGTAGTGCGAATGAATTGTTCGATTTCTGCCGGAGAGAGGATATCGGGTATGGTTTTGAATTGTGGCGGCTTGACCATATTTATCCACTTCCAATCAATTTTGAGTATATGCCTCCAGAAAAATTGCAGGTCGTTTCGTTCTACCTTGACAGTGCTCCAGGAATGGGCATCAAGAAACTGACTAAAATAATCTTCCAGTTGATCCGGAGTCAATTTGTCGGGACAGCAATCAAAATACTGGCTGATTCTTCGAACGGCCCTGGCATAATTATTAATGGTACCCTTGCTTTTGCCTTGCAGTTTGAGTAACTTTAAATGGCGTTTTTAGAGTGCATCAAATCGAGTTGTTTCTGTTTTGTTTACGGTAAACTCCTTTGTTTATAAATGCTCGAAATTGGGTAATTAAAGGGGGTATACACGAATTTGAATTGTTCTTCTGCCGCGATAGCGGCTTGGTTCAACAATTCAGATGAACACGGACGAGCCGGTTATTTGGGGGGTAGGCTTTTTCAGAAACCAATAAAGAATAGAGACAGGTATTTCAATATCCTGTCAAGGTAGCATCAATATGCAGACCATAAGAATTTTTATTTCATCCCCTGAAGATGTGGCCGAAGAACGAGACCGAGCCAAAGAGGTTATTCGTAGATTACAGAGACGCTATACCCGAAGACTTGAACTTGTACCGATACTATGGGAAGAGATGTTTCTCGATGCCGAAACCTCATTTCAGCAAGGTATCGATCAGATTCTTGATAGTGAAAATTGTATTGATATCGCAGTTTTTATCCTCTGGTCGCGGCTTGGTTCGCCGCTGGGCAGCAGGGTGTTACGAAACGATGGAACCCAGTACAACTCTGGAACAGAGCGTGAATTCGATTTAATACTTCAGGCTCGCCAGCAAGCAAAGGAACGCGGAATTGGCGACAGGCCAGCAATCCTCGCCTATTTTCGTGATGACGACAAAGGTTTCAAGACTCGTCTGTTCGACCAGCCTGCTGATAATCTTGAAGAGGCCATCCATCAAAGCCGCCGGGCCAAAGAATTTATTGAAGAGCATTTTTACGATAAAAAAGACGGAACCAATAAGCGTGCCTTCACTATCTTCGATGCACCCAGTAGTTTTGCCGCCAAACTACGCGTTCATCTGCAGAACAGGTTGGATGAATATGTGCAGGATGCTAAGCTTCACAAAGAAGGATGGGATATTGCCGAGCGCGGTGCACCCTATCGTGGTCTTGAAATCTTTGATATTGAGCACGAGCAGATTTTCTTCGGCCGTGAACAGGAGGTCTCCGATATTCAGGTTCTGTTGGGACAGCAGGCAGAAAGGGGTCAGGCTTTTGTGTTGTTGGTCGGTGCCAGTGGCAGCGGTAAATCATCACTGGCCAGGGCAGGTGTTATCCCCGCAATCCGCCACTACGACTCCACCCTGGTGCAATGCCGTTATGCAGTGATGACACCTGCTGAACATGCCGAAAACCTCATTGAAGGCCTCGCCAAAATCTTGAACAGCATCCACGCGATACCAGAACTCTTTCATGATACTCAGAGCCAAGCCAATCTGGTAGATTTCACCGAAGCTCTGATGGATAATCCGATAACTGCCGTTAAGCTTACCCTACTACCTGCAATCCGGCGTATTCAAGAAAAAGAAGGTGGTAAAGTCCGTCTAATTCTGCTCATTGACCAGTTAGAAGAATTATTCACCATTTCCGCCATCAACAAAAATGAAATTGATACCTTTGCATGCGCTATCGGGGCACTGGCAGCCAGTGGATCAGTCTGGGTTATGGCAACCATACGCAGCGATTTCTATAGCGAACTGCAGCAACATTCAGAATGGATGGATCTTAAAGGAGCTGAGGGTCAGTATGATGTTGTGCCCCTTGGTGCTGCCCATATGCACCGTGTTATTACTGAGCCTGCCTGGTTGGCAGGACTGCAGTTTGAAGAAAACACAGACACCGAAGAGCGGCTGGATCAGCGCATACTCAGCGATGCTCTTGAGGAACCCGATGCTCTGCCACTGTTACAATATACGCTGCGAGAACTCTATGAAAACCGCATAAAAAACAACGTATTGACCTTCTCATCTTACCAGAATCTTGGCGGAGTAACCGGGGCTCTTGGTAAACGTGCCGAGGCGGTTTGGAATGGATTACCTGTTGAAGCACGGGAAAAGACTGTACCGCGTTTATTCCGAGCCCTGGTTACCATTGAAGGTAAAAGACAATTCGGAGCCAAGATTTTAACCACCGATCAAGTACAGGACGGCGCTGTTTTGGAGGCCTTTATTCAGGCCAGACTGCTGATTACAGCTTCACATAAAAACGGTTCAATTTCTGTTGTACGTCTTGCCCATGAGGCCATCATACGGTCATGGCCCAGGTTGCAGCAATGGCTTGAGGACGCGCGAGATTTTCTGCAGGCACGAGCACGACTGGAAAGTGTCTTTAACAGATGGGAAGAAGAACAGGAAAAGGAGGTTGAGAGCAAGAAAGCAAATGATTACCTGCTTCCAGAGGGTAAACCACTTGCCGAGGCGCAAGATTTGCTAACCCACTGGCATAAAGAGTTACGCCCTGAATTACAAAAATTCATTGCTCGTTCTGAAAAGTATCATGAAAAACGCCGGAAAAAACGATTACGCATATACCAGATTGCCAGTGGCGTTTTCCTGATGTTGACAACCCTCGCGATAATAAGCGGTACAATTGCACTCTCTCAATCTAATAAAGCATCTTCTACGCTGCAGCTCTCCCTTCAATCCGCAGACAAACTTGCCATTGAGGTTGTTGAGCAGCTACACGAGGCATGGGATACCCCCAGCACTGAAAAAATGCGACTTGCAAGCACAATAGATAAACGTTTTGGTACACTGGTTGGAGACATTACAGGGTCAACGTATCTTTCAAGAAGTTATTGTCGCTTGCTCACCTCTGTATCAGAGATGGCCTTGGGACTTGGATTCATTGATCAGGCAAGCTATTATGCTAAACGCGCCACCCAATTGCATGATAGAAGACAAGATTCCAATCAGCCCGATATACTTATAGAAGAAGCGCAGTCCTTAGTAGCTCTTGCTGAAGCTGCAGAAGTATCTTTTGACAATCCGATGGCTGCAAATAGTATTGAAAGAGCTATTTTAAAATTAGATAAGTCAGATCTAAATATCAAAGATTCTCTGCTTGCTCAATATAGCCGTTTAATCCGAGCTCGTGCCAAAACGGTGCAGGTCTATCTTTTTGTCGATAGAGGAGAGCTTATTAAAGCAATAGAATTAAACACAGTACTGCTGGAAGAATTACGTGAATTACAGAAGAGAGCAAGCATTCCAAAGATCGGCAGGAAAGCCACTCTGGGGTTACTAACCGCTCATGAAGTTGCGAAGATGTTACAGACTCAATCTACTATAAAACTACAAGTTGCTACAGAATTGAAAAGCGATTTTGAGCAAGGGCAAACCTATTTCAACGATTCCGATTCTACTCATTACCAGCTTTTCAAAAAGCGTTTTGATCTGATGAGTGCATCATCTCTTCAGAATGATGGTAAGCTTGGGGCAGGAATATCTCTCCTTGATGAGATCACTCCATTTTATGATAAACTCCTTGTCAATGACCCAAATAATCGAGAGTGGAAAAGACTTCTTGTTAAGAACCTTTCTTATCATCAAAGTATAGCTGATAAAATCGGCCTGAATGAAATTCGTGATATGGATGCGATTACAAAAGAAGCATTACTTGCCCAACTGCGTGTTGATGGTCCTCTAAATGAAACAACGTGGTGGTCTCAATTTTTTTATCACAATAC
This sequence comes from Desulfobacteraceae bacterium, assembly GCA_016744295.1. Classification (GTDB taxonomy): domain Bacteria; phylum Desulfobacterota; class Desulfobacteria; order Desulfobacterales; family Desulfobacteraceae; genus NBML01. The sequence goes on along the minus strand of JADGEQ010000034.1, from coordinate 74,151 downwards.
ATTCGCCAATCAGTTGAAAAAAGATGCCAAAAAATTAAAAAAAGACGAGTTGTCTAAAAAAACTAAACTGTATAATCTAGCACGCAACCAATATTCACGAATGCAAACAATGATTGATATGGGAATGACCCTTGGTGCAGAAACAGAGCAGTTGGGCCGAGCGCGTTTTTATTTGGCATATGGGTTGATCAACACTGATATAGCTGAAAAAAAATGGGATGACGCAGAAAAAGAGCTTCGATTGGTACTTTCAGAGATGGAAAATCCAACAACCGTTGAGGAGGCATTCATAAATTTTTGGTTACTTAAAGAAAAAATACCTCTTCTTGATTACCAAGATAAGATTCTTCCAGAAGCTGTATTTGATGATGTATTTACTGCCATAAAAAAACTACAAGAATTCGGTGTTCCTGACCTGCAGAATACGCGAAATTATCTACACAGAGTCCGAGCCAGCCAGTTTCATTCATCCGGTGAAGATGAAAAAGCTTTTGAAGCTATCAGGCTATCCCTTGAAGCCATCAATAGAGCATCTCAAGAACAGCCTTTAACGTGCTCAGATGTTCAAGCCACCCTCTGGAGCCTCTCAAAAGCTTTCTTCTATTTAAATCAACGAGATGACTGGGATAGCATGAGTCCCTTGATTAGCGTTGCCAAAGATATTGCTCAGAATATCCCCAAAAATCTTCCTTGTGCCGGACAGGAAAAACTCGTAAAAGACTGGCGCTCGATGTGTCATACGTTAGGAGCCCAAACTGGCATCTGTAAAAATGACCTTTCGCCTGATTCTGCAAATGATTTATGTATCGAACTCTCTCTCACGGAAAAGGGTCTTCGAGAAGGTCTCGATCACCTGCGACAATTCGATACCGTCATTGCCCAGTATTCAACCCCTGATTTTGCTCCTTTCCCAGCCTTAACAGAGAAACAATTGCTCGATGTGCGACGCAGAGCAGCCGAGCTCCGCACCAGACCATGGGTGAGCAAGCCGCTAATGCTTGGGAAGTGGAGAGAATTAAAAGGAGACGAGTTTTCCAAAGCAGTGGAATCCTTTGTTTCACTTGAGCGCTTCAAGAATGTAAAAATAGGAGAGGCCATTGCCCGAGTCAGGGAGGCAAAATTAGCCTCTTTTCCTAGGGCAAAACTATTTGAGGCTGAGTATGCAACTTACTCCGGCTTGACCCCGATTCTTTCTCTTCTCGTAGCACCCAATAAAGTATATGAGTTAAAAGACCATTACTCATATGTAATAAAAACGACTGATGAATTATCAATTCAAACGAAAGAAGCTGCTGCCGATTACATCCGATTTTATTTTGCACATGTACAAGGAAGACATGGCAGATTCGTTATTGTTGAAAGCGAGAAAGATGTACCATGGTTACCTGAAGCGACTTCTGAACACCGTAGAAAAATTGGAGAAGAAATTCATCCTGTTGCCATGAAGGCAAATCCGAAAAGGATTGGTTACTGGACAGGTACAGTGACAATGATGCTCAAGGATACCATTTTTAATGTTCCTGTGTATATTTCACCTGGTGGGAATGTCTCAATGGGTGAGCATACAATAATCACAGAAGGAGAAGATTCACCTGTCATAGAGGATCACCTTCGTTACACTGCATCTGGCTATATAACAGAGAGGGACACATCAATCGAGTTTGCCACTGAAGTAGTTGGATCGATCCCGACTAAAGCCAAAGTATGGAACTCTCCTCCTACCATGCAAGGCTCCTGGCGGACGCTTATTGGGAGAGAATATGTGCAAGCGTTAGAAAAGCTAAATAAGGTTGAAAAAGACGGTTTACCTCCCGGTCTGCTCAGGTCGCCAGTTTTCCAGATACGAGCGTTTGATCTTCCATTTTACAAGGATAGTCAGCTTCTTGAGGCAGAATATGTTGATAGTCTTGGTGCAACGCCTGTAGTTTCAGTTCTTTCAACTCCTTCTGGTATAAAGTATCTTAATGGCACGAGCCCACTCATCCACGACACTAACAAGGCACAAGCTCTCTCGCTGAACACCTCGGACATAGTTGCTGCATACCTTCGGTTCTTTAATGCTTACGTCCATGGAGATAAGGGGCCATTCCATGTTGTTGAATGGTCTGAAGAGCTACCGTGGGCAGAAGGTGCAACCATTGAGGACAAAAAACAGGTTGCTAATTTGTTGCTTCCGTTAACAGTTATCCCTGATTCCAAAAAGCCTGGGCACTGGCTGGCCAATGCAACCATACAATATTCAAACACATTGTTTAGAGCTGATTTCCGAATCTTTCCAGGCGGCATGGTAGAGATGCTCACCGATAATCCGCTCGCCTCAAACCTTCCAATTATGCCACTGAAAATAACAAAGCGCGGTCAAATAAACATCAAAGGGGCTAAGCGCCTTCAATCAGTGAATTTCACGACGTATGAAGGTATACTTAAAGATGAAATTGACAAAATTCTCAAGAAACCAAAACAAGAGCGACCGTCTCATTGGCGAGAACTGGTTTCTGAAAACATGTTCTACGAGATGCGAGGATTGGGTGTTGGAGACAAGGCCAAAAGCAGACTAAATAATATTGTAGATATTGCCGTTGACTGGTGGGAAAATGCTCAAGATGCTCTGAAATCTGACTCGTCAATCACATTATCTTCAGCTGAAAATATAAGGACGAAAAAATTTGTGTTAGGTTTATTAGATGTTGCGTCCGAAGTGGCTGAGACTGTAGATCCTGACTTGAAGCGGCGGATAGAAAAAGAGCGTGCAAGAATGATTAAATCCCAGGGAAATCACCAAGCTTCGCTTTAACAAAACAGGTCGATTTGTCTAAGAAAACCACGGTAATATAGGAAAAGAAGGACGGTTAATAACTAGGAAAATCAATTTTATTAAAATGAATTCATTATCTTCACAATTCCCAGTATTCAATAAATATAAGATTGGAGTGGTTGGAAAACGGCCGCGGAATCGTGAGATGGTAGAATGGTCAGGAGACGGTTGTCCCAAAGGCGATTGGAGAAAGGACTTAAAGGAGATACGGTCATTAATCTGGCTTTCCAACTCAGGATCAGATTTGATTCGAAATCATTTTTGGAGCAGGAGGCATTTGAATAGAAGTAATGGTGGATATGCTTTCTCCCGTAAAAGAAAGAAGTGATGGGGTCACACAAAAATGGACAATTTTCTTAGACTGCCTATTTTCCCTTCCCCCATTCAAAGCGATTCAGGACTTCTATTTTACGCGCAAGGTGAGGGGTATCGTATATGTGGTATCCCAAAAAGATGTCTTTGTTTTGTTTGGCAAAGTTTTTAAATTCTTCGGATTCGGGCCTCAGCGGGTTAAGCTCGGACAACCGCAGATGTGCTGGTGCAAACGAGAGCTTATCTCCGAATTCCTTCATGATCCCGGACCCTTTAACAGGTGAGAGCAGATTCAGCTGGACCGTGACTGATCGTTCCGTAAGGCATTGCATTTGAAGAAGGGTTTGACAAAAGTCGTCAAAGGACTCAAAGGGGTAGCCCCAGATAAAACTTGCCACCACCCTTTTGAAATACCCTTTGGCCTGGACAAGGACATCCATGGCCTCGGAGATGGAAAAGCCTTTCCTGACGCTTTTCAACATCAAATCAGACCCGGCTTCGATGCCGAAAAAGAGGCCTTTACAGCCCGCAGCCTTCATCCTTGCCATCATTTCCCCATCCATATGATTGATTCGGCCGTAGCATTTCCAGTTGATTTCCAGGCCTGATTTCTTTATTAAGGAACAGAATTCAAGGACCCGTTCTCTGTTTACAACAAAGGCCTCGTCCACAATGACAAAGAGGTGTGGGGCCGTTTTATCAAAATGGTCCAAGGCCCATTGGATTTCCGCCATGACCTGGTCCAGATCCCTGTATTTCAAGGTTTTTGGGATAAGGGACTCAACGTTGCAAAACGTACAATGGTATGGGCAGCCTTCGACGGTCACCAGCCGAAATTTATTGAATTTACGTGGGAAACGGATCGCTGGGGTGGGCAGGGTAAAATGGTGGAAATAATCCTGATTCGCCTGTGTGTAGCAGACGTTGCCGTTTTCTCTGTAAACAACTCCGTTTACAGCGGCCTGACCCTCTTCCACGGAATTGAGCAGCCGGGCCAGGATTTCAGGGTCCCTGTCCTTGACGATAAAATCGACCTCACTGAACCGGGCCAGGATTTCCCGGGCAAATTCCGAAGGTCCGGTGCCGCCCAGAACAATGGTCTTTTGGAACCTGCTTCTGCACCTGGTTATTGCATATAGAAAAAAGGGCAGCATATCATTCATGCATCCGATTGCGATAGGATCCTCAGACCGGTCCATGACCTCAATGAGGTAATTGTAATCGGCAGGTTCTTCAAAACTGCTTTTTATCCTGTCTTTTTCCAGGAGGACAAAGGAAACCTCATGGCCGTGTTTTTCAAGATTGGCAATCAGGTAAAGACCGGCCAGGGGAATGAAATCCGTTGTTGGTTCGCATAATATCAAGGTAATTTTCATTTTTATAGACCGTATTAGAATTTAAGGCATGGCATATCAACGGACCGACAAAAAAGCAACTGAAATGTGAGGATCCGGATAATTTCGACTTCAAATATTTAAAAAAGACTTGTATAGTTTCCGATGGATTGCACAATAACCAGCTTACACGGTAAAATTTGGGAATTATCATGGCGAAAAAAGTACAAACACCGGAGGATGATGCCGCAAAAACGAAAGGACGGCTTCATCTTTTAATCAGGTATGCAAAGGATTTTCTGTCTTTTAACAAATGGAATACCGTCGGCCTGCTGGTGATAGTGCTGCTGAACGGGCTTACCCAGGGCGTGGGATTCTTGATGCTGATCCCGCTGTTCAATCTGCTCCGGACGGAAATCGTCCAGGGGGGAGGGGCAGACCATGTCGCCGGGGCCTGGTTGAAAGCCGTCTTCCACTGGCTGAATATTCCCATGACTTTCCCGTGGATCCTGCTGGTATTCTTTTTCCTGATGACGGCCACGGCAATTTTGAGAAACCGGCAAATGGTGATCACACACATGGTCCAACGCGCCTATGTCCGGCGCTTGCAAAGTCGGATTTTCAAAGCGATAATAAATGCCCAATGGAGCTTTGTGGCAAATCGTCGGGCATCTGACCTGACCCATATCCTGACCAGCGATCTGCCAGTGGTGGCCACCGGTACATTTTTTTTCCTGCAATTAATTTCCAATTGCGGGTTTGTGGCCTGTTATATTTTCTGGGCCGCCAATATTTCAATCACGTTGACCGGCATCACCCTGGTTACTGCGGGCACCCTGTTTTTTTTATTCCGGTCATATTTCCCCAGGGCCTTTAAAACCGGGATGTCCATGAGAGAGGCCAAATCCAGGATATTTTCCGTGCTCATGGAGCATATCAGCGGTGTCAAGATCGCCAAAAGCTATGGGGTTGAGACCGCTGAGCAGGCCAATTTTGACGAGATCGTCAGCCGGTTGTCAATGGAAAGTGTTCGTATCACCCGCCAGAACGCAGAGATGAAATTATGGTTCCAGATTCTGTCCTACCTGATCCTCTGTCTGATGCTCTTCTATGCCGTTAATGTGCTGTGGATTCCCCTGGTTGAGGTAGGGGTTATTATCCTTATTTTTTCCCGGTTGCTGCCCTCATTGTCCGCCCTTCAGGCCAATGCCCAACGACTGGCAGGTATGCTGCCCTCTTTCTCAGCCACGGAAACCTTCTATTCCAATGCCCTGGCCCACCAGGAAGATCTGGTGTCCGGTCCTTCAGACGACCGAATGGAATTGAATCAGGGTATCAGCCTGGAAAATATTTCATTCCGTTATTCCGCGGATGAAAAGGGCTTTGCCGTCCGAAATCTGGATCTCAGGATCCCGGCTCTTAAAACCACGGCGGTCTGCGGATTTTCCGGAATCGGGAAGAGCACCCTGACCGATCTTATAGCAGGCATTTTATTACCGGATGCCGGGACCATCCGGGTGGACGGTGTGACGCTGGGCAATCAGAATCTTTCGGCTTGGCGAAAATCCGTTGGATATGTGACACAAGAGGCATTTCTTTTTCATGATACCATCCGGAACAACATAGGCTGGGGCAATCCGGACGCCACGGATGAAGAGATCATGGAGGTTCTGGACCAGGTGGCGGCGGGCCGGTTTATCCGTGAACTTCCAAAGGGACTGGATACCATTGTAAAGGACAGGGGCAGCCGGTTTTCCGGCGGGGAGAGGCAGCGCATTGTGCTGGCCCGTACCTTGCTGAGAAATCCGAAGCTGCTGATTCTGGATGAGGCAACAACCTCCCTGGATAAAAAGAATGAAACTGCCGTATTTCAATCCTTGTTCAGACTCAGGGGAAAAATCACCCTGCTTTTCATTACCCATGACCCGGCCACCATCAGATATGCAGACCAGGTCATAGATCTGAAGGCGCATCTGGATTGAAGGGGGGGCGCCTCCGCAACAAGTGCAAATAGCCTGAAAAAAACGTGCCGGGTTTATATGCGATTGCCCTGGGATCAGCCGAACCAGGCCACTTCCACGAGGTAGGTTTGGTCTTCGCCGCCGGTTACTTTAATGCCGCCAGCCTTGAGCCAGGCATGGGCAATGAGTTTGTTTCGCGGATCTTTACCAAGGCCCAGATAAAGGGTACAGTCGATCCGTCTTAGCCTGAGCATGAACCGGCCGGCCATTGCCCGGGGAAGGCAACTGCAGTCCATGGGGAGGCTACGGGCTACCTTGTTGACCCAGTAGGAAACTATTTTGATTTTTTTTTCATCCCTCTGTATAGTGCTAAGGGGCATCTGTATCGTGTCGATGGCATATCGGTGTTTGCCTAAGAATCGGCGATAGGCAGAATAGGGCAGGCAGGAGATCCCAATGCGGCTTAGCACCAGGAACAAAGTTGCCTCAGCTACCATCAAACGGTCCCGGCAGCTTAGTTTGGTAAATTTCAAAAGTTTGTTGTTCATTTATTTTGCCAATCATTAATTGTTGGCGAATAGGTAATATGTTTTTGAATGCTTTGCAATAAAATAATTGAGGAGCGGGTGTATGACGATTGAATTGAATATGGAAAATCCAGAGGAGGTTTTTCCTGCGGGTCTGGAGATATTGAAACAACAATATCCCCTTTTCGAAACGGACCTCTCTTTCCCGGAGTATCCCGGAAAAACACTGGGAAAATGGGAAATACAAAACCTAAAGCTCTGTGTTGACCACGGCTATCATACCGGCCTCTGGCTCATCCAAAACCTGTCTATTCTCTTCAAACAGGGAAAAACAGATCCCAAAAAACCGGAGACCTGGATGTCTCCCTCTCCCCATGCGGTTGAAAGCCAGGAAGCCTGTTGCAGGTATGCCCGGGGCAATACCGTAATCATGGGACTGGGGTGGGTGGCCGTAAATACGGCCTTGAATCTATTTCTGGGGCCAGGAACTGGCAATTTACAAGCTGCCGCTGGAACCTTGAGAAATCAGACATGGACGGCATAAGGTATTATATCCCCAGCCACCTGGAAGACATCTTTTCCCCCCCCTGGGAGGGCACAACTGTGGTTTACAACGGGGTGGACGGTTTTCCGGAAACCTGCGGAGGCAGGGTACCGGAGAATGTAAAGCAGACCCTGCTCTCTTATCGGCAGGTAATTGAACTGAGCGAAACCCGGGGGCCTTGCTTTCGGTTGCTGGCCAATTCCTGCTTCCCGGAATACACTCCCCGTGTAAAGGAGCTGTGCCGAATCCTCGATACCAACGGATCGGGAATTGTTGTCGCCCGGGAAAAATTTGCCCGGGCGCTGAAACAGAATTTCCCCGGACTGCGCGTATCAGCCTCCTGTATCATGAGCCTGTACCACCCCTTTGAACGTATCATGACATCCCCCTTATTCCACACGATTTGTGCCCCACAGTTCTGGAACAACAATACCCGGAAAATGATCCACAAGGTTCCCCCGGTCCAGCGGCACCGGGTTCATTACATCATCAATTCCACTTGCCGCTGGGATGACCGGTATTGCCGGGATCATTATGAACGCATCTCAAAAAATTACCGCTCCGGGCCTCCAGAACGCCAGCCCATCCCCATGGGATTTTGCACCCGCCAAAAGGTAGCGGTTTCGGAGAAATTGGGGTTTGAATTGAAAAAGGCGGGGTTCACATCCTTTAAATTCCAGGGCCGGAATTTAAATCCGGATACCTTTATCAGAAAGGAAAACAAATGCCTGGGCCTTTTTTTCTTTAACGCAGGTAAAGGGGTAAAAATATCAAAAAAAAACAAGTAAGGATCGGCTCCAAAATCACTTGTACTTTTATCTTCAAAATACCCGGTCTTTTAAGGGCTTTAGGAAACAAGTTTCTGCCCTTCAGGGTATTTAGATCAAGTCATTTTGTAACGATTCCCAACAAAAATTGAAAATCATGACACCGATCAACATGAATAGGGGAAAAATTGAACTCTCATACCAAGCAACTTGAAAGCATCTACTGGTCAAAAAAAAATATTGGCAGGGCATATATTCATATTCCTTTTTGTCGGGCTCTCTGTTCCTTCTGCTGTTTTGCACGACGGTATGAAAATTTGAATTTATTTAACGGATGTGGATATCAACAGCTTAAGACCCCTTATTTAAAGGCGTTACACAGGGAAATCACAATGCGGAGTCGAATCCAGGAAGAAGCTTCCAGAACGGCATTGCGGGTGATTCACCTGGGAGGAGGAACGCCCAGTATTCTGGATCCCGCCTCTTTGAACGCATTATTGACGAATATAAAAAACTCGTATTGTGATAGTGGGGCGGAACCTGAAATTATCACGATTGAAACAACACCCTATGAATTAGACATAAAGAAGTTTAATGAGCTCAAAGATGCCGGACTTAACAGGATTAGCATCGGCGTCCAAACGTTTAACGATAAAGCTTTAGCAACCTTCAACCGAAGTAACTCATTGCTTGAATTTGAGAATAATTTGAACGGGATGCGGGAGTTGGGGTTTGATAATATAAATTTCGATCTATTGTATGGGTATCCGGGCCAGACGTTCCAGGATCTTAAAAATGACCTTGATCAATTGATTGACCTTTCCCCGGACCATGTTGAAATAAATGAATGGAGATCTTTCCAGGGCATTTTGTTAGGTAACACAACAAAGCAGCGATTCGATGAAACGCAATTGCAGAACAATTTCGATTCATTCAGGCTTATTCAAGAGAGATTGACAGACAACGGGTATAGGAATTATAGCACCCAGCTTTATTGCAAACCCGGTAAAGAAAATATCAGTCATTTAATGGGGTTTAGCTACCGGTTGCCTTTTGTGGCGTTTGGAGGCGGCGCCTGGCAGTATTATCATCGCAGAACCACCACCGACATTGAAAAATATATCAATATGGATAATGAATCAAACTTTTATCACCCGCTTATAATTAATGAAGGGACATTGGCATGGAAATTTATCGATTTCCTTTGGGCCCAACTATCATTATCCGAGGGTATTCGCCTCTCATACTTTAATCGAAGAATGAATGCAGATCTAATGGATTTAATTGTGAAAAGCGGATCTGCTGATTTTATAAAAAAGGAATTAGAAAAAAAATCCATAAAATCAAAAGATGAATTTCGAAAAATTTCAAAAAAATATGTCACTCTCAATCGGCTGAACAAATGGCTGTCAAACGGGAACCTTGAAGATACAGGCTCCCATATACGAGTTACAAAAAAAGGACAGGCTGATATAGAGGTTTATCACACGTGCCTTCATTGATTCACCAGGCTTCCCCTCCCCCTCTGGATGGCTGTAAAAAGAGAGAGAGAGTTCACAGTGCCTAAGCATATCGCTTGCCAGGCTTAGGATTTCAAGTACGTACATTGCACGGGTAAACGATATGGGAATAATACTGATCACATAAGTATTTATAATCAGATGAGGTCAGGAAACATACCAGGTTTATATGGGTTTGCTCTGGGGCGTTTAGGAAAAAAGTTGTGCTTTTATAAAAAATGGGGTATCAATAAATTTGAGTTAAAATATCGAAAATATAAATCATTCCTTTAATTTCTAAAGGAGGAAAAAATGAAAAATCAGGATCAAATAAAAAACGAGTTGAAAAATACAGATGTAATTACACCCCCAGGCCAATGGGAAAATCCTGAAATTTACGAACTTGATGTGACCCGGACTTTTGGCGGACCCCACTCAAACAACGATGGTGAAGGTATCCCCACTTGGTCATGATTGAATTGCGATCGGCGCAAGATCGCTCATCGAAATCCAAGATGACATAAAGGCCTCGACTGCTTTGGCACGCATCATCTCCCACATCACCCCATCTTTGTCAACAACTGACCCATTCCTTACCCGTCCTAGGACATCTATCCATGCTGGCACTGCTTGAACCCTATAAAATAGGATTTCTGGCGGACAGGCCTCATTTGGGATGTGCCATGCTCATTGCGGCTTGCAAGGCCTCAGGCATTGGGGTGGAACTGATACCGGGACAGGTTCACTGGTTACGACATACCTGCCTTCAGGGGCAAAAAGAATTCTGGCACCTGCTTATGGAAATTCCCGGAGAATATGCAGAGCAACTTCATATCAAGGATATCCGGGACACGGCAAAGAACCAGGGGGTGGAGGAATTCTCCAGGGATCTGGCAACCCGCTACTTCCGGCTCATTGAACTAAAAACCCCACAGGCATACTTCAACCTTCGTTCCCTGGATCAATTTGCCCGGCTTGCAGACGCTGCGGAAAAAGTTTTCCGGTTTTTTCTCCAGAAGCGAAAGGGCACCGACCTTTCCATCATATCAGATTATGTTCGGACTGTTTCGGATTCAAAAGCCCGCTATCTTGGTGTTTCCCTGGAAGCACCCATGGATCCGGTCACGCAAACGATTATGGAAGAGGCCAAACGCCGGACCGGCTGCACAATAATTTTAGGGGGAAGCATGACCCCGTTTCTGAACAGGGAAGAGATCAAGACCCTGTTGGGATCTGGAGTGGATTATCTGGTGGTGGGGATGGCTGAGCAATCTCTTCCCACCCTGATAGCAGATCTTGAGGGAAACCGGGACCCATGCCTCAGTCCCGGCGTGTTGGCGTTTCGCAACGGTAACCTCACAGGGGAGCCGCCCGACCGGCTGCCGCCCCCCAATCAATTGCCCCTGCCGGATTTTTCTCTGTTTGACCTGTCCCGTTATTTTACACCCAGAGTGGTTTTGCCCTTTCAAACGGCCCGGGGATGTTCCTGGCAAAAATGCGCCTTTTGCACCCATTCTAAAATATACCTGGACCAGGTCCAGGCCTTTGAAATTGAGAAGACGGCTGAAAATATCGCAACCCTGAAAGAAAAATATCAGTGCAGCCACTTTGTCCTTCATGACGAAGAACTTCCGCCTGCCAGAGCATTGGCCCTGAGTAAAATTATCCTGAAGAAAGGAATCACACCGGTTTATTTCCACTGCCTGGCCAGGCTGTCAAAGGGGTACGATGACGAGCGACTTCTGGAGACCATGTACCGGGCCGGATTCCGGTCGGTGTCGTGGGGCATGGAATCAGGCGTTCCAAAGGTACTTCGGAATATGCGTAAAGGAACCGGTGTTCGGCAGATATCCAGAATCCTCCATAAGGCCTTTGGCCAGGGTATTTCAAACTGCTGTTTTATCATTTTCGGATTTCCGGGTGAAACCCTGGCGGAAGCAGGGGAGACCGTTGCCTTCCTGACCCGGCATGCACGGGTTATCCAACAGGTGATGATCGGTTCGTTTTCCTGGGCAAAAGGATCGCCCCTGGATGAACGGCCCGAGGAGTGGGGGATTGAATTTCGGTTAGGGAAACCAGAGGCGTGGGAAGTCCGGGGCGGGATGAGCCGGGAGGAATTGATCCGGTTCATGAATCTGCTGGCGGCAAAGATGAATTTTGGCAAGACAATACTCTGCGCCGTGCCCTGCCAGACAGCTTATTACAGCGGCAACATGGTAAACTTTTTTAAATCCGCGGCCACACCCGTTGATGGAAAGGATATTGACAGCGTTTTGCATCAGGATACAGGCGGATCGTTCTATCCGGTCAGCTTAGGAGACCTGGAGGCGGACGAAAACCAAGTGGATGACGCCCCAGCGGGTGAGGATCAGGTAGGATTTATCCTTCTGAACCTCTCACTATCCCTTTGGCAAAACCGGTTTCGTCCGGATAAAATTCGGGTCACCGCCATGGATAGACAAATTCACCACATGGCTGACGGCAGGCATACCTTCCGGGAGCTTGTGGAAAAACTGGCCATTAAAGAAAACCTGGCTTCCGGGTCTGCGAAAGAGGCTCTGGTCGGATTTTTCAGGAAAATGGCGAAAAAAAACAGCCTGTTGCTGTTTCAATCTTTGATGAAGGATCCCACACCATAAAACAGAACAATACATACCACGACACCGCCTTTGGCGCCGTGATTCACCAGCGCGGTGGGCTTCCCTTCCATGCCAGTGTCGTAAAACTTCCGCATGGCGCCGTCATGTTTGTGGGTATCCCGGCGCCGGGCCTCCCTGGCCTAAACATTGATGAAACAGGGATACAGGCTTGTCGCGGATGACATGGCTGCAGTGATCCGGGACGGCAAAGACGGCTTCCTGATCTGCCCCGGATCAGGCGGCCCAGGAAACATATGTTAATGGAAGAACAATTAAAAATGGTGGAAAATGATTTTCATACCATTATGTCATAAGGAGATCCTACGGTTTGGATAAAAATACCCTGATACAAAAGCAACAGGACATATACAGCACGGATATTGACGGTGAGGCCGTGATGATGAACGTGGACACCGGCAAATATTTCGGAATGAATCGGGTGGGCACCCGAATCTGGGAACTTCTGGACACCCCGGTAACCCCAGTCGGCTTGTCCGATATCTTGTCGAAGGAATTTGAAAAGGCACCGGAAGATGTCCTTGGCCGGGTCATGTTGTTCCTTGAAAAACTGGATGAACAAAAATTGATCCAGCGGGTTACCTAGGAAATCACAAGGGACGAACAAAATGACAGGCACCTATTTTTATAAAACCTGTGGGCTGACCGTTGAAAGCGATCTGCGTCTGACCATGCTCCGGGAAACAGATGACAGGGATACTGCCGTCCGTGTGGCTGTTACCCCAGACCTCCCGCCACCGGATTCCGACCCCTTGTTTGCTAACCGGTTTTACTCCATATACAGGGACGGTGCCTGTTATCTGTCCCCAGGCGGGTATGGCAGATACCGTATTTCCGGAGGCAACGCGATCCAATTCACTGCAGAAGAGACTGCTTTCCCCCTTGCGGCGTTCATTGTTTCGACCACCTGCCTGTCGATCCTTTTTCAACAGCGGGGATGGTTCGTGTTCAAGGGATGCGCCGTGGGAAAAACAAATCAGGCCATGGCCCTGTTGGGCGAACCCCACTGGCCCTTTTCAGGGATCATCCGGCGTCTTAGAGCAGAAGGCTGGCAGTGCCTGGGAGACGGTCTTGTGGTAATGGATTCCGGTGGCGGCCTTTTTTCCACAGGAATCCGTTCCTTGTTCACTGCCCACCAGGCAGCCAAATGGTGCCAGAAAGAACCGGAACGCCTGCGTCCGGGAATGGACGTCTATCTGGATCCCGTGGAAGACCCTGTTCCTGGGAAACCTTTGGCACTAACCAAAATCCACGCCCTGATCGACCACAATGCGCTTGTGTATGTTTCCAGCCTGTTGATGAAACGACTTCGTTTCCTTCACAATAACATTTACTGGCCAAACCAACGCCAGGCTCCCGGAGAAAAAAAAGAAATATTTATCGCGATCAACCGCACAGCCACGGAAACGCCGATGGAATTCCACAGGTTCACCTCCTTTTCAACACCTCCGAAAACCATTGTCAAAGCAGTGTTGCAATGAGCAAAATTACCTGGATTAACTCCTACCTCAAGAGCGGCAGCAACTGGTGCCGGTTTGTCATGGATGAATATATCCGGCTGTTGTACCCCAAAGAGATTGACGAAACCGGCTGGGTTGCCCCAGGGCTGCATCTGAGCGAGGTCCACAGGCAGACCGGCATCAACCCGGTCATATTCACCAATGATGAGTTAGATGAACTGACACCGGATATCTGGCGTAAGATTGCCGGCGAATCGTCTTTTCCTGTTTTTGTTAAAACCCATGGGATTGATATGGGAACTCCTTCAGGAAAAAAACTTTACCCTGGAGATATCTCCCAAGGTGTCATCTACCTTATCCGAAATCCCTTTGACCTGGCAGTCTCCTACAGCCACCACTTTGACATTTCCCTGGAACAAACCGTTGAGAATATGGGCAACGCGGCATTTGAAATAAGCGGGGGGCATATATTTCTGAACCAGGAAACCCGGGCCAGAATTTCTTCCTGGAGCGGAAATATCAGGTTCTGGACCGAACAAACGCGCATTCCGGTGGTCCCCCTGCGATATGAAGATCTCTTGTCGAATCCTGAAGCAGAATTCTCTAAGGCAATCCGGATCGCCGGGCTTAAATTGGACCGAGGGAAACTGAAAAAAGCCGTTCACCAATGTTCCCTTTCCAGGTTAAGGAAAAAGGAAAAAGAAAACGGCATGCCCCTTGTCGGACACCGGGGAAAAAGTTTTTTCAGGAAAGGGCGAGCGGGCTATTGGAAAGATGAACTACCCCCTGAATTGGCTGACCGGCTGGCCGCGGATCATGGGGACATGCTGGTGAAATTGGGATATATGGATGCCGCAGGCGGCATCCTTGTCTAGGAGGGTTATTGGATGAGCGCAATTTTCGGAATATTTCATGCCCAGGGTAACCCTGTAGCACCGGCAGACCTGTCTGGGATGGCCTCCAGAATGCGGCATTGTGGCCCGGATGGCGCTGGGCAATATTGCAACAAAAATATCGGCCTTGGCCAATTGGTGCTAGAGACCGGCCTGGGTCGGCAGGGCACTGTCCTGCCCTTTGAAACCCCAAAACTTGTCCTTTCCTGTGACATGCGTCTGGATAACCGATCGGAACTGTTGGAGAAGTTGTCCCCGATAGCACCGGACATTTCAGACCCATCCCTGGTGGCCCTTGCCTATGAAAAGTGGGGCAGGGATTTCCCTAAATTTCTGGAAGGCGATTTTACCCTGGCCCTGTGGGATAAACGCAGGAACCGGTTGCTGTTGGCACGGGATCAGATGGGAATTCGGAACCTTTACTACCATATCAGGGGCGGATCACTTTATTTTGCCACGGAAATTAAGGCATTGCTCGCCCTGGATGCCGTTCCCAGAAAGTTGAACCAGCGCAAGGTGGTGGATCATTTTCTGCTCATCTATGATGATTGCAAAAGTACGTTTTACCAGGACATTCTCAGGTTCCCGGCCGCTCATTCTCTTACGGCGAATGATAGCGGGCGTCATTGGCACCGTTATTTTAAATTTGACATATCCAAGCGACTCACGCTTTCAGGGGACAGAGAATATATCGAGGGATTTCGTGAGCATTTGATCCGTGCCGTTCATGACAGGACCAGCCTGTCCCACCCGGTGGCATGTGAGCTTTCAGGAGGGCTGGATTCCACCAGCGTCACTGCCGTTGCGGCCCAAAAACTGGCATCAGTGAACCGACAGCCCATTACAATCACCCAGGTGCCCCCATCCCATGATAAGGAGTTGAAAGATGAACGCCCGCTGATTCGCCGCTTTCTAAAATTTACCGGAATTGACAAAAACATGGCCTATGGCGGTACCGGGATCCCTTTGGAATCAATGCTGGAATGGGCTCAGGAAGCCTTTGACGAACCCCTTCACTGCACATTTTCCTTTTTTTCCCGTAGGGCCCTGTCCAATTTGAAAGACCGGCAGGTCCGGGTCTTGCTCAACGGGTTCGGCGGCGATGATGTGGTTTCCTCCCAACGGTATCGGCCCCTCACGGGGGTAATCCGGGAAAAGGGTCTGGGATATTACCTGGGACAGCATTGGAAAAGATATCCCTCGCTTTTAACCTGGGTTTCCTCACTGGCCTTTGACATGGTCAAGATGACCCCCCGGCTTGAAATGCTTATGTTTCCCAGCCACAATACCATCTACCACAGACGACTAAAACAAAACAATATACTGTCCCCGGCACTTATGAAGCGCTGGCGCGTAGGGGAGCGGCTGAAAGCGCAGAGGCTTCGCGGGGCCAATCCAAATATCCACGCGGCACAGGCCGCCAGGGCATTTGGAAACGATTCGGTTGAGGGGCGGGTGACCAATCGCAGGCAGGCGGCAGCCCGATTCGGGATCGAAGTAGGATTCCCCCTGCTGGACCGGCGGCTGGTGGCTTTTTACCTTGCCTGTCCCCTGCATCTGAAATTTAGAGATGGTATCAACCGATATTTATTCAGGCAGGCGGTGCAGGGACTCATCCCCGAGACGGTTCGGACACACCAGGGAAAGGCCGGCTTCCTGCTGCCCAGCATCTCGGATGAGGTTTACAAAAATATGTCTTATATAAAGGAAAGGGCTAGGCAGATGAAAAATCCCTATGTGGACAGTAAAAAAATACAGGACATTCTGGCGCCTGTTCACAGTTACAGGGATGTAAGGGCAATGGGCGTACAAAGGCACCTCAGCCTCCAGGCCCTGATGTTTGAAAATTTTTACCAGAATATGGACCATTGATAAATTATGACACAGGACACTACACATACCCGGGCTGCTGAAGACAATACGTTTATCCATATCGGCCTGCCCAAAACCGCCACCACCTCCCTCCAGCGTAACCTGTTTTCCCGGCATCCGGAAATTTTCCAATTCTGCCATTCCGGGCCTGATCTGCGCATGAAATGGGCACTGAAAATGATAAGGGGCCAGGATTCACTAGATTACTCTCAAGAACGGGTATCTAATCTTGTGAAGGCAATTTTACTTGCCCGCCCCCCCGAAGCCGGACGTTTTTTGGTGTCCGACGAGATGTCCACCATAACCTGGCATCCGGATTACGTGTGCGTGGACAGGACAGTTGTGGCCCAACGACTCAGGGATACATTCGGCAATGGCCGTATCCTGTTCTTTATCCGTGATCCGGAACGGCTGCTGGGATCGCTGTATTCAGAATGGATGCGGTGGTACGGCACCAAGCATTTCGTTGACCTGGCCTTCAACCAGTGGGTGGAACAGCTTCTGAACACCCGGGAAACCACCTGGCTTTCCATTTTGAAATACATGGATATCTTCCGGATTTATACCCGCATCTTTGGCCGGGACCGGGTCTCGGTATTTAAATACGAAGATCTCGCCCGGGACAATCAGGCGTTCATTACATCGCTCTGCCGCTTCATGGGGGTGGAACACACCGGTGCCGGAGAATTGTTTGCCGGGGTTCGCCACAGGCCCCTCCTGACCCGGGAAGAACTGGCGAGAATCCGTTCAAGCGTCCTGCCTCCGGATTGTGAAAACCCTTCAGAACCCATTGAAACCCGGCTTACCCGACTAAACAGAAAACGGCTGGTGGCCCGATTTGCTCAGGGATATCAGGAGTTGGAAAACACCGCCGGAATCCGTCTTGATGAGTATGGATTATACCAATGATCGCTTTTGACTAATTCTCTGCATTTTTCCATGCATTCCGGAACAAATTGTCAGAATCAAAGGGGGGAGGCCGGAGTCGCTTTGGCCTGTCCGAAATGCGGGGAAAAACTCCCAAATTCCTACCCCGGGATCGAAATAGATCCAAATGAACCCAAACATGCTGAAAAATTCGGGTAGTACCCAGCCCCATGAAAACAGACAGCCCTATATTGCAATAAATTATTGTATAGCGGGTACTCGAATATGTCCGTCCTGGAACTAAGCCTGTAATACGGGTGTTGCTTTTATTTGAAATTTTGATATGCATAGGTACGCTTATAAAATCCGGTATCCGGCGCTATCGGGCCGACCAACCAGATATGAAGGTAAAGGAAACACCATGGTAAGAATCAAATGCAGAAAGCTGCTTTTCAGCTTTGAAACTGCAAAAATCCAGGAGGAATAGCAAGGCAGGCGCCTGTTGTCCAATGTTTCACTACTCCCTTTATAACCTGTCCGTTGCATCGGACATAAACATCCGGCCACTGGCCGGATGTCTATGTCCGCCCGGGGCCTATGACATCCGGGTTCGTCTGGGTCGGACCCCGGCTACACTGTCCAGAAAACCTCTTTTGAAAACCGTGTGTACAGAAATGGCTGAAAATGAGTTTGTTTTTTTCCATAAATCCCTGGGGCTTCGTTTCTATGTGAAGAACGGCGATGAAATCATTGTAGACATGGACTATTATACAGATCCGGACAAGGTCTCTGTATTTTTCCTGGGCAGTATCATGGGAGCAGTGCTCTATATGCGTGGATGGATCCCCATGCATGCCGCATCCGTGATCACGGATAAGGGAGCCGTACTGCTCACCGGTAAATCCGGGGTTGGCAAATCCACCCTGGTGTTTGCCCTGATGCAACGGGGCTACCGAATCTTTGGGGATGACGTGGCCCCTGTTAGATTAAAGGATGGACAGGCCATGGTGTATCCCGGTTATCCGCGGCTCAAGCTCTGGAAAGATGCCCTGGTTCTGAATGGAGTCCGAGCCCAAAACTATCCCCGGATACGGCAGGCAATTGAAAAATACTACGTGGATGCGTCCGGCTTCTTCCATGATCAGCCTATTCCCGCCCACCGGGTAATTCACCTGACCACCCACAACAAAAGCGGACTGCAGGTTGCAGAAAAGATAAGGGGTCTGGAGCGGTTGAACATCATCCGGCAGGTGACCTACCGCGGGGAGTATGCCAGGGGACTGAAGCGGGAAGCGGTTCAGTTCAGGATCTGCACCTCCCTTGCCGAACTGCCCATGGCCGTTGTCCACAGGTCCCATGAGCCAGAGGATTTTACGGCCTTTGTAAACGAATTGGAGGCGTTGGTGATCAAATGAGCCCCAATCTAGTATGGCTGGCCTCCTATCCCAGATCGGGAAATACCTGGTTCCGTATTTTTCTAACCATACTCCTGAAAGATGAGATCCGCCCTCCGGATGCCTGGAATCTTCGGGAGCTCTCCATTGCCTCAAGCCGTACGATATTTGACACCCATTCCGGCCTTTCCTCCGCCGACCTGAATGCAGGGGAAATTGATGCGCTTCGCCCTGAAGTATTTCAACGGATTGCCAAAGGCACGGATGATCCTGTATACATGAAAATACATGACGCCTTTACCAGAAACCGGCAAGGGGAATACATGTTCCCTCCCCGCCTGACCCGGGCCGTGGTGTACCTGGTTCGAAATCCTCTGGATGTGGCTGTCTCTTTTGCCGATTATGCCGCAAGGTCTCTGGATATCACCATCGAGAACATGTGCAGGAAGGATTGGACACTTGCCCGGGTCATGGACGGATTGTCGGGCCAGCTTCCCCAGAGGCAACTGACCTGGAGCGGCCATGTTCGGTCATGGACCCGCTCCCCCAACCGGATCTGTCTATTGCGGTACGAAGACATGAAACTAAATCCCTTTGACACATTTAACCGGGCCGTTGATTTTCTCGGGCTTGAGAAAACCCCTGAACAGGTAGAGATGGCCCTGGATTGCTGCCGGTTCGAGGTGCTGAAGAATCTGGAAAACAAAGGTGAATTCAGTGTAAAACATCGCTGGGGCGACAACTTTTTCAGGAAAGGCGTGGTGGGAGACTGGCAGACGCACATGACTCCGGCCCAGGCCGGAAAAATCATCCGCCACCACAGAAAAGTGATGACGGAGTTTGGCTACCTGGACAAAAGCGGACAGCCGGTATTCTAACCCGAATATTTCCGGGTTAAGCCTTGGTTCCCGGACGGCGTCAGATTACCTGTCCCTGTCCCATGCCATCAGATACATGAGCTGGATTTTCCCTATCTCTTTGAATCCCAAGTGGGTGTAGATATTAGCCGCCGGATTGGTTTTGTACACAGTGAGGGACAGACCGATTCCTTCTTTGCAAGCCCGATCCTGAAGCTGCCGGAAAAAATCCCAAATAAACCAGGGAAAAAGGGGATGTTCTCATGGCCATCCTTGAAAAGAATACGCCGGGTTTTGGGTGCCGCCGCAAACCCCTGGTGGGTTAGCCAAGGGGATATTTCATGAAATGATAGATACCACGTGCTTCCACAAACACAAAGCCCAGTCGTTTGAACAGGTTCCGGGCAGGGTTATTCTGTTCCACATGCAGAGTGGGGGAAAGCCCCTTTTCCGTTGCCCGGGTGATTAAGTCCTGTATAATTTCGGTACCGATTCCCCTGCCGAGATAAGGCGGCAGCAATGCGATGTCCATGACTCGCACTTCTTCTCTGGCCCAATGGACATAAAGTCGCCCAATGTCTTCGCCCGCCAGGCAAATAATATCATATTCAGCTCCGGTATAATTCTCATTGTAAAACGTATGCTGGGCAGTGCCCTGGGAAATCAGGAAGTCTTCAATTTCCTGATCCGGCCATCCGCTTATCGCCATCTCTTCCCTGCGGGTTGAGGCGTACACATTAAATGAGAAGGGTAAATCTTTTTTTTGCATGGGCCGGAAAGAAAGGTTGGGGACTGTCATAAGAATTTCCTAACGAGGATTCGGATTATGGGTTGATAGATAGATCCTATTACTATGATCCTGGTTTAAAATCAACTGCCATCCGTTGCAATTTGTTTAATTGCCTGAAATCCCAGTTGTTATCTGCTGATTCGATTTGCATTATTTTTTTAAAAACATTTGACATTTGGTTGGTTCTTTTGTATCGCTATTTGTATTGATCTGTTCATTGTCTAAAAATCAGAACTATAGCAAATGCCCTTATATCTTTCTTATTAAAAGGCTCGCTATCTTAACTACAGGCAAATATGAGTTCTCTGAATAATTAAAGTATTTGCTATTGTGCGATTGATTCAATCGATTTTGTTAATCTGAAAAACTTGCTGACAATCGCCACGCCATGTAAGGATCTCTATGAAACCACATCTGATTCAGTGGCTTCGTTTAATTTTCGATCAATAAAGCCTATCGTTTGTTTCATTTTAACTCAAATTAAAGGAGCAGATCATGACTGAAGAAAACCAGGAAGTAAAAGATCAGGAACCACAGGTTCTTGACGCCCACCCCGATGAAATTAACGATTCTGAAGTGTCTGGATACTTTACCGTATTGACAGATCTGGACGACAGTGTCTCCATAAGCTTTTCAATCCGACCAACGGACGGGGAGAAGGGCATCGGCTCCATTACCACCGGTTTTTTTCGCAGCCAGAGCGGTGTATTGAAGAACAGCTGGGGCGCCACCAATTTTTCTGTGACACCGGCAGCGGCAGGACAGGCTATGACCGGTGGCACCAGTGAAAAGATAGGTGCGTTTACCCAATTGCCGGCGGGGGAAATTTATGAAGCCGTGTTGCAGGGGACATTGAAAAAAAACGGGGAGTCTTCAGGGGCATTTTTTCTTTCAAAGGTTGTCCAGGTGGGTGGGCCTGGGGCCTGACAATCCGACCATTTTTGATCATATGTGCATCTTTTAACATTCTAAACTTTGGAGAGTATTATGTCAGATCCTTTTCTCGGTGAAATCCGCATGTTCGGCGGAAACTACGCTCCCCGTAACTGGGCCCTGTGCGATGGGCAATTATTATCCGTTTCACAGAACGATGCCCTGTTTAGCCTGCTGAGCACCATGTACGGCGGCAACGGGATTACGAACTTTGGTCTTCCAGATATGCGGGGACGGCTTCCCATGCATTTCGGCCAGGGACCTGGTTTAACCCCACGGACCCAGGGATACCGGTTCGGGTTTGAACAGTCCCACCTGATCCTGAACCAGATCCCTTCCCATAACCATCCCATGGTGGGGTCCAATGAAACAGCCGTTGCAAACGAGCCCGCAACCAGAGTGGCGGCAACTGCCGCAGACTTTTTTTACGACGATGGAACGGTTGAAGCGGACAGGCAAAATTTTGCCCCCGATACCATTGAAAATTCTGGCAACAGCCAGCCCCACAGCAATATGATGCCCTTTTACTGCATCACCGCTATCATCTCCCTGGTGGGGGCATACCCGTCGCGCAATTGAACGGCTTTCCCGTAAATAGTGAAAAACAGGACCATGAATATTCCAACGTATTATTGAAAGGGGAAAAATTATGAGTGAGCCTTTTATCAGCGAAATCCGCATGTTCGGATTCAACTTTGCACCCAGGGGCTGGGCGTTTTGCAACGGCCAGATCCTGCCCATAACCCAGAACCAACCCCTGTATGCCTTGGTGGGAACGGCTTACGGCGGTGACGGGGTAAGCACCTTCGGACTGCCTGAGTTGCGTGGCAGGGTTCCCGTACATATTGATACGCGTACGCCATACGCCTATGAACGGGGAATCAGAGGGGGCCTGGAAAACGTCGCCCTCAATAACGACACCCTCGGCGCCCACACCCATTCCATGAAAGCCACCAGTGATAATGCGACTACCAGTATCCCCGGTGGCGGTTCTGATCGAATGCTTGCAGCATCCGTGGATAAAGATAACGCGCCCGTGCCGGTATTCGGCCCTCCCACCAATCTGACAACCATGGCCGCAGGCACGATAAAATCAATCGGTGGCGGAGAGGTTCATAATAACATGCAGCCCTGCCAGGTGGTCAACTTCTGTATCGCCCTGCAAGGTACTTTCCCTTCGCGGAATTGATGTGGCAGAAACCGGTGATTTTTCACTAGTAAGCAATGCGCAGGAAACTGACGCAGGAAATAAGGAGAATTTACAATGGGTGAGCCTTTTATAGGAGAAATAAGAATATTTGCCAATAGCTTTGCCCCCAGAGGCTGGGCGTTTTGCGACGGCCAAATGATGAGTATTGGCCAGCATACCACGCTTTTTGCCGTTATCAATACCTTTTACGGGGGGGACGGAAGAACCACCTTTGCCCTGCCGGACTTGAGGGGGAAGGTCCCCATGCATTGGGGCAGGGGCCCTGGTCTGTCTCCGCGTCAAATTGCCCAGAACGGAGGAACTTCGGAACTCGTCCTCACTGAATATCATATGCCCAGCCATACCCATACCGCTGTGGCCTGCAAAGGGGGGGCGGAGGACGCCAGCCCGACCAATGGCTATTTTGGGAATTATAAAAAAACGAAGAATTATAAAGAACTGCCGGTTACACAACCTGTCACGATGTCCTCCAGCGCCTTGGCGCAGGCCGGACTAAGCCGGCCCCATGAAAATAAACAACCCTATACGGTCCTGAACTTCTGCATGGCCCTGGTCGGATTGTTTCCGTCCCGTAACTGATCAATGGACTGAACTACGCTGGCAAACCTTTGGGCTTTTAGGGCAAATTAATGACGGCAACGACCGGGGACCCCATTTCCCATGGGTATCCGGCAGATATAAAAGAAAGGCGGATATGACAAGCGAAATTAGTTTGGAAACGTTTAACACAACAAAGGGTTCCACCTATGACCTAGTATTGGAGAACAGCACCTTTCCATTGGAGCTGACTGAAATAGAGGTAAATGCTAAAATTTATAAGGATGGATATGAGGTGTTCGCTCTGTTGTTCAAGTCGGACAAGACTGAAATGGACGGGCAGGGACCTTTTGAACAGATGACCATGACCCTGAAACATGAAACTCTGGGCGACCTCCATATTTTTATGACACCAGTGCAGACCATGGAAGACGGACATCTATACGAAGCTGTATTCAACCGGCCCAAAGTCGGCTGAACCAGGCCGGTTCAAAAAAATGCTCCCGGAATACGTCTCATTCCGGGGGCATACACGGCAAATCAACACTTTGAGTTACTGGATTTGCCTATTTATATAGCATTCAGTGACCCTCGGAACATTACGGATAGTCCCATGTATCATTTCCATTTGATGAATTTTTTGAATCTTTCATAAAATTCCGAATGCGCCTCTGTTCCTGTAAGCATGGATCGTGACCGTACCTGGGATCTGATAAAGGACAAATAGTGAAACCGATTGAAAAATAAAACCTTATGAAGGAATAAAGCCAGGATTCCGGAGAGCCTGTCATTCCAACTCCAGGTGCAAGAAACAATTTTCGCCGCCAATCTCACCTGCCATCCGGAAGTATTGTCCATGTCTGGGTGCAGCCGGCTTCCGTAGAACCGTTCCAATAGAAAGAATCCTTCCATTGCAAAATGGCCAATACGGTGTTCCCTTGCCTGGGCCAGCCAGTTTTTCAACTCACCAGGCTTTGCCAGGGCAATATAATCAGCAATATCTTTAAGCCAAAAAAATCTTTCCCATCCGTGCTTTGTACCGTGAATGAACAAAAAAGCCAGGTTGTGAGTATCCCCTGGAATGGGAATTTCAGTCCTGCCCAGGTAAACGATCTGCCGCTGTCGCCACAGGTCGGCAAACCTGACGGGAAACATTTGCCGGTTGTTGCAGAACCGCCAGTGGAGTTCAACCAGCGGTAGACCCTTCGCCCGGTACTGGGCATGGAAGCGCAGACGCATATATTGCCGGAATTGTCCGGCATCCATATGTTTCAACGAGGCCACCCGCCGATAGCCCAGGGAAAAAAGCAGGGCTTCGGCCACCTGCACATTTTTTGTTGAAACCAGCAGATCAATATCCCCGGAATGCCGGGTCAGGGGATTTTGATACAACCGGATGGAAAGGCTGACCCCCTTGCAGAACAATATGGGAATTCCCTTGTCCCTAAATGCAGAGGACAGCCGGATCACCTGGCCAGCGTTGTTCAGCCCCCTTTTGATATGATTTTGATCCATGGCTTTGATAGCCATTAACTGCTGCCGGGGCACTCGGGCGGGGAAATGCCGGGCAAGGTTGCTGTAAACCGGCCCTGTCAACCGATGAACCCGCATGTACCGTGTAAACGTTACCCAGTCAATCCCTTTTTCCATGAAAGACCGGGCTTTAATACGTGCTCGGCCGTCCATGTGAAACCGGGACAGCAAAAAGACAAGTGAAAGTTCCGAAGGCAGATTCATATTTACCTGTACAGGTCTACCGGTTTTAATTCCCGGACTTAACCTAAAACCTCTTTAAAATAGTTGATGGTTTTTTCGAGTCCCTGTTCCAGAGAAGTTGACGGTTGCCATGATAAGATTTCTTTGGCCAGTTGAATATCAGGTTTTCGCCTCAAAGGGTCGTCCAATGGAAGAGGCTTTTTCTTGATCTCAGATTGCGAACCCGCGACTTTAATGATTTTATCAGCCATTTCCATGATGGTTATTTCATCGGGATTTCCTAAATTAACAGGACCGGTAAAGGTATCCTGTGTACCCATCAATTTGATCAGGCCGTCAATCAAATCATCAACATAGCAGAATGACCGGGTCTGAGTACCCTCTCCGTATACAGTAATATCTTTATTCCTTAGTGCCTGTAAAATAAAATTGGACACAACCCTTCCGTCATTGGGATGCATTTTGGGGCCATAGGTATTGAAAATTCTGGCAATCTTAACATTTAGCCCATGCTGCCGATGGTAATCAAAAAAAAGAGTTTCAGCACATCGTTTTCCTTCATCATAACAGGATCTGATGCCGATGGGGTTTACCCTGCCCCAATAATTTTCAGGTTGCGGATGAACTTCAGGATCACCATAAACCTCACTGGTTGAGGCCTGTAAAATTTTTGCATTGACCCTTTTTGCAAGTCCCAGCATATTGATGGCACCATGGATACAGGTTTTTGTCGTTTGAACTGGATCTCTCTGATAATGCACAGGGGAAGCCGGGCATGCCAGATTATATATTTCGTCAACCTCTATATACAGGGGAAAGGTGATGTCATGACGTAAAAACTCAAACCCGGGATGTTCCAATAGATGATAAATATTATTCTTAGGGCCTGAATAGCAATTATCAATACAAATCACCTCATTGCCCATAGAGAGAAGTTTCTCACATAAATGTGATCCTAAAAACCCGCATCCGCCGGTTACGGCAACTCGTTTTGTTAAATGCATATTCCCCCTGATGAAATAAGATGTCTGCAATCGCTATAGTTTATCAAATATCGGATATTCTCATCGGTGTCCAGCACTCACTGGAACCATTTCTAATATATCCAAACCACATCAAGCTGTTTGAAATACAAAAATATTGATGATGGCTTTGATTCTCTTGGCTTTAACGTCAGGAAATACAAAGGCAAACTTCTGATCAAGCCTTCAAAATCCAGCATTATAAATATTAAAGTTAAAGTCAGAGACTATCTGAATGCCAATAAGACCAGGCGAACCGACGTCGTTATTGCCAAACTGAGTACCTTCATACGCGGCTGGATAAATTATTATAAGCATGTCATCAGCCGGAAAGTATTCGGGGAACTTGACCATGGATTTTCGTAAATGACATGGGAATGGGCCCTTGTTGCGAAATGTGAGTTGAAAGGACTGATACCCTGCCGTATTGAATCAATTTAGGTATTTCTCTTGCCTTTTGGAGGCTTTTTTAGTATTCAAATTATACTGGTCAACAAAAGCGATTTTAGCGATTTTATTCCATATTATCCATATTAGGAGCACTTGACATCCGTTTATTCAAAGCATCTAATGTAAATGACCGTGCGGAGCTATATCCAATGGATCACTCATTTAAATACGTATTTTTCTATGGTTCCTGATAAATTTGGCCTAAGGACAGCCTGAAATTGCAGGAGAATTTGAGGCTCTGGATGGCACGCTAAATACACTAGTTGGCAAAGGTCCCAGAAGTATTGCGCATATATATCAATAGAGTTGCTTCTTTGAGATAACGAATCAAAAAAATAGAAAAATCGATTAAGGGAATCGATCATAATTGAGTAAAATCCTGAACAATTTTTAGAAACAACGGGAGGTTCTGATGAAAAGAAAAATGAGTCACCGAGTTGTGATGTATAAGAAGTGTTTAAACTGGGTTACGGGAATCTGCCTTATGATGGCAGTGTTACCCGGAATCAGCGGAGCTGAAAGTATCGTTGTCGCCATAATCGAAGCCGGCGGAGATCCAACGACTGCAGTTCAGCAGGCTATTGCAGCAGGCGAAGACCCGGTGGAGGTGGCTGAAGCCGCAGCAATATCAGCCCCCGAAGCTGCGGTAGCAATTGCAGAATCGGTTCTGGAAATTGCCCCGGAACTTGCATATGAAGTGGCTTTTGTTGTTGCAAAGGTTGCATCGCCTGAACTCTCGGCTGATTTAATAAAGGTCGTCACCGCGGCCGACCCGGGTGTAGAGGAACAAATTGTTTCCGCCATTGTTTCCGAAGCTCCCACCGTGGGAAATGATATTTTAATAGTGAATGTTCAGATAGATCCAGACACCAATCAACAGGTTGTTACCCTAGACACAATGCCAGGGGAAGCCACCACTCAATTCAAAATTCAGGTTAAGAAAATATACAGCCCCATAAAAGAACAAAAGGAGATGGACAAGAATCCATTGAACGATCCCCCCGTCCCCCCAGACGAACCAGTAGGCACAAACACATAAGAAAAAACCCATAAAAAAAATAATTACAAAAACGGACATAATTAGGAAGAGAATAAACATTATGAAAACATATAAACAAGCGGGCATTGGTTTGGTAGTTTGGGGTTTGCTTTGTTTCGCATATATGGACACAGGCTTAGCTGGAACCGATGACTCAGACAGTTTTTATTCTGGAAAAGTTGTTTTTATTCCCTCTATCGAAGCATCCTATGGTCATGATTCTAACTATTATGCAGATGTATCTCAAGAGGTTTCAGTGAGCTCATACGTGGTGAAACCCGGGTTTAACTTTGGGTACACCACTCCAAAGAGCCAAATTATATTTGATTATTTTTTTTCTGCAAACAAGTATTCAGGTGATGACAGGGTAGACGATGACGACTATTACGGTCATGATTTGCTCTTGTTTGCCCAGACCCAGGCCACGGAGCATCTGCTGGTTGGCATTGAAGAAAAATACATAAAATCTAGAGTAACAGGCTCCTTGGATGATCTGGGAAATGATGTAAATCGGGAAAAATATGAACAAAATTCCTTTTCTCCGTATCTGAGTTATTCCATTAATGACAGATTGGACATGGACGTCAGGTATACAAACCTGAGGATGAATTATATAGATAATCTAAATGAGGACAGTAAGGGGAACCAAGGAGACTTTGATCTTAAATATTACCTCGATCCAACCTCGCTGATCAAACTGGAGTACAATATCTGGAATAAAAATTATGCGAAAACGACCTCCACCTATCTGTCCCAGCAAGTATCTGCTGCCTATGAAAAGGAATATCAGTTTTTTTCCCTGAATGCGGCAGTGGGGTATCATGATCGACAATTTGACGATGTACCTGAAGATGATGTTAGTGTTTTTGTCTGGAACCTATCTTTGAATGGCATGGCTGCCAAAGCTCGATATTTTTTGTCCCTGGACAAGAACTTTAATAACTTTGGAGAAGGTCAGGAGTACTATGAGGGGCATTCCGCCTATCTAATGTTTGGCTATCTGTTTGTTGACAAGCTTGATCTGGAAATGACCGTTGATTACCAGGATCGGGATTATCAGAATAGCTCAAGATCGGATAAGGTGTGGAATTCTTCGGCTCAACTGAAATATTTATTCACCAAGCGCTTCTCCATGGCATGTAAGTACGGTTATGAGAAACGAAATTCAAACTGGTCGGACAAAAATTATGACAATAATTATATCTTGCTAAGCGCCAAGCTGGAATATGATATCGCAGGGAAATAGACCGATACAGTGCCATAACCCCACAACATACAAATTTGCATAATAAAGAAAGAGGCCCCATTGGAGAGACGAATCCCAATTATTCTCATTGTACTGTTTTTCAGCATAAACATTTATTCGAATGCCTGTCCAAAAAACCTTAAAAGAACTGCCTACCGGCTGGGCATAGGGGATGTCATCAACGTGGTTATCCTTACCGGTGGCCAGAAAGAGGTGGAGGTGAAATTGGTGGTTTCTGACCAGGGAACGGTAAATGTCCCCCTGATGGGAACCGTCACGGCAAATGGATTAACCATCCCGGAACTGGTAAAAAAACTATACCTGCCTCTTGAACGTGACTATTTTGTAAATCCCCAGATTCATATCACCGTGGAAGAGTATCACAGTCTGAATTACTTTATTGCAGGTGCCGTAAAAATGCCAGGGATGTATGAACTCAATTTTACTCCCTCCCTTATGGATCTGATTGTAAAAGCAGGGGGGGCTGAGGAAGGCAGGGGAAATATTGCCTATATTCTAAAGGATACAGATCTTCCATCAAAAAGCACCCAAGCCATTGAATCAGAGATCTCAAAGAAAGATCCCATACGGATTGATTTAATAAAATTACTTGACCAGGGAGATATGACCGAGGATATAATACTGTCGTCGGGTGACACCGTATATATACCCCTTGGCAAGGTACTCAACCAGACACGATCGAAGGTTTATGTCCAAGGACAGGTAAAAGAACCGGGAATGTTTGATTTCCAGCCGGGAATGACTGCCCTCAGCGCCTGTATCCTGGCCGGAGGATTTTCAAAATACGCCGCTCCCGGCCGAGCCCGGATTGTCAGAAATAAAGGAGAAATTCGGGAAACTATTAAAATTGATATAGACAAGGTCATTGACGGCAGCATTCCTGATATCCCCCTTCAGCCTGGAGATCGTATAAATGTACCGGAATCTTGGTTTTAAGAATAGAGGAAAATAATGATAACACCCCCCGCTCCTTTGTCTTCCGCCACCCAAAGCCTGGAAACAGAGATACATATTTCAGACTACCTTAATATTCTTTACAAAAGAAAAACATTTATTTTTCTATTTTTTGTCTTTTTTATTCTGGTTGTCAGCTATCGGACCTTTCAAACGGTCCCCCTTTATCAGTCAACGGTTGAGCTTGTTATTGAGCCCAAAAGCCTTAATTCTCCCATTACCGGAAAACGCATGGAATATGAGACCAATGCATCACAAATACTTGATATGGGAACCCATTTCCGGCTGATAAAAGCCAAAGCCGTTATTAGATCGGTGGTAACCAGTCTCAAACTAGATAGGGTTCCTGAAAAAAAAACCGCCCCTGGTCTGTTTCAAGTGTTGAAACAAAAATTGACGACCGGAATCAAAAAACTGATACCAAAAAACAAAACCGCTTTTCCCGACCGTATGCTGGATCCTGAAACCCAAAAAATGAACCGTCTTGTCAGACGCTTCAGGGCAAAAATGAATGTAAAGCAGATCAAAAGAACCAGGGTCGTGACGGTATCGGTTACCAATCCAAATCCCAAAACAGCAGCGGATATCGCAAACTCCGTTGCCCAAGAATACATTAAATTTGATCTGTCCAACCGGGTGACCTCATCCAAACAAAATCTTGAATGGCTTAACAGTGAATTGTATGAGTTAAAAAAAGAGCTTGAAGATAATGAACGGGCATTTTTTGAATACAAAACCCGTAACAAGGTTTTTTCCCTGGAAGGCAAACAAAAGGTGGCAGGTCAGAAAATAGCTGAATTCAACAGCAGGTACCTAGAAGCCCGGAATCAGCGACTGGACCTGGATTCAAAGATCAATGAACTCAAACACCACATGAAGAGCCCCGAGGGTCTTGTCAATGTCAGATCATTGATCAACAATAGTCTGATCGAAGATGTTTATAATAAAATAGGCGACCTTGAGATTGAATACACCAAGCTGTCAAAGTTCTATAAAGCCAAGCATCCTAAAATAATCCAGGTAAAAAATGAAATAGAGAGAAACCAGCGCCGACTCGACTTTGAGCTGGAAAAAGAACTGACCAATCTAAAATCAGAAAGATCGGTTGTAGCAGCACGGGGAGAGGTCCTGGAAAAAACCATCATGGAGTTTGAGCAGGATGCCCTCGCTTCCAGCAGTAATGAACTTACCTACTCAATTCTTCAACGGAACGTCGAAACCAGCCAGAAATTGTATGACATACTCCTGTCACGTATAAAAGAATCCGATATTTTAAAGGACAATTCAGCATCCAATATCCGCATTGTTGAACAGGCCGCCATTTCACGCCGGCCAATATCCCCGAAAATATTTCGAAACCTTTTGCTCGCCATAATTTTTGGTCTTCTGGGCGGCAGCCTATTGGCATTCTTTTTTGAGTATATGGACCAAACCCTCAGAACCCCGGAAGACGTACAGTCCTACCTGAATCTGCCGGTTCTTTCAGCCATACCCGAAGCAGACCGGGAATAAGGGAAAACCAGTTATGTTTTTCAAAAAAAAAGAAAAAAAAGATCCGCACTTGGCCGGACAGAATATCCTCCCGGCCATTGCAGCAAAATCAGCCTATGCAGAATCCTTTCGCACCCTGAGAGCCAATCTTTATTTCAGTGTGGTTGATAAATCTGTCAAATCCATCGTCATTACCAGTGCATTGGAGTCCGAAGGAAAAACCAATACCGCCGCAAATCTCGGCTACACTATTGCCAATACCGGGAAAAGAGTGCTTCTGGTGGATTCGGATTTAAGAAAGCCGTTTTTGACAAAGGTTTTTAATTTAAATGGGAAGGCCGGACTCACGGACCTGTTGGTGGAAGCCTTGGACTGCCCTGTAATTGATGGCAGTCTGAGTGAATATTCCATTGCCGATCTGATCCAATTAATACGATTCCAGAACTTAACCGGCAGGCTGGACCTTGTTACAGACCAGAACAATATCGTCTTTTATTTTAAAGATGGCAACATCATGGATGTAAAATGGCAAAACCGTCCTTTTGATTCGGATTATATGGTAGCCTTGGTCCAAGACAAGGTCATCCCCCCCAAGGCTGCGGACACCGTCCTTGAACTGACTAAAAAAACCGGTCGCAGGCGGAGAAGTATCCTGTTGTCCATGGGGTTCATTGCCAGGCCGGACCTGGAAAAAAGGCTGGCTATTGAGTCTGCAGAAGCCATGAGGTTGGCAGCCGGCATTGTCAGCGGTACATTTACCTTTTCCCGATTGCCCTGGGAAGCCCTGGAGTTATCCGTATGTCCGAACATGGATTTTAACACAGTGTTCCGGGAGTTGTTTGACCGCACTGAAGATATGATTTACATTAACAGGTCAATGGATGCGGTGATTCATCCGACAAAAACGCAAAATTTGTTTGTGTTGGGTGCCGGCAGGACCCCGCCCAACCCGTCGGAAATCATCAATTCAGACAGGACCGAAATGGTCATTGACCAACTCAAAAAAAAATTTGATTTGATCATTATTGATATTGCGCCGGTGCTGCCTGCATCCGATGCCATGCTCATGGCTCCCCGCACAGATGGTACCCTCCTTGTGATCCGATCTGGCTATGCCAATAAAAAACTGATAAAACAAGTTCTTGACCAGTACAGACAATCCAACCTGCCTGTGCTCGGTGCAATTCTCAACCGGGTTGATGTAAAAAAACAAGATTACTATTACCGGTATTACCAGGAGTATTAAGGCAACAGTATCAAGGTAGTAAGACCTTTTTAAATTTTAAATAGGATCGGTTTTCTGGCGCAAGCCGGATGGACTGGTTAATATGGCTCAGTGCACGATCTGTTTGTTTCAAACCATGATAGGCCCGGGCCATAAGATGATAGGCCGGAGCACCTGCCGAACCCATTGACAGAACAATTTTAAGATCAGCAATGGCAGCGTCAAAATCTAAATTTTCTATACGAACACTTGCCCGGTGGAGATAATACCAGTTATTTTTTTTGTCTGAGGTTTTAATGGCGCGAGTTACAGCATTTTCTGACAGGCTGTGCTTTCCCTGGTATCCCAAGGCCAGGGAAAACCGCATCCAGTAGAGACTGTTTTCAGAATCCAGTTGTGTTGCCCTGTGAGAGGCAATTTCCATTGCATCCCAGTTGTGTTGTTTTTGGGCAATCATTGCCAGCAGGTCATAGGCTTTGGCCTGGGGATCGGTTTCATTAATACGGTTGAGGAGGATGGTTGCAGCTTCCGGTTGATCCATCTCAATTCGGCAGGCCGCCTTTACCATATCAATATATGCAGACGGATACATGGCCTCTTCAAGGTCCCTCAAAAACCGGATAAATGCCGGTAGTTGCTTTTCTTTGCCATAGATTTTAAAAATCTGTTCCAGTGTGGATACAAAGTGTTTAGAACATCTGACTGCCGTAAGGAAGGGTTTCCGGGCCCCACGAAGGTTCTGTTGTTTCAATAAGAGCCTGCCCTCTTGGATGCGGGTGCTGGTATTATTTAGTTGTGGTTGGTGCAGCAATGCCTGTTTATAATAGGCGACGGCAGTATTGATATCCCCGTCTTGCAAGGCCATGTCAGAAAGGTTGAACAGGGCAATGCGGGGGGTGGTATTATTCTCTAGAGCATCTAAAAGTCCCCGTTTGATGACTTCCTTTAGCTCGGATGAATAAAAAGGTTCCTTTCTCAAGAAAGCTGTAGAAGATGGAGAATTTTTTGATATATGAAAGGCAAGCCAGGGAATCTTATCCAGTTCATTTTTCCAATAAAGATATCGGATGAGCCCATAATGGGCAATGACACCTGTGGGGCGAAGATTGATTGTCTTTTCATATAGCGGCAATGCATTATAGGGATTCTCACCGCCTAGGTTTACGATGGCTGGCCAGATCCTTTCCATTGCCGCCGCTGTTTTTGCCGCCCAAAGAAGTGTTCTATAGCTTTCAGGGTCATATAGCAACGCCAGTTTCAACGAGATAGCT
Organism: Desulfobacteraceae bacterium; assembly: GCA_016744295.1. Taxonomy (GTDB): domain Bacteria; phylum Desulfobacterota; class Desulfobacteria; order Desulfobacterales; family Desulfobacteraceae; genus NBML01. Next base: position 40,487 of record JADGEQ010000034.1, on the reverse strand, counting down.
CCTTTTCTCAGGCACGCAAAGATTTCCTCAGAAATTTGGGCCTGCCTGGCCATCTGGTAAAAAGTTTTTCCCAGGGATGTGCGAATTCTGAACAGATCCCTTTGGCACAACCGGGCAGGTAAATATCCTGCGGTGTAATTTTGAGTTAAAATATTCCGGGACCGTTTGAATCGTGCAAGGGCCGTTCCATAGTCGCCGACCCTATAATGGACCATTCCTCTATCATAATGAAACCTTGAAAAAAGTAAAATTACTAGCCATGCCATAATTACCAGAAAGGCAATACCCAGAGAGAACGCGCAGAAAATACGCCATTTTGCTGTTTTCTGTTTTTTGATTTTATCATCAGGCATGGGACCGCCCCCGTTGTTTAACCGGGGATGTTGCCACGGCGGCAAGAATGGTAAATGTCAGGGCGTTGGACGGAATATGCAGATTAAAGTCAAACAGGCTGTGAACAAGAACGGCAAAAACCGATGCCATAGCTCCCAGGGTAATCCCTCTTGTCTGATGACTTTGGGTTTGGAGTTTGGCAAATCCAATTTTAAAAAAATCATGTACCAGCCAAAGGCAGAAAAAAAGAAAAAAAACACCGGTTTCCGCCACAAATTGAAGATAATCATTGTGGGCATATACCGGCAGGACACCAAAACTTGGCGGATTGTAAAAGACAAAGGATCTGAAAAATGTCCCGGGTCCTGTTCCGGCTAAAAGGTTGTCTTTTATCATCTCAACACACCTATCCCATACGCTTAATCGAAAGAAGAAAGTATCTGCAATATTATTATGGGCCAAGGTAAATACTCTCTCTAAGACTGGGCTATTAAACAGCGTAAAGAGCAGAAGAAAAATAATCGTTAAAAAAATTAAACGCAAATGGATTTTATCAAAAAAACGCGTTTTCATCAGTATAGCCACCATAAAGAAGAGAGCAGACAGGGTAGATAGCCATCCGCCCCTTGAAAACGTAAGGACCTGGGTAAACAGCAAGAAAAGGACCAGCACTGCAAAGAAAAAGATTTCCCTGCCTGACCGTCGTCCAGCCAAAAAAAGTCCAAGAGTGACCGGAATTGCCATTTCCAGATAGCCTGCAAAATGATTATGATTGCCATAGGTTCCTGTGAGATAATCCATCATTTTAAGATCTGCATATGTCCAAAAGGGGAGAACTATATTCAAATCCTTGAGATAGGCAATGACAGATATAAAAACGGCTGTGCCCGTAATAAGCATCACCACAATCCGTTCCTGTCGTCTTGTGCGAATCGTTGCAAGTGCACAAAAATAGATGGCCAGATACGCCAGGAACAGAACGACACTCTCCATAACAATACCGGGGTAGTCTGACAAGAAACCCGTAAGGAGCACAAACCCCATGATTGCTGCTAATGGAACGAATAAGGGAATTTTTTCTGGGAAAGATTTTTCTGAATAAAAGCAAGATACCAGCACAATGAACAATCCAGATACCGCGGCAATCAAAATCAGCGTTTTTGTCCAGAAAAAGACAGATCCTCTTGCAAGTGGAGTAAACACCAGAAGACAACAAATTAGACTAAATCCAACATTTAATTTCATCGGTTCCCCCTGAAAAAGATCCATTATATTAGCATTGAAAGATATGAGACACAACCAGAATAATTTCCCCATACACCGTACCAAACAAGGCTTTAGTTTGTTAGAGTATGTCACAGGATGCTTGATTGCCATGTCGAGTGCAGTGCTCTTTACCGAGTTGAACATCCAGATTATGTTCGTGTTGCTCACAACCCTAATCGCTATTTTGCTTGCAAAACGACATCCCATGGTGCTAGTGACATTTCATATCATGTTTTCAATCCCGTCCAGCCTGATTATGCATGGATTTCAAAATTCAAACCAATGGCTGGTACTGATTCCGGGAATCCGTATCAATGAAATCATCCTGGGCGCCATGTTTATTGCACTTATCATCCGATTGGGAAACCTGGCCCTACATACCCTTTTTTTCAAAAAGAATTTTCCTCTTTCTCAAAAAGGGTTACTGGCACCATTCATTTTCGGATTTGGGCTGTGGCTTGTATTTGAGATGATAAGAAATTTCCATATTTATGGGCTCTCATCACTCGGAGAATTTCGATCCCATTATCTTAGTTTGATTTTACCCCTGTATATAACAGTTTTTTTCGATACAAAAAAAAAGCGAGAGCAGCTTTTTAGGAGCCTTATTTTCTTTTGCCTGTTGTTACCCATATTGTGTATTCCTGTCATCGGAGCCTTTAAAGGGTGGGGAATGGGCCAACAAAACAGATTTTTCCCAGCAAACATCTCTTTTGGTATTTTATTGGGGCTTTTATCATATATGGTAGCGAACCTGCAGAAAACAATAAGACTGCCCCTCATGATTTTCTGGCCAGTTCTTCTTACCGCCTTGCTCATTATAATATTTGATTCCCACAGATCGGTATGGTTTCCAGGCCTTATCCTCATACCCATGGTGTTCAGGATGACTCAAAACAAACGTTTGAACCCATTTAAAGCCATTGGTTATATGACATTAGTTCTGTTTACACTGCTGGTCGCAACTTCTGTTGCAACATCTATGTTAGATAAAGAATTATTCGATTTTATCCTTGAGCGGGGAGGTGAATTATTCAAAATAGATGAAACCTACCATACCACCTGGACCTGGCGGATTGCAAAATGGAGAGAACAATTGATAAGAGTGAGTGTCTCCCCTTTGACCGGACTCGGATTCGGCGGTTATTGGGGATTGTCGGAATTACCCGGAGATGTGGGCATATCCCCCCATAATCTATATGTCCAAATACTTGTAAAACTCGGTTTGGTCGGTTTAGGGCTTTACCTTGGCATCATCGTCTTTTTATTTCGGGAAATCAGTCGTGGCCTGAATCTGTTAAAAAAAGTTCAGGACCCGGAATGTGTCTTTCTCATATGCGGCATGCTTGCTTTGATCGGAGGCCATATTTATGGCCTGGCCTACGCTTTTAACGAATACAGCCTGATGTACTGGGGTCTGGCCATGGCAGTGATCCGCCATAGAGTACAGGAAAACATCCCGAATGCCAGCTGATTCACGACAAATCAAAGTGGTAATTGTTATGCCGGTATGGTCACCCATGCGTCACATTTTGTTCCAGTCTTTGGCAAAGCACCCAGATATCCATTTAACGGTTTTCTTTGAAAAAGAAACCATTAGTCATCGGCCATCCTGGAACCTTTCATCAGATGCTATCTATGACTGGAAATGTATTGGCAGTTATCATCCCAAATTTCTGAACCGCTATCGACTTATCCCGTTGAAGCTGCCCCGTTACCTTAAACATTACCAGACCGATGTCATTATTGTTGTCTGCCTGACACAGGCTGTAATCGCACTTTTGACCCTATTCCGAAAAAAAACAAAGATCCTCCTTTGGACCGGTGAAAATGCATATGTACTGTCCCGTCGTTCTTATCCCAAAAGCATCACAAGGATTCGCAGAATGTTGTATCCCTTTCTGGATGGGTTCGGATGCTACAGCAAAGAAACCATGGCCTTTTTAAAACAATCGTTCCATATCCCGGATGACAAAACATTTAGAATCCCCCAATGCATTGATAACCAGCATTTTCTAAAAACATCAGACAAAACTGGCCTGAAGAATCTGGACCTCCCCAAAAACAAAGTAATGGTTTTAACAGTGGGAAGACTCATTGAATATAAGGGGATTGACCATCTTATTTCAGCCTGGCACCGCCTGCCCGACAGCATATTGCAAAATACCACTCTGTGCATTGCCGGAACCGGGCCTGCCCGGAAAAAACTTGAACTGTTTGCCAGACAAAATTCTAAAACTGATATCAAATTTTTAGGATTTGTTGAGTACAACACATTACCTGAATTGTACAGCAATGCGGATATATTTATTCTGCCCTCCCTGGAAGACAACTGGGGATTTGTCATCAATGAGGCAATGGCATCCGGACTGCCTGTCCTATGTTCAATCAATGCAATTGCAAAAGAAATGATTCTGCCAGGAAAAAATGGATATCTGTTTGACCCCTTAAATCAAACACAAATGATTGCCACCATGATCACTCTGTTTAAAAACCGAGATCTTTGGGTTAAAATGGGGCAATACGGACAAATTACAGCCTCAAAAAACTATTCTGTTCAAGCAGCAACGGCAGCCCTGGTCCGGGGTATCAAAAAAATTTTAACAAACAAAGGTACCGAACTAAATTAATATGATAGCTTCTCTTGAAACCCTGTTGATCTGCTTTTTCAAAGAGCTTTTACACCATGATATCACCTTTTGCGTACTGAGAAATTATCAAACTCTTCCTGCCCAGACTGCCAATGATGTTGACATTCTGGTATCACCGGTCAAATTTAAAAAAGCGGTGCAACTGCTTCAGGTCTGCGCAAAGCACAACGGGTTCAGAATGCACATGCAGGTCGAGCACGCCTGCCTTTTAATGATGTTCCATTCCAGAAATAATCATCATATCCAATGCCATATTGACCTGTACGCCCACATTACATGGAAAGGATTTTTATTGGCAGATTCCCAACGCATCCTTGCCAGCCGGCAACCCTTTAAAAATTTTTTCGTTCCCGCTCCTGAATGGGAACAGGCTGTTAATCTTCTGGTGCGGCTGGTCTACCAGGGCAGGATAAAAGATAAATATAAAAAAAATATTATAGCAGAAGCCAAATATAGGGATCGTTTTCTGAATATTCTTAAATCCATTATCGGCGATCGAGAAAGTCTCAGGATTCTAAAATACATCATACGGGCAGACTGGAAATCAATTGAGAAAAGGGTCTCATTCATCCGCGCGGCGATTGTTGTGAGGGGATTCAGATATTCTCCCCTTGAAACCATGAAACACCAGGTTTCACAGGTCGGGCGTTTTGTAAGACGGTTATACGCCCCAGCCGGTTTTGCCCTGGCCTTTCTGGGACCTGACGGTGCTGGGAAATCTTCTCTGATCAAAGAACTTAACCAAAAGTTGCGACCAAGTTTTCAGGGCAAACAGCTGGTTATCCATTGGCGCCCGGAGTTAATCATTTCCCAAACGCCTTCAATCAATACGGCTGTATCTGATCCACACGGACAGGCGTCAAGGGGTAAAATACTGTCTGTATTTTTTTTAGCCTACCATACCCTTATGTTTATTCTGGGGTGGTGGATAAAGGTGGCCCCCATTCGCTTTAAAGGGGGAATCATACTTCTGGACCGGTATTATCATGATATTCTTGTGGACCGGAAACGGTATCGGATGTCCATGGGTAAACCCTTTGTCATCCTCGGTGCTGCACTGGTTCCCAAACCAGATCAGATAATAATTCTGGACGCACACCCCGACGTGTTAAGGAGCCGGAAAAAAGAGGTCATCCGAGAAGAAACCATACGGCAGTGTATGGCCTTTAAAGCATTGGCAAAGGTGCTGCCAAATGCGACCCAGGTCAACGCTGATATGCCCCTCTCCGAAGTGGCTGATGAGGCATTTGGTATTATCATGGCAAATCTTAGCAAACGGTGCGAAGGGAAAATAGAATAGTGTTGGACCAGTCTGCTATCCCAAGTTGGTGGATTCTTCTACCTGAAAAAAAACGGGTCGGTATCAAAGGACTATATATTCCCCCAGGCATTTATCAGGATTTTTGGGAACCATTGCCATCGCAGATTGAATCGGTGAACTTGAAAAAGTACACTGGTATTGCCATGGGTGAATCAGATGCTAAAACCTGTGCCCTACTAAAACACAATGGATTTGCTTATCAATATCGTCTTTCAGGCTTTCCATCAATAGACGCCCCCCGGTGCTTAGTGTCACTATCCTCTCCTGATGCATCATCCCTAGGTTTTGATCTATACACTCCCCAGCGATGGCATGGAAAAGCAGCTAAACTGATGGCATCAGTAAAACTAAAGGCAGGCCAATTATTCGGGCTTGGACAATTCCTTTTAGTTGCCCTAAGGGAACCGCCTGATTTGGAAAGGCAATGTGAATCATGGACCAAATCAAAAATTGTCGGATTTAATTTGACAACAGGTGAAAACGGTCCGTTTCAGAAAACAACGGTACAAGCCGCCGGAAAAAATGGATGCGCCCTTCTTTACCTAAAATTCTCAAATAAGGAAAAGGCAGAAAAACGGATAAAAAATGAGGCACGAATACTATCGACTCTCAACTCCCGCGTATCCAGTCAACCCCATGTTCCATTTCTTTATTTCACAGGAGAATTAAACGGCCAGCAGATACTGGCTCAATCAGCACTAAAAGGGCAAAAAGGGTCAAAATTCCTGACACCTTTGGTTTTCTCCTTTATGGAAAAACTGGTGGATGGAACTGTCGCTATCATGGCCGGTTTACCGCTTTGGCAAGAGATAAAAAACCGAGTTTTATCCTATTCTTCCCTTGCCGGATTCTGGCCTGGTATTGAAAAACAGCTGGTGCAGGCATCCATTCCCTTGACAGTGATGCATGGTGATTTCGCCCCCTGGAATACAAAGGTCCATGGAGATAAGCTAAAGGTATTTGACTGGGAGTCGGCCAGAATAAAAGGTCTCCCGTTCTTTGACATTTTTCATTATCTTCTGCAGTATGGATTTTTGGTAAATCGCTGGTCTGCTGACAAGGCAATTTTTAAAATTCAGGATTTATGCAAATCCAGAGGATTTCAATCCTATATGCAAAAAGCAAACCTGCCGCCCAAAATCATTGATGGTTTGCTGGAATTATATCTTCTTTTTACGCTTTCCACCGGGGAAGACCCCATGGAGCATCCATTGAACCAAGAGCGATTTGCTCTGCTCCGCAGAGTTACAGGCGCTAAAAATACCTCCTTGTTTTGGGGTCCCAGGATTATTTGATCCCAACCGGCTTCGGCAGAGAAAAAGACAGGATGTCAGCGTGTTACCTGTTCATATTATTATTTTTCCGGACCAATATGTTAATTTGCTGTGTTCCGTTTAAATGATAGTCACGGCTTGGAGACTTGTTTTCCTTTACCAGGGCATAGTCATATTTTTTTAGTCTTTCCCAAATTGAGGTTGCATCATACATCCAGTGGTGGTGAAGGCCATGACCGAAAAAAGCCTCTCTGATCCGATAGATGAAACCAGGCCTTTTTCCTTGGCTTAAATGTGTGGACTCAAGCAAATGATCAAGGGCTTGGGGAGAATTTGAATCAAAATATGTTTTTACCCTGGATTTCATATCAGGTAAAATAATATGGAGGGTACCGTTGGGTTTTAACACCCTGTAATAATCCTTTAATACCAAATCAGCTTCATCTGGATAAAGATGCTCGAGAAAATGGGAGCAGAGGATATGATCAACGGTTTTGTTTTCAAATGGTAATTTTTTCCGGCAGTCAAAGTAGACCAGTTGTCCTGCTTTTTTTTTATCATGAAACTCCTGAAAAATTTTTAATTGTTTGTTATCTGGGAAGAAAGGTTTGATCAGTCTGATAAAAAGAAAGGGAATCTTTAAGGGGTAATAAATATCAAGGTTTATAAAACCGTCAATGGTATTGGTTGAGGATGCAATATTAACAAGTTTTTTCTCCCCATCGGTTTTCATATTGTGTGTCCCCTTTTTTAGTTTAACACCCCTATTCATAATTTCTGGAAAAACGAACCTTGCGTAAAAATTTTTTTATGTCACATGTATAAACAAAGACCCACAACACCCACAAAGATATTGATAGGGAGACAAAACCGGTCAAGATACAAAGCATCAGCGATCCTGCCGTAGACATTCCCAATTGACTCAGCTGTATTTTAACAAAATAAATTGCAGTTGCGACTCCCATGGTGGGAGCTATTGAAGGATAAAACATCAATACCAGATCCATTGGGGAATAGGACAACAGGTTCATGGAGAAAAAGGAAAACACCACAAGCTTCAAAATCTCTGCTGAAATCAAGATATAGAAAAGATGGTGGAAGGTATCCGGCCGAAAAAGGATAAAGGCTGAAACAATAAATATAAGAACCAAGGTTTGTATTATCATCTTCTGTTTTAAATATCCTAGGGCATCAATCAGAACACCAAAAAAATGGCTGACCGAAATGAGACCTGTATATACGGCAATGATGGGTAGAAAGGGAATTGAAGGTAGCCAGTCGGGCCCGAGAACCGTCAGAACAATTTTATCACCAGCAACCGCCATTCCTGCTGCCGTGGGTAAAAGAACGGATGACACCAAAGTGATGGTTGTTTTAAAGGCCAGACCAAGATCTTCCCTGCGCCTTTGAAATCGAGAAAAAACAGGAAAAAGGACCTTTGACAGACTGGATGAAAAGTATTCCAAAGGCAGTATCACAAGGACAAACACCCGGTCAAACAGCCCTGTTGCGGTTACGCCCAGATAAAATGCCACACTGAAGGCCGGCAAATATCCCCCAACCGCTTCTAAAATTCTTAAAAATGAAAATTGAGAACTCTGCTTTATCAACCCCGGATAATCGGCATGGGTCTTGTAAAACCGGAACGAATGCGCCTTTTTGAACAGAACCAGCACAGCCATAATCATCACCTGTGTCAAGGCGCCACCCACTAGGCTCCAGACCCCAAAACCCAAAAAGGCTAAAGTCAGGCCAACCCCAACCTGTCCGATAACTTGGGAGATCAGGAGCCCGATATTCAGATATTTAAATTCCAGTTCCCTTTTTAAAAGATTCATCCCAGTATGACTGATGCCATTTATGATACAGGACAGGGACAGCACTCTCAAAATAAAAATTGATTCACGGGTCAGTTCCGGTATGACATAGGAAATCAGGGGGGCAGTGATCCATATCAGCACACACAAAATAAGGTTGGCACAAAATGAAATGTAAAACAGACTTGTTTTATCCCCATCAGACAGGGTCTTTTTTTGAATAATGGTCGATGATACACCCATCTCGGAAAAAAACTGGATAAACCGGATGATGGTATTGCAGATTGCCACGACACCAAAAATTTCAGGATCAAGCAGTCTGGCTATCAGAGCGGTATAGCCGATCTGAATAATTGCCGATATTAATTTACCTGAATAGGACCATTGGATTGAACCTGCAATTTTTTTACTAAGCCTTCTTTTACCCCCTGCCACGGGTCCTCCTAAGCAATGCACTGATTTGATCAATGGAAAAAATTTGCGATTGTGCCGGATCAGTTTCAAAAATCACCTGATAAGAAAAACCGAGGAAGACGGCAAGCCTTGCATACACGTCATTCATGGGCGTTGGCATCAGTTCTATGATTTTACAGCCTTTGTTCATCCAGACCATATTGGAAAGCCCGGCACCATGGGGGGCCACTACCGTATGTGTGGTTTTAAACAGTTTGATCTGTTCTTTAATACTCATATTTTCGAGATAAACCGTTTCAAAGCCAAGGGTAGTCAGCCGGGCAGATATCTCAGCTTCATTTGCAACACACCGTGAAGTTGCATATTTTCTGGACACATAAATTTTTTTTATCATCCAGGCTGAAGGTTCGGGATGAACCATTGATGCAAAATCTCTCAGCCGCTGGATATCAAAGGGGTGGCAAAATCCGGATATAGGGGGAATTGGGATGAACAGGAGTTTTTTTACATACCAGCTGCCATGTATGACGCTGACTTTATTGTTAAAATCCTCCCGGTTCAAGTAAAGTCTCAGCGCATCAAAGACGTAGGGACTAGCCCCTTTGGAAACCAGAATCTGTGAGACATCAAAATTATCCAACAAATGCAGAATATTGGGAAGAATCTCAAAGATAAAATGATAGAAACCGGTATCCGGGCAGAGAATCACCGGGTGATCCGTGCCCAGGTCCTTCATGGGAAACAGCATCTCTTCCAGGGGGCCGGAAAAAAGTTTATTGGGCCCCCCAATACTTTCGGCCAGAAAAATATTTTTGGGAGTCCACACAAGCCCGTTTTCAACGGAAACATTCATGTCTGTCAGGGTATAGGCCCATTTTCCGTCATAGGCTTTTTCCCGGCGGAACGCCGGCCCGAGATCCCCATGAAAGGGATAAGAGGCCACTACCGGCCCGGATATCTTTGTTTGAGAAGCAATGTGTGCCTCTTTAAAATCAGTCTGGGTTAATGTATCACTTAAACTTGAACACATTTTTGAAAACGGATTGGCAAAAATGGGATAGGCCACCCCCTGCCTCAAAACCCTTAAGAGAATCATCCGCAGCCTGACAAAGGATTTCAAAACTGTAAAACCTAGCCCATAAACCTTAATGTACTTTTTTAGGACAGACCTTTTTACCATACAAAACCTTTCTGATAGATCGGAATAATGATTTTCATCGAGCAAGGGTGGCACATCATATCATACAAGGGCCTTAATTTCGAGATTTTTGGAACATGAGTCAATATGACCAATTATGGATACCATTCCCTGAAGATGCCAACCGCTTCTCAACAAAAAGGAAATGACTTGTCGAAACAGAAAAAAGAAATGAGTGTGACAACCAGTTGGGATGACGGTTGCCCCGAAGATATTAAAATGATACACTTGCTGAACAAGTACGGGCTCAAGGGGACATTTTATATCCCGGTAAAGAACAGGGAACGGCCGGTAATCTCTCCTTCCAGTATAAAGGAAATTTCACAAGGTTTTGAGATCGGCAGCCACACCTTTCACCACCAGATACTGCCGGGCCTGTCGCAAAAAGAGATGAGAAGGGAAGTCGTGGAGGGAAAAAACTGGTTGGAACAACTGCTTGGACATGGGGTAACCAGTTTTTGTTATCCCAAAGGAAGATTCAGCCGTCAAACCATCCAGGCTGTTAAAAATACAGGGGTTCGTCTGGCCAGGACAACCAGGGCATTTCATTACTATGGATCGAATAACTTACTTTGTCTAAACACCTCTGTTCAGGCATTTCCTCACCCCTCTCTAATTCACCTGCGCCACGGGATCAAGGAGCTAAACATTCTGGGACTGCTCACATATATCATCCAACTGAAAATGACCGGGGACTGGCAGCGTCTGGCCAGAATGATGTTTGATATTGCCGCCACCAGCGGCGGGGTGTGGCATTTGTGGGGGCACTCCTGGGAAATTGAAGCCTTTGACCTCTGGAAGCCCCTTGAAGAAATATTTAAATATGTTTCAAACCGCACCAATGCAGAGTACAGAACCAACGGCGAACTGGCAGAAAACCAGCAGAATAGGGGTATCAACAAATGAATGGACTCAAAGAGATGACACCTCTGCTCTCCTGCCCTGATGACCATTCCCCCCTTGTGGCCCATTCCGGCCATCTGAGCTGTCCCCTTTGCAGAAGGGACTATCCGGTGCTGGGTGAAAATTTTATAGACCTGCTGCCTGGATCACCCAGTTTTAACAATGGGGATAACACAGGCTATCAGTCCTATTATCAAAAGGAGTTTTCCCGAAAATCCCGCCTGATACTAAATGCCAGAGCCTGGGGACGACTGGATCTGAACACCGCATCCTGGGCAAAAAAACGTCGCCGGCAGGTCAGATTTGTAAGTAAACTTCTCAGCAGAACACCTGTGATCTGTGATATCTCTGCCGGGGCCGGGACTTATACCTTTGACCTTGTAAAACGCTTTCCCCTGGTTATTCATTGTGATTTGTCCATAGTAAACCTCAATGACGTATACCAGAGGAAGCAGGCACAAAAAATAAACAACCTGGTTCTGATCCGGTGCGATTATTTTAAACTGCCCTTTAACCATTCAATGCCCCAGCTCATCTGTCTGGATACCCTTGTCCGAGGCCAATTCCATGAAATACAGTTGTTGTCTTCACTCTTATCAGCCGTTTCAAAAACCGGAACGATCCTGGCAGATTTTCACAATTGGTGGCATAACCCCCTGCGCCGTCTTGGACTGCTCCCTAATAATTTTGATACCAGTTACACCCAAAGACAGGCTGAGGAACTGCTGAAAAAGTCAGGAATTAACGCCTGGGACCATTACCCCTTCCACCAGGAAATACTACCGGAAGCGAACTCGTTCTTAAGAAAAATACTCCCCCCAACCCGGCTGTTGTACATATTTAGAAAACATGAAAATTCTGCAAATTCATAACCAATACCAGCACAAAGGCGGAGAAGATGCCGTTGTGAATGCAGAAAAAAGAATGCTGGAGGAAAACGGCCATACCGTTATCCAATACCTTAGGCACAATGATGAAATAGATTCCTTTGGGCCGATTCAAAAAGCCGGGCTTTTTTTTAATACTACCTGGTCAATGAAATCCAGCAGGCAGTTAAATCGCCTGATCCGGGTAGAACACCCACAGGTGGTGCACTTTCATAATATCCTGCCCCTTATTTCTCCGGCAACCTATTATACCTGCAGCCGTCATGGAATTCCGGTTGTCCAGACCCTCCATAATTTCAGGCTTCTGTGCCCCACGGGTCTACTGTTCAGGAATCATGGCATTTGCGAAGACTGTATTACCCACAATCTAACCAGATCCATTGTCCATGGCTGTTACCGGAACTCGAGAATTCAGACATCGGCCGTGGCATGTATGACAGCGTTCCACAATTGGCTTGGCACCTGGGGGAAAAAAGTGGATGCCTATATTGCCCTAACTCGATTCATGAAGGAAAAATTTATCTCCGGCGGCCTGCCCGGAGACAAACTTTTCATAAAACCCAATTTTCCCGGGCATCCGTCACTCTATTCCCCCGGTCATAAAGGGTATGCCCTTTTTTTAGGGCGTCTTTCCGAGGAGAAAGGGGTGATGACGCTGCTCAAGGCCTGGGAAGGTGTAAAAGGGATGCGTCTTAAAATTGCCGGAGACGGTCCCTTAAATGAGACCCTCAGACAATATAGTAAAAAAAAGAGCTTGGACCAGGTGGATTTTTTAGGATATGTCACCGGCAAGGTCCTCCAAAAACAAATGAATGATGCAATGCTTGTCATCCATTGTTCAGAATGCTATGAGGGATTGCCCCTGTCAATCATGGAGGCGTTTTCAGCAGGTAAACCAGTGCTTGCATCCAAACTGGGAGCCGGGGCTATACTTGTTAGGGATAAAAAAAATGGGTTTCATTATGCTCCGGGTAATCCAAAAGATTTAGCCGACAAGGTTAAATGGGCCCTGAGCCATCCCGAAAAAATTGAACAAATGGGCCAAACCGCTCGCGTGACCTATGAAAATGAATATACGGCGGTTAAAAATTATAATCAGCTTATGGACATATATACGCATGTTATCAGATAAGGCGGGACACAAACACCCAATAGATGAGCGGGTTAATATTTTAGGGGTGTGTCTTGACCCCATGACTGTGGGTGAGGCGGTTAGAGAGCTTTCATCTTGGATCCGGGACGATATTCCCGGGTATGCCAATTTCTGCAGTGTGAATTCCATAATGGAATGCTTTAGCAGAAAAGAGCTAAAACAATTGATCAACCAGGGCCTTGTATTAACCGATGGCATGCCCCTGGTCTGGCTGTGTCGCCTTTTGGGGAAAAAAAAGGCAGAAAGGGTCTATGGGCCGGACCTGATGCTGGCGTTGTGCCAATATGGTACAGACAAAGGATTTCGACATTTTTTCTACGGTGGGACCCTGGGAAGGGCGGAACAATTGGCTGACAATTTAACTCAACAGTTTCCAGGACTGATCATTGTCGGTACCCACTCCCCTGGGCGGCTTGAAATTGGAGAAATGGAAACCCAAACGGTCATCAACACGATCAACAACCTCCAACCTGATGTGATTTGGATAGGGCTTGGGACGCCCAAGCAAGATATATGGATGGCCAAACACCGACACCTGCTCAATGCCCCTGTGCTGGCAGCCGTGGGAGCCGCATTTGACTTTCATTCAGGCTCGATAAGGCAGGCACCGGCATGGATGCAGAAAAACGGGCTTGAATGGTTGTTCCGCCTGTTTATGGAACCCAGGCGACTGGGTTTCAGATATCTGGTATACAACCCAGCTTTTATTCTTTCCCTTATTCTCCAATTCACAAAGTTCCATAAGTTTTAAAACCTGGAAAATTAAATTATGGAAAAAATTTACAAAATAGCCCTATGGTTTCTTCTCCCGATTATAGATTTTGTGACCATCATCTTTTCGGGCATGCTGTCCTATGGCGTATACAGGATTCTGGAAATCGGTCAGAAAGCAGTATATCCATTAAGTGATGTTTTCAGGGTCTGCTTTTTTGTCGGAATTGGATCGGTATTTATTATGATCCTTGTCGGCGGTTATCAAAAAGAATCCGGACTTTTAAATGTCGAGGAGGTAAAAAGCACGGTCAAGGGAATGAGCATCAGTTTTCTATGTTTTTCCATGGTCATGGTGCTGATGCGCTACAATATGCCCCGGTATGTGCTGGTCTTCTCATACCCGCTTTCAATTATTCTTTTGGTAATAGAGAAAAACCTTTGCCACCGGCTGTTATCTATGTCCAGAGCAGTACCTGGCATGACCCGGCGCATATTGATTTATGGTGCCGGAGAGTTGGGCCAGGAGCTGTTCCGTGCCATTGCCAATTCTCCCAAGCGGGGTATACACCCGGTTGGGTTTGTGGATGACGCAGCAGAACTCAAAGGAACATCATACCGCTCCAGCAGTTTTCATAATTCATCAATGACGATTTCAGTTTTAGGAACGGGTAGAGATCTGCCGACCCTCGTAAAAACTCACAAGATTGATGAGGCATGGGTAGCCATATCAAATGCCCGTAATGACACCTTGATCCGTATTTTGAAACGTTTGAGGGCAAAAAAGATTTCAGCTGCTTTTATACCCAATCTTTACAAGGTATTTCATCATGATATGAAAATCGATAAAGTGGGCCCGCTTCCAATTGTCAGAGAGGTAAAACCACATCGCTCACATCCTTATTTGATGGTGAAAAAGACCGGGGACATTATCGGAGCTGGGTTATTGATCATAGTTTTGTTACCTGTTATTCTCTGGATTGCAGTAGCCATAAAAAGAGACACGGCAGGCCCGGTATTTTTCTGCCACAAGCGAATCGGGCTAAAAGGAGTCTCCTTTAACATGGTGAAATTTCGCACAATGACAACAGATACAGACCCCTATGCCGTCAACCCTCTAAATACAGATGATGGCCGAATCACCCGGGTGGGCCGTTTCCTCCGGAAAACAAGTCTGGATGAACTGCCCCAGCTCCTTAATGTTTTAAGAGGAGACATGTCCCTTGTGGGGCCCCGCCCTGAAATGCCGTTTATTGTTGACACCTATACCGATCTTCATCGGCAGCGTCTAGAGGTAAAACCTGGGATTACGGGTCTGTGGCAATTGAGCGGAGACCGGGCCAATCCGATTCATCACAATATGGACTATGATCTATATTACATTAAACATCAGTCCTTTTTCCTGGATATCGCCATTCTCATTGAAACCGTATTCTTTGCCTTCAGTGGAATTTAATGAAAATTCTCCTGTCAGCCTATGCCTGTGAACCCGACATTGGTTCCGAACCAGGATTAGGGTGGAACTGGGCCATGGCATTAACCAACCTTGGACACGAGGTCTGGGTGGTCACCCGAAGCAACAACCGGGCAGCCATTGAAAAAGGAGTCTCGCGTTATCCCAGTGCTGAGAAAATTCATTTTGTCTATATTGACCTTGCCAGACCACTGATGATCTGGAAAAAAAAGCCTGGGGGAATCTACCTCTACTATTTTTTCTGGCAGGTTGTTGCTGCTTCCAAGGCTAAAAATCTTCATCAAAAAGAAAAGTTTCATCTGGTCCACCATGTTACCTTTACTATTTTCCGACAGCCAAGTTTTATGGGAGCTATAGGTATCCCTTTTATTTTGGGACCCCTGGGCGGAGGAGAAACAGCACCCAAAAGACTTCGGAAAGGGTATGGGATCAGGGGACAAGTTCTGGATATGCTCCGGGATGCAGCAAATTTCGGTGTAAATTGGGATCCGTTTATGCAAATGACCTTTCAAAAGGCAACCAAAATATATGCCGCAACCCCCCAGACCGGTGACGCGTTACCCAAGAACTATGCCCACAAAGTATCCGTACACCCATCCATTGCTTTTGACGCAGTATCTATCAAGCCAACCCCAAAAAGACAAAGAAATAACAGATTCAATATTCTTTATGCAGGAAGCTTTTTATATTGGAAAGGTATGCATCTGGGGTTGCAGGCATTTTCCCTTTTGGCTGCAGAAAATAAAAATGCATGGTTGACAATGGTGGGAGACGGCCCTGAAAAGAAAAACTGGCAGAGCTTGGCCAGCCAATTGGGTATCAACCACAAAATTTACTGGCAAGACTTCCTGGCAGAACAGCAAATGCTGTTTCAGTTTTTTGATAAGTTTGATCTATTCCTGTTTCCCAGCCTCCACGAATCCGGGGGCACAGTGGTATTGGAATCCATGGCATACGGCCTGCCCGTCATCTGCCTGGATTTGGGCGGGCCGGGTATGATCGTGGATGATACCTGCGGAGTAAAAATCCAAGCCAAAAACAGATCCCCCTACCAGGTTTCCTACGCTATGGCCCTGGCCATGCGCCGTCTGGCCGAGAACCCCTGCCAACTTGGGCAACTGCGCCAGGGAGCCCTCAAGCGTGCACAAAATTATACCTGGGAGAAACAGGCAAAAGCAATTTATTCCCAGCCGGTTCCCCTTGGTACCAAAATATGACACTTCCACCTGAATTAACTCTGGCCAGTCTCTTGTCACGCAGGAAACTGAGTAGTGCTGCAATCAATAAAGAATACGCCATGATCGCAGGTGGAATTGACTGAGAAAGGTTATAGAGTTATGTGAAATTCCACAGGCTGCAAAGACCAATATCTGATAATGTTGCTGCTCAATTTTCCCATACCGTGCCCACAGCAGCGGCACTGTCATGGTAATACGCGGAAACACCTAAAATTTTAACAGTCATGACACATTAAGTTGCATTTTGAAGATCATATTGGAGTATCGATTTCACAGGTATTTTTTAACCTCCTATTTTGGCGTTTGGAAAAAATAATCCTGGTAGCGCTTTTAACATGTGAACCACCCAGAAGACTCCCCAGAATCTACCGCCGTGCCTGTGGGAATAGGTGAAATAATTATTTGCCTTAATGCCTTTGGGCCCGGTGAAAACTGCCCACCTTTGGCCAAAAGAGAGATGGGAATTTTTCCATAGCACACCTTCGGTATTTAATTCACATTCTCCGATATATCCAGGGGACGCATATATCGGTATATTTTTACCGGTTGCCCTAAGACCGTAATCCGTGTCACCCATCTCCTGATAGCAGGAGAAACAGGAATCAATAATGCCGATCTGATTTACAACTGAGGTCGGTACAAGCACTCCATTTCCCTGGAATGTATGGCAGGGGAGCGGTGCTGTCTCAGAATAAACCTGTTCAAATCTCAAGGGATGCCACCTACTGGCTCTCCGTTGGCCACCGTATGTCCGGTCACCGCTAAGAGAATCGCAAAAGCACCCCACGATAATGGCATCTTTATCTATTTTTTTAAATACTTCCCCATGGGTTTTCAGTAAACATCCCAAACTGTTCTCATAGAGAATGACATCATCGTTCAGCCAGAGATGAAAATCAAAGTTTTGCCTGGCAGCCTCTGCCAATGCCAGATACATTGCGCCGTTCCAATACAGGGTCCCGTCCCCTTTGAGCAGGTGGACATTAGGGTATCTTGCAGTGACAGCCGGACTTGTACCATCAGAACTGCCATCATCCGTTAAGAAAACAGATAAATTAACCCCTTTTGGAAGGGATTGCCCCAAAAGGGAGTCCAGGCATTGCAATGTTTTTTCTTTCCGATTATGACAGGCCATTGCAACGGCAATTCTAATAGATTTCATTGGGACTCCATACTATACAAGGTATTAAAATAACATCATTTATAATCTGTTTGTGCTAGAATGTTTTCATACAAACGAATGTATTGTTTTGCAACGGAAAGCGATGAAAATTTTTTTAATACATATTCAATACCAGTACAGCTTAAGTGCGCATATTGTTTTTCATTCCTTAAAAGGCATAAGATGCTTAAGGCTATTGACCGGGGACTGCTTACATCGGTGAGAATGCCGTTTTTCCCTTGGTTCAGGACCCAGGGAACAGCACCGCAGCCACGGCCACCGATGATTGGAACACCGTTTGCCATCCCCTCTATCAACGTATTTCCAAAGGATTCTTCCAGTGATGGGTGGAGCAATAGATCATATGAAGGAATTAATTCCATGAGCCGGGAATGAGGGACTATCCCCTTAAATTCCACACCTCTGTCCAGACTGTTTTCCCGGGCCCAAGCATGTCCCGGCCCATTTTCCTGATACCCAGGACCGTACATATGATAACTGATTTTTCTGCTTAATTTTTCCCGGACTATTGAAAATGCTTTTAACGCGGCAAAAGGGTTTTTAAGTCTGCTCCAACCGGTTAAGGCAGATATAATTTTCAAACGGTTGGCTCTCAATCGTTTGGGGTGTTGCTTAATATAGCGTGTAGAAATGCTGTTGGGCAGAATAGGAAGATTTTTTCTCCAAGGGGAAAACTGAGTTTGAAGGTAGGGTGAATTCACAGAAAAATGCTCCCCCCCCATGCGTACGCACACATCCATCAAATACCTGAAAAACCGGTAATAGTCCAGTTGTAACTTAAAAACTGTCCAGGAGTGATCCCGCAGGGAAATAAGGTAAGGGATGTTTGAATTCAACACTGCTCTTCCAAATTCATAACTCCAATGGGCATTGACTATATCGGGCTGGTCTTCACGGATAAAATCGGTGATTTGGCCGGCTTCATTTTTAAAAAATGTCAATGACCGAACCTTTGCAGAAGTTCCGTAATTTCCGATATAAAGTGAAAAACGGTCTGAAACAAGCTTAATGGGTTCTAATACTGACTCATCAAGCGTATACACAGAAACCATATTCCCGGTTTCTATAAGCCCTTCCACCAGGCTGTTAATCGCTGTTCCGCCCATGCCGGGGGGCAGATCTGTCTGGCTTATATTTGCCAGATATTTTGAAAGAGGATGGATATAGATTGGTGCAGCGATACCTATTTTCATAGATATTTAGTAAAAGTAAATGTATTTTTTGTCAACAATAGGAAGCAAAAAACTCGAATATAAGGTATGATTTTAAGATAAATTGATCCTTGCCCCAAATAAATATTTGGACGTTCAGTGTAAGATTGTTCAGGATGAGATATTGATGATGAAACTTTTATATATACTCAATGAGATCCAATATTCAGGTGCTGAGATCATGATTGAAAATTCAGCAACATTTTACCAATCCAAAGGATTTGAATTGAATACCCTATGTACCGGTACAGTATCGGGAGATTATGCACACAAGTTTATTAAGGCTCATATCCATCTTAAACATATTCCATTTGAAAAGCGCTTTCTTTTTTTTTTCAGGGTGTACCAATACATGATTCAAGAGCAATTCGATGTTGTCCATATTCATACGGAACGTGCCTTTGTTTTCTATGCACTGGTGGCTCGGCTGGCCGGAGTCCCATGCGTACTTCGAACTGTCCATAATGTATTTTGCTTCAAAGGATATTTGAGGCTGCAGCGCTATGTGATGCGTTGGGTATGCAGGAACATACTTAGAACGCAATCCATCGCAATAAGTGACTCTGTTGCAGCCGTGGAAAAGAAATACTATCACAATCCAACCATTCCTGTATTAAACTGGGTGGATAGTTCCCGGTTTTATCCGGCCCGGACACAGGAAGAAAAGCTGATAGCCAGGAAGATCTTCAGTATTCCTGAAACTGCCTTTGTTCTGTGCACAGCAGGGGCATGCACACGGGTAAAAAGACATGCAGATATTCTCAAAGCAATGGCCATACTTTCAGCATCCTGTGATGATATTTTTTTCATCCACCTTGGGGATGGGGAACTCAACCGGGAAGAAAAAACAATGGCACAGCACCTGGGGCTAACAGCCAGGGTCATTTTTGCAGGTCAGGTGGAAAATGTCAGACAGGCCTTTATGGCCAGTGATCTTTATATCATGCCCTCCCGATATGAGGGCTTGGGTATGTCATGTCTGGAAGCATCCGTTTGCGGATTGCCTGCCCTGGTCTACGATGTCTGGGGGTTAAAAGATGTGGTAGAAAACGGTGTCAACGGGTTCATGGTCTCTCAAACCCCCCATGCCCTGGCCCAAAAGATAAACAAACTTTACAAGGACAAGGTATTGCTAAAAAAATTGGGAAAAAATAGTATAGAAATTTCAAATAAAAATTTTTCAGCCAAAAAATCAATGGAAAAATTGCTCCGGTTATATCGCTTAAAAAAACGATCAGGAGGCTGTTGAATGACAAAGATAAATCAAGAAAAAGAATGGTCTGACGATAAGCGATGGAACCCGTTTAACAGCTATAAACTACTTTCCCAGACATACAGGTGGCGTTTGATTCAACGGGGCGGGCAAATCCCCCAGCCGGTTCTTGTCACCATTGACCCGGTGAATGCATGCGATCTAAATTGCCATTGGTGTAACTCCAGCCAAATTCTGGAACAAAGTAAAAATATCCTGTCCAGAAAAGCGCTTTTAGGTATTGCAGATTTCCTGCCGACTTGGAAATCAAATGACCATTGGGAAAAAGGCGTGGAAAGTATCTGTATTGCAGGTGGTGGCGAACCGCTTTTAAATCCTTATATCGGAGAATTTATCGACCAATGCGTCGGCAATGGCATTCACGTGGGTGTGGTGACCAACGGTACACATGTGGATAAATTTATTCCCTCCCTGGCAAAATGCACATGGGTGGGGGTCTCTCTGGATGCAGGGGAACCAAAAACCTTTCAAAATATTAAGGGCAAGGACAAATTCGAGGGCATTCTTAATAATATGAAAGCCCTAATTGAATACAGCAGGTCCAATAAAACTGTTTTGTCTTTGCCCGGGCAGGGATACGGGGTCAGCTACAAGTATCTTTTACACCCGGATAATATGGCGGAAGTCTTCACTGCCGCCCAAATTGCCAAATCAATTGGATGTCGGAATTTCCACCTTCGGCCTGCAGGTATTCCCTGGCACAGGATAGGAGAATCAGATTCTTTTTTTTCCGATGACACCCTTGCATTGGCATCCCTTAAAGAACAGCTCAGCCGTGCAAGGGATCTGGAGAATAAAAATTTCGGGGTCTTTGGCATTACACACAAATTTGACCGCTCTCTGAATGCGTCTAACCATTTTTACCAATGCCATGCCATATTCATGACAGCTGTTTTCATGCCAGCCTCAAACGGGAATGAAAATTCTTTCAATTTGGGCCTTTGCTGCGACAGAAGAGGTGATTCAGCTCTCCTCCTGGGAGAAGATCTCACCTCTCCTAAGAACATCCTTTCCCTGTGGGGGGGAAAACACCATTGGGGCATTTTTGATAAAATAGATATACCCAGATGCCCCAGATGCACCTACCAACCCCATAATCAATTATTTGAAAAGGTAATCCTTGAAGATAATATGACCTATCGATTTATATAATAAACGCATGCCATATTAACCCGGAGGACCGAGTCTGGACACCAAAAAGTCGCGAATAAAAAGACCAAATTTTTGGGGGGCAGTCAGAACCCTTTGATAGCGCTTAAGAGAATACCGTTTTGCACTGGGTGGGAATCTATATGTTTAATTTTATAAAAACTTTTTTTTATGGATCCAGAACAGGTGCCTTTGCCAAGGATCCTTGTGAAAATTATCCAAACGAATCCAGGGACCATGTCCCCTCAGGTCCCTGGGTGGGGGTGGACCTTGACGGTACCCTGGCCCGGTGGGATGAAAATTTGTCTCGGAACCGTGTAGGTGAACCTGTTCTGATCATGCTTTCTTTTGTAAAACGTATGGTAAATGACGGTATCCGGGTCAAAATATTTACAGCCAGGGCAAGTGATCCCTCCCAGGTTACAACGATCCGCAAATGGCTGAAAAAAAACGGATTGCCCTCTTCCATGGAAATCACCAATATCAAGGATTACGGGATGGAACGCCTATATGATGACCGGAGTATCCAGGTGGAACGGAACACAGGCCGGATCATAACCGACCGGAGATAGGCCGGTCCATGTCGATAATATAGGGGGACTGTGATCACATCGCAGTGGTTGTGCTGCCCATATGCTGAACATGCGACATCACATTTATATGAAAACTTGCGCTGAATGCAGGAATTTTCCGTGTGAATATCTTCATCCCTACAGTGACCAAGCCATGAAACCACACAATACTAAAGTATACAATCTTTGCCGGATAAAAAGCATCGGACTTGAAAAATGGGCAAAAGATGAGGCTGGTGGTATTCTCGACAAATATTTTTATGGTACCTGGACGTTATAACTAATCGTGCTGTGCATAGAAATAAGGGTCACAATTTTCTGTTACATACCTTTTACAGCAGAGGCAAAAAGCTGCGCCGCTAAATTGCGGCGTTCACGGCGCCTGGGGCACCGCATTCTGAAATGAAGGACCCACAGGGACAATAACATGTTTTTTAGATCAGGGCATGAGTTAAATAAGGAGTTCATATTTGGATAAAAAGTATTTCGAGGATCTTGTTGATGGGGAACGGATTTCCTGTGGGACAGTGAACATGACAAAGGAACGGATTTTATCTTTTGCAACTGAATTTGATCCCCAGCCTTTTCATACCAGTGAGAAATTTGCGAGCAACTCTCTATTCAAGGGATTGATTGCCTCTTCTCTCCATACTTTATCTGCCTGTACAAAGGTTGTGGTGAATGCCCTCGGAGAGGTTGAGATCCTTAGCGGGGTTGGAATGGACGAGGTAAAAATGAAAACACCGGTCCGCCCTGGTGATATTTTGAATGTTGATGCTTGGTGGACAAACTTAAAACCTTCAAAGACAAGGCCTGATTTCGGTCTTGGAACTGTGAGATGCAATGTGACAAATCAGAATAGCGATCCTGTTATTGAATACGGATACCAATATATTATCAGAACGATGTCGGCACAGGATTGAATCCATGGGAAGTCTTAGCGTGATTGGTATCAGCGCGAATCATCTTACTCTTTGGACATATATTATCGATAAATAGAAGTTTATGAACCATAACAACAGAATTAACGCAGAGCGCAAAAGGCCGGTGAGTTTTTTTTGCGTATAGTAAATTATCGTATTCTACAGGAATTTTTTAAAGGTTCCAGCTATATTATTGCTACAGTATCTTAGATCTCAGGTTTGCTGGTCATGTCTGGACCATGGGGGAGGGGGCTCCTTAGTCAATGGTGGCCAAAAAAATGTGGGTTACTCGGAGAGAAATTGTTTTTCTCCTGATACCTTCTTCTTCATGGCATTCCCAAGACGAGCCATATAAAGTTCTTCTTGGGAACGAAGGATGTGAATCATAAAGAAGAATAATCCGACACCTATGGTCGCAACCAGGTTGAAGAGCAGGTAGGCCCCCATATCAGGGCTTTGGAAAACACTGTAATTTTCACTATCCATCAATAGTAAGATCAATTTAAAACCCAACCCCACAAAACGCATGAGAAAGAACATGCCACCAATGAGATATAATATCCTGCCCGTAACCGGGTTAAACAAAAACAGGGTCCTGCATATGATAAAATTGAACGGGGTTATTGACAGAAGTAAAATGGCATACCGAATGGTAATATTATTGTCAACATAATAAAAGTACAGGTTCAAAGGTACCACTAATAATAATAGAAGGTATGCATACCCCGGCAAGGGCTTGTCTTTTGTAAACCGCAATATTGCATCGGTGTAAAGCATTGAGGCTAGGGGGGTAAACAATATCACAGCACCGACACAAACCCCTTCACTAATCACTAAACGTAAGAGTACAGCCCCATATGTGCAGGAAAAACATATGGTTGCCAGGGTCCAGGACCCAAATCCGTTATATGTTTTTTGGGTAAACCAAAACAATATGTATGCTGCCGAGTAAAATAACAATACATGCATTATACATATATAGACTGTTTGTAAATCAATCAATCAGACTCCTCTAAAACAAAAATAAAGTGGTATACTTTTACAGTATTATCCCATATTTTAAAATGATTAAATTCAAGAAAGACACCAGTGGTGTCCATGGGGGGCAGGCACCTGTTCCGTCCCAGTTCCATAGCCCAGACATGCAACCGAATCTCACCTTGTCCAGCCACATGAAAGCACTCCTTCTTATATCTTGCACCGGGTGTCCCAGCTGGTAAGAATTTTAGTGATAATGAAAGATAGGACGCAAACAAATGTGGAATGGAATTAATCAAAAACCTTCTCTGGGTTAAATTTTTTTTGGGGGGTTCAACAATTCAAATAAAGGGGGACCTGTACCTACCCGACCCTTTTCGGGTTTTATCCAGGTTGCCCGAATAAATCTGAGCTTTTGTCTGCTGACAAGTTCGGAGGTTCGATTGCTCGGCATATAATACAAGGAGATGCTATACCAGAGCATTTTAAAATTGATCCGACAATAGCTTTTAGCCATGCTGCTGTTCTTGAGAAGCAATGATTTTAACAAAAAAAAGCCTAACAATTGGGCTTCAGTGGACAACCAACGCGGAGTTTGGGAGTATAAGCAAAAAATGATAGAAAAAACTGTTTTTAAAATTATTGAACTGATTGCGGGAAATACGGATGAAATTTTTGCGTTTGTTAATGGTATAAAAAACAAATATCCAAAATTGGATAACGACAAGTTAGCAAAAAAAGTAGCGAATAAAATAAAGAAAAAATGCGCAATTCAAGGTGGAATAATGGCAATTCCCGGTGCAATTCCTGGTGGTGGATCCATGATTCAAATTGGGATTTCAGTATTCGATTTTTCCCAATTAATCAAAAATCAAGTTTTTCTTATTTTTTCAATTGGATATTGCTATGGAATATCTGACACAGATAAACTTAAACGTGTAACCCTTAAATGCTTTGGCTCCACTTTAGACATTGATAATGTTGTGGATTTTCGCAATCCAATTGGGGAAAAAATGGTTAAAAACCTGTCAGACAAGGCTATAAGATTAATTATTAAAAAATTACAAAAAGCATTAGCAAAAAAGTTTGCTTTTAATTTGATCCTGAAGCTCATTCCCTTTGGGATAGGTATCATATTGGGATCTATTTCACATTGGATTATTATCAGAACGTTTCAATTTAGTGCTATAAAATTCTTCTATGAGTTAATTGAGCAGGATGAATACGGATCAGCGAAGGCCGTTATTGAATAAGGTTATGGAACACAACACCACCAACAGACATAAAAATGAAAAGGAGGAAATTATGGAAGCCTATTCGTTTACTGCTGAACAGCTTTATGATGATATTTTCTATAAATCAGAAGCGTTCATCCTGCTTGATGTTCGAAACAACGAAGAGTTTGAAAAGTTTGCTGTTGAAGGTCCGTTCCTTGAAAAAATGATGAATATCCCCTATTTTGAATTTCTCGAGTTTGAGGAAGACAGCATAAAAAAAGTACCTGTCGGACAGAGGTTAAAAATCGTCTGCGCCAAAGAAGGCTCTGCAAAATATGTTGCGGATATTTTGTTGAATAATGGATTTGCGGATGTTGGATACCTTACCGGTGGGATTGGTACATGGGCCGATCTGCTTCGGCCTGTATTAATTGAAAAAAATAAACGATTTTCTCTTTACCAGTTTGTTCGTCCGGGAAAAGCATCATTGAGCTACGGGTTTACATGTGGAAATGAATGTTATATTTTTGATCCGGTTCGATCCATTGAGCGTTATCTGGAATTTGCCAGGGATCTGAACCTTTCCATAACCAAAAGTTTTGAAACCCATCTTCAGGCGGACTATATCTCCGGAAGCCAGAGGCTTGCCAAGGATGTAAAAGCTGACATTATAGGCCATGAGGGGGACTTTGGCATTGCAGTATTTGATTACATCAACGTTATAGACGGTCAGATTATTCAACCACCAGACCAAGCCGTGAAAATAAATGTTATTCATACACCAGGCCATACCCCTGGCAGTACCTCTTATCTGGTGGATGACCGGTTTTTAATTTCCGGGGATGCTGTATTTATCAAATCCATCGGCAGGCCAGATCTGGGAGGGAAAGTTGAAGAATGGTCTAAATTATTGTTTAACACCATTCAGAACGTATTAAAACCCATGGACAAACAGATCCAGATTCTTCCCGGCCATTATATGGATTGGTCCGAGATGACACAGGATGCAACATTTATTGATTCTCTAGACCACATCATGGCCATTAACCATGGGATATATGGCATTAGCGACATAAAAGCCTTTACCGGGTTTATTAAAGACAACATGAGAAAACAGCCTGAAGTATATGCACAGATCAGAGAGGTCAATGCCGGTCTGCTTAACCCGGATGAAGCAGAGCAGAAAACAATGGATATCGGTAAGAATGAATGTGCCGCAAGCAACGCCTGACCCAAATGTTGGTAGAGATACCCATGTTTTGAGCGACCCTGATACCAATCGCTTTTAAAAAGTTAGAGAGGTGAACACAATGGAAATGGAAAAACGGATCGAAGAACTTGAAAAACAAATGAATCAGTTGAAAGATACCTTTGTGAAATTTGAAAAAAATGCTGATGCCAATAAATTGGCCATGGTGGTTTTCAGCGGAGACCTGGACAAAGCACTTGCCGCTTTTATCATTGCAACAGGAGCCGTTGCCATGGGAATGGATGTGGTTATGTTTTTCACCTTCTGGGGAACACCGCTGTTGCGCAAAAAGGAAGGCAGTTCATCCGACCCCAAAGACATGTATGGTAAAATGTTTGGCACCATGCTTCCCAAAGGTGCATCAAAAGCAAGTTTGTCCCAGATGAATATGGGTGGTATGGGAACAGTCATGATGAAAAAATTGATGAAAAAGAAAAATGTGGCGTCTCTGGAGGAGATGATTGCCCTTGCTGCCGAACTTGAAGTCAAAATATACATTTGTGAGATGTCCATGGGGTTAATGGGGTTTTCCAGGTCAGAAATGATTGACTACCCGAATCTTGGATTTGCAGGTGTGGCCAAATTTTTAGAAGAAGCCGGCACGAGCAAGGCCCAGTTTTTTATTTAATTTTAGTAGCAAAATCAGCCCAGTACTGCCAAAATGAGAACATAGCTGTAAAAAAAAGGAGATCTACCATGAATGATGAGTTAAAATCTAAGGAATCACTGGACCTTACCGGACTTGCCTGTCCTATGCCGATTGTCAAAGTCAGCAAGGCCATGAAGACCCTTGAACCTGGAGACGTAATTGATGCACTGACATCAGATCCTGGTGCGCAAACAGATTTTCCTGCCTGGGCCAGGACCAGCGGCAATGAGATCCTTAAAACACAGACAGAAGGTGACAATACCAGATTTTATATTAAAAAAAGCTAAAAAAGAGAAGACCGACCGGGCCAAAAGCTAAAGTGCAGACACCTTAGTTAATGACACCAGCGAAAATGCTGACGAATAAATCGCAGATTTTCAAAGTGGGCTCAAACCTTGAATGTTGACACTTGGTGGACAACCTTGAAATCTTCAAAGCCAAGGTCTGATTACGGTTTTGGAACTGTGAGATGCCATGTGACACATCAGAATAGCGAACCTGTTATTGAATACGGATACCAATATATTATCAGAACGATGTCGGCACAGGATTGAACCCATGGGATGTAGAACCTGAAGATTAATAACAGGGGTCTGATACATGAATCAAATACCAGAAAGATTCCCCACAAGAACTGCAGATCGTGCACTCGCAGGAATGCTGGGCCCGGTTACCGGTGTGATTCAACTCGAGATGTGTTTTAATCATGCGCTGGATGAAAAACGACTTGAAAGAGCCGTTTATTTGATAACGGAAAAAATACCCTTGTTGGGCTGCCGTTTTGTGCCTAAAAAGTTTCGTCCCTATTTCGAAAGACTTGAAATCAAAGGGTTTAAACTCTTTAAACTGACTTTGGATCAGGATGGGTTTGAGGTGTTTAAAAATGAGCGAATGGATTTTTTTAACGGCCCCCAGATTGAGACTTGCCTTTATCAATCTTCATTTGAAGACCGGTTTTTGATAAAGGTCTCACACCTGATTTGTGATGCAGCAGGGGTAAAAGACATTGTAGGTGAGTTATCAAATATCTATAACCGACTTAAAGATGAACCGGATTTCAAGCCTGAACCTATTCTTGAAGATTACCGGGGATTCTGGCAGATCTTTCGACAAATTCCCTGGTATGCCATCCCTGGGATTATTTATAATTATGCGAGTGAAATTTATGGGTCGAAAATTCCAAGTCAGAGTCATGTTGTTCCCATGCAGAAGGGGTCTGATAACAAGATACAATTTGTTACAAAACATATTGATGAAGTGCAATTCGCTTGTATTAACGCATATGTAAAACAAAGGCATGCCACCATAAACGATATTTTGACGACAGCCATTATTCGGGCATTATCAAAAACCGGAAACTTAACCTCTGATAAAGCCCTGCGGTTAGGGATGGCAGTTGATATGCGCAGATATCTGCCAGGGAAAGAGGCCAGATCCATTGCCAATTTCTCATCACTTGAACTGTTTAATTATGGGTATGGTGTTGAAAAGGATTTTGAGTCCACCTTGATCCGAGTGGCTGCAAAGACAAACCAGAGAAAATCATCTTGGCTGGGTCTGAGCTGTTTTGTTTCAACCTACCCCATGCTGTGGAGCCTTCCTTTTTCTATCCTGGAAGTGGCAGGGGGTAAGGGCTGGGAAATAAAGGCCGGCAGCCCGAATTCCTTTGACTGGTTAACCAATATGGGAGTGATTCAGAAGGAAAAAGTGAATTTTGGCGGGGAACCTCTATCCGCATGGTTACTGGTGCCGGGTTGTGTCTTGCCCATGCTGTTTTTCGGATGCAGCAGCTATAATGGAACGTTGACATTTAGCTGGAGCATAGGACTGGATGAGAGAAATAAAGATGTTACCCATGCGTTTTTTGATCTTGTTGTTTCAGAGTTGGAATCCGTCATTGATTAATGTTTTAAGGATCAAGATTGGAATCTCCCTTTGTGTCTGTATTTTATGTTCAGGATGTTTATGGTAGGCCCCCTTGATACCCGATGGTATCCGTCACAATCTGAGATGCAACCAAATTTGATTGAAAGGATATAAAAACATATGGCTTGCGGGTGTATCAATGGGAGGGCTTGGGGCCATTTTTTATTTAAAGGAACACCCAAAAGATATCAAAGGAGTTGTAATACTTGGACCTTTTCTGGGTGACGATAGCATTATAGACGAATTAGACGAGGCCGGAGGCCTATATAAATGGCACCCTGGCGATTATGATCCAGAAGATCAATGGCAGGCAAATATTTGCTCATTTCTAAAACAATAATTCAAGGCCGCTATGGAGAATTCACAATGCGATTTATAAAGATAGTTTTGAATAGCCAGAGCTCTCGGGTGGGATTAAATTTGAAGTGCCTGGGGGTTCTGTTAGCATTTTTTGTGGTTATCACCTCCGGATGCGCCATGATTAAATTGAAAAAGGAGGTAAGCCAAAGCCTGGCATCCTCAATCCTGGCCGGTCGCATTTCCACAGAGTCAACGGAACAAGGCATGATTGTTGTTGTGGCGTATGCTATTACAGAAGGCAATCGGAATGTGGCACATTATTCTGTCTTGCACGAAGCTGGTGGATATGAACTCATGGTCCCAGCGGGAGAGTATTACGTGTGTGCCTACTGGGACAAAAATAGCAACCTGATCTATGATGATGGTGAACTCGCTGGGCAATATGGTGCGCCCAAGTTAGTTTCGGCACCAGCTGGCGGTGTTGTCTTGGAAATCAATTTGAACATTCCGCGCAAGAGGACAGATATCGAGTTGCCGGTGGATTTTGTCATTTCCAGAGAAAGGCCCCGTATGCTCAAGAGCCGACAGGCAGGTGCAATCGTGAAACTGGATGATGAGCGATTTTCCCCAGAAAATGGGAGCCGTGGACTCTGGGAGCCGTTTGACTTTTTTAAAAAAATCGGCGGTAATATTTTCTTCCTGGAAGAATTCGATCCAGAGAAAATCCCCATTTTATTTATCCACGGTGCCGGCGGGACGCCTAAGGGATGGGAATATTTTATAAACAACATTGACCGAGAACGTTTTCAACCCTGGTTGTTTTATTATCCGACCGGTGTTCGATTGAAATCAATGTCCTATCTATTGTTCTGGAAACTCTATAACCTTCAGATAAAATACAAGTTTGATACGTTATATTTAACCGCACACAGTATGGGAGGATTGGTAGCCCGATCCTTAATCATGGATTACGGCCGCCATACACCTTATGTAAAACTTTTTATTGCCCTGGCAACACCATGGGGCGGTGATCAGATGGCCGAATACGGCGTCAAACAGTCACCGGCGGTGATACCCTGCTGGATCGATATGCAGCCGGAGGGAGAATTTCTTCAATCCCTCTACCGGGACAAACTGCCTGACACCGTAAGCTTCTATATGTTCACCGGGCACCGGGGCAGCCGTAATCCGTTCAGGGCGAATAATGACGGCACCATCGCCCTGGCCAGTCTACTGGACTTGCGGCCACAGTCTGAAGCAAAAATGAACTATGCTTTCAATGAAGACCACGCTAGCATAGTGGACAGTTCGGCCGTTCTGGCCCAGTACAATGCGGTTATCAATACGTTTGACCAGGATTCGCAGGCAAAGCGGATTGCAGGCGGTTATATCAAAGTTGATTTTCGCTATGATTATCCGTTGGATGGCAGCCGGCCCAGGCCAATACTTGTGCTGCGTCCTGAGAACAAAGGGGCGGCAGCAACCCAGGTTCATCTCAGCCCTGATGACAGCGGTCGACGTATTGGGCCTTTCCCGGCAGGCGACTATACCGCCAGTTTAATGGCGCCTTCAATCAAGCCCGATAGGCATCATGTACCCGTGGCCATCACGAGTAATGTTACCCACGCTGTAAAATTTACGCTTTCGCCTGATGGAATGATTTACGGGCATGTAACCGCGGCACCGGATGCTGAAGATCGCTCGGCTGGAATGCCAGCGGAACAATACTTGCCAGGGGACCGGGAGGTGAATATACAAAAGGTTACCTTAAAGGGCGCCGGCATTATGAGAACGATTCGTCACATGGAAAACGAGAATATAAATTATTATGATTACTTTCTCTCAAGCACTGATTATTGCAATAAAAGCTATTTCAATTTTTTCGGACTGCCTGCCGGAGAGTATGAAGTTAAAATCACCGCGGAAGGATTTCAGCCAAGTTTGAATACCTATACTGTCAAACCAGGGCAACCCGTATACCTCCAGGCGACAGAACTAGTACCCGAACCCATCCAATGAATTCAGGGGATGGCATATTTAATTTAAACGAGCCATAATAACCGGGTGACCCGGTTGTTATGGCGTTAACCAGGCTGCCGGGTGCAGGCTGGATTCGATTGATGATATGCCACCGCTGACGCTTTAGCAGTGCAACAGACCAATCTTAGCTAGGCAGGATTTCATGAAATCATTTTCTTTATATGACCGTTTCCATGTCAAAAGGGATATAAAAATATGAAAGTTTCTGAATGCACAAAAAGGCCGATTCTTTCACCATGCGGATTGAAAGACCTTGATTATCAAGTTGATACTTATGTTGGTTGTGAACATCATTGCTATTATTGCTATGCCCTTGCCCAAGCTGAAACGGATTGGTCAAAGGAAATCCGTATGCACAATGATATCGTCGGACAACTGAGCGAAGAAATTGATAAAATATCTCCCCAGACAATATATATGGGGTACCACACGGATCCCTATCAACCGTCTGAAGCTAATTATTACCAAACACGGAAGGTGTTGTCGTTATTGTTACAAAAGGGTTTTTCCGCCAGTATTCTCACAAAGTCTGATTTAATCGTTCGTGATATTGATATATTAAAAGAAATGAAAGATGCTGCTGTCAGTGTTTCAGTTTCATTCAATGATAATCAAACACGCCGGCTATTCGAGGCCAATACCGTGGACACAGAGAAAAGAATTGAAGCCCTTTGTAAATTAAAAGAAGCAGGTGTAAGGACTGGGGCTTTGCTCTGCCCGGTTATCCCATATATTACGAATGCAATTCAATTGATTGATATGCTGGCACCATGCACTGATGTCATTTGGATATACGGCCTGAATATTTATGATAGTTCGGGCCAAAATTGGTTGAATATGCAAAAGATTCTAAATTGTGAATATCCCGATTTAATTGAGCAGATTGAGCCAGCTATATTTTCAAAAAAACATATTTATTGGACACAGCTCAGAGATGACTTGGTGACAATTAAAAATGACCAAACGTTGAATTTGAATATTCATTTATAAACCTAGCAAAGTTGGTTTCTACAAAGATCATTATTTGTTCAAATGGTGAGCCGCGGCAGCAGGGCCTGACCCATAAAAAGGAGTTAGAAATTATTATGACCACATCCATAGACCTTACCCATCCCATTCATGAAGATATGCCTGTTTATCCGGGTACGGAGCAGCCGGTAATCATCACTGGCTGCTCCATTGAGCAGGATGGATTCCTTGAAAAAAAGATCACATTCTACTCTCATACAGGCACCCACATGGATGCACCGGCCCATCTGATAAAGGGCGGAAAATATCTGGACCAATATGATATCAGCCGTTTCCACGGTAGTGCGATTGTTGTACATCTTGAATCCACTGAGGATAAATCCATAGATCTTGGTGTTCTAAGACCGTTTGAGAATCTACTGGAAAACATTGATTTCCTCCTGATTCATACCGGTTGGAGCCGGTATTGGGGAACGGACGACTATTTTACTAATTTTCCGGTACTTACCCCGGAAGCTGCTGAGTGGGTGGGAGGGATAGGGTTAAAAGGCATCGGGTTTGATACCATTTCTGCGGACAGTTCCGATACCCAGACCTATCCCATCCATAAGATTCTGCTTGGATCGGATATGGTGATCGTTGAAAACCTGGCCAACCTGAATCAGCTGCAGGTGGGGCCTGTTGAATTAACCTGTTTGCCCCTGCATTTCCAGCAGGCAGACGGATCTCCAATCCGGGCAGTGGCCTTTCTCTAATTATCAGGTTTTGAATCTTTAATCAAAGCTCAAAAACCTGATGGGTTTTCAAAATTCTTGTCAAGAAAACTACCTTCGATATTATTTGCCATTTCAACAAATCGATTTGAAGGCACTGAAAAAGATACCATATCTTCAGGTATAAAATGTCGGGCAAGTGGATCCATCAATCCAATAACACTCTTTGGTTTTTTTTTAAATTTTTCATTATAAGGAAGTGTAAAGACTGACTGGCAGCCTGATGCAAATGGAGTCATCACATTCTCCATGTTTTTTTTTCTGTCGTAGTTTGATAATACTATAAGACTTGCTAAACCCGTAAGATCAGGGAAAAGGTTGATAACTTCAATTTCTCTGTTTTTCTCTATATTTTCAATTTTTTCCATGTATACATATTCCTTTTTGGGAGGATGAATACTTTTCAAAGACTCTACATAGTAGTCTTGGGCCAGGCACCTGCTTTTTTTAAATCGCTCTGTTTCCGCTATAAATTCTCCTCCATCCTCTGTGAGTTCTCTAAAACCGAAATATTCAGCAGGGCCAGTGCAAGCACCTACATTATCTCCCGAGAAACGAATTTTTTTCCCCTTTTTTATAACCATCTTCAAGTACATGCACATACAGACCCATTTATCCTTTTTAAAAATAAATGCATTTTCAATTTTTTCCGAAGAAAAATACCAGCCAATTGCAGGGTATTTAAAAGATACGGTTTCTGACAGTTTTTGCAGGCTTTCTTTTACTATTTCTGAATTCATTCTTTTCTCCTTCTTAATCTGCATCCCCATCGGGGATAGTTGAAACCCAACACCTTATAGGCGAGGGTTAGGGTTGTTCAGTTGTTATGATGAATTGAAACTGTTCTGGGTATAAGCAAGAGCAAATCCCATGCCATGCGGATAACAGTCTGATATTACAATATATTAAAAATCTCAATTGCTAAACTACGATATTGAATAGATATTTACTACTAAATATCGTGGTTTTATGATATTCCACTTAATATCGTTGTTTTTTTTAATAATTAGAGAGGAGTGCCGTTAACCGAAATGAGTGTTGATAAGAATTTGTTTTTTCAAAAGGTCACATTGAAAATCTGTGGCAGCCTTGAAATTGAAAAAGCGCTGTTTAAAAGTTTTAACTATATCAGGCAATATATTCCAGCAGATGGCCTAACCTTTGACACTACGGAACCCGACGGCTCGTTGTTAAGCATTGCAAGAGCAACCCCAAAAGGAGTCGAAGTTTGTGATATTCTTGTCCCACTTTCACCGGGTGCCCATAAAGAAGCAAAAAGAAATGAGCATGTAGAAGATGTGATGATTTATAATGCGCCGGATTTAAATCCAATAAGCAAAGATTTTGCTAAAATCTTAAAGATTAAAGAAGCCTCTTACCTTGTGCTGAACCTAACCCTTAAAGATGGCTGTTCCGGGGGACTGGCTATTTATGCATTTGGTCAAAATATATACACACACAAGCATGCAGCACTTCTCTCACTCGTAAAAGAGCCTTTTTCCATTGCCATGTCCAATGCATTAAAACATCGAAAAGTGCAAAAGCTTTCAGAAAATATAAAAAAAGAAAACCAGGGGCTCTATAGAGAGCTAATGGAAATTTCCGGAGATAAAATCATAGGGGCTAAGTCAGGTTTAAAAGAGGTGATGACTCTTGTAAAACATGTCTCTTCCGTGGAAAGCCCTGTCCTACTACTGGGAGAAACAGGGGTGGGAAAAGATGTGATTGCCAACAAAATTCATATGTCTTCCGGGAGAAAGAACGGTCCGATTGTGAAAGTTAACTGCGGTGCCATTCCTGAAAATATACTCGATTCTGAACTGTTTGGACATGAAAAAGGCTCATTTACAGGGGCTATCTGTCAAAAAATAGGTAAATTTGAACGTGCCAATGGGGGGACTCTTTTTCTCGATGAGGTTGGAGAGTTGTCCTTGGATGCCCAGGTTAGATTATTAAGAGCTATTCAATTCAAAGAGATTGAACGGGTAGGTGGGACCAAAACCGTTAATATAGACGTTCGTATCCTAGCCGCGACCCATAGAAATTTGGAGGAGTTGATTCGTTCCGGCAAATTCCGAGAGGATTTATATTTCAGGTTAAATGTGTTTCCCATTCAGATACCGCCGCTTAGGGAAAGAAAAAAAGATATTCCAACTCTTGGTCATTACTTTGTAGAAAAAAAAGCAAAGGATTTAAAGCTTTATCCGCCATCAAAACTTACGAATTACGCAATGGACCAACTTATGGATTATGATTGGCCCGGGAACGTCCGGGAACTTTCGAATATCATAGAAAGAAGTCTTATCTTGAATCGTAAAACACCACTATCGTTTGATCATTTAAAATCCTCAGGCCCTACAATAAAAACAGATAAGATTCAGGAAATTAACGAGGATGATAAAATCATTTCTCTTGATGAAATGATCTCAAAATACATCCAAAAAGCTTTAAGGAAAACCAGCGGCCGCGTAGAAGGCCCAAAAGGAGCGGCCACACTCTTGGGGTTACATCCAAACACATTGAGGAGCAAAATAAAAAAGCTGAAAATTCAGTCTGGGAATACACAATGAAGCGATACGGTTAAGGGATTGTCAAATAAAAAAAATGGGATGTTTTATAGATTGTTGAATAATATTTTTAGTAGGGTTGACATGGCCCGAACTCATAGCAAACATAGCCATAAAACATAATAAGAATGATTTTAATATAAGCTGGGGTTTACAGTTCTCAGGTTGCCAGGAGATGATAAATTTAATATGACTACAATCGTTTTTGACGCACACACGCATCTTTTCCATCTTAAAGTGGTTGAAAATGTAAAAAAGAAAACAAAAATGGTTCAGCAACTTCGCCTGCGAACGGCTGGAGTAGAGAACCGGACGTCGAGATCTTCCCTTGAAAACGAATTTAAAAGCAACAAGATCATTGGCGGGCTTGTTCTGCCGACAGCACTTGTCCATGAAGTTGGAGCGGTCAATGACGCTGCTTTCGAACGGGTAAAGGATTCCCAAAAGCTTCATACCGCCGGGACCCTTCATCCCGGTGCCAAAAATATTCCAGAGATGTTGCTCAATTTTGAGCTGCGTAACATCAGGGCAATTAAGTTTTGTTCATTTTCCCAGCGGTTTTCTCTTCAAGATCCAAAAACTTTTGAAATGCTTGAACGCATACAGGAACACAATATCCATTCCAAGTCAAAATTTTTCCTCATATTTGACACACTGATGCCGGCAGATTTTTATTTCGGCAGTGATCCTGCGCACAATACCACACCTGAACTTTTGGGTGAGCTGGTAAAAAATTTTCCATCCATCAATTTCATCGGCGCCCACATGGGCGGTCTTCTTGCACCTTTCAAGGACATTAAGACATATTTAAAACCGGCCAGTAATTTGTTTCTTGATACATCCAATGGTGCCCATGTGCTGGATGAAAACCAATATATCGAACTGATCAAACAACATGGGCCGGAACACATTATTTTCGGTACGGACTGGCCATGGTTTACACATAGAGAAGAAATCAGGCTTCAGCATGCACTGTTTGACAAAGCAGGGTTTACGAAAGAAGAAAAAGCACGCATTTTTGCAAAGAATATACTACAGTTGCTGACCTAAAGGAGGGAATTATGAAACCATCAGAAGATAATGCTGACAAAATAGATGAAGACGCCATAAAATTGGAAATAACAGCAAAGCAATACAAGGAAAATTTAAAGATAAAAAAAGCGATTAAAAAACAGGAAAAGTGGCGGTATCTAATTGAGGATTAAGCAAACATAGGGATTTGTAAATCAACCCTTTTTCCCTTGAGGTCGGCAATTATGTGTTTATCCGTGAAGAGGGCAGGACCAAAGACTGGACTGAAAGCAATAAAGTCCTTATGGAAGTAGCTGTTGAACGGTCCCGTATCTATGATTTTAACCGGGGAAAAATAATATTCTGGAATTGATTTGCCCGTGAGACTCGGTTTGGTTACTGGCTATGCTTTTTATAAAAGCCAAGGCTGGCAAAAGTATAAATTGATCTGAATCAATTATATAATTCATTTCGTTCTGTATAATACCTCTAAAATAAATTAGTATGGCCAATCTACAATAGGCAACTCCCCTATGAGGAGCACATGCGGCCATCTTAAAATCGGTATAAGGAGAAACAAATGGAATTTATTGTCAAAAACAACATTCAATGGGTAGGAAAAATTGATTGGGAATTGCGAAAATTCCATGGTGATGAATACTCTACCCATAGAGGGTCATCCTACAATTCGTATCTCATACAGGAAGAAAAAACAGCCTTGATCGATACTGTTTGGGGACCATTTGCAAAGGAATATGTAGAGAATTTGCAAAAAGTTATTGATCTCAAAAAAATTGATTTTATCATTGCCTGTCATTCAGAAAATGATCATAGTGGTGCCTTGCCTGAGTTGATGAAACACATCCCTGACACACCGATTTATTGTACCAAAAACGGTGCTAGAATTCTCAAGGGGCTATATCATCAGGATTGGAATTTTCAAATCGTAAAGACCGGAGATAAACTGAGCCTTGGTAACAAGGATCTTACGTTTATAGAAGCGCCAATGCTCCACTGGCCGGACTCCATGTTCACGTATTTAAGCTCCGATGCGGTATTGTTCAGCAATGATGCCTTTGGGCAGCACTATGCTTCAGAGGTTATGTTTAATGACCGTGTCGATCAGGCTGAACTCTTCCAGGAATGCATTAAATACTATGCCAACATACTGACGCCGTTCAGCTCCCTTGTTATTAAGAAAATAAAAGAGGTTCTGGGGTTCAATCTTCCATTGGATATGATTTGTACCAGCCACGGTATCATCTGGAGGGATAATCCCGCCCAAATTATAGAAAAATACCTGGAATGGGCAGATAACTACCAGGAAAATCAGATCACTATATTATATGACACCATGTGGGACAGCACCCGGATCATGGCTGAAGAGATCGCAGCTGGCATCAAAGAGAGAGATGATCAGGTAACCGTTAAGCTCTTTAACCTGGCAAAAGCAGACAAAAATGATGCCATTACTGAGGTTTTTAAATCCAAGGCGATCCTGATGGGATCATCGACCATTAACAATGGTATTCTGGTACATGTGGCAGCACTTCTTGAGGAGATAAAGGGCTTAAAATTCAAAAAGAAAAAGGCGGGTGCCTTTGGCAGTTATGGATGGAGTGGAGAGGCCGTTAAAATTATGCTGGAGCGGCTGGACAACTCAGGATTTGATATCATTGACCAAGGACTGCGAATCATTTGGGCTCCTGATGAAGAAAGCAAGCTTGCATGCAGGGCATATGGGAAAACCTTTGTTGAAGGTTTGTAGGGATATAGGATTAAAGCAAAGCCATCTCATGAATTTTTAAACTTATTGAAAAAGGGAGAAATATTATGAAAGTCATGAAACTTAGTGAGACAAATGAATTTACACCCGGGGCAATGAAACGATTCATCCTTGTGGAAAAATCTGAATTTTTTAAGATCATTAATTTCAATCTTGATGCGGGGGTGATCTTTCCGGTTCACTCCCATGATCTCGACGGTGAATTGTCCATCCAAGTGGTTGAGGGGAACGGCTACTTTCTCGGTGAGGGGGATACAAAGATTCCTGCTGAAAAGGGAGATATTCTGATATCAGAAATCCGGGAGCCCCATGGCGTGGAGGCTGAAACGAATATGCGCATCGTTGTTACCATTGCTCCGCCAATTTGATGAGCCAACACCAGTAAATAAAAAAAACCGGCATTGCTCTCCTCGGTGGGAATGCCGGTTTTTTCTATGGGAAATACAATGGTTTATGCGCATACCCCAATGATAATTTTACATCACAAAGAAAAGATAAATGGAAAAACAATTTAATATTTCCTCGTTTTATTCAGGCAGAATCACCCTAAGAAGAACCATTCAAATAATCTTTCTTATTATCACCCTTTTAATAGGGATAAAATTTTATTGGTTTGTGGCCCAATTGGAATCCGGCGGGGCAGTGAATATAGGAAGACCCCCGGGCGTAGAAGCCTTTTTGCCCATAAGCGCCCTGGTCAGCCTGAAATACTT
Source organism: Desulfobacteraceae bacterium (assembly GCA_016744295.1). Lineage (GTDB taxonomy): Bacteria > Desulfobacterota > Desulfobacteria > Desulfobacterales > Desulfobacteraceae > NBML01. The sequence goes on along the minus strand of JADGEQ010000034.1, from coordinate 1,358 downwards.
TTTATTCACAGGTATTTTCAATCGAGTCCATCCTTCTGCACTGGTTATTTTCCTGATCATCTGCTCCACAGCCTTGGTATTCAAAAAAGGTTTTTGCAGCTGGATCTGCCCCTTTGGACTCCTATCTGATGTTTTGGCGGATGTTCATCTTTATCTTTTTAAAAAACAAATCCATCTTCCCCGATGGATGGACCTGAGCCTGAGGGGAATAAAATATGCCGTTGCTGGATTTTTCATCTGGAGCATTTTTATTACAATGCCGGTTGATGCAGTCGGTACGTTTATCCATAGCCCCTACAATCGATTTTCAGACATCAAAATGCTTGAATTTTTTACAAATATTTCTTTGACGGCTTTCATTGTTACCCTTGTTTTGGTGTTCCTGTCTGTGATCATTCCCAATTTCTGGTGCCGCTATTTATGTCCCTATGGTGCGCTTTTAGGCCTTCTCAGTTTTTTTAGCCTGGGAAAAATTAAGCGGAGCAGCCAGAATTGTATAAACTGCAAGCAATGCGAAACCGTTTGCCCCGGGAAAATACAAATCACTAAAAAGATAAACATTAATTCCTTGGAATGTTCTGCCTGCCTTCGATGCGTTCAGTCCTGCCCCCAAAAAAATGCAATAGGGTTTTCATTGCAGGGCTATCCAATAGACCAGAAACGGATTGCCCTGGTGCTCAGTGCCCTGTTTGCCCTGGGGATAATCACTGCAAGGCAGACCGGGTACTGGCAAAATGAGACGTCAGTCCAAGCATACCGTCAGTATATTTTAGGCAAACAAATGCCTTGGAAAACACCCAAAGGCATAGATCCTGAAAAAATGAAAAGAATGATCGAAAAAATGAAAAAATCAAGCCCCGGATAAAATAATCAAAGGTCCAACACAGGTGATGAAAATTTGTGCAGCAAATACCATTATGATCCCGAAGGGGACAGACTTGAATTTTGGTCATGATTCAATGCCGCTACCCTATTTGAGTATCTCAGAAACAGCAGTTCACCTGGCTCAAGGTGCTTCAGAAAAGGTTGCATCCTAATCTCCAATCAAAATCAAGTGTTTGAGGATACAATATTTGCGGGAAGACAAGGTTTCAAAAAGAGAAGAAATCTTTTGTTATGAATTGGCCATAAATTCGGAGTATTAAAAATTATATTTGGCACAGGGCAAAAAAGGTTTGACAAAAACTTTATTCTCATGCATTATACGCAAATCTTCTTGAGAGCAGGCCAACGTCTCCCGGGAAGATTTTTTTTGTACCAAAGAGTTTGATCTTTGAAAATTGGTCAGTGAGAAAAGAAAATGAGCGGGTCTTAGGACCTAAAAGAAGTATCAAAGGATTATAACTGGAGAGTTTGAT
>JADGEQ010000094.1 GCA_016744295.1 Desulfobacteraceae bacterium | reverse complement strand
AAAGGGGTGGATCCTGTGCTGGAACTTCAGCAGAACAATCTGCTCAAAATAAGTGCCATGTTTTTGGGGATTGCCCAGGGGGCTTTTGATCTGGCCCTGGGGTATGCGAAACAAAGGGAACAATTCAGACGGAAAATCGCACTTTTCCAGGGAATCAGCCAGAAAATCGCCCAGATGTATATCCGACTTCAGGAGGGAAGGGCTGCGGTTTATAATGCTGCCAGACTCTATGAGGGGGGCGGCATTGACCTGTATGACCTCATTGCGGTCAAACTATCTGCCCAGAGTGTCGCCGAGTTCCTTACGGATGAGGCGTTACAGATTCACGGTGGTGTGGGCTATATGATCGAATTCCCCATTGAACATTTTTTCAGGGATGTGAAATGCCTCAGAACCTTGATGGGCAGAAAAATATTTGAGACCGACATCATTAGTCAGAAGCTGATTGGTAATATGAAGTAGTTGCTTACCCTTAAGACGGTGCAACCTTAAAAATAATTGGAGGAGATGCTGTGAGTGCATTGGAAAATGTCAGAATTTTAGATTTGACCCGGGTGCTGAGCGGCCCTTTTTGTACGGCCATGCTGGCGGATATGGGAGCTCATGTGATCAAAGTGGAGCACCCCAAGGGAGGTGACGGCGCCAGGGAACCGTCGGCGGCGATCAATGGAGAGAGCCTTTATTTTATGTCTTTGAACCGGGGGAAGAAGGGAATTGCCCTGAACTTAAAAGACGAAAAAGGCATTAAGATTTTAAAAAGTCTGGTTGAAAAATCAGACGTGATCGTTGAAAATTTCCGCCCCGGTGTCATGGAGAAGCTCGGTCTCGCCTATGAAGATCTTAAAAAGATCAACCCTGAGATCATCTATGCATCCATCTCCGGGTTTGGGCAATACAGCCCCCTGAAAAACCTTCCGGCCTTTGATATGGTGGCACAGGCCATGGGCGGGATCATGAGTGTGAACGGTGATGCAGGCGCTCCCCCCACAAGGGTGGGTGTTTCCATAGGCGATACTTCCACAGCCCTTTACACAGCTTTTGCCATTGTAACTGCCCTTTATAACAGGGAGAAAACAGGCAAAGGGCAGGCCATTGACGTTTCCATGGTTGATTCGGTTTTTTCCCTCCTTGAAATGTCTTTGTTCAAGTATCTTGGCGATGATGGCGAAGTTTCCGGCCGAATCGGTTCGCGGCATCCCACAAGTTATCCCTATGATGTGTTTGAGGCCAAAGACGGTTATTTTACCATTTCTACCTTTGACAATACCGGATTCTCACGTCTTTGCACTGCCATGGGAAAAAAGACCCTCCTTACGGATGAACGGTTCTTAACCGACACCATACGGGGGAAAAATGATACGGATCTTAAAGAGATCATTCATACATGGTCAAAGGCGTTAACGGTTGATCAGGTGTTGGAAATCCTTGAAAAGAACAGCGTTCCCTCTTCCCCCATATATGATATCGGGCAGATTGCAGAGAGTGATCACATTAAAGAAAGAGAGATGCTGGTGGATGTGGAACATCCTGTTGCCGGGAAAACAAGGTTGCCGGCACTGCCGATTAAATTTTCAAATACCCCTGCAAAGATTCAGGGACCTTCTCCTCTCCTGGGAGAACATACAAAGGAGGTATTAAGGCAAATACTTGAGTTGGATGAAGAAGCCATCAAGGATCTTGAGGCAAAAAAGGTTATCTGATGGTTTGTTTTGTAAAAAATATAGGGAAGGTGTGGACGATGATGTGAACAAGTGACTAAAATGTGATCGTTCCTATTTTTAATGGTACACTAGAAAGGGAGTTAGTGAAGCATGGAGGTAAATCTGGAAAAAGATGGAGTCGGTGTTGTGGAAAAGGGCAGAGAGACAGTCAGCGTAGTCAAGTCAATCTGTGGCAGCCTGTTGGGGATTGTTTTGTTTTTTATCCCCTTTTCCACCGCTTCCGGGGAATCTAAAATCCCCCTGATACTGATCATTGATTTTATAAAGAAAACACTTGGAAGAAACCTGGATTATCTGACTCTTGGCGTTTTGCTTTTGTTGTGCACCACCTGGATTCTTTCCCGGGTCACCCAGATACCGTCATTTAAGAAGTATCATGAAAAAGACGGGATCATGAACGGAATTTTCTTTGGCCTGGCAGCAATTTTCGGCATTATGATCGTTTTTAAGATCGGGCCCGAGTGGATTTTACATAAAGATATCGGTGGACTTGCCTTTCATATCGGCAGTAGCGTACTTTTGACGGTTTCCCTTGCAGGAACCCTGGTCATGTTTTTAACCGAGTATGGATTTTTGGAGTTTGTCGGAACCATGATGGCCCCACTGATGCGGCCGGTTTATCGTCTGCCCGGTCGGTCTGCAGTGGATGCTGTTACCTCCTTTGTGGCAGATCCTGCCGTGGGTATCTTCATTACCAATAAAATTTATAAGAACGGTTACTATACCCAGAGAGAAGCGGCCAGCATTGCCACGAATTTCAGTATCTGCAGCCTGGGATTTTTTGCCCTGCTGACATCCATTGGCGGTATTATGGAATACCTGCCCCATGTGATTATTTCCTCTTTTATCATTACCTTTATCCTGGCGACCATTGTAACCCGTATTCCGCCTCTGTCCTTGAAAAAGGATGTCTATATCGACGGCCGTCAGCAGACAGCCGAGATGCGTACCCCCGCTCCATTCGGCAAAAAAACCTTTTCCGAAGCCGTAACTGCCGCCGTTGAGAAAGCCGCTGTTACCCGCCCGTCAATGCTGACCAAAGGGGCCTTTGATGCGGTAAAATTTGCCCAGAAAATAGTGGGATACGTGGTTTCCATTGCAACCCTGGCCTTGATTCTGGCAACCTATACGCCGGTGTTTGATTGGCTGGGGGGACCTGTTACTCCCTACTTAAAGCTGATGGGTCTGCCCGATGCCGAGGCCATTGCCTCCACGGTGCTGGTCGCTATCACCGAAATTGCGCTTCCCATTATCATTGCCTCCGGTGCAAAGGTTTCGACAATGAGTTTGTTCTTTGTCTGTACCCTTTCCACCGTGCAGATCATATTTTTTACGGAAAGTGCCAATGCCATGCTTGAGGCGGATATCCCGTTAAAGGTATGGGAATTGATTACAATCTTTTTTATTCGTACGATTATTGCGATTCCCCTGGTGGCCATTGCCGCCCATATTATTTTTTAAGGAAAAAGCACAAAAAGGCTGCAGGGCCTCCTGGGTTCAGCAGCCTTTTTCAAGTAAAAAAAAATTGCTGAAAAGGGTTATAGGATGTTTGATTCGTATTTAAGGCTTTTAATTTATTATATAAATATATAAACTAAAGAGATTATATAAATATTAAACTAAAGGATTAATATGTCGATTTATAAAAAAACAGGCGCCTTGCTTTTCGGCACACGGTTAAAAAGATTGAGTGATAAATTTTTTACAGATCTTTCAGAAATTTATAAAGAAGAAAACATCAGTTTTGAAGCCTCCTGGTTTCCGGTTTTTTACCTGCTTGACAGCCACCATGAAGTAACGATTTCATGCATTGCAAGGCAGTTGGAAATTACCCATCCAGGTGCCAGCCAGATGGTAACCTCCCTGAAGAAAAAGGGATTTGTTCAGATATCCAAGGTCTGTGAAGATAAACGCATTAAAACCGTGACCCTCACGACCCGGGGAATGGAAATACTCGCTGAAATAAAGCCGATCTGGCATGCACTCCAGGAAAGTATGGTGGCTATGGATGATCGGGTCGATTCCAGTGGGCCAAGCTCCAAAATCCTCCGGCTTCTGGATGACCTGGAAGAGGGGATGGCAGGCATCGATCTGGTTGGGTTGGTTCAAAAAAAACTTCGGTTGA
>JADGEQ010000033.1 GCA_016744295.1 Desulfobacteraceae bacterium | reverse complement strand
AGAAAAAAAAGGGCCGGAAATCGCTGAGCTCGTTAAGGGACTATTTAATGATAAAACAGCAATGCCATTATTTTCACTTGTGGCTATTGAGGGTGAAAAAATAGTGGGGCATATCCTCTATACAAAGGTAAAAATCATACAAACGATGGAACCTGTTTCAGCACAGATACTTGCACCCCTCGCTATTCTTCCTGATTTTCAAAATAAGGGAATTGGAAGCCAACTTATTAGAGAAGGATTGAATTTATTAAAGGATTCAGGTGTGGAATTAGTCTTTGTTTTAGGACATCCTGGATATTATCCTCGTACTGGTTTCATTCCGGCAGGAGCTCTTGGTTTCCAAGCCCCATATCACATACCTGAAGAACATGCAGGTGCCTGGATGGTCCAGGAATTATGTTCTGGAATTATTGGAAGAATAAAAGGAGCAGTGCAATGTTCAGATGTACTGAATCAACCAGAGCATTGGCGAGAGTAAAGAATACCCCTCACTTCGGGAGTTGATATGTTCTTTTCTTGAAAAAATATCCCGAAGTTTTTATTGAATCTAAAATGTTATTCGACAATGGAACCTGGGATCAAATATTTTTTTCCCCAGGTTTCATTTCCCCAGAGTCTTAATCTTTACGTCTAAATGGAATTGCCCTAAAATTTATTTGTCAGCAGGACCCTAAAATCTTTACAATCCGATTGCAGATCACGTATAAGACAAGAAGTGAACTTAATTTTTTTTCTCTATTATGAGGTGAAATCAAGATGCAGGATCAGAGAAATCCAAGATTTTCTTCCACCAATATTTGTAAAATACTTCTTGCTGCAAAATTAATTTCAACAGTGCAGGCCAAGGAATTGATGGCCAGGGAAAAAAAGATCAAAGATATTTTGTGGGGGCAGGGAGAGGATAAATTTTTGACAGGGGTTGCCAAAAAAAGAGCCATTCTTCAGATTCCCTTTATCGATGTTGTTTTATACTTAAAAATTGAGCGTGCGGGTTTGCCAGGGAAAATTATTGATGAAGATTTGATTTATAAGGCCATTGCCAAGGCCTATCATCTTGAATATATCAAAATTGATCCCTTGAAGCTGGAACTGAACCTTGTCACAGGCACCATCTCAAAATCCTTTGCATTAAAGCATCTTTTGCTGCCGTTAAGAGTGGAGGCAGGCAAACTGGTGGTGGCAACCCCAGATCCATTCAATTATGAGGCCATTAAGGATGTGGAGATGGTTTCAAAATTGAAGGTAAAGCCCATTGTCAGTTCAAAGTCAGACATTAAAAAGTTGATCAATGAGTTTTTTGGGTTTCATTATTCCATATCAGCGGCGGAAGATCTGTTTTCACAAAAAGGGATTGACCTGGGAAATCTTGAACAATTTGTCAGTATGGCCTCTTTGGATGACATGCCCGCCACGGATCAGCATATTGTCAATGCGGTCAATCATCTGTTTTCCTATTCCTTTGATCAAAAGGCCAGTGATATTCATATTGAGCCCAAACGGGAAATCTGTTTGGTGAGAATGCGCATTGACGGTGCCCTCCATACGGTCTACAAACTGCCCAAAAAGCTTCACAATGCCGTGGTCAGCCGGATTAAAACCCTTTCCGGATTGGACATGGCCGAGAAAAGAAGACCCCAGGATGGCCGGATTAAAATGGGAAAGAAGGATACCGAGGTCGAAATCAGGGTTTCTACCATTCCGGTGGCCTTTGGGGAAAAGGTGGTCATGAGGATAATGGACCCGGATATTTTGTTCCAGGACCTTGATATGCTGGGTTTTTTTAAGGATGATTTTGAACGGTATAAACGGCTGATTGGCATGCCCTTTGGCATTGTTCTGGTGACAGGGCCGACGGGTTCGGGAAAATCAACCACCCTTTATTCCAGTCTTCGCATGCTTTCTTCCCCAGAGGTGAATATCACCACCATTGAAGACCCCATCGAAATGATCCATGAAGAGTTTAATCAGATTGCTGTTCAGACGGCCATTAATGTCACCTTTGATTCTGTTTTGCGAAATATTCTCCGCCAGGATCCGGATATCATCATGGTGGGGGAGATCAGGGATCTTGAAACTGCCCAGGCAGCGGTTCAGGCCGCCTTGACAGGCCACCTGGTTTTGTCCACCCTCCACACAAATGACGCAGTTTCAACGGTTTTCCGGTTGCTGGATCTTGGAATTCCCCCCTATCTTGTCCATTCTTCGTTGAACGGAATTGTTGCCCAGCGCCTGGTCAGAAAAATCTGTCCGGATTGTGCCCAGACCTTTGAAATGGATGCCCGGGAATTGGCAGATCTGGGGATCATTGTTGACCAGAAGGGGCCTATTTTGCTCTCCCATGGGAAGGGATGTGTGAAATGCCGGAATACCGGTTATAAAGGTCGAACCGGAATTTATGAAATTCTTCCCTATTCAGAATCCCTCAAGGGCATGACCTCCAACGAAGCCAGTCTGGATGATCTCAGGGCCAAAGCCGTTGAAGAAGGATTAACCCTGCTGCGCCAGAATGGGATTAAAAAAATGCTGGAAGGCCAGACCACCTACCAGGAAATTCTGCGGGTTACCTGGGATCAGTTGACCATATCCCCTGGATAAATATCCCTCTTGGAAGACAGAATCATTATCGTGGAAGAATTTTTTTCTGTGTGCAGCACAATCAGTTTCCCTGAAGTCAAAGGAGCCAGAGAAATGTTGTTTTTGGCTTTTCCAGGCCAGATGGAATGGGAGGTGCCAAAGGAGGATTCATTATCCTGCATCACCGAATAGATGTGGCCGGGCCGGACATTGTCCTGTTTGCCCCTGTTGATAAAGGCGATTCTGAAATCATTGATTAGGACGGTATTATCTTCTGAACAAATAATTGCAGCATCAATGGGATCCGGATTTTCCTGGACAGAGAGCACGGTCTCTCGTTTATAATAGGCCATGATTCTGTCATCCACACTGGCATCCCGATAGGAATTGGTGATAATGGCCGTTGCATAGTCTCCATTGTGCTCAAGAATTTTAATTTCTGCTTTGATCAGATGCTTGATACCGGTAAACTGCTGACCATTTAGTCGTTCTTTTATTTTTTGTGTGTCAAAGATCTGGTAACTTTTCCCGGGCATCAGGCTGCCGGCTCCTGTGGGGTTGATAAAAATAATATCATTGGCTGATATCATCAGGTTGCCGTCTTTTTCCCGGATGATGCGCCCAAGGGAGGGTACAACTTTTTTTTTGATAAATCCTATATGGCTCATTTCTGGGTAGGTAAAGGAAGGCGAAATTGGAGGTGCCTGTTTCTTTATGGGTTCTGGTGGTGCTTGTACCCCGGCGGCTTTGGCGGCGTCTGCTTTTAAGAAAATTCGGATTTTTTTCCCGGGGTAGATCCAGTGGGGGTTTTTGATTTCCTTGTTCATTTCCCAGAGTCCGGGCCAATCCCATTGGGAGCTATAAAATTTTTGGGACAGGTCCCAGAGGGTATCCCCTTTCTGTATGGTATAGTAAAAACCTGAAGTCATCTCATCTTTTAAATCACCGGATTCCTGGGCCCAGGTCATGGAAAAAAAACTAAGGGTTAAAAATAGTGTGATGCCCGTGATATTTGCTATCCATTTCATTTTATACATGGTATCTCCCTTGATCTGCATTGGTCCCTTTGATTATCTTGACTTTATTTAAACGCCTGTTCTATAAAAAGTCAAGAATTGTTACGTTAATACCTTGAAATTGGATACAAAAAATGAAGCATATTGCCAACCTACTTTTTGAGATGAGAATGCTAAAGGATATTGTTCGGTCCGGTTATGCCTTTTTGGGATCGGGTCGGGAAAGTATTGCAGAACATAGTTTCACCATGGCATTTATCTGTTTTGTGATGTCAAAATTGGATACAAGCATTGACGGGTCAAAACTGATGGCCATGGCCTTGCTGCATGATATCCCGGAAGCCCGCACCGGTGATCTTAACTATGTACAAAAAAAATATGCCTGTGTGAATGAAGCCAAAGCGATTTCGCATTTGATTAAGCCCCTTCCTTTTGGTAAGGATATCAAATTGCTTATTGAGGAATTTAATCTGGGAGAAACCAAGGAGGCAAAGCTTGCCAATGACGCGGATCAGCTTTCCTTTGTACTTGAATTGAAAAAGCTTGAAGATACAGGGTCGACATCGCCTGAAAAATGGCTGCCCCTTGTCATCGGGCGTATCAAAACCAAAGAGGGGGTGCAGATGGCCCAAAGCATAATGGAAACCCAATGGGATGAGTGGTGGACCAATGACTATTCAGAATGATTAATCAGATTAATAGGCATGGAAAATAGACAGAAAATGAACAAAGATCTCATATCACTGCTTTATGTGGGCGATGAAAAAAATGAAGCCCACAGAACCCTATTTTCCAGGGCCAATGGATTTATATCCCGTTTTTGTTCCGATGAAAAACAGGGCATCCAAATTGCGGGGGCAATGCGTTTGGACATTATTTTAATTGATGTTTCCCTGCCCATTGACCAATCGGGTTTGGTCGCTTTTAAAAAAATGATAAACTGTTTTGATACGATTGCCTTTGGGGTCAAGCCGGCCTTTTTCCTGGGGGTTGACAGATATCCGGAATTTGAAATAAGAATGGAACTATATGGCTACGGGTTTGATGAATTTATTGTTCACCCGTTGTCTGCACAAAAAGTATGCGCAAGATCTCGTGTTTACCTTGAAAAGAACAATCTTGCGCAACAACAGATTGTCCAGGAAAAGAGACTTGAAAAATCCTTTCACTACCTGGATAAATTTAAACGGGAATTGACCCTTGTTAAAAAAGAGTTGATTCAGGAAAAAACCAGTCTGAACAATGCATTAAAGCAGATTCATCACATGACCCGGGAACGCAGTCAATTGAAAAAATCCTTATTGCTGATGAAAGAAGGGTTGGGTCAGAATGTGAAGGGGTTTGAGAAAATTTTGTCAACTCTGATCAAAAGTCGGATCGAGGCAAACAGGGGGCATGCCGAAAGGGTCGCCCATATCGCCTGTTTTGTTGCAAAACAATTTGATTTTGATGAAAAAAAGTTGGAGGATCTTCGAAAAGCTGCTATGTTGCATGAAGTCGGGCTTCTTTTCATGCCTCCGGCATTGGAAAAAGAAAGAAAAGAGTTCACAAGTTATGAAAATAATATGTGGATTCAATATCCGGTAAAAGGAGCCGATCTTTTAAATGAATGCAAAGGGTTTGAAGACTGTTCCGAGATGATCCGGTTTTTAAATGAAAATTCCGATGGAACCGGCTGCCCCGATGGATTGAAAAAAAGGGTTATTCCCCTGGCTTCCCGGATACTTGCCGGGGCTGATGAGTTTGACCGGTTGAAAGACAGATCGGAGGTTAATTGCCTGGAAGATTTATTGGCTTCTTTGGAAAATATCTCAGGTTCCCGGCTTGACCCGGCTATTGTGGGGCGGTTGGAGCAATATGCCGTGCTTCACATGGGATCAGACGAATACCGGGTAAGGGGGGTTGGTGTTGAACAGCTTGAACCAGGGATGAGGCTGGGAACCGCTTTGTTCACCGTTTCCGGGACCAAGCTTTTTTCTGTGGACACACGGCTGAACCGGGAATCAATTGAGAAGATTATACAATATCACAGGGAATACCCTGTTGATGAAACTGTTTACATAAAGGCTTAGAAAATGGACATTGCTTCGATTATTGGTGTTGTCTCAGGGATGGGTTTTGTGCTGGGGACCATACTTTTGGGCGGCAGTATCATGATGTTTGTCAATATCCCGTCTATTCTCATCGTTATGGGGGGGACCGTTGCCGCTACCATGGTTGGCTATCCTTTGTCTGATTTTTTAAGTATGTTTAAAACCGGCATAAAGATTTTTATGTTTAAGATTGAAAAGCCCGAAGATATCATTGCCAATTTGGTTGAAATATCCAATAAGGCCAGAAAAGGGGGGCTGCTGTCCATAGAAGGGGATATCCAAAGTACCCCTGATCCCTATCTTGCCCAGGCACTTCAAATGACGGTGGATGGGGTTAAAACAGGTGATATTGCAGCCATTATGCAAAAAAAGATGTCCCTGACCAAAAAAGGCCTGGATACTGGAGCCAATATCTTTTCCAGCATGGGGACCTATGCCCCTGCCTTTGGGATGATCGGAACCTTGATCGGCCTTGTCCAGATGCTCGCCAATCTTGACGACCCCTCTTCCATTGGTCCCAAGATGGCAGTGGCCATGATCACCACCTTTTACGGAGCTGTTCTTGCCAATCTGTTTTTTATTCCCATGAGTGATAAACTCATGGGAAGAAATGAAGAAGAGATTACCAATATGAATATTATTTTTGAAGGGATTCTCTCCATCAGGGAGGGTGAACACCCCAAGCTCATGGAAGACAAGCTCAAGGTTTATATGGCAGGTGGTAAGGAAGAAGAAAAAAAATAATGGACTATAAAAAAAGAGATATAGACCATGGCTGATGAAACAGAAGCAGAAGCTGAGATAGCCTTGTCCCCTCCCGCCGAGGAGGAAAAAAAGGTGGTAGAGGGTGCGCCTGCATGGATGGCCACCTTTGCCGATCTTGTAACCCTTTTGATGTGTTTTTTTGTTTTGCTCTTTGCCATGAGCACCACCCAGCAGGAGACCTACAAGGAGCTGGTGCAGTCTCTGCGAAGTGCTTTGGGATCCCAGGCAGTGCCTGAGTCCGGCACCAGGGAAGGGTTGACAATGCATGCGGTCCCTTCGGAAGAACCTTCTGAAAACCAGCAGATAGACGAGTTGGGCGGAATGATTGAAAAAGAGATGGAAGAGATCGTCTCGGAAATCAGGGAATTGGTGTTGTTTAATAAGCTTGGGGGGGAGGTGAGTGTCACCAAGACCGAAGACGGGGTGGTCATCACCATGTCGGATTTGCTTTTGTTTGCCCAGGGGGGTACCCAGCTGTCAGGAAAGGGGCTGGATATCCTTGAAAAGGTGGCATCTGTTCTGTCAAAACTTGCCTACCAGGTTAAGATAAAAGGACATACGGACAGCGAACCCATCTCTTCGAATATTTTTCCCTCGAATTGGGAATTGTCCAGTGCCAGGGCATCCACAGTGGTACGATTATTGGTGAAAAACGGGGTTTCTCCCCAGTATATATCAGCAGAAGGGTATGCCCATTACCACCCCGTTGCAACCAATGATACTGCCCGGGGAAGGGCAAGGAACCGGCGGGTTGAAATTGTATATGAACGGGATAGTATTGCACGTCAGTTTGCTGACATGGAACGCCCCGCCACCAGGAACTGAATCTCTAAACTTATAGGTCGCCTTTGCTTCTGGCATCCTCCAGGGCAATTTCAAGTTCAGCCACTCCGATTTCCGACATCCCCAGGATATCCGCTTCCTTTGAACTGACAATCCCGGCAAGATCTGTCGGGCCATTATTGGTTTCTATTTTTATGCATACGGCATTCACAAGTCTGACAACCAGCAGCAGCATATCTGAATGATCGTATTCCTCGATGTGGTGGTCCCGGGCAATAATCCGGTATTGTTCAGGCAGATGCCATTTGGTAAGCAGATTATATCCCATTGCCGAGTGGAGGTTGTCCAGTATTTTGTCGATGAGTTGTGGGGGCGGTTTGAATTCGGCTGTTTTGGAGTGGAAAATTTTTTCGATGGCCGTTAAAAGATATAATTTGCCCATGTCATGCAATAGCCCCGCAATGAACGCCCTGGGGATTAATTCTTCCATTGACAGATATTTGACCGCCCACAAAGATCCAATGGCGCAGGAAACCGAATGATTCCACAGGCGGATCTGGTAGGGCCGTATCAATGGATGAGATGACCTGAAATTCTGCTGGTGCAGCACCTTCATGACAATATTGACCATTTCATTCTGGCCCAGCCGGACCACAGCATCTTTAATGGTATCCACATTTCCCAATCCCCTGTAAAAAGGTGAATTTGCTGTTTTGAGTACCTGGCTGGTCAGGGTGGGATCCATGCGGACTAATCGGGATAGCACCTCGAAATCCGGGTCTTGCTTTGTGGCTTCTTTTTGTATTGTCAACGCCTTTGGGCTGAGTACGGGCAGGGATTCTTCTTTTTTAATTTGTTGTTTTATAATATCAATGATGCTGGGTTGCGGCGACATTAGGAGACTCCTAGCAATCTGTTGATTTCATGCATGGGGCGTGGATTTAATAGTCTCGGAATACATCTGAAGGTTTCTTCCAGGGTGGTGATCCCTAACGAAACCTTGGACAGGGCATCTTCCATCAATGTGACAAGTCCAGCGGTTTCCATGCTGATTTTTCTGAGTTCGTAACTGGATCTGCAATCCAAAATAGCTTCTTTGACAAATTCATCCAGAATCAGTAACTCAAAGACAGCAATCCTGCCTTTGTATCCGGTGTGGTTGCATACCGGGCATCCTTTTCCTTTTAATAGGCTGTATTTTTTCAACTCATCGGGACCATAGCCCAGAAGTTTCAGATCTGCTGAAGAGGGGGTATAGGTATCTGCGCAATGGTCACAGACCTTTCTTAACAATCTTTGGGCCAGGACACAGACAACAGTGGAAGAGATTAAAAATGCCTCAACATCCATGTTCATCAGCCGTATTAGTCCGCTGATACTGTCTTCGGTGTGAAAGGAGGTAAGTACCTTATGGCCGGTAAGGGCGGCATGGACAGCAACGTTGGCCGAATAATTGTCTCTGATTTCTCCGATAACGATTACATCCGGGTCCTGGCGAACGATGTGGCGCAGGGTTTCCTCAAAGGTCAGATTGATATTAGGATCAATGGAACACTGGGAGATCCCTTCCACCACATATTCCACCGGGTCTTCGGCGGTAATAATACTGGTCTGGGGACTGCGGATTTCCGACACGCAGGAATACAGGGTGGTTGTCTTGCCCGATCCTGTGGGCCCTGTGATAATCATTACCCCGCTGGGAACATTTAAAACATCTTTTCTAAATCTGTCCAGCATTTTGGGCTGCATACCCATCTGCTCGAATTTAAGGATTTGATCGATTCGGTTTAAAATTCGCAATACAATTTTTTCACCAAATATAGTCACAAAAATTGAGACGCGCAAATCCAGGGAATTGCCCTTGTACTCAAAGGCCATACGGCCGTCCTGGTGCCGCCTTTTTTCAGCAATATTGGCGCGGCTCAACACTTTTATACGGGCTGAAACCATTGTTGCTGCATTGCTGGGAAACCTTTTGTAGGGCACGAGAATACCGTCTATCCGATACCGTATCTGGAGGTGTTCTTCAAAGGGTTCAATATGGATATCAGAGGCTCCCTGGTCGATGGCATTGCCAATGATGGAGTCCACTATGCCAATGGCGGTGTTTTCATCCACCACTGCCCTAGGCCCGATAATGCCGGACCCTAGCTTTTCAAGTTTTTTTTCTATCATGTAGGGAGCGGCAATACCAATGGTAAAATTTTTACCAAATAATTTTTCGGCTCCCTGGATATCTGTTTTGCTGAAGGGATCGGCAAAGGCGATCAATGTTTTGTCCTTTACCTTTCTTACGGGCAGAAAATGGTTGGACATGCACCACTTGATGGGAATGTGTTTAAAGGTGGTTTCATCCACATCTTCAATGGACAGGTCAATGAATCGGAATCCAAGCTGGACAGAAAGAGCATCAATAAAGGCATTTTCACTTAAATACTGCTTCTCGACGATGATTTGTCCCAGTCGTTTATCCGGCTGACCCTTCTGAATATTAAGTGCAGCATTGAGCTTTTCCCGGCTCAGATATCCGCATTCAACCAGAAGATCTCCGATGCGCAGGGAAAGGTGATTGTCACGCAGCACCTCCTTAACCTGGTTTTCATCAACATATTTAAGATCTTTTAGGGTGTCGATGAGGGTTTTTCTATCCCCCAGTTTTGATTGTACCCGCTTTGCATAAAGGGCTTGTTCGTTCGTAAGCAACCCTTCTTTGAGCAGTAAGGAGACAATTTCACCCAATTCAGAATTCATATGTTCTCCAATCTCTCCAATTTTTATAAGTTTTCTAAGTTATCCAGCTTTTGGGATTCAAGGGCAACAATTTGTTTAAGATCCTTATAAGGGATATCTTTTTTTATGCCCGGACAGGCACTTGCCATTATATTCCAGTTTTCAGGATTTTTTATGATGGTTTTAATATAGGGCCATGCCTTGCACATATAGGGTTTGACAGGGTGAATCGTGCATTGCTTTTCTGTATCAAAAAAAATACAGGACCCATTGGTCCCAAGGGTTAATACGTGTCTGGATCCGGACTGATCGCAATATTTTGCAACAAAGGTTGTTGGGTCGGCATTGATAAAAGAGGCGATTTTGAGAATGTCTCGGTCTGTCACATAGGTGCCGCCAAATCCATTGCAGCAGTCCCCGCAGAGTTGGCATTTAAATATATCCGCAGGAGTTTTGTATTTAGAATCCATATCGTTTTTCCATTGCCTTTTGCATTGTTAAGGGGTCGACATATTGAAGATCTCCCCCCATGGGAATTCCGGATGCAATCCGTGTGATGGTGATGCCCCTTGATTTAAGTCGGTCCAGGATATAGGCAGCGGTTGCCTCGCCTTCGACATCTGTTTTTGTTGCCAGGATGATTTCCGAAACCGATTTTGGGTCGGCCCGGTTGAATAATTCGGTCAACCGGATGTCCTTGGGGCCAATACCATCAATGGGAGACAGAGCCCCCCCCAGGATATGATACCTGCCTGAGAAAATATTTGCCTTTTCAATGGCTGCCATGTCTTTTGGGTTTTCAACCACACAAATCAGGGAGGTATCCCGTGCCGGATCTGAGCAGATTCGGCACTCGGGTTTGTCACTCAGGGCAAAACAGGATGAACAGAGCCTGACACTGCTTTTAAGTTCAATAATATCGCCTGCAATGGTGGCAGCTTCATGATCCGGCGCATGCAGAATATGGAGCGCCAGCCGTTCGGCTGTTTTTTTCCCAATACCCGGGAGGGTAGCCAGGGAATGGATCAGCTTTATAATTGCATCTGGATAATGATTCACGGATGTTTAAAGGCCTGGAATGTTGAGTCCGCCGGTAAGCTTACCCATTTCAGAGGAAACCATTTCCTGGGATTTTTTTAACGCATCATTGACAGCAGCCATGACAAGGTCCTGCAACATCTCAATATCTTCCGGGTCAACCACCTCTTTTTCAAGTACAATGGATTCTATCTTTTGACCGCCATTGGCAATCACTTTTACCATGCCGCCGCCGGCAGAGGCTTCAACTGTTTTTGTTGCCAGTTCTTCCTGGGTTTTTAACATTTTTTTTTGAAGCTTCTGGGCCTGTTTCATCATGTTGTTCATATTTTTCATATTTGCAAACTCCTGTTTGAATAGGTTTCTTTTTAATTATTAATAGTTGATAATTTCGCCATCAAAGATGCGTTGGGCATCAATAACCAGCGGGTGATTACGTGCCGCCACCTGCATGTCGGCTTTTTGTTTGTCGGGTTTGCCAATGGCGTTGTTCTCTGATTGAATGGTGATTTCAAGGTTTTTTCCCAAAAATCTTTTACAAAGGGAATGTAATTCTTCTTTTTTTGTTTTGAGTCGGGATTTGTCAAAGGCAGAGCACTTGAACAAACTTACCTGGACAATGTCAGGGTTTGACTCATCCACCTGACCCTTTGAAAGCAGGGCAAACATAAACGGTAGTTTTTTTTCAATTTCTTCCAGAAAGCTGGACCAGGTTTTTGGAATTGTTTCCTTTGCCGAAATTTGGGTAGGAGCACAGCCTGTATGACGCTCTTCTCTGTGAAAAGGAGGCTCCAGAATAGGATTCTGCTGTAAATTAGAACGGGTCTCTATCTTTGGGGTTTGCGTCTCCATTGGTCTTGGAGGTATGGTTGACGGCAATTCATTTTTTGGGGTGGCTTGTGCAAGGGACGGATTTATCAACGGCAAGGGTGCTTGTCTGTTTTCTCCCGGGTCTGATAAGGGATGGTCCGCAAGTTTTGAATTTATTTGCCTTGCCAGAAGATCCAGTTTTTCAATGATTGGGTCCAATTGGGCCCCCGGACTGACCTGAATCAGTTTGAGCAGAACCATTTCCACTGCTGTCTTTGTATGGGAAGAAAATTTTACCAGGGATTCTTCATTTAATAGCAGTTGCAAAAGCAATCCAAGATAGCTGGGGGGCAATTTACCTACTGTCTGGAATAAGGTCTGTTTTTCGGCATCGGTCATATTTACGGCCGAGTTGTTCTGGCCGCAAAGTTTGATGACATTTAAATTCCGAAAATGAAGAATGATATTGGAGAAAAACCTTTTCAAATCAAGGCCGGAATCATTTACGCTTTCAACAATGCGGATTAGAGCTGCCCCATCTTTTTGAAACACCGCCGCTGAAACATCATGCATGAGTGTTCGATCCATTACCCCAAGGTTATCTACCACCTTGTTGTGGTCAATATTTTTGTCCGGGCAGGCAGACAATATTCTGTCAAGAAGGCTCAAGGAATCCCTGATGGATCCGTCCGCTTCCAGGGATATCAGGTCCAGACTTTCCTTTCCAATTGTGAAACCTTCCTTGGCGCAAAGCATTTCAAGATGGGCTGAAATATCTTCAAGGTGAATCCTGCCAAGATCATGGCGCTGGCACCGGGATAAAATAGTGGCAGGTATTTTATGTACTTCAGTTGTGGCAAATATGAATAACACATGGTCAGGAGGTTCTTCCAGGGTTTTCAGCAATGCATTAAATGCTGCCGTGGACAACATATGAACTTCATCAATAATATATATTTTATAGGGAGATGTTGCCGGCATATAGGTGACATTTTCCCGAAGATCCCTGATCTGGTCAACACTATTATTAGAGGCACCATCAATCTCAAAAACATCTGAACAATGTCCTTCAATAATGTCCTTGCAGGTTTTGCAGGTATTACAGGGGGTTGGGGTGGGGCCGGTGCGACAGTTCATGGCCTTGGCCAGAATTCTTGCAATGGTGGTTTTTCCGGTCCCCCTTGGGCCTGTAAGCAAAATGGCATGGGCGAGCCGGTCAGCAGTGATTGCATTTTCAAGGGTGCGGGTTACATGGGACTGACCAACAACTTCTAAAAATGTTTGGGACCGGTATTTTAATGCTAATACTTTATATGACATGAATGTCCGCTAATTGCTGTGTGGCGGAGAGGGGGAAATTCGACCTTATCGAATTGTAACCCTCATATAGGCCACTGTAATTACTCTAAGTTATTAAATCCATTCACAAACTGTTTATTCCAAAGTGTATATCAATTCCTCTCGGTCCCCTCCCACAGAAAACTTTATACCTTGATTCACCCATAAAAATCAAGCCCCAGGTAAAAGTTCATTCCCCATGCTTGCTTGCCCAGGTGGGGGAATATTTCACCTCTTTTTTGGTAATGGTTTCTGGCAATGGTTGGTTGGAAATTCTTAGGAACTTTTGTTCTGAAATAAACAGTGCAGAATTCTTTTATGAGGTAGGAGTGGAAGTCGATTTTTCTCATTCTTCATCTGCACACGGTTGTATGGCAAATGGTGGGTTACAAATTTTAGGCTTTTCAATAAAAAAAAGCCACTGTACTTACAGTAGCTTCCTCTTTTTTGCTGGCGGAGAGGGGGGGATTCGAACCCCCGGTACCCGTTAAGATACACACGCTTTCCAGGCGTGCACCTTCAGCCACTCGGTCACCTCTCCACAATCAATTAATCCAAGGCAAAATAGACTCTTTTTCCCTCTGTGTCAAGGCTTAAACATGGCGGCATATTCATTTGTTGGATTATTATCTGTGTCGTATATAAACAAGGGTGGCCGGACAATGCCGCGTCCGTGACCTTCTTTAAGCCCCGAGACCATCATAAGTTTGGCGCTATTTTTTTTTTTAGTATGGATAAAGCGAATCCAGTCCAGTTGAAAATCAAGGGGAGCCATTGCCGGGATAATCTCTGGGAATCGATCCGCAGGAAAGATAAAAAGGATTTGTCCCCGGGGTTTTAAGAGCCTGTGGGCGCTTGAAAAAAATTGGGACAGATCCAGCTTGATTTCATGTCTGGCGATTGCTTTCTGGATATTCGGATTCAACCGTCCTGTATTCTTTTTTTTATAGGGAGGGTTGGATACGATAATATCGGCAAACCCATTGGTATCAAGAGGGGTGGTGGCTTGGATATCCTGATTCAAAATTTTGATTCGGTCAGACATTTTGTTTGCGGCTATGTTTTCCATTGCAAAATGAGCCAGCTGGGACTGGATCTCAATCCCTGTGATGCAGGCATTTTTAAATCGATACCCCAGAATAAGAGGGATAATACCGCATCCGCATCCAATATCGATAATGTTACAGTTCGGGAAGGGGATAACCTGGGCGGCAAGGATAACAGGGTCCATTGAATAGCGGTACCCATCTTCGGGTTGGGAAATTTTTATCTGGTTTTTAAAAAGCGTGTCAACTGTGGATTTTGCCAATTTTAAACCGGATCTGTTTGACAAGGCTACCGCCTATTCGTTTGTTTAGGGTTGTGATCATCTCTTTTTCGAGAAATTTAAGCTGGTGAATCCAGGCAGAACTTGAGACATTGACCGTAAGATGGCCGTCCTTGAAGGCATCTGGCTTGGCATTCATGGCAATTGGCCTGCCCACTGCTGTATCCCAGATATCCCAGATCCGTGTCATCTCAGTATCCCTGGCTGGTCTGTATCTTCCAAGGGCTGAGCTTAAAATATCACTGATATGAATTAATTTGCCGTCTTTGCTTTTTTTAGTCATTGTTTTTTTTAGTCATTTATTCAATGGTTTATTGTCTGTTGAGTGGTTTTTATCCTAGGATAATCTAGCCTATTTACCATACTTGGCTTCTGGAATATACCATAAATATTATTAAAGATTGCTATCCTGAACTTAAGATGGGGTCATTGTATTGATCAAATAAATATTGCCTTTTGGGGTTGATAATTATAAATATGGTCATATTTTTCTCCAAAATAGTTCAGTAGAATGGGCAAATTATGAGAACGTTTATCAATAATCATTTTCAGGAATCGTTTACAGGGATTTATTTATGAATTGGGATTGGGAAAAACTGAGGGATAATCAGCAAAAGTATGAGAAAAAACAGGGTGGAGGTGGTCCGGGTATGCCCAGGCCGCCCCAGGTGGATGAACTTTTGAATAAATTTAAAGGATTTCGCTTCCCCGGTGTTTTTTTGGTTGGTTTTGTCCTTTTGGCTTTATATATGGGGTCTTCTACCTTTTTCACGGTGGATAGAAATGAGGTGGGGGTGATCCAGAGGTTTGGCAAATACAATCGGCTTGCCCAGCCCGGGTTGAACTTTAAGCTTCCCTCGGGTATCGAGAAGGTGACCAAGGTGAATGTTAAAACCCCAGAAACAGAAGAGTTTGGTTTTAATACCACCAACAGTAATAAATACCGGACGTCTGCAGCAACTCCGCGGCAGGAATCTTCTTTGATGCTGACAGGGGACTTAAATGTGGCTGTGATTCCCTGGATCGTCCAATACAGGCGGTCAGATCCCAGGGCCTTTCTTTTTAATGTGAAAAATGTCAAATCCCTGCTTCGTCATATGTCAGAGTCAACCATGAGAACCGTTGTCGGCGACAGAAGCATTAACGAAGTAATCTCCAGTCGTGAAGAGATTGCCCTGGCTGCCAAGGTAATGCTCCAAAAAGAGATGGATAATTCCGAGACGGGAATCTCAATCGTCAACATTGAGATGAAAAAGACAAATGTACCGGAACCGGTTCAGGCCTCCTTTAATGAGGTAAACCAGGCTATCCAGGAAAAAGAACAGACCATATACAAGGCCCGGGAAGAATATAACAAGGCGGTTCCCCTTGCAAGGGGTGAGGCCAAACGGTTGATTCTGGATGCAGAAGGGTATGCCATTGATCGTGTTAACCGTGCCCAGGGTGATGCTACCAAGTTTAAAGCGATTTATGACGCCTATGCCCAGGCCAAAGAGGTAACCAAAAAACGGATGTATCTTGAGGCCATGCTGGAAGTCATCCCAAATCTTGGACAAAAGTATATCATTGATTCTGATCAGAAAAACCTGTTGCCGTTTTTAAATATGGGGGCCAACGGGTCGCCGCTGATTTCCCCGAAACTCCTTGGGAAAGGTGAATAGATATGAATAATAATATAATAAAAATATCAATTTTAACGATTGTCTCACTTGCACTGGTGCTGGTCTTTAGTTCGGCATATATGGTGGATGAGACCGAACAGGTAGTAATCACCCAGTTCGGGAGAATAGTGGGGGAGCCTGTCAAAACACCTGGCTTAAAATTTAAGACCCCCTTTATTCAGACTGCTAACTATTTTCCGAAAAATCTTCTTGAATGGGACGGTGATCCAGGCCAGGTACCCACAAAGGATAAAACCTATATATGGGTGGATACCTTTGCTCGCTGGAAAATTTCAGACCCCATTCTTTATTTTCAGACGGTAAAGGATGAGTTTTCTGCTTTAAAGCGTCTGGATGATATTATTGATCCGGCCATGCGGAACCTGATTACTTCATATCCCCTGGTTGAAACGGTTCGGAATACAGACCGGCCCATGGACACCTTTGATATTGCCAACAGTGATGAAAATAAAAACAGGCAGGTTCGGTACACGGTTGATCTCGGGCGCGATGAAATTACCCGCAGGATTGTGGCGCAGTCCCGTAAAAAGCTGGATGAATTTGGTATTGAATTGGTGGATATGAAAATAAAGAGGGTGAATTATATCGACAGTGTTCGGCGTTCTGTCTATGATCGTATGATTGCAGAAAGAAATCAGATCGCTGAAAAGTTTCGCGCAGAAGGAAAGGGAGAGGCTAGTAATATAAGGGGTGAAAAGGAAAAAGAACTCCAGAAAATAAAATCAGAAGCCTATAGAACTGCTCAGGAGACCAAAGGTGAGGCCGATGCAAAGGCCACCCAGATATATGCATCTGCATATGGGGTGGATCCAGACTTTTATGCTTTCCAGAAAACAATGGAAGTATACAAAAAGAGTCTTTCAAGGGACAGTTCTTTGATTCTCTCTACAGATTCTGATTTGATGAAATATATGAAAGGTGTTGATGACTAGACGGTTTGTGGTAATTTAATGGGGTTGAGTATTGAGCTGGTAAAATAGCAACTCAATACTCTCCCAAAATTGTAAATAGACTTTTTGGCTATTTTTTCTTTCTCTGGTGTCTGGTTTTAGCAAGGAGTTTTCTGTGTTTATGCTTTCGCATTTTTTTCCTTCTCTTTTTAATAACACTGCCCAAAAAAATCACCTCCTTTAAGATCATTGATATAATATTGTTCACAATTGCTGAACAGTAACTATAGCATAGTATCCCGGAAGATGTCCAATTCTTTATTATTTAGCAGGCTGTCCCATGCAAAAATATAGATTCTTTGATAGACAAGCACTCGAAAGGGTGGATTCAGCTGTTTTGATGGCAGAAGAGTTGGTGAATAATTTCTTTAAACTCTCTGCAGGCCATTGGTTGAAAAATCGGTATGATATTAAAACTGCAAAGGATCTTGCTCTCCACGAGCGGGTTTGCGGGCCATTCGCCCAGGTTGTAAAATATGAGGCTAGGAAAAAAGACATTCCACTGGGATCCACCTCTTTTAGCTTATACAAGGTTTGTCTACAGGATTCGGCCATTCTTTCTGTGGTGAAAAAAAATAAGCACCTATTGCTGGATCCTTTCCTTTTATACATTCTCACCCATGAATTGGTGCATGTTGCACGGTTTATAAGGTTTGAGCATCGATACGAAAATATTGGGGAGGCGGATCTTACCCTGGCGGAGGAAAAAAGGGTTCATTGTTTGACCCATTTAATATTAAACAAGGTCTCTGTTTTGGGACTTGGTGCAGTGTTCGGTTTTTATGGAAAATGGTGTGAGGGTCCGGGTGGGAAAAAATCAGGTAAAAATATTGGATGACCTGTCTTGACAAGGATGAAAGACTAATTATTTTATTTTTGATTTTTCAAGTGGCAACAAAGAAAATTGGAGAAGATTAGAAAATGCCGGTTTATGAGTATCAATGTAGCGCCTGCGGGCAAGTCGAAGAAGCATTCCAGAAAATTTCAGAACCACCTCTTGAGAGTTGTTCTCAGTGTCAGGGGAAGTTGAAAAAGATTATTTCCCAGAGTAGTTTTCATCTAAAAGGATCCGGGTGGTATGTAACTGACTATGGCGGAAAGAAGGCCGGAGCTGAAACCAAAGGAAAAGCAACGACCAAGGAAAAATCAACGACTAAGTCAACTAAACCAACTTCTGAAAAATCAAGCGATTCTGCTAAATAGAAGTTGGTATTTAACCACTACAATTTATAGAGCAAACAATACGTAACCTAAGGAGAAATGTATCATGAGTTTAAGACCGTTAAGTGACAGAATTTTGGTTGAGCGCGTTGCAGAGGATGAAAAAACCAAAGGTGGACTTTTTATCCCGGACACAGCAAAGGAAAAACCGGCCGAAGGTAAAATTGTAGCAACAGGAAATGGGCGTATGGGTGAAGACGGAAAACTTCTTCCCATGGACGTAAAAGTCGGAGACCGTGTCCTTTTCAGCAAATATGGCGGAACCGAAGTGAAAATCGATGGTATTGATTATGTGATCATGCGTCAGGATGATGTTCTGGGCGTTGTCGAATAATTTAAAGAATAATTTCCCGAATAGTTTGTTGAATAATTTTAAGAATAATTTTAAGAATATAGATGGAGAATACTAAGAATGGCTAAAGAAATTAAATATGATGCCAAGGCCCGTGAAGCAATGCTTCGTGGTGTTCAGGCTCTTGCAGATGCAGTAGTTGTTACCCTCGGACCAAAAGGCAGAAACGTTGTTATTGAAAAATCCTGGGGCTCTCCCAATGTCACCAAAGATGGTGTGACGGTTGCCAAAGAAATTGATCTTGAAGATAAATTTGAAAACATGGGCGCTCAGATGGTAAAAGAGGTCTCTTCCAAGACTTCTGATATGGCCGGCGACGGTACCACCACAGCGACTGTTCTTGCCCGTGCAATTTACGAAGAAGGTCAGAAGTTGGTTGTGGCCGGTAACAATCCCATGGGTATCAAAAGAGGGATTGACAAAGCAGTTGGCAACATAGTGGCTCAGCTTGAAAAAATGGCGAAACCCACCAAAGACCAGAATGATATTGCCCAGGTGGGTACTATTTCCGCCAATAATGACGAGACCATCGGAAATATTATTGCCGAGGCCATGGACAAGGTTGGTAAAGAGGGTGTTATCACTGTAGAAGAAGCAAAATCCATGGACACCACTCTGGACGTTGTCGAAGGCATGCAGTTTGACCGGGGTTATCTTTCTCCTTACTTTGCAACAGATACAGAAAAAATGGTGGCTTCCTTTGACAGTCCCTTTGTTCTGATTTGTGACAAAAAAATCTCTTCCATGAAAGATCTGCTTCCGGTTCTTGAAGAGATTGCAAAAAGCGGCAAACCTCTTGTTATTATCGCAGAAGATGTTGAAGGTGAAGCCCTTGCCACTCTGGTTGTCAACAAGCTGCGCGGTACGCTGAATATTGCTGCTGTAAAAGCCCCCGGTTTTGGCGATAGAAGAAAAGCCATGCTGGAAGATATTGCCATCCTGACCGGCGGCCAGGTTGTTTCCGAAGATATTGGAATTAAACTTGAGAACGTGACGCTTCAGGATCTTGGCCAGGCCAAATCCATTACAATTGACAAAGATAATACAACAATTGTTGATGGTGAAGGTTCCAGAGAAGACCTTGAAGGCCGGGTTAAAATGATCCGTGCCCAGAGTGAAGAAACTTCTTCTGATTATGATAAAGAAAAACTTCAGGAGCGCCTTGCCAAACTTGTTGGCGGTGTAGCCGTTATCAATGTAGGTGCTGCCACTGAAACCGAGATGAAAGAAAAGAAAGCCAGGGTTGAAGATGCGTTGAATGCAACCCGTGCAGCCGTTGAAGAGGGGATTGTTCCTGGCGGTGGTGTGGCTTTGGTAAGATGTATTGCCGGTCTTGGGGACCTTGATCTGGTTGGCGAAGAAAAACTGGGTGTTCAGGTGGTTGCCAGAGCGATTGAAGAACCCCTTCGTAAAATTTCCGACAATGCCGGTGTTGAAGGCGCTGTTGTTATTAATAAGGTTATGGAAGGCAAAGGCTCCTTTGGATACAACGCCAGAACAAATGTCTATGAAGACCTTATTGAAGCCGGTGTTATGGATCCCAAGAAAGTGGTTCGGTTTGCACTCCAGAATGCAGCCAGTGTCGCATCTATCATGCTGACCACGGAAGCCATGATCGCGGATATGCCTGAAGAGGGTGCTGCCGGTGGCGGAATGCCTGGTGGAATGCCCGGTGGCGGAATGGGCGGAATGGGCGGAATGGGCGGAATGATGTAAGTTAGATTTACATTCTCTCATTTTATAGCTAAATAGAAAAAGCCCCTTTACCACAGCGTAAAGGGGCTTTTTTGTTTGGCGGTTCATAGTCATGGATTTATTAAAATTTATTTGCTATGTTACTGCCTGTGGTAATAATGAATTTTTAAGAGAGGACTTATGGCGGCGGAATCTTTTGGGTTGTTGTACATGTTGAACGATGCTGGGCCTGTTGTGAAATTTGTTATGCTCATGCTTTTGTTCTTTTCGATTATCTCCTGGTCAATCATGTTTATCAAATTTAAATATATCAGAAATGCTTACAAGGAATCCTCTGATTTTACGGATATTTTCTGGCAATGCAGGACACTGGCCGATGCGTTTACAAAAGCCAAGGCATTAAGGTCTAGTCCAATGGCCAGAATTTTTATTACCGCCTATATGGAGATGGCCCGGTCTGAAAAAAAAGAGGGAAAAGGCACTCTAGGGCCTGAAACTTCCTATCTCCAGGCAATGGGCAGCGTAAAACGAACCCTGCGCCGTTCGATTGGGGTGGAGGTCAGGCGCCTGTCCCAGTTGGTTCCTTTTTTGGCGACTGCCGGAAATACCGCACCATTTATCGGGCTTTTTGGCACGGTGTGGGGGATTATGAATACCTTCCAGGGAATCGGATTAAGTGGTTCTGCCAGCCTTGCGGTTGTTGCCCCCGGAATCTCCGAGGCGCTGATTGCAACGGCTGCCGGTCTTGCTGTGGCAATTCCTTCGGTAATAGCCTACAATTATTTTACAGACCGGATTCGGGTTTTGGATTCAGAACTTCAAAGTTTTTCTTCAGATCTTTTAAATATCATTGAAAAAGACATTCAAAAACAGATGGAGGCATAATGCAACTGGGATCAGGTAATGATCAGTTGATGTCCGAGATTAATGTAACACCCTTTGTGGATGTCATGCTGGTGCTGCTGATAATCTTTATGGTGACTACTCCACTGATGGTCCAGGGGGTGGATGTGAATTTGCCCACGGCAACTTCCGAAGCGTTGCCGTCAAATGAGGAGCATTTAATCATATCCATTGATAATGATTTAAAGGTATATATCAATGATTTTGAAGTTAGTGTGGCATTTTTGACCCAGAAGCTGGATGCTGTTTTGGAAAATCTCGATAAAAAGAGCGTTTATCTTAAAGCAGACAAGCAAGTTTCCTACGGCTTTGTTGTGAATGTGATTTCACAAATTAAAAAGGCGGGAATTGATAGCCTCGGAATGATTACGCTTCCCGAAGATGAAGAGGGCTCCTGAGTTGTTGGTATGCTTAAACGACCACAATTAAGAAACAAAAACAGTTTTTTTGCTGGTGCGGGTCAGAGCAGGAAAACCTTTGTTTTGGTTTGTTTTGGATCTTTGTTTGTGCACGGATTATTCTTTGCGGGGATGTTATTGCTGACGGATTTTAATCTGTCAAAGCCTGTTCCCCGTGTGATCCGGGTGGATCTGGTTTCGTTTGTTCCCGGTCCTGCCGGCGGGGGGAATCCAGATGCCCAGCCCGAACTCAACAAACCGTCTTTGCAAGAATCTGTGAGCCCCTCCGAATCTGTAAAGGTTCCTTTGGATACAGTCAAAAAACCAATGGCAGAATCGGTTCAAAAGATTGCCAGGCCAATTGCCAGCTTAAAGCCTGATATCAGTCTTAAGACAAAGCCGAAAAATTTAAAAGCACTCATGGCTGCCCAGGAAAAAAAGGAAAAGAAAACCGTTGTTAAAAAGCCGCCGAAGAAGTTGAAGCCCAAGACTAATCCTGAAGAAACATTAAAAAAAGCCAGGGAACAACTGGCAACAAAGATAGAAGCGCAGAACCAAAAAAAGATTTCAGAGGCATTAAACAGGCTCCAGACTGCCATCAAAGCCAAGGGGGAAGAAAACAAGACCAAGCCGAACCAGACAGACGCCTCCAATCAGGGGGCAGCTTTTGGAACAGGTAATGGGACGGGATTGGGAAAACAGGGATATTCCCCCCTTGATTTGTACAAATTGGCCCTGCAATCTGCCATCGAACAAAATTGGGTGTTCAATGATAGGCTGGCAAGAATGGATAAGCGTCTTGAGGTCATGGTGATGATTAAGATTTTGAAAAATGGTGAGATCCGTGACATTGCTTATGAGACCAAATCCGGGAATCGATATCTTGATGAATCCGCCAAAAAGGCGATCAAAAGAGCTAACCCGCTTCCCAAATTGCCCCAGGGAATGAATTCCTATGATATTGTGGTGGTTTTTACACCAAAAGGACTAAAATAAAAATGGACCAGACCAGGAACTATAGCGTGTGTGGCAGATACCGACAGTTTGGGGGGGCAATACTCCCTGGTTGCTTGACAATCATGCTCATTTTGTTTTTTGTATTTCCTTTGTCGGCCAAAGAGTTCGATTCCATAAATATCAGTGACCCGTTTCTAAACAAAACCCCAATTGCCATAACACAATTTAGGTCGTTTAACGGTCATGGTGCCGAGGTTGATGGGGGAGAAAAAGCAAAGAAAATTCTAAAAGATGCCCTTGCTTTTACAGGGTATCTCAAGGTGCTAAATTCTACGGCATTCCTTTCGAATCCTGCGGAAACGGGAATCCAATTGGGGCAGATCAATTTTCGGGACTGGACCGGCATTGGTGCTGATCTTCTTATTACCGGCGGTATAGAGGAAAAAGAAAACCAGGTAACCCTGAAGCTTCGGCTATTTGATACCTTTAATTCTAAGCTTCTTGTGGGGAAAATTTATACGGGTGCTAGTTCCCAAATTAGGCGGATGATCCATCTGTTTTGCAGTGAGATTTCCCATGTGCTAACGGGTAATTGGGGGATCTTCAATAGTAAAATCTCCTTTGTTTCAACGGTAAATGGGAACAAGGAAATTTTTATATGTGAATTTGATGGGTATAATCCCAAACAAATTACCCATCATAAAAGCATATCCCTTTCCCCCAGCTTCTCTTCAGACGGGCAGTGGTTAGCCTATGTGTCCTATGCCAAGGGAAAGCCTGACATTTATATTCAAAATTTAAAAGAAAAACGGGGTGCCATTGTTAATTATAAAGGATCAAATCTCTCTCCGGATTGGATGCCCGGGCAGCTGAAACTTGCGGCTGCATTAAGTTTTTCTGGAAATCAGGAAATATATTTGTTGACCAAGAAGGGAGAAGTTACTAAAAGGATAACCAAGAGCTGGGGGGTGAACGTTTCCCCCAAATTTTCACCCGATGGGAGGAAAATTGCGTTTACATCCAATAGAGGGGGAAGTCCTCAGGTTTACATAAAGGATTTGGAAGCTGGTGATGTGAAACGGGTCACATTTAAGGGTCGCTATAATACCTCACCGGCATGGTCGCCCGATGGGAAAAAAATTGCGTATGTGGGTATTGAGAAGAATAAAATTGATATATTTGTTCTGAATCTTGATTCCGCCCCGGGAATGCCGGTTCAGTTGACAATGAATCAAGGGGACAATGAAGATCCTTCATGGTCTCCGGATGGAAGCCTGATTGCCTTTACATCCAACCGGAAGGGCGGAGTGTCAAGACTTTTTGTTATGAGTGCAACGGGAGCGGACCAACGGCTCCTGTTAACCTTAAAGGGGAAACAAAGCCAGCCCTCTTGGTCCAGGCCGACAAGTTTTGAAAATTAATAATGTAAGTATGAAATTGATGATGTAATTTAAATTTAGTGACAAAGGAGGCGTGATGAACAAAAAAATGTGGGTTAATCTTATGGCGGCAATGATCGTGGCAACTCTTTTTATGACAGTTTCCTGTGCAAAAAAAACGATTGTGTCCGAGCCGACAACCATAGAAGACCAGGTAACGGTTGAAGAACAGGCAAAAGATCTTGCGGAACAAGAACGCATAAAAGCCCAGGAATTACAGGATCAGATGGTCAAAGAACAGGCGTTGAAGGAAGCAAAAATAATTGCCTCCAAAAATCGGTTTGTCAATCAGAATATCCACTTTGATTTTGACAGTGCCCTTTTAAGCTCCATGGCCAAAATGCTGCTAAAAGAAAAAGCGGAATGGCTTAGGGCCAATTCAGGGGTTCTGGTCACAATTGAAGGTCATTGTGATGAGAAAGGAACAACCGAATACAATATAGCCCTTGGAGAGCGCAGGGCTATTGCTGCAAAAACCTATCTTTTGAACTTGGGTATCCCGGCCTCCCGGCTGGCTACGGTCAGTTTTGGTGAAGAAAAACCCCTTGATTCAGGAACCAGCGAAGAAGCATATAGAAAGAACAGGCGAGCACAGTTTGTCATAAAATAGTTGGGTTGAAGATGATCGTGTCCGGGTATAGGCTAATTTAAAAATTGGTTGATATCCGGACATTTAATCTTGTAGATCGGTTGGAGTTTGACAATGAAAAAAATTCTTTTGTGTATGCTGGGAATGATCCTTTTCTCAGGATGTGTAACACCGGCTCAATATCAATTGTTGGAAAGCCGAATTGCTGCCATGGAGATGGAAAACAATCGACAGGCCTCTGTTCAGGAAGAAATATCCGGTAAAAAGGTTCAGGAGGAACTGGAATCTTTTCAACTGAGAATAGACACCGCCACAAAGGGTAATCAGGAGCAGTACGCTGAAATTAAAGATGAAATTCAACAGATAAAAGTTCAATTCCAACGAGTGGATGGATTGATTGAAGAGATCAATCATGATTTTGGAACGAATCGGAAATTGTATCAGGATGAACTGGAAAAAAGGCTGGAACGGTTGGACAATGCCATTTCCCGGAACTATGAAAAACTTATTAACCTTGAAAAATATATGGGATTCGAACCAGGGGATGCTAAACCGGCTGATACAGATGGGGTGACCAAGCCCAAGGCTGAAATAGGTTCTGAGCAAGACGCCTATGCCCTTGCAAAAAAAACATTTGATGAGGGGGATAAGGAAAACGCACGGATTCAGTTTGAAAATTTTATTAATAAATATCCGGATTCAAAAAATGCAGATAATGCCAGATTTTGGATTGCGGACAGTTATTATGCAGAAAAATGGTATGAAAAAGCGATTCTGGAATATCAGCGAGTGCTTGAGGATTATCCAGACTCAAACAAGACAGCGGCAGCCAGATTAAAACAGGGATATTCCTTTGCTGAACTGGGTGAAAAGGCTAATGCAAGGCTGATTTTAAAGGAACTCATCAAGCGGCACCCTGATTCCAATGAAGCCAAGTATGCCCAAAAAAAAATAAAAAGCCTGGATTGATTTCCCAGTGCTTGTGATGCATGGGTGCTATGATTAAAATTGTTGGTATTGATCCTGGTTTGGCCGGCACAGGTATCGGAGTTGTACAAGGTGACCTTCGGGGTATCAGTAATTATTCCTTTGGCAGTATTGCAACCGACTCAGCAGCATCTACTCCTTCCAGACTTAATATCATTTATACAAAAATTGCAGATTTCCTCGGTGAGCAAAAACCTGATCTTGTGGTTATTGAGGCTATTTACTCGCTTGATAAATACCCTGGATCGGGTATTATGTTGGGTAAAGTATCTGGTGTTTTGTCGGTGGCTGCCTTTCGGGCGGGTGTCAGGGTAGAAGAAATATCGGTGCGTGAAGTTAAAAAAATAATTACCGGTAGCGGGAGTGCGGATAAGTTGCAGGTGGAAAAATCTGTCCGAAATTTGTTGAAACATGGAGAGCCCATTCGGCCGTTCCATGCTTCAGATGCTTTGGGGCTAGCCTTGGCAGGTTATTATAGGTACGGAAGGGTTTTATGATTGGTTATCTTGAAGGACATATCATTCAGCATGAAGCAGACGGTATTTTATTGCTGGCAGGCCATATCGGGTATGAAATTTTGCTGAATCCCGTCACCCTTGATCGGGTGATGTCTAAGTCTTCTGATGAAGGGATGGTCTCTTTGTATATTTATTACCATGTGACAGAAAGGCAGCCCAAACCTGTATTAATAGGATTTGATACCCCAGGGGACAAGGGGTTTTTCCAATTGTTTATTTCCGTGGCTGCCGTGGGTCCCATGAAGGCGGTGAAAGCGCTTACCAGGCCTGTGGGGGAAGTCGCACGGGCCATTGAGGAAAAAGATGTTTCGTTTCTTTCTCAATTGTCTGGGATCGGAAAAAGAACTGCGGAAAAAATTATTGCCACTCTCCATGGAAAGGTTTCGGCCTTTGTCGACCAAACCAGTGAATCTTCAATTGATCCTTCCCCTTCCCTGGGGAAGAGTCTTAGGGAAATTTCCCAGCAGGTTGAAGATGTTCTCGTTGATCAGCTCGGGCATTCTGCAGGATCGGCCAGACGAATGATAAAAGAGGCCTTTGATCGTAATCCTGGCATTGAAAATGCCGAAGGGCTGTTTGACGAAATCTATCAGGAGGTTCGGTAGCATATGAGCAATGACGTTCTCTCTTTTTCTTCGGACAAAAAAGGGGTGGTAACTTCCAGTCAGATCGAGGAAGATCAATTAGCAGATATTGTATCCCTTCGCCCAAATTGCTTTGAAGAGTATGTGGGACAACGGGATGCGGTTGAAACCCTGAAAATAGCGATTCAGGCGGCTAGGATGAGAAATGAGCCCTTGGATCATATTTTATTACATGGACCGCCCGGGCTCGGCAAGACAACAGTTGCCCATATTATTGCCAATGAGATGGGAAAAGAGTTGACGATCACCTCGGGGCCAACCCTGGAAAAAGGGGGGGACCTGGTCGGTATCCTGACCCACCTGGGAGAGGGAGATATTCTTTTTATTGATGAAATTCACAGGATTCCAAAGATTGTAGAAGAGTTCTTGTATCCGGCCATGGAGGATTTTGCTGTGGATTTTATTTTTGACAAGGGGGTTCACGCCAGAAGCCACAGGTACCGGCTCAAACAATTTGTACTGGTGGGGGCTACCACAAGGGTGGGATTGCTGTCCTCTCCATTGCGGGACCGTTTTGGTATATTTCGTACCCTTGATTTTTATTCCATCCAAGATTTGATGGTCATCATCAAACGGTCTGCCCTCATTCTCCATACCCCTATTTCGGACAAGGGCGCCCTGGAACTTGCGAGACGATCCCGGGGAACCCCCCGGGTTGCCAATCGGCTGTTAAAACGTGTCCGGGATTATTCCCAGGTAAAATCCAATGGAGAGGTGACTCAAACAAGCGTGCGGTCTGCCCTTGCCCTTGAGGGTATTGACGGTCTGGGACTTACCCGGCTTGACAGAAATTATTTGACAACCATTATTGATTTTTATAAGGGTGGCCCCGTGGGAATTGAGGCTATTTCCGCCACCCTGCAGGAAGAAACCGATACACTTGTGGATGTTGTGGAACCCTATTTATTAAAGATCGGGCTTGTTCTTCGCACTTCAAGTGGTAGAAAAGCATCTGAAAAAGCATATCACCATCTTAAGATAAACCTAATGGCCCGGGGCAATCAAGCCGGGCAAACTAAATCGGAAGGGTAACTCCCTATAAATGAAAATAATTATGACCAAAGTTCCATCTGCTTCTTATCTATTTTTTGGGATTCTGATTTTCGGGATTCTGGGATTGTCTATAGGGTCAGTTTCGGGCAATATTCTGCCCACTTCTATTATCACCCTGCCGGAACATGAAAATGTCATTCTTGTGGAAAAGCAAAGTCAGATGCTTTATGTCTACAATAGGAAAAACAACCTGCTTAATTTGACCTTTTCAGCCGCTTGTTCGACCGGTGAAGTGTTTGGGGCTAAAAATAAAGCCGGCGACAAAAAAACACCTGAAGGGGTTTATTTTTTGGTTGATGAGTATGAAGATCGTTATCTCACACCTGTATACGGGAAAAAGGCCTTTCCTTCGGATTACCCGAATCTCCATGACCTCCGTTTGGGAAAAGATGGGTCTGCCATCTGGATTCACGGCACAGACAAAACATTGAAACCCATGGATTCCAATGGGTGTATTGCCCTTGAAAATGAGAATATTCTGTCTCTTTCTGAATATATCAAGCTGGATTCCACCCCATTGATTATTGTTGAAAAAATTCAAAAAGCAGATCCTGTTGTTCAGTCAGATCGAGAAACAAAAGTATTGAAAATACTGGACAGTTGGACTCGGTCCATTGATACTGGGAGTTATCACCAATATCTTGCCTTGTATTCAGATGAATATGTCCCGGATATCTCATGGTGGGAGGGATGGCTCAAGTTAAGAAAAAGATCCAAGAGGGACAAACTCTTGCTGAGGGTTCAAACCGCTAATATGGGTATATATCTTCACAAGGATATTGTGGTGGTATTGTTTGATTTGATCTTGTCATCGGGAAAAGAAAAAATTTTACTTGGTAAACGAAAATTTTTTATGGAAGCGTTAAATAACGATTATAAAATTGTTGGGGATGCACTTCAAAAAAAGTCGAAAGCATATGAAACGACTGAGTTTCCTTTGATTGCCGCTGCCCAAAAAATCGTAAACTATCACCCCGGGGAAGCATCTGCTGTGGAAACGATTCAAAGATGGCTGACAGCCTGGTCATCAAAGGATATGGATGCCTATGCCGACTTTTATGCAAAAAATTTTCATTCGGATGGGCTTGGCAAAAAAGCCTGGGTTAATCGGAAAAAACAGCTTTCCAAAAAGTATAGTTATATCACTGTGACAGGTACCGGTTTTAAAGTAAATAAAAGGGAAGACAGCTGTGATGTAAGTTTTTTTCAGAATTATGAGTCCAGCAGCTTTTCAACCCAGGGAACAAAACATCTTAAACTTGTGAGGGCAGATGGCGTATGGAAGATATTTCAAGAGAACTGGAAAAAGAAATAACCCAGTTAAAACCGTCTCCGTATAAAAGAAGCAGAAAAAAAAGAATTTTGATTCTTGATGATTTCGGAGAAATGAAATCTGCCGGGCATCTAAAGGTACTTGTTTATATTTTTGGTGTGACCGGTATAATCAGTTTGTTAGCAGCCCTTGGTTTCTATTATCTTTTTTCCAATCAGGGTGTTGAAAATAAAATGCTCAAGACCCAATTGATTGGGTTGGAAAAAAAAGTTGAGCATTTGCTATCTGAAAAAGAAGTTCTTATGGCAAGGCTTGTTATTTCAGGAAAAAAGCCGGGGATTGATACCCGGGCAGAATCAGATACGCAATTGATTACATTGGCTAAAGAAAAAAAAGCAGGCATCAAGGAAAAACCGGACCCAGTGAATGTGAACCCTGCTTCAAAACCCAAGGTCAAAGGGCCGGTTCCAATGGCAAAAATAGATGTGGCCAGAGAAAAAAAGAATATTGTGGTGGCCAAGGCGGCATTAGTGCCTGATGCGTCTGTTGCACCGGTTCAAAAAAATGTTGCCATTGAAAAATTTACTGTTACCCGTGATGGTGCAGGTGGGGACCTTCTCGTAAGATTTGATATCCGGAATGTTTCAGAAAAGCCCGGCGGTGTTTCCGGGCGGATATTTACCATTCTGAAACCGGACAATGGATCCCAGAAAGATT
Organism: Desulfobacteraceae bacterium; assembly: GCA_016744295.1. Taxonomy (GTDB): domain Bacteria; phylum Desulfobacterota; class Desulfobacteria; order Desulfobacterales; family Desulfobacteraceae; genus NBML01. The sequence goes on along the minus strand of JADGEQ010000033.1, from coordinate 50,602 downwards.
GGCTTGTGGTTCCTGCGGCAAAATTAGAAAAAGGGGTGCCGATTCAATACAACAAGGGGCAGTATTTTTCAATTGCACATTTTAAGCCGGTTAAATTCAGGATTGAAAATCAGGCAGGGCCGGATTTTTTTAAAAAAGCTGCCATATATATTTATAATGACAATGGGGTTCTCATGTTTGAAAGTTTCATTAATATTACCGAGGATGATCCCAAACCATGAAATCTGTCCTAAAGGCCGGAGGAATTTTTTTCTTTGGATGTTTTCTGGTTTTTCTGATTTTTTCTGTTGCCCTTTCCGGCCAAAGAACCCATACCGTTTTTTTTCAGGGCGAAGAAAATGAGCTGAATGTTTACCGTATATTTGGGTCCAAACCAGGGAAAACCCTGCTTATTATCGGGGGGATTCAGGGGGATGAACCCGGTGGTTTTTTAGCGGCTGATTTTTATGCTGATTTTTCCCTTGAGAAAGGGAACTTGATTGTTGTGCCACGGGCAAATCTGCCCTCAATTTTGAAAAAAGAAAGGCAGATTAATCAGGATATGAACAGAAAATTTATGGATGATAATACCGTAAATTATGAAGCAAAGGTTGTGACTGTTCTTAAAAAGCTTATTTGTGAAAGTGATTGTTTTCTAAATCTCCACGAGGGATCCGGTTTCTATTCACCAACCTGGGAAAGTCCGGATAAAAATCCGGAAAGATATGGGCAATCTATAATCGCGGATGATTCGATTTTGGATATAGGCGGCAACCTGCAAACGGTGGATCTTCAAGCCATGGCACAAAAGGTTATTGACCAGATAAACAAAAATATCGAAGATGAGGCCAATCATTTCCATTTTAATAATCACAAGACCAATTATCCGGATACCTCCCATAAGGAGCAACGTCGGTCTGCCACCTATTATGCAGTCAATGTTTGCAAAATACCGGCATTTGGTATTGAATCTGCTAAAAGCCTATCCCTGGAACAAAAGGTGAGGCAGCATATTTATGCCATTAACGGATTTATGGATATTTTGGATATTTTGCCCCAGAACCCGGGTATTGATTTAAAAAAGCCCCAAATGCAGTATATGATTATTTCTGTCAATGACTCTATTCCTGTTGTCGTCGGAAAAATGCAGCACCTGAAAATTAACAAGGGAGACATGATCCAGGTTCATGACATTGTGGCCAACTACGAAAGGGGACTGAGTGTGGATGTTCTGGGAGCTGGGAATAACTTTAATGATATGAAAAAAAAAATAATCATTACAGAGCCCACCAGAATTGAGGCAAAAAAGGATTTTTATACCTGTGGCAGTGTCTTTTTGGATATGGATGAAGGGGGTGCTCAACCCCACAAGCTTGCAGTGAGTGAGTCGAAAAAGGTCATGGGAATTCGGTATAAGCTGAAGATTAATGGCAGCACCCTTATTGTAGAAAACTATAGTCGTGTGACCCTTCAGTATGGTGATAAATTGATCATCGAAGATATTATTACCGGTGATATAGACCCCTCGGAATATGTGGTGAATTTTAAGGGGTTTGTTGGTAACAAGAGTATAAATACAGGTGAAGACAGAGGGTATACGATTGATACAGGAGCCGGCGTCCTAATCTCGAGGTATTCTCTGGAAAAAAAAGGCAGGCACTATCATGTGGTGACCAAACTTGCGGGTAATGAAGTCGGAAAAATTTATATAGACATTCAATTATAAGTATGCGAGGAGACAGCCAGTGGGAAAAAAAGACAGAAAAAATTTATCAATCATTGATAAAGAGCTGAAAATAGACGGGTCCATATCCAGCACCGGCAAGTTGATTATTAAGGGGCAGGTAACCGGGACCATCGACGGGGATATTGTCATTATCGCAGAAGATGGAATTGTTAATTCCAGTGCAACAAAGGTATCTAGTCTAACCATTGGCGGTCATTTCAAAGGAGAGGTATCTGCCTCTAAAGAATTGATTATACTTGCCACCGGCACCTGCTCCGGGAAGGTTGATTGCCAGGACCTGATTGTCGAAAACGGTGGTGTTTTAAATGCCGAGGTTTCCTGTAAAACCTCCAGCCGTCTTTCACCGGGAAAAGAGAGTGCCTCTTTTATGTCCGGGCTTAAAAAGGAAAAACAAATAGAATTGTAAAATTTGCTTGACATATGTGCAATTTTTCTGTAAATATTGCGGATTGTGTTTATGAAGAGGAGTGAGAAACAGTGAAAAAGTATACATATAGTGCGAGAAGATCAGACAACAAAGAGAATTGGTGTGTCATTGATGCTAAAGATCTGGTCCTTGGAAGATTGGCTTCCCAAGTAGCTTACAGGATTCGTGGAAAGCATAGTCCCCTTTTTACTCCCCATGTTGATATGGGTGATTGGGTGGTGGTGATTAATGCAGACAAAGTGAAGCTGACCGGTAATAAGCTGGATCAGAAAACATACTATCGTCATTCAGGATACATTGGCAGTCTTAAGTCCACTACTGCAAAAGAAATGTTCGAAAAAAAGCCTGAAGATGTGCTTAAAAAAGCTGTCCGGGGTATGCTTCCTAAGAATAAGCTTGGAAGAAAACTTTGTAAAAAATTATTTGTTTATGCAGGAGATCAGCATCCCCATGCTGCTCAGAAGCCTGAACCAATCGAAATCTAAGATATAAAGGACACGATAATATCAATGGAAAGTGGAAACGTATTTTACGCGACAGGCAAGCGAAAAGATTCTGTGGCCAAAGTATGGCTGGCGCCTGGTACCGGTAAGGTTATTGTCAATAATAGAGAGATGGACGAGTACTTCGATATCGATGTTAATCGGAAAGCGCTGGTTTCTCCTATGATACTGACGGATAATAGTGATGCTTTTGATATTAAAGTCACTGTGATGGGTGGCGGGCAAACCGGTCAGGCCGGTGCGATTCGTCATGGCGTGTCAAAAGCGCTTGTTCTGATTGACCCAGAATTGAGAGGCGTTCTGAAAAGTGCCGGTTTCCTGACAAGGGATGCAAGGAAGAAAGAACGTAAAAAGTATGGTAAAAAAGGCGCAAGAGCTAGCTTCCAGTTTTCAAAAAGATAGTCTTTTTTATACGATTTATAAAATGCCGAAGGGGGAAGCAAGTAATTTGTTTCCCCTTTTTTGGGTTAGGTTAAAAAAATGCAAACCTACCTTTTCTACGATGTTGAAACCTCCGGTTTAAGTCCGGCCTTCGATCAAATATTGACCTTTGCCGGTATTAGAACCGATCTCGCTCTGAATGAGCTTTCCCGGGAATTGATCACCATCAAACTCCGTCGGGATATCGTTCCTTCCCCCCACGCCTTTATGACCCATTGTCTGACCTATGATGAGTTAGAATCTGGTGTCTCGGAGTATGAGGCGGCATTAAAGATTCATAGGTTGTTTAACACGCCTGGTACCATCAGTCTTGGCTACAATTCCCTCGGGTTTGATGATGATTTTTTAAGATTTCTTTTTTACAGAAATCTATTGGATCCCTACGCTCACCAATATGCAAACCAATGTTCCCGGATGGATTTGTTTCCGGTTACCACATTGTTTAGAATCTTTTGCGATCACGTATTGCAATGGCCTACTCTTGAGAATGGACGTCCCAGTCTAAGATTAGAACTTCTCAGTCAAACGAATGGCTTTAAAACATCCGGCCGGGCCCACGAGGCCATGAATGATGTCGAGGCTGTGATTGAGTTGGCAAGGATTTTTTCCCAACAGAAAGAGATCTGGGAGTATGCCCTGGCTTTTTTTAATAAAGCCAAAGATTCCGTGAGAATTAATGCAATGGAAAAGGGGTGTCGGATTGGAAGGGCTGATTTTCGTATCTGCCTCATGGTATCTGCCTCCTTCGGTTCAAAAAACAACTATATTGCTCCGGTTATTCATATTGGCGAATCAGTGCCCTATAAGAATCAAAGTCTCTGGATAAGGCTTGATTTGGAGGATGTTTTTGAAAAGAGTGATGACTCCGAAATTTTCGATTTGTTCGTCATCCGGAAGCGGCCGGGGGATCAATTGATTGTTCTGCCTTGTCTGGACAGATTCCAGTCCAAAATTACCCAGGGGGCACAGAAAAAATTCCGGCAGAATTTGGTTAAAATTCAGTCTTATACAGATGTGTTTCTCAAGACCGTTCAGCATCATTTGGAATATAAATATCCTCTGATACCTGATATTGATACGGATGCAGCATTGTACCAATCCGGTTTTTTTTCCTATTCCGAGAAAAAGGAAATCAGCCGATTCCACGGTTCTGAGGATTTAAAGAAGGCAGGCATTTGTGGGAGGTTCCTGAGTGTGCGCGTAAAGACAATGGCCATGCGAATTTTATTGAGAAACTTTATGGGCCCTGGCTTAACGGGCGATGCTTTGGTGGAAAGTCAGGAGTATACAGATCATTTGAGGCGGTTATTTTCGAAAAATGACGGGGATCAGATCCCGGGATATCGAAACGATGCGAAATATGATCTTGTTAAGGGGATGCACGATTTAAGGGAAATTCAAGAAAAAGAAAAAGAGCTGACCCCGCTCCAAGGGGAGATTTTTTCCTGGCTAAAACTCTATATGGAACAATTAGCTTTTAACGCGGAGCCGCTTTAATTCATCAATCTGGGCTTTGTGGATGAAGTTGTTCAGCAAGGTTTCATTTTTTTGGTTCATGTCGATTGTTTTTAACCCAATAAGAATATGTGATTCTGAATAATTTTTATTTACCCTTACCACCTTTGTTTTTAAGGCAAATGTGCCAATGGACCTTTCGGTCTCTTCTCCTCCTATATCAATCGTGTCAATAAGAATTATCCCCAAGGCGACAAACTCTGCTGTCTTGAGGCTGAGCAAGGGAGATATGGGGGCGGTTTTCTTTTGAGGGATGGTTAGTCCCATTCCCGTAAAGGATATGTCTCTGATGCTAAAATCATTGGGGGTATAGTAATTCGTCCGCCGGTATAGCATCTTTGCTTTTATCATGTGTTTTCGGCTTAGGGGGAGTCTAAAGGCAGATCTGATATTCGTCTCTGTCACAGGCGGTTTGTATTTGAGGATAACAGCCTTTGTAATAATTTTACTAGCAAGGCGATAGTGATCATCAAATTTGACGGGCTGACACTGAAGGCCCACCCTCATTTTCCGGTTTTTACTATAAATAATGGCAGTAAGATGCAGTTCGTCGTAGGCGGTTGTGCCGGTGATGGGGTTGAGTGGCTGAGCAATGGTGATTGTTCTGTTTTTAGGATCTGTATCGTGAATGATGGAGGAACGCGATATGGGATTCAAGGAATTCATATTGAAAACCAAATCTACTCCGGTCGCTGGCATAAAGATGTCTTCTATATTAAAACTCATGGGCCTAAACCAATTCAGGCAGCATCTGATAGATCAAATACTGCCTGAATATAACACCAAATGGATTTGATTACTTTACGGCGTCTTTTAATGCTTTGCCGGGAACAAATTTTGGAACATTTCTGGCGGGGATATCGATTTCTTTACCAGTCTGGGGGTTTCTTCCTTTTCTTGCTTTTCTTTCTGCGGTCTTGAATGTTCCAAAGCCAACTAAAGTTACAGAGTCATTACTGGAAAGAGCGTCTGTGATAGCTTTTATGGTGCAGTCTACTGCAGCCTGAGCCTCTTTCTTGCTGTTAAGCACTTCTGAAACCTTGTTGATTAAATCACCTTTGTTCATCGTATCACTCCTTTTTTTAGGTTTTAGAAATTACAAACTACAAAATTTGTTTTTCAAAAACATTTTCCTAAAAGTTAAATAAATTCAAATCAGCTTTGGGCTAAGTTACGTCGTTGGGGCGGGCGTGTCAAGTATTTATTCGTTTTTTATAAAAATTTCATTGCCTGTTTTTAGTAAAAAACATAAAATTGATAAAAACAGGAGGAAAATATGGATGTAGACCTTGTAAATCCGTTCGTTGAGGGTGCTTTGCACATTCTTGATACCACAGCATTTGTTAAAGTGAAATCAGAAACCCCTTTTTTGAAAAAAGATAACAGGCCCCAGGGGGATATTTCAGGAATTCTTGAAATCAGTGGAGATCTCAATGGGTCCGCCGCAATCAGTTTTTCCAGAAAATGTATTTTGGGAATTGTCTCTGCCATGTTTGGTGAAGATATGCTCGAAATTAATGAAGAAATTACCGATGCTGTTGGTGAAATCAGTAATATGATAGCAGGGCATGTCACCACCAAAATTGCAGAAATGGATAAAAAAGTAAAAGTAAAATTTGTTAAAGTATGTGTTGGGGATGATCAGGAGATCGAGCATATTAAAGATGGTGGTCAGATTTTAGTACTGCCCTTTCGGACAACAAAAGGCAAGATGGTGATCGAGGTTTGTTATGGTGTCTGATTTATTTAAGTTATATGCTTGTAACTATATATTTAATATCTAATGTCTTCTGTTTGATCCACGGGTTTTTAATATCCGGCAATTGTGTGCAAATACCATTGAATCAAGCTTTCCCCGAAAAATATATAGAGGACAGCCCCCGAGGAGAGATAAGGACCAAAGGGAATTTTCAGTTGTCGACTGCTGCCTTTGATGAAGATTAATGCCCATAAGCCTGCACAGGTTCCTATAAAAGAGCCTGTGAAAATGGTGAATATAACCCCTTTTACGCCTGTTGCAGCTCCGATCATGGCTAAAAGCTTAATGTCTCCCCCTCCCATTCCCTGGGCCTTTCTTAGTTTGAAATAGAGTAATGCGATGGTGTATAAAATGCCCCCGCCGGTAAAGATACCGATTAATGCACCCTTCAATGACATGTCCGGGATAAAAAATGCAGAGGATGCAAAAATAAAGATACCGGGTATGGATATGATATCTGGAATAATCTGGTGGTCAAAATCAATCAGGGAAATTACAATCAACACACAAATAAAGCAAAACCAGAATAGTAGAGGGGGGGTAAGGCCAAATTTGGAAAAGAGAAAAACCGGAAAAATACCAGTAAGAACTTCTATTAGGGGGTATCTCAGGGATATGGTTGTCTTGCAGTATTTGCATTTTCCTTGTAAAAATAGATAGCTTAGGATGGGAATATTACAATAGAAGGGAATGTCTTGTTTGCAGATTGGGCAAAAAGAGCCCGGGAATACAATGGATCTGTTTTCAGGAATTCGAAAAATACAGACATTTAAAAAGCTGCCGATACAGGCGCCAAAGATAAACAGTATTATAAGGACGGGCAGGGTAGAACTCATAATGGGTGATTTCCTAAGTTAGCAGTATGGGTCATGATTCAGAGAGTATCTGATTTTAAAAATATTTTTTCAAGGATATTGTAAAAAGAAAATTCTGTTTTATTGTAGAACCAGCTAAGAGTAACGGATGGCAATCAACTATAATCATTGAATGGAGCAGGAAGGGATTTGTACCATCTTCCATTCAGTGTGTTTGTGTGAATAAAGGAGCATAAATGGCAGAAGCAGATATTGATGATCTCATTGAGATTATAGAAAAAGAGGGTAATATCGAAGATATCCCCAGAACCCTTCCCATGATGCCGGTGAGGGATGTAGTGGTATTTACGGATATGCTACTGCCTTTGTTTGTTGGGCGTGAAAAATCAATAAAAGCTGTTGAGGAATGCGTTGAATTCGACCGCTATATTTTTCTGTCTGCACAAAAGGATTCCGAGGTTGAAAAACCAGGGGTTGATGATGTCTATGGGGTGGGCACCATCGGGCGTGTGCAAAAAATGATTAAAATGCCGGATGGGCGGATCAAGGCGTTGGTCCAGGGGATTGCCAAGGCAAAAATTCTTGAATATGTTAAGAAGAAATCTTATCTTCAGGTCAAGATAGATCTTTTGATTGATATTGACCCCGAAGAAATTGACATCGAAATCGAAGCGTTGATGCGCAATGTAAAAGAAAGTTCTGAAAAATTGTTGGCGCTTAAAGGGGAGTTGTCTGGGGATGTGGGGGATCTTTTGTCTCATATCGAGTCTCCTGGGAAACTGGCTGATCTGGTGGCGTCCAATTTAAACCTTCGGGTGGAAGATGCCCAGATTCTGCTGGAAATATCAGATTCTGTGGCACGGCTTAAGAAGGTGAATGATATGCTGGCAAGGGAGCTTGATCTTTCAACCGTTCAGGCTAAAATCCAGACAGATGTCAAGGATGAAATTTCAAAAAATCAGCGTGATTATTATCTCAGGGAACAGGTCAAGGCCATCCATCGGGAATTGGGTGAAAGTGATGATAAGCTTGCTGAAATTGAAGAGTTTAAGCGTAAGATAAAAAAATGCAAGTTGCCCACAAATTGTGAGGAAGAAACATTCAAGCAGTTAAAGAGGCTTGAGCAGATGCATTTTGATTCCTCGGAAGCTTCGGTTATCAGAACTTATCTTGACTGCATTGTCGAGCTGCCTTGGAGCCGCGCCACAAAAGATTTTCTGGATATTAAAAAGTCAGAAGAGGTTCTGGATAAAAATCACTATGGTCTTGCAAAAGCCAAGGAAAGAATCCTTGAGTATTTGAGTGTTCGAAAGCTCAATCCCAAGAAAAAGGGACAGATTATTTGTTTTGTGGGGCCTCCCGGGGTGGGGAAAACTTCGCTGGGTCAAGCCATTGCCAAGGCCATGAAACGAAAATTTCATAGGCTTTCCCTTGGGGGAATAAGGGATGAAGCTGAGATCCGTGGGCATAGGAGAACCTATATTGGTGCCCTGCCAGGCAGAATCTTGCAGGGGTTGCGCCAATGCGGCACCAATAATCCTGTCTTTATGCTGGATGAAATAGACAAGCTTGGAAGTGATTTCAGGGGAGACCCCTCCTCTGCTTTGCTGGAAGCCCTGGATCCTGAACAGAATTTTGAATTTTCAGATCATTATCTGAATATGCCCTTTGATCTTTCCAACGTATTGTTCATCTTAACCGCCAATATGTCTGATACCATCCCTTCGGCTTTGCTGGACAGGATGGAGGTGATCCGGATTTCAGGATACACCCGTCAGGAGAAAATAACCATTGCCACAAAACACCTTTTTCCCAGAAAGCTTAAAGATAACGGGCTGGTGCGCAGATCCATCCATATCAGCCCCTCTGCCCTGGAATCGATTGTTTCAGAATATACGCTTGAGGCTGGGTTGCGTGGCTTGGAGCGCAGGCTGGATACAATCTGCAGGAAGATAGCCCGCCAAATTGCCGAGGGGACAAATGGCCGGTTTGCTGTCACAAAACAGAACCTGACCAAGTATCTGGGTCCACCCCATTATTTGTCGGAAATGGACCAGGAGGAGAGCCAGGTAGGTCTTGCAACCGGTCTTGCCTGGACAGAATTTGGCGGAGAGCATCTCTATATCGAAATCTCTTTGTTCCCGGGGAAGGGCGAACTGTTGGTGACAGGACAGATTGGGGAGGTTATGCAGGAATCAGCCCGGGCTGCCCTGACATATACCAAGGCCAATCAGGAGGATTTGGGAATTGACAAGGATGCATTTGATACCAATGACATTCATATTCATGTGCCTGCCGGCGCCATTCCAAAAGATGGTCCATCTGCAGGCATCGCTATGGCAACAGCCCTGGTTTCGGCTTTTACCAACCGGAAAGTAAACAATAAGGTTGCCATGACAGGGGAGATCTCACTAAGAGGGCGAGTGCTGCCCATTGGCGGTCTCAAGGAAAAAGCCCTTGGGGCTCTCAGGGCCGGAATTAAACATGTCATTATTCCAGCAAAGAATGTTAAAGATCTTTATGATATCCCCAAGGCGGTTAAGAATAAGTTAAAGTTTACCTGTGTCAAGGATATCAAAGAAGTGCTGGAGATTGCACTGGAAAAGGCTGAATAATTTGAGGGTTCTTTCCTTGAGCACAGCCGAACAGGGATGCAGTCTCGCTGTTTTTGAAGATGAAAAATTGATATGCGAGGAATATTGGGCAGACAAGCAGACCCATTCCAAGCGGCTTTTGGCAATGGTGGAAAATATTTTGGATAACCGGGCCGGATTTGGCCTGTCAGAGATTGATGGTTATGTTGCGGCAAAGGGTCCGGGCAGCTTTACCGGGCTTCGCATCGGGATATCTGTGATAAAAGGTTTGGCCTATGCCACTTCCAAACCCGATGCCGGGGTTTCAAGCCTCGATGGCATTGGCTATCGGTTTTCCAGTGCATCTGTTCCTGTCTGCGTCATGATGGATGCAAGGCGCAATGAGGTGTATAGTGCCGTGTATCATTTTAAAAGAGGTGTCTTGGTAAACAAGAGTGATGAGGTTGTCTGTTCACCCGAGCAAGGGGTTCTGCTGGCCGGGGAAAATGCTGTTTTTGCAGGATCCGGATCAAAGGCCTATCAAGGATTGATATTGGAGATGACGGATCAGGCAGCTGTTTTTTCCTGTGAAAGCATGGATTATGTGAGTGCTGCAGCCCTGGCCAGGCCTGTTATTTTAGATGAGAATTTTTTTGATTGCCCTGAAAATACGCTGAAGCCCAGTTATATCAGAAAATCTGATGCTGAACTTCAGTTTGGGCTTAAGACAAATGTCAGTCCAAAACAAGCGTATTGACATAGGACCCTGTTATTTGATATTATACCCCGAATATAGTTTCGGGAAAGAGAGCGTATGAACAAATCAAAATGGCCGGCCCGGGCAGTTTTGCCCATTGCAGTACCAGGGCTGAAGTTTGTTTTTTTAACCATCCTCATAACGGGGATGCTTTTTTATTTTGGGTGGACTGTAACTGGGTTCATCTCCCTTGGGCTGACACTGTTTGTTTGCGGATTTTTTCGGGATCCTGATCGACAGATTCCGGATGGGGAGAAGGAGCTTGTCTCTCCAGCCGACGGCCGTGTGATTATTATTGAAAAGCTTTCGACCAGCGAATATTTATCCGGGCCCTGTCAAAAGGTGAGCATCTTCATGAATGTGTTTAATGTTCATGTGAATAGAATTCCCTTTGACGGTGTCATTGAAAAAGTTCAATACAACCCGGGTAAATTTGTCAATGCTTCCTTTGATAAAGCTTCCATTCATAATGAACGGAATGCCTTGGTGGTCAGGACAGCTGCAGATAAAAGATTTGCCGTTGTCCAAATTGCAGGGCTGATTGCCAGAAGAATTGTTAATTGTGTTCAAACCGGTGAACAGATTAAAAAAGGTGACAGGTACGGCATGATTCAATTTGGATCACGCCTAGACCTTTATTTGCCTCTTGATTTTGAAGTTTGTGTTAAAATCGGAGATAAAACAAAGGCCGGCACCACTGTGATAGGGATTATGAATTGATAATAGAACGGGAGGGGTATGCAGAAACAAGATTTTAAGAAAAGTATTTATATACTTCCCAATTTGTTTACCTCCATGAATCTGTTCTGTGGCTATTATTCTATTTTATCCTCGGTTCAATTAAGATTTGTGGATGCAGCCGTTGCTATTTTGATAGGTGCTGTATTTGATCTTCTTGACGGCAAGATTGCCCGTGCCACCAACACAACATCCAAGTTTGGGGTTGAGTATGATTCTCTGGCGGATCTGGTGACCTTCGGGTTGGCGCCTGCATTGCTGATGGTATTGTGGGTGCTTGGGCCCATGGGAAGACCTGGCTGGCTGGCTGGATTCCTTTTTATGATCTGCGGGGCATTGCGGCTTGCTAGGTTTAATACCAGCGTCTCTTCAAATCCGGATTTTGAAGGTTTGCCGATCCCTGCGGCTGCTGCTATGAATGTTTCTGTTGTTTTGTTCTTTTCTCGTTTGGACATCAGCCCTGAGCCATTTAGAGTGCCCATGCTGGTGATGATGTTTGCCCTTTCCTTTTGTATGGTCAGTTCTTTTAATTATAAAAGCTTTAAAAGCGTTTCTCTTTTTAAAAGTATGACATTCAACAAACTGGTGGGGCTGATTTTGATTTTTGTGGCATTTGCCACGGAACCCTATGTCTTATTGTTTGTGGTCTTTATTCTATACATTGTTTCCGGCCCCCTATTTTCGTTGTTTCATTTTCAAACAAAAAACGATGAAGAGGCTCAGCCAGATAAGGGATTATAGTGTGGCCATTGTAACTTTGGACAGGCGGTGTCTCCAAATTGGTAATCCTGTCTATAACCAATTATTTTTTTAAACGGAGTGAATTTTTTGGAGCAAATACCTATAACCACAGAAGGCTATCAGGCCTTAAAAAAAGATTTGGAAAGATTGAAAACCATTGAGCGGCCGGAAAATATCAAAGCCATTGAAACGGCCAGGGCCCACGGTGACCTTTCGGAAAATGCAGAATATCATGCCGCCAAGGAAAGACAGTCTTTTATTGAAGGACGCATCGGAGAGATTGGTTATAAACTGGGCAATGCAAAGGTCATAGATCCGGCCACAGTTAGTAAGGAGGTTGTCCGTTTTGCAAGCCGGGTTTTGGTTGAGAATCTTGATTCTGAAGAAGAAGTTGAATACATGATTGTTGGTGCTGATGAAGCAGACATTCGAAAGGGAAAGATTTCCGTATCATCTCCCCTTGGCAGTGCATTAATTGGAAAAGTCCCCGGGGATGAGGCTGTTTTACAGGCCCCAGGCGGAAAAAGAGTATATGAGATAATCGATATTCTTTAAATAAATTTGGAGGAAATTATTTTGGCAAGAGTAACCATAGAAGATTGTTTGAAAAATGTTGATAACCGTTTTACCCTTGTTCATCTGGCTGCCAAACGGATCCGCCAGGTTCGTGAGGGAGCAGAACTGCTTGTAAAATCAACCGGTAATGAAGATGTTGTAACGGTTTTGAGAGAAATTGCAGCCGGCCGGGTTGTGGCCGTACGAAAAGAAGCGCCGGAAAACGAATAGAAACAGTTGGGAAGCCGCCTGGAGAAAAGAGTGCGTCATGGTGTGGGAAAGGCGATCCATGACTGGGAGATGATTGAGGATAAAGACAAAATTCTTGTCGGGCTTTCTGGCGGAAAAGACAGTCTGACGCTTTTGCATCTTTTGTTTTTCCTACAAAAAAGAGCACCCGTAAGCTTTGATATTATTCCTGTCCATGTTGATCCCGGGTTTGAAGACACCTTTGTCAAAGAGCTTGAGGATTATGTTGGGACAAATTTTCATCCCTTACGGGTTGAAGTTACCGATTTTGGTGTGAGGGCGCACTCAAAGGAAAACAGGGAAAATCCCTGTTTTTTATGTGCACGGCTGAGAAGAAACCGATTGTTTGAAATTGCAGAAGCGTTAAATTGTAAAAAGGTGGCCCTGGGGCATAATAAAGATGATATTATTGAAACGCTTTTTATCAATATGTTTTATGCCGGGAAAATAGGCACCATGAAACCCAGGCAATCTTTTTTCAATGGTAACCTTGATATAATCCGGCCACTGGCCTATGTTGAAAAAAAAGATATTGTTTCTTTTTCGCAAATGGTTGGATTTCCGGATTTTGTTAATAATTGCCCCAGTGCAAATTTGACAAAAAGAGGTGAGATCAGGCAGATGCTTGAAAATTTGTATAAACAAAATAAACATATAAAGGGTAATATATTCAGGGCAATGGGAAATGTTGCCTCTGACTATCTTTTAGAGATTGAAAATGATTGACACTCAGAATCAACCCGATTTTAGGAAAATTCCCATTGATAAAGTGGGTATTAAGGGGCTTAAATACCCGGTGAAAGTTATGGATAAAACAAGGGGTATCCAGTCCACAGTAGCCGAGATTTGCATGTATGTAGATCTTCCCCACCAATGCAAGGGTACCCACATGAGTCGTTTTGTGGAAATTCTCCATTCATCCAGAACCCAGGTTTCCCTTGAGTCTTTGACAACCATTCTTGGGAATATGAAAAATATTTTGGGTGCTGAATCCTCCCACATTGAAATAACATTTCCCTATTTTATTGAAAAAGAATCTCCCTGTGCCGGCGCCAAAGGCCTCATGGACTATACCTGCTCCATATTTGGATCCTCCGATGCAAATAATAATACGGATATTGTATTGAAGGTGGCGGTTCCTGTGACATCGGTTTGTCCCTGCTCAAAGGAGATCAGTGACGGCGGTGCCCACAATCAGCGGGGTGAGGTTTTGGTGAATACCCGGTTTAAAAAGCTCATCTGGATTGAAAATATTGTTGATATTGTCGAAAATTCCGCCTCCTGTGATATTTTTTCCGTTCTCAAAAGAGTGGATGAAAAATTTGTAACGGAAAAGGCCTATAATAACCCTAAGTTTGTGGAAGATATTGCCCGGGATGTGGCAAAGGCCTTGATGGAAGATGAAAACATTACCTGGTTTTCCGTGAGTGCGGAAAATTTTGAATCCATCCACAACCACAGTGCCTATGCCTACATTGAGGGTGGAACAACCCCAAACTGATTATTTTCCGTTTTCACAGGCCGCATTCTTCCAAAGGTCCATGCAGCAGTAGCTCAAGCTACTGAAGTGAGTGGGAAAAAATTAACCAATGGGCGCAAATATCCTGGACCAGGCGGTTTATTTAAATTGAACAGCATAAATTGCTTCCCGTGTGCGTGGCTTCGTATAGCGCTTTGAGCTGTTTTTTTGTGTCCTGATTTAATATCCTGTTCGGGGATCATCAGCGTGATGTTTGCAAATTTACCCGACGGAGTAGGTTCCGGTGAATTGAATCATAGTCCTTGTTTTTTTCATTGACCATGATGACAAAGGGGTATAGCTTTTTGTCTTTTCCTATCAAGAATCCGGCCCGGCATCTGACATCGGACAAGGTCCCGGTCTTATAGTATTCCTTTTCCCCTTTGTTCAAAAGATCATGGAAGGGCATAAACCCCATTAATATGCGAAGCATCTGAGTGGGTGAGATTTTGTTTGCCCTTGAAATGCCAGAGCCTTCTGTGATTACTAAATCTGTTAATCCCAGCTTTTTCCGGGCAAATGTTGTAAGAATGCTAACCCCCTTTGCAAGTGTGGCAGGCGATTCTTCTTTGTCGGCTCCCATGGCCAATATCAACTGGTTTGCCATAAAATTGTTTGAATATTTTAAAAGCTTTTGAAGGATTTCTTCCAGTGTAAATGGAGACTCAAAGGCAAAAGCCTGTCCATCTGCCGGATCAAAACGACCCTGGCTAACAATGCCCTCGACGGTTCCCCCTTTTTGGGGAAGAAAAAATTTGATCAGTAGCCCGGGATAATCCCTGCGTTGTTTTGGGGATAGCAAGATTCTGCCCTGTTTTTGGCCCGAGGCTTTAACCGCTTGAAGAAAAGAAGGGAGCAGGGGGGTCTGGGGCTCTGCACTGACGAATCCTTTTTGGACGGGATTCCATTTGAATGACAGGGTATTGAAGTTTGCGCACAGGGCGCCGCTTGTAGCGTCATAGGGGTTTAAAGAGTTGCCTGTCCCCGGGATCTGGATATCCGGATGGAAAAATGAGTGGTCCAGGATAATGTTGTTGATGGTTCTGGCCTTCGTTTTTTTTAAAATCTGTTGGCACAGATCCTGGATCACTTCTGAAATAAACAAAGGATCTCCAAATCCTTTGATATACAGATTTTCAGATACCGTGTCATAGGTATACAGGGTCTTAAATCGGTGATCCATTCCAAAATGATCAACGGCGGCAAGACTGGTAAGTATTTTTAAGATAGAAGCCGGAGAGAATTTTTTGTCTTTGTTCTGGGCATATAAAATTTTCCCCCGGTCGTCGGCCAGTATGATCCCGGCATTTTTGTCTCTGCCGGCAAATGCCGGCAGGACAAGAATCATCCATGCCATGCACAGGAAAACGGTAGATTTGAAAATATTCCCGTTCATATAACGTTATTTGCCAGGGCTGTTATAAAAGGCCTTGTACCCCTTGTATGTCATATACACATCTGCTTTGCCGGCCACTTCAAATGGCGAATGCATGGACAAAATGGCAGGTCCGCAATCAAGGACATCCATGCCGAACTGGGCCAGAAATTTTGCCACAGTACCACCGCCGCCCTCATCGATTTTTCCCAGTTCCCCGGTTTGCCAGGCAATTTTATTTTCATTGAACAGGGCTCTGATCCGGCCCACAAATTCGGCGCTGGCATCATTGGATCCTGATTTTCCCCTGACCCCGGTAAATTTGGTCAGGCAGATACCAAACCCAAGCCTGGGGGCATTATGTTTTTCATGAACTTCTTTGAAATCAGGGTCCATGGCGGCATTTACATCCGCTGACAGGCATTCGGAATTGATCAGTGTTTTTCTCAGGCTCCGGTTGTCAGTTGGTTCCTGGTTTAAAAACAGCAGGTCCGAGATAAAATCTTCCATAAAACTGGACTTGGCCCCACCATTGCCCTCACTTCCAATTTCTTCTTTGTCAAAGAACAGGGCAATTGCAGTCTTCTCGGGGGATGGGGTTTCAAGCAGGGCTGCAAGACTTGTGAAGGCGCAAATTCTATCATCCTGGCCGTAACCACCCACCATCGAGCGGTCAAATCCAATGTCCCGGGCTTTTCCTGCAGGAACTGCCTCTATTTCCGCACTGATAAAATCTTCTTCGATAATACCGTATTTATCATGGAGCAACTGCATAACTCCCAGTTTAAAACGGTCTTGGATATTTTCGTTGCCCAGGGGGAGACTGCCGGCAATCAGGTTTAGCTTTTCCCCGTCAAAAACGTCTGATATCTTTTTATCTCCCTGGAGTTTTCCGGCCAGGTGCGGCAGAAGATCCGTTACAGTAAAAACCGGATCATCAGGCTCTTCACCAATGATTATGTCCATTTTTTTACCATCTGCTTTGATAATACTGCCATGAAGCGCAAGGGGAATAGACAGCCAATGATATTTTCGAATTCCCCCGTAATAATGGGTTTTCATAAGCCCCATACTTAAATCTTCATAAATTGGGTTCTGTTTTAAATCCAGCCTCGGGGAGTCAATATGGGAGGCAACAATTCGGGCTCCGGAGGAAATTTTTCCCTGGCCCAATACGGCCATGGCAACCGTTTTGTCTTTGAAAAGGCGGAACACCCTTTGGGGGACCGGTTCAGTCGTTTTTATGGTCAATAGTTCATCAATGTCGACAAATCCCATGTCCGCTGCCAGGGCTGCAATTTTTTTTGCCGCTTCTCTTTCTGTTTTGGCTGAGTTTAAAAACTCCTTGTATCTGTCCCCAAAGGCAAAAGCCGCTTCTCGTTCCTGTTTTCCTAACTGGTCATATGCCAATGGTGTATTTTTAAACAAATGTTTCTTTCGTTTTTCCGCCTGACTTTTATCCATCTCTATTTTGTCCTTATTTGTTCAACGTTATGACGCTTGCCGTCAAAAAGTGGTCCTATTTATTTGAATAACAAGAAAAAATCATATAAAATTGCTTTCATCCTGTGTTTTAATTTAAGGGATTCCCATTGATCCGGAAATGCAAGGGGAGCAAATTGAATCCGGGCAGTATACCTATAACCGCCAAGGGCATCATCATATGGCAAAACTGAAAGAAAAACAGGTGTGATAGCCATCCCCTCATAGCTGATAATGGTTTCGTTATTATGGGTTTTTACAGATTGTAATCCTTTCTGTTCCAGGACGTGTTTGAGGGCACTTTCCCTTGCAAGGGTGTCAATGGTCTGTTTTGATTCTCTATAATCGGCAGATATGGCACTTGAGACCAAAGAAAATGAAAAATTTTCCGCCCTGAAATCTTTATTTGCCGGTACCATGGTCAACCGCTCATCTGTTATTTTGTTTTTGTCGGATTTAATATCATACCTGACATAGTAGCGGTCTATCCCCTCGGATGCCTGTGCAGGCCCATGAATATCAAGGGTCAGATACAGGAGGGGTATCAACAGGATAAAAAAAAGAATTTTATTTTTATAGAAGAAAGGCATGAATTTCGTATGATTTTATTTTTTGTTATAAAAAATATTTTTATATTGTTTAGTGATGGTGTTTTTGTACCCCATAATTAAAGTTAACAGTATCTGATGACGATTCTTCTTTTATCATGGATTTTTGTCTGGAAGCAATGCTAAAAGGGGAATGTCGGTTTTAGCCCCCCCGATTAATCGGAAAAGTAAGGAAGGAAAAAATGAAAAAATTTGTTTTGTTGTTAGCCGCTCTTTTGGGTTTGTTTTTTTTCGGGTGTTCAACCTCCCAGTCGACAGCCAGTTCGCCTGGCGGAGTCCTTGGTTCTCCCGGGGGCAATGTGGATAACCACAAAGTTGTCTCTTTCTATGTCATCGGCAAGGGGCTTGAACCTGAAGATGCCCTTACCAAGGGAGAGGCCATTTTGATGGCTGAGAGGGCAGCCGTGGCAGACGGTTATCGGCAGCTTGTTGAAAAAGTTCGGGGTGTCTATGTGGATGCATTCATGAAAGCCGGCAGGGGAACAATAAATCATGATGTGATCCAGGTTCACACCCAATCTTGGCTCAGGGGAACTGAAATCATGGAAATAGCCCCGGGGGAATACGGTATTACAACGGCCAGACTCAGGCTCCGGATAAACTTTTCCAAAGATGGAATGGTCTGGTGGCCGGTAGGTCTCGGGCAAAATGTCAAGCCAGTGGTCTCCTCAAACAATTTGATCACAGACGGTGGACCTTCCTAAAAAGGCTACACCAAGCAAATTAAAATAGTAGTTTAAAAGAGTCTTTTTACTAAGGATTCTGTAATTTTGTTCCGGAGGTTATTATGGGAAAATTTGGGTCCAATATTTGTTCCTGGACATTTATTGTGTTTTCGGCTCTGTCAGTTTTTATGGTTGTTTTTTTTATGCCCCAGCAGGCAAGAGCAGGGTATTCTGAGAAAAAATTATTGAATACAGATGCCTATTCCACCATGGAATTAAGTTCTATTCTTGAAAAATACCAGACGAAATCCAGCGTACTGGATACCCAGATAGTGGAGATTAAAAAAGACATCGACTGGCTGATCCTTAAGATCAATCGTATCGAGGATGCCGGGAAAAAATCATCCCATGGTTTAAAAGATTCTGTTGTCACCAAAGAACAAAAAATTGAAATTTTGCTCAAAGAAAAGAACAGACTAGAAGCGATCTCATCCCATTATAAAAAAGAGTATGATGCAAGAAAAAAAATAGAATCAGATAAAAATATGGCGGTCAAACAACCCTCTAAGAAGCAGGTTCCAAAAACAATAATCGCTAAAGAGATTTCACCCAAAAGTTCAAAATTTTCTAAAAAAGTTTCCCTAAAATCCACCATGAACCATTCAAATACGATTAAGAAAGCAGGCGTAGAAGCGGCGGTTAAAAAGGCAGGACTGGATGACTGGGTTGAAGTAAACGGAGACGATACCTGCCTTCGCATCGAAACCACTCTTCCCATTCTTTTTTCCTCGGGAAGCGCAAAGGTGTCCAGGGAGTATCAGTCCTTTTTCAAAAAACTTGCCTCCTTTTTAAAGCCCTATGATGTAAAAATTCTGGTAAATGGCTATGCAGACACACTTCCCATTAAGACCAAACAATACCCCTCCAATTTTGAACTGGGTGCCACAAGAGCTGCCAATATCATCCATGCGTTGGTGAGCCAAGGCCTAAAGCCCTCCATCTTTAAAATTGAAACCACGGGTGAATACAGGTTTGCCGCAAAAGAACCATCTCAAAAAAAATCTTTCCAGAGAAGAGCCCAGGTCACTGTGATCTTTAGCGGGTAGCAAACTTCCCAATCTTCTATGGGTGTTATTATTCCAATAGCACCTATTTTTGTTTGCCCGGCATCCGAGGTGTGATCAACTGTTTCGCTATTGTGATGATGTGGTTATCTGTTGCCAGTTGGAGTACGATTCGAAACGGATCAAATTAACACTTGGAATGCGACTCGCAACGTTTGGTCTGAAGCTGAACGAGCAGAAAACTAATATTGTATCTTTTCCCAAGTGCAAAGCGAACTTGGGAGTCAGACAGGATACATTTGATTTTCTGAGTTTCACGTTTTATAGGTGCGATCCCGAAGAGGGGTCGTGATTTCAAAAGTGAAAACTTGCGGAAAAGGTTTCAGAAGCAAACTCAAGAAAGTGGGCGAGTGGGCTCGCAAGATCAAGGATCGGCATAAACTCAGAGAGATTTGCCAAAGATTCTGCAGAAAATGAGGGGACATATGTGCCCTTTAATGGCAAATATGTTAACCATTCTCAGCACCACGCTATTAAACAGGCGAAGTCAACGTAAATCCCTTAACTGGGAGAAATTTCAATTGTTCCTGAAAGCATTTTCCACACCCAAGGTTAGAATTTATCATAGCCTTTTCTAATCCAAATAGACAAGTTAATGGGTTTATCTCGAAATTGGGCACGATGGGTTCCAAATGGGGGGAGTCGGGTGACCTGCTCCTCTACCAGCTAACATGAGATGACTTCTCTTGATTGATTTTCTGTGAAAAATAGAGGCTTAAGGAACAATAAAGGATATTCGGTAGATATTGCTTGACCTTATATTGCAAATTTAATATAAGTTTGCTCCATGAACAGTGCTTTTGGCAAAGGAATCAGACTTAAACTATTCAGGCTTCTGAAAGAAAAATCTGAATTAACCCAACGTGATATGAATAGAAAAATGAGTGTAAGTTTAGGGAAAATTAATTATTGTATTTCCGTTTTTGTCCGGAAAGGCTTTATAAAGGTTGAGAAATTTAAAAAAACAGAAAAGAAATCAGCCTATATTTATAATAAGGGGGGGGTAATCGGTTAGATCACTCCTGTGATAAGATGCCGCTATGAATCAGCAGGGTGAAATTAGACTACCTTCAATCAGTCTTGTTGCAGGGCGAGATTATTCGAACACTTACCGTGAATTTGTGATGATGTTTCCGGATAATGAGGCATGTGCTAAATATTTGAGAAAGTAGCGTTGGTCAGATGCATTTATTTGTCCTGTCTGTGGTATAAAACAAAAAGCAGGAACCCAGACGCGCAATCGTATGGTATGTTCTTCATGTCGCCATTAAACATCAAGCAGAGTTAAAACAATTTTCGATAAGACTCGCATTCCTCTCACAACATGGTTTGAAGCTACTTGGCACATGACTACCGCAAAGAATGGTATGTCGGCAAAAACACTTCAACGCACATTGGGAACGAGCTATCGTGTGACAATGGTTCGGCCCAACCGGAGCCTTTTATCTGGCAATGTAGAGGTGAATGAGACTTTCGTAGGAGGAGTCAAGCAAAATGGGAAACGAGGTCGTGGCGCTATGGACGAGAAAGGCTGTTCAGCAATTGATAAAGCAAATGTGGTCCATTAAAATGCCAATTCGTACTGTAGGAGAATATTTAAAACGATGGGGTTTTACACCTCAAAGACCTTTACGGAGGGCATATAAACAAAACCCTAAAGCAGTAAAGGCATGGCTTGAGAATGACAAGCTATCAAAGAGAACGCCCAGGTTCAATGGGGAGATGAGACAGGTCTTTGCGATGACAGTTATCATGGTCGAAGTTATTCACCACATGGAGAGACGCCTGCTATCCGCATACATCCAAGATGTAAGCGGGTTAATTTGATTTCAACAGTCACCAATCAGGGCAAAGTCCGATTTCTGGTCTATGATGACAAAATGAATTCTCAACCATTGATCAAATTCATGGGGAGGTTGATCAATGATCCAAAGAAGAAATTTTTTTTAATTTTGGATAATTTGAAAGCTCATCATAGCTATCTGGTAAAGGATTGGTTGAAAGAACATGAGACCAAGATTCAAGTATTCCATCTGCCTGCTTATTCACCAGAATTAAATCCAGATGAATATCTGAATTGTGACTTAAAGGTTGGTGTCCATTCTGGGGTTCCTGCAAGGACAAAGGATCAGTTAAAAAAGAAGGCTATCTCCCATTTGAGAAAGCTTCAAAAATTGCCGGGCAGAGTTAAAAGATATTTTAGACACCCAAAAATTACTTATGCAAAGGCGGCTATTTGATTGCCGGATTAATATGGCAGGAGTCGCTAACCGTCCACCCCCTTTATAATATACTCCTAAAGACCTGGAAGAATTAACTAAGCTTACTTTAATTTATTTAAAGATAAGGTTTATGAAGTATGAGCAGATTAAAAAAAGAGATCAAATCACTTTCAAGGCAGGACAATGAAATTGATCCTGATTTGCACGATGATCTGGAACTTTTAAACGAAGAGAACAAGATAGACTGATTTTGATGTAGCTGGTACAATACGGTTCCCATTTTATGCGGTTATTAAAGACGTTAATGTAACCGAAAGGGCGGAGCTATATAAAAAACGTTGCACAAAAACAAGGTTCTATTTTAATTTATAGCATCATTTTTTCAAAAATCATGGGTGCTAAATTGCCAGGACCATGGGCTCATAAAGTTATGGCGAGACCTTTCCAGGATAGCAACTATTTCGGATTATAGCATTTTGAAATCAAAAATTTTAAATTTTACCTCCAGAGGCGACTGCCAGGCCTCAGATTTACCTGGATTTTAGTATCCGGGCGCTCCTATCCACCTAACCCGGGAGAACCTCAAGGATTTTGGTCCCCTTTTTCAAATTGAAAGCAAACTGTCGGAACATTATGTCGATTTTATTTTTTAGTAATTTCGGAAACCGTGCCTGGTTTCCATTATCATACTTGTGGCTTATTCCGAAATATTGTTCAACTATGTACCGGTATTTTGAAATACCTTTATTGCGTTCTATTTCTATATCCGTCAGCTTGGCATTTTTTTCATCCTTACGCATAATCCCGTCTTTAATATTGTTTAATGCAAGGAATTCACGATTGGGAGCGCCGGGATATCCTTTATCAGCATAGACAATTTTGATTTTATTCTCAGTATGCATGCTATAAATGACAGCACGAGGTAAATAGGTTGAATCATTATGGGAAGCAGGACTCAGAGTAGTGGAGAGAATGAAACCATTTTTAGTGTCAACAGCAGCATGCTCTTTAAGACCATAGTGAGGTTTATTATTTTTAATAACCCAGTTGGAATCACGATCCCGGGAAAATTTTTTCTTGTTTCCATTTTTATCAAGGTTACCCTCAGGGGTGTTCGCTCTATTATTGATTTCTTTGAGCTTGTCATTAGAGGCAGGTCTGCTTGCCGACTTAACCAGCCTTGCATCCACAGCAACTCCTTCATTGATGGAAACGCCATGCTGATGGAATTGTTTGAGAAGGGCACTGTTGAGTTGAGTCATGGCTTCCTCGGAAAGGCGGCCTCTGAATCTTGAAAAAGTAGAATGATCTGGAGAAGGCTGCTCCAGAGAAAGATCAAGAAAGGATTTGAAAGAGATTCTGTCATTAATCTGGCTTTCAAGCTCAGGGTCGGATTTAATTTGATACCAATTTTGAAGAAGGAAGCATTTGAACAGAAATAAAGGAGGATAGGTTTTTTCTCCTCTGTTGGCTTTTCTGGTTTCATAGAACTTCAGTAAAAGCTCCTGAATAGACTGCATGGCTCCAATTTTTAACCAGAATAGTTAAAGATTTGAGATGTCTGATGAGCGGGTTGGAGGCAATTGGAGTGATTGTGCAAAGGTCTCAGTGGTGCGCTGGCGGGAGGTCTTAAAAAAAATTAAATGGTACTTAGTTTAGGTAAATGCTTGTGAAAAGAGGATTAAAACAGGTCGCCTCCTTTAACTGGGAAGCAACCGCCAGGCAAACCCTTGATTTATTAAAAAAAGTAGCCCATGGAGAAAAGTGAATGAAAACTGCAGTCATATATGGTGTGTCCGGCCAGGATGGCGCTTTCTTGTCAAAATTACTCCTGGAAAAAAAATATCGAGTTATCGGTGTCTCCCGGAATAGCAAGAGTTCCTACTTTCATAATCTGAAAAAGTTAAATATTTTTGATAAAATTGAAATCATTGTTTCTTCAATCCAGGATTTTGGGAATGTGACACAGGTGATCGGTGAGTATGAACCCGATGAAATTTATAACCTTGCGGGTCAGAGTTCCGTTGCGACATCCTTTGATCTGCCCTATGAAACATATGAGAGTATCAGCGTTGCCAACTTAAATCTTCTTGAAGTTATTCGAATGCTGAAAATGCCGGTTAAATTATACAATGCCGGTTCCGGCGATTGCTTTGGAAATACATATGGTGAACCTGCAACGGAAAAAACATCCTTTAATCCAAGAAGTCCCTATGGGGTTGCAAAGGCAGGGGCTTTCTGGTTAGTTGCCAACTACAGAGAAGCCCATGGCATATTTGCATGCACAGGCATCCAGTTTAATCATGAATCTTTTTTAAGGCCGGATACCTTTGTGACCCGGAAGATCGTCAAAGGGGCTCTGGCCATTTCCAGAGGTCGTTCTGAAAAATTATTATTGGGGAATATTGCCATAGAAAGGGACTGGGGATGGGCACCAGAGTATGTAAAAGCAATGTGGCTGGTGCTCCAGCAGGATCAGCCCGATGATTATATTATTGCCACAGGGGCCACATACAGCCTGGAAAATTTTATTGAAACGGTTTTTTTAGAGTTGAAATTGGACTGGAGAAAACATGTTAGGATTGATCCACGGTATATGCGCCCAACCGATATACAGACCATTTGTGCAAACCCTGCTAAGGCACAATCCGTGCTTCAGTGGAAGGCAAAATATGATGCAATAGACGTGGCCAGGATGATGTTGAAAGCGGAAATAGCATCTGTATGATATCGAATATAGAACCAAAAGGAGATTGATATATGAAAAAAGCGCTGATAACCGGAATTACAGGCCAGGACGGGGCTTATTTGACGGAACTATTGATAGAAAAGGGATATGAAGTCCACGGCATAAAAAGGCGGGCATCCCAGTTTAATACCCAGCGAATCGATCATCTTTACGAAGATCCTCTATTTAAAGACCGCAGGTTGATTCTGCATTATGGTGATCTCACAGACGCGTCTAACTTGATACGCATTGTTCAGGCAGTACAACCCGATGAAATTTATAACCTGGGCGCTCAGTCCCATGTTGCAGTTTCTTTTGAATCACCGGAATATACGGCGGACACTGATGCCCTGGGCACCCTTCGCTTACTGGAAGCCATTAAAATGCTGGGACTGGCTGATAAATGCCGATTCTACCAGGCATCGACCTCTGAGCTCTATGGAAAGGTCCAAGAGATCCCCCAAACTGAAAAAACACCTTTTTATCCCCGGTCTCCCTATGCTGTTGCCAAATTATACGCTTACTGGATTGTTGTCAATTATAGGGAAGCATACAATATGTATGCCTGCAACGGTATTCTTTTTAACCATGAATCTCCTCGCAGGGGTGAAACTTTTGTCACCCGGAAAATAACCCGGGCTTTGGCAAGGATAATTCTGGGTCTGAAATCTCACTTTTTTCTTGGAAACCTTGATGCAAAGAGAGACTGGGGCCACGCTAAGGACTATGTGAAGATGCAGTGGCTAATGCTGCAGGCACCAGAGCCCGATGACTATGTGATTTCAACAGGGGTTCAGCACTCGGTGCGGGAGTTTGTCGAGATTGCAGCAAAAGAGGTGGGCATCACCCTGGGATGGGAAGGCACAGGCGTTGAGGAAAAAGGAGTTGTGGTCGGACTGAAAAATGTGGATTGTAAAACCTTAAAGCCCGGTGACGTGATCGTCAGGATTGACCCCCGGTACTATCGCCCTACTGAGGTGGAAACTCTTCTGGGAGATTCCACCAAGGCCAGGCAAAAACTTGGATGGATTCCCAGTGTTTCTTTTGAGGAACTCGTCAAGGAGATGATCCAGTCGGATTTGCAGGAAGCCCGGCGGGATGCCCTTTGTTCTCAGGAGGGCTTTCGGATCTGTCATTTCCATGAATAACAATAAATATCCACCTTCTTGGAAGGTGGTTTTGCGGCACTGGTTCAGTTTGATAGGCAAAAAAAAGACCATAATTTAAGTGAGTTATACAATTTGTATCGTAAAAAGTTTTTCAGGGCTAATTCCTGTGTCAAGTATCCCTAATTTAACGGCAGGTACTTCCTTCGTTGTAAAATGAATTCTGACAAAATTGTGGATAACCCAATAGACGTTCAAAATACGTTGAAGGCCAGATATTGATTTAGCATCGATGTTTGTTTTTCTTCTGTAGGCTGAACTCTTTCGACGCATGGCGCTGTTGTAGGCCTCAACATTATTTGCATGTGTTTCTGCATCTGAAATATTGTTTACAGTATCTGGGTTGAGGGTATGTTGTTTGATATTTGGGTCTTTTGGATCCTGTTTTATGTGCTTGGGAACCTTTGCTTTTGACCCTAACGGTGACGCCTTTTTTTAATGTTTTTCACGGACGGCCTGGCTTTCCGGTATGTAGAAGTTCGTGGCATATTTCAAAAAGAACTTTTCCATATCGGCGCTCTCCATCCGTCAGAAGCGTTAAGTCTTCAGTTTGAGAGGTTTGCAAGACAGCACGGATTTCGGATTATAGCATTTTGAAATCAAAATTAAAAAATTCAACTTCAGAGGCAGCTATAGGACCTCCGATTTTTCTGGATCTCATATCCGTTTTGATGCGTTTTGCCTCTAATCGAGGCCGTTTTACCCGGATTTTTGAATCCGGGCGCACTTATTCACCTACACCGGGACAACCTCCAGGATTTTAGCCCCCTTTTTTAAATTGAAAGCAAACTGCCTGAACATAATATCGATAATGTTTTTCATGATTTCGGGAAACCGAGCTTTGTTTCCATTATCATGCTTATGGCTAATACCAAAATATTGCTCCCCTATGTATCGGAGTTTTGAAATGCTCTTATTCCGTTCGATCTCTAACTGGGGCAGCTTGGCATTTTTTTCATCCTTGCGCATAATGCCATCTTTAATCTTGTTTAACGCAAGAAAATTACGATTAGGAGCGCCGGGGTATCCTTTGTCCGCATAGACAATTTTGATTTTCTCCTTTGTATGCATGCTGTAAATTACAGCGCGAGGCAGATACGGCGAGTCATTATGAGAAGCAGGGCTAAAAGTGGTTGAAAGAATAAATCCATTATCCGTATCAACAGCAGCATGTTCTTTGAGCCCATAATGAGGTTCATCATTTTTGACAGTCCAGTCGGAGTCAAGATCACGGCCGAATTTTTGAACATTTCCGGTTTTGTCCAACTTGCCTTCAGGAGTAAGCGCATGTTCCTTGATTTCTTCAAGCCTATCCTTGGATTTTGGGCTGCTTGCAGAGTGAACCAGTCTGGCATCTACGGCAACTCCTTTATTAATAGAGAGACCATATCGATAAAATTGTTTGAGAAGCTCACTGTTGATTTGGATCATAGCATCATCGGAGAGGCGCTTTCGAAATCTGGAAAAAGTACTGTGATCAGGGGAAGCATAATCCAGAGGAAGGTTCAGGAAAGATTTAAAGGAAATCCGGTCGTTGATCTGGTTTTTAAGTTCAGGATCGGACTTGATTTGAAACCATTTTTGCCACAGCATGCATTTGAACAAAAGCAAAGGAGAATAGGCCCTTTCTCCCTTATTGGCCTTGCCGGGCTGGTAATATTGTGTAAGAAGGGCTTCAATTGGTTCCCATTCAATGGTTTGATTCACCTTGTTCAGAAAAATTAAGGAGCGATTTTTATCTGCATTATTTTGAATAGCAATGTCAGCAAAGGAAAATATCGGTCAATTTTTTTGTAAGCCATGATGCCGCCAAAAGGTTTGGTTTTATAGTGGCGGAGTAGCATAAATAACAAACGATTTCAATAATATATGATTAAAAAACCGACAAAAATTCATCAAAGATCTGGACTTTGTGGATCAAACGGCCCCAGGCCATAACCGAGTGCGTCCGGGTGATTGAAATCGAATCCGACGATTCATTTTTACATCTGCACGAAGCCATACAGGACGCCGTGGATTTTGATAATGATCATTTGTTTCAATTCTATTTGGGGCGGCATCCCGATCAACAGGCGTATACCATTAGTGGGGAACCTGGGTGGAATGGTTACAATCCGGTCAAAAGATACAGTAAGATTAAGATATCCAGTATTTGGCCGCTGCCGACGGGTTGCAAACTATATTGGTTTATTTATTTGATTTTGGTGATAATTGGGTTTTCCAAATAAATAAAACCCGGCACAAAGACAAGGTTGCCCACCCCGGTATGGTTTATCCTCGGGTTATTGAAGCAAAGGGAAAAAATCCGGAACAATATCAGGATTGGGAATATGAGGAAGAACAGATGACTCGTGCAAAGGTCTCCCTCTATGCCAGGTCAGAGGGCAGTGGATTTACCATCTGTACGACTCAATGTTACTCAATATTCGAAGCTGTCCCCACAACGAACGAGTAAGGAGTGTCAAATGAGCCGATTCCAAAAGTTATCACAAACATTATGGTGTTGCCAATACCATATTGTCTGGGTTCCCAAATACCGCTTCAGGATTTTGAACGGTGACGTGGCGAGAGAGGTTGTCAACTGTATCAGGGCATTCTCAGAGCAAAAAAGTTGCAAGATTGTCGAATTGAACGTTTAAATCGATCATGTCCATTTGCTTGTTAAGGTGCCCCCAAAGATTTCAATCTCAGATTTTATGGGGGTCATAAAGGGGCGCACCGCAATCAGAGTGTTCAACAGGTTCAACACTTAAAGTGCAAACCCTATTGGGGTAACAAATTTTGGGCACGCGGATACTGCGTAGAGACGGTTGGTCTGGACTCTGAGATGATACGAAAGTATGTGAAGTATCAAGAACAAAAAAA
The DNA here is from genome assembly GCA_016744295.1 of Desulfobacteraceae bacterium. Taxonomy (GTDB): domain Bacteria; phylum Desulfobacterota; class Desulfobacteria; order Desulfobacterales; family Desulfobacteraceae; genus NBML01. The sequence goes on along the minus strand of JADGEQ010000033.1, from coordinate 22,049 downwards.
AGAGCAGATCGACGAGACCTGTTCAGCTAAAATTAATTCGGGATAGCTTCCCTTGCCCTCTCAGGGGGCAAGGCATACTATATCCTTTTTAGGGGTAACCCAAGGCCTGGCACTTTGGGCCAGGATATTTCCTTTTTTTATCTTATATATTGGCTAATTATGTTGATAATGCTATAGTTCGCCGGAATTTCAATTAACCTATGAGGTGATTATGTCTGTAGAACAAGTACCTTTTATAACGCTCAATCGTTTTGAAGAAGGATTTAAAGAAAAAATCCTGAACGGAGTAACCGAACTTGTGGATAAAACCCAATTTGTGGGTGGTCCTCAGGTTGCGAAACTGGAAGAAACATTATCCCAAAAATGTGGTGCAAAACATGTTGTTGGCTGTGGAAACGGTACCGATGCAATACAGTTGGCGTTAAGAGCTGTTGGGGTGGAACGAAATGATGTGGTGCTTATTCCAGATATGACATTTTGGGCAACATTTGAAGCCGTTGTGAATGCGGGCGGTAACCCAGTCACCGTTGATGTTAACAAAGCCACCTGCCATTGGGATATTACTACATTTAAACAAGCCGTGGATCAATTCAAGCCGAAAGCGGCTATTTTAGTACATCTCTATGGTTGGGCATGTCAGGATACATTGGCAATCAGAGCATATGCTAAAGAAAATGGTGTGTTGCTTATTGAAGACGGCGCTCAATCATTTGGAACAAAAATAAACAATGAGCCTATTCTGGGAACCGCATTGATGGCAACCACTAGCTTTTATCCCGCCAAAGTGCTGGGAGCCTCAGGTGATGCCGGTGCTATTTTTACAAATGATGAATCGCTTGCTAAAACAGCAAGATTCCTGGTCAATCATGGACGAACCAATCACTACTCGCATGGGCTGGTCGGATGGAATTCCAGGATTGGTTCTTACGAATGCTTATTCTTGAACCACTCACTTGAACATATTGACGACAGATTGGCCTCGAGAATGAATGCAGTTAGTTATTACAAAGAATACCTAAAAGACTTACCCATCAAAGTAGTTATCTCCGCTGATCAAGTTGAAGAAAACGGGTACTGTGCCGTTGCCATGGTTGATCCGGACTTGAGAGGTGGCTTAATCGAAACGCTCAAGGCCGCCAAGGTTGGATTTGGTACCATCTATCCAGGTGCCATGAGTTTGCAATCCGGGGCTGCAAAGTATCTTCATGGAAAAATTCAAAATGGCAATGCAGACTATATTGCTAAAGCGGTACTGAATCTACCTTGTTTTTCCTATATCACTGAAGAAGAATTGGCATACGTAGTGGCAACCGTTAAAAAACACTTTATTTAAGGGCATGCTTCAAATTTACTTTACAATTTGTTGAGTAAGGCGTGGCGTCAAATTCAAATCTCCCGGTACAAAATTGACCATCCTAAGTGAATAGTCGTCGATGGAAACGCAACGCCAATTACCTGGGTAGTTTATTTTTGATGCTCCGCCTAAAAACCTAAAATAGCAATTAAAAGCAAATTTAAAAAATTGAGAGCTTGTGCAAAGGATTCAGTTATGGTAATGAGAAAAGCTATGGCCAAATAAGGATGTCCCAATTTTTAAAAGAAAAACAGGAGATATTTAATGGTTAAGGATATTTTTATTCATCCCTCAGCGAATGTGTCAGAAAAAGCAACGATAGGGGATGGTACTAAAATTTGGATAAACTCTCAAATCAGAGAAAATTCTGTTTTAGGAAAAAACTGTATTGTATCAAAAGATACATATATAGACATAAATGTTACGATTGGTAATAATTGTAAAATACAAAACGGTGTTTCAGTATATGATGGTGTTACTATCGAGGATGATGTTTTTGTAGGTCCGAGTGTTACATTCACGAACGATAAAGTACCAAGAGCATTTAATAGCGAATGGCAAATTACTAAAACCCTCGTCAAGCTAGGAGCGAGTATCGGTGCAAACGCGACAATTGTATGCGGTGTATTAATTGGAGAGTATGCGATGGTTGCCGCTGGCAGTGTCGTAACAAATGATATTGAACCATTTAGTTTAGTAATGGGGAATCCAGCTCGTCATTATTCATTTGTTGATAAATTAGGAAATAAAGTTGAGGAGCATCCTAGTGGAAAGTAAAGTCGTAAACGTCGGACTTATTGGACTTGGCAAGATGGGGCAAAATCATTTACGGAACCTGATTATGTTAAAGCAATGTGAAGTCGGTTTTATATTTGATACAAATGCAGAGCATGCTCTTTCAATATCAGAAAACTACAATGTTAAAAATTCAAATGATTTAGACGCTGATCTTGAAAAAGTTGATGCCGTTATTATTGTGACACCTTCATCTACTCATTTTGAGTATATTCAAAAGGTCAGCAAGTATGTGAAGTATATCTTTGTAGAAAAACCTTTAACAGACTCAGTTGATACTACTCAGCAAGTAATAAAATTAGCAGAAGAAAAAGATCTTAAAATACAGGTTGGTTTTATTGAGCGTTACAACGCTGCAATATTCGCAATGAAAAAGGTCCTTGAAAACAGTAGCAAAGTTATTAATATAGACTTTTCAAGGACAAATAAGGTAAGCAGTCGAATAACAGATGTTGACGTGATTATAGATCTAATGATTCACGATATTGATTTGGCCGTGAATCTGAACGGTAAACCCAGATTGATCAGTGCGCATGGTTTTGTTGACAACAACATGATCGAATATGTGCGTGCAATGATTACTCATGAAAATGGTGCTTTTTCTAATATTGTTGCAAGTCGGATTACTGAAAAACGTATAAGAAATGTATGTGCAACGTGTGAAGATATGTACGTTGAAGGGGACCTATTCAACAAAAATGTATTTGTTCATAAGCAAACGACAACTCAATATCTTGATCATGTGACGATTTCTTCAAAAGAAGAGACTGTCGATGTACGCCCACAGGAAGGTTTGTTATTAGAACTTGCAGATTTTATAGCCTTGGCTAGTGGACAAGAAGTACAAGTGCCGAATCAACATGATGCATTGGCTGCAATAGAAATTGCATTTAAAATTCGAAAGATTATTTTGGAGTCGAAATGAGAATCCAAATAAAAGGCAGTACGATTCTGATTACCGGTGGAGCTGGATTTATCGGGAGCCATTTAGCAGAGCGCTTCATAGAGAAAGGAGCAAAGCAAATTATCATTATCGATAATATGTTTTGTGGAAGAGAAGAGAACCTGCTGAATGTTATCGACAAAGGAGCAATCCTATATAAAGATGATGCTGAGTTGGCTTCATCCCTTGAATATATATTTGAGCGTCACTCAATTGATATAGTTGTGAACTGTGCTACTAAAGCTTTGAATTATTCCTTTCGCAACCCTTCAAATTCCTTTAATACAAATGTAAACATCGCATTAAACCTGTTAGAATTCCAAAGGAAAGGGGCGTTTAAGACACTGTGCCATTTATCTACCTCTGAAGTTTTTGGTTCCGCAGTATACGAGCCAATGGATGAGGTACACCCGCGGAACCCCCTGACTGCATATGCTGGAGGAAAAGCTGCTTCTGATTTAGCAGTGGAGACCTATGTGCGAATGTATGACTTAGATGCTTATATTGTACGTCCGTTTAATAACTATGGCCCACGACAGAACTATAAAGGTTTTTTAGCTGGAGTGATCCCGTTAACAATACATCGTATTTTTAAAGGCGAAGCTCCACAAATCCATGGAACTGGTATGCAAAGTCGAGATTTTATTTATGTAGATGATACTGTTGATGCAATTGTTCGATTGTACCCAATTTTAAAAAGCGGGGAAAATGTCAATATCTCAACTGATGGCCAATTAACCATTAAGGATGTTGTTCATAAAATCTGTGATGTTATGGGGTATAAGGGCGATATTATTGAAAAAGAAGCTCGTTCTGCAGATGTTTTATGCCACAATGCTAGTAATAAAAAGGTAAAAGAGTTAATTAGTTATCAATTGACATCGTTTGAAAATGGCTTAATAAAAACGGTAGACTGGTATCTGAAACATTTTAGAGGTGAAGTATTTTGATAAGATTAATTAAACCTTACATATCCTTTGCTGAAGTTCAAGATGATTTTAAAAATATTTTCGATAGTGGTTACTTTACCAAAGGTTCTTATGTCGATCAATTTCGAAACTCTATTGCAGAATATGTTGGGGCCAGGCACGCGTTTTTAACAACCTCTGCGACCACTGCTTTGACGATGGCTTTAAAACTATTAGATGTAGGCTCGGGGGATGAAGTTATTGTCTCAGATTTTTCATTTCCTGCTACTGTCAATGTAATTGAAGATGCAGGTGCAACTCCAGTCTTTGCAGATGTCTCATTAAATACATTTAATATGCTTCCCGAGGAGTTGGAACGGAAGTTAAGTGCCAAGACCAAAGCGGTTATGTTTGTTGATGCCCTTGGAAATCCGAGTGGTATCCATCGTATTAAAGAAATTTGCACTGAAAATAATTTGCCTCTTATTGAAGATGCTGCTTGCGCAATCGGAAGCAGTGAGTTTAACGTGAAATGTGGTAATATTGCAGACATAACCTGTTTCAGCTTTCATCCAAGGAAATTATTAACCACTGGTGAAGGCGGTGCTTTGACCGTAAATGATGATTCTTTTGGACAAACTTTGAATATAAAATTAAATCATGGTGCTTCTTTTCACGATGGTAAAGCTGAATTTGTAGATTATGGCTATAACTACCGATTGCCTGATTTACAATGTGTGATGGGAATAAAACAAATAGAAAAATTAAATTCAATCATTCTTTCTCGCAATGAAATACGAAACCAATACATAGAATCTTTAAACCCAATGGGATTTGTCGAACAAAAGCTTCATAATAATGTAGAATCTAACGTTCAATCACTTGTTTTTACGGTACCAGAAGGTGTTAATCGTGATGCGTTGATTATTCAATTAAGTAAAAAGGGAGTTGAATCTACATTGGGTACATATTGCTTGAGTAATACCACATACTATCGTAAAAAATATAATTCTGTTCAATCCAATGCATCGTATCTGGAACAACAGACAATTACATTACCTTGCCACGACGATCTTGATATAGATTATATAGTTGAGTCAATCGAGCAGATTGTAAATGGATAACGTAAAGAAGATTTTAGATGTTTTTTCTAAAGTCTATCAGAAATTGAGATCTGAAAAACGGACTAAGTATCATAGAGATTTACCTCTTGCAGATTATTTTATTGATCGTTGGGAAAAAGCTAGTTCAATGGGGTTCGGGGAAGGTACATCGATTTATGATGCAAGTCTTGTCCTCGGAGAGGTAAAAATCGGTAAAAAATGCTGGATTGGACCTTATACAATCCTTGATGGCTCTGGTGGTGGTTTGAAAATAGGAGATAATTGTTCAATCTCTGCAGGAGTCCATATATATACTCATGATACAGTTGAACGTGTATTATATGGCAACCCCATAGCCATTGGTTCTGTTAACATCGGCGATAATGTTTACATAGGACCGCATACTGTTATTGGTAAGGGTGTAAATATCGGAGATCGAGTTGTTATTGGCTGCAACAGTTTCGTAAATAAAAATATACCATCAGGTAGTCGTGCGTATGGTTCGCCAATACGCATAGTAGGAAGAATAGAAGATGAGCAAATTTGATTTAGCTATCGTGATACCTTTTCTTAATGAATCTGAAAACATTGATCGCCTACTAAGAGCTTTGGATTCAAGTTTAGAAAATATACCTGAGAAAGTGCAAGTAATCTTTGTCGATGATGGGTCTCAGGATAATTCAGTAGAACTACTTTGTGCCTACAAGCCAAAAGCTTATTCGAGAAAGATAGTTAAGCTTTCAAAGAACTTTGGTTCTCATGCTGCAATTAGAGCCGGTCTATTGAATTCGGATGCAGATTATAGCACTTTTTTAGCTGCAGATTTGCAAGAAGACCCGTTAAGTGCCATTCAGTTTTATCGGGTTTGTGTAAGCAAGGATGTCGATATACTTATGCTGTATCGAAAAACATATAATACTTCTATTTTTGTTAAAATCTTTTCTGCGATTTATACTTTTTTACTTAGAATTCTTGTTTCGAAAGATTTCCCAAATAAAAACATAAGCAATTTTTTCATATGCAATAAAGTTGTCAAAGTCTTAAATCAGAACATTATTCGAAATAGTTCGATTTTCTTACAAATCTATTTTTTAGGATTTAAGAAGGAATTTTTACCATACGAACAGAGTGTTCGAGCAGCTGGTAAATCAAAATGGACATTTTCTATGAAATTAAAATTATTAATTGATTCTCTGATATCATTCTCATACGTTCCACTTCGGATGATAACAGTTATTGGTTTTCTTTTATTTTTTTTAGGATTTGCCTATATTGTAATCATACTTATTAGCGCATTGACAAACCCAGTTATACAAAGTGGGTGGCCTACCTTGATGTCCATTTTATTGATGGGTTTTGGTTTTACGAATATAGCACTGGGTATTACGTCCGAGTATCTATGGCGTATTTTAGATAATAGCAAACAAAGTCCTGTATTTTTGATTGATGACATATATTAATAACGGTCTATATCAGCGCTTTCAAGGTTGTACTTATTTTAACATCCTGCGTGTAACCTAATAATATTATGTCGTATTTCAAACCAACTCGGAATCCATGCAAAACCCAGGATACTACATTTACATTACTCTGAAACTTAACAAGCTCACCGAGAACCCCTTTTTTTGACAAGTTTTTCAGGGTGTTTCTCTCAAAATTTTGAAAATTGAGTACTACCTTTAAAGTGCTGCGGTCTATATCCATGCTTTTTGGAATTTACAATGAATTGGAGCTGAATTAAATTTTGACAACACCAAATTACTTTTCATAAAGGAAATAATAGATGAGCATAAATAAAATACTGTTTTCCACAGATCGTCGATTTCAAATACTTGTAGCATTGCTAATAACATTTCTCTTTTTTGGTATTTACATCGGTCATGCTTTAAAAGGGGGTAGTTTAGGCGGATCAATGTATTCTTCTGGAGATTTTTTTCGTGCAAGTTATCCTGGTTTTATCAAGGTAGGTTCATATCTCAAGGAAGGAATCTTTTCTGCTGTTGACCTTGGAATCAACAACGGAAATGGAGAAATGTTTTTAAGGACATCACTTCCGTCAAAAAATCTGATATATGGGTTGTTTTCTTACGCTTCTGCGCTATTAAACAACATGCCTGCAGATCATTACGTTGATGCAATACTAACCAACAGGCCTGCAGATTATTTTCTCCTTGCACTCATATTATTTTTATCAGTTATCTGTTTTTATTATGCCCAAAAATTGGCAACTGAGTTTTTTAACCTTACTCGTTATCAAGCTTTATTTTTTGCAGTCCTGGGCTTTATACCCGTAATGACTTTTGATTCATTATTTATTTTATTGTTTCACTTCAATATTACTCTTGTCGCTCCGTTAGCATACTTTTCTTTAAAAACACTTAAGGAACCTCGGCATAATTGGCTTGCTGCAGCATTCTTTTATGTGCTGGTGTTTACTGGAGGTTACATCACGGTCTCAACATTTCATGCAGCGATGAATATAATTTTCACCTTTGTTTATTATCAATCCACAAATAATAAATTCAATGTAAGGCATGTATTAATCCGAATCGGAGCGCCATTTACAATTGCGACCGCAGCTTGCTTCCTTCACTACTTAGCAATAGCACGCCTTTTAACCGGTGTCGTGCAGACATCAATACACAATTACTATCAGTCTGTTGACCAACTTGCAGTCGATTATATGGATATTTTAGGTTGGGTGACCCCATTTAGATTATTTACGAAGCCTCTTGAACAACTGACCATTGCTAGCATAGGAGTTATTGGTATCTTTCTTCTCGGAATTTTACTGAGACCGATGATATCCGAAAGTAAAACTATAAAATTCAAATCAATTTTCTGGTTTGGTGTTATATCGTTTGTAATTATTAATTTTTGGGCGATGGGCAATACTACGACTATTCCGGGTCTTTTCCACTTTTTAGTTCCCATTGTCGGCTCAATGCACTTACAGGATAGGTATTTGATTCCTATGATGCCATTCTTATTTTTGTCAATAGCAATCGGTATTAGTTACTTAAATACTGGAGAAATAAAAACTAAAATATATAAGAGTTTAGGTATTGTATTTTTTGTATTGGGAATCGTTATCCTCTTGGATCCTACATTTGGAACAGGTACTCTAAAAATAATAGATGTAAGGCGGTTTTCATTTGAACTGTTCTTCGCAGCTTTATTCTTCATGATCGCATCAATTGAAGGTATCAAAAGAAAAGCTCTTATTGTGGCATGTACTTATGCACTACTTGTTTATCCCACATTGATGCTTCAGCAAGTGCCGCTTCCAATTTTTGAGCATTTTTTGATACCAAAGAAAATAAATTTTAATCATAATGCTATCGTTGGATTCAACAATTTTATTGGGACCTTAGAGAAGAAAGAAAATTATCGGTTTCTCGGGATGGAAGAATTAGCGACATCAGGTCATGGTGCTTATATAACAGAAGATTTTGAATGGTTTAAATTGTTGGACCATAGCATTTCAAATTATTCTTCGTACGATATTTATATTTCCAATCCAAAAGATTACCAACCGCTCTTTTTTACTATTATGGGTGTTGCCGATTGGCAGTATATTGCAAATACTCGTGGATCTTTTGTTGTTGTAGATGACGATGTATACACAAAGAATAAAAAAGTCCTAGATCAGATGGTTGACATGACAAAAACACCATATTTATTGCATTGGAAACCGGGTGGACTAAGAGCATATGCGTTAAAAGGTTTTATACCAAAGCAAATGTCAGGTAAAGATTTTACACTGGATCCGAACCCCAATTCCTTGGATAATGGATATTTCTATTCTCCTGATTTAAAAAATGATGCTCTCGTTTCATTTGAATCCAACGAAGCAAATTATGTTAAAGCTGTAATAAACGCAGACAAACCTAGTCGAATGACGTATTTATTCTATCCAATTCAAAACCAGCGATTATATATTGACGGTCTGCTAGTAACTCCGACAATCGATAAAGCCCAGATGTTTTTTGATATACCTGAAGGCACACACACAATTGAACTTAGGTACCAAAACACCTTGGAAACAATTGCAAATATAATTTTAATATTATTCTATTTAACTGCTGTCATCTATTTTATTGCGATTTACTTCTATAGGTATAAGGTATATTTGGGCAAGGTAAGAAACCAGGAAAGGGCGGTCGAGGGGCGCAAGGAAAAAAGCCTATAGTGAAGTTGGTTTATATCATTGTTGATAACACATTAAAAATTAACATTTCCTTGCCAACCATCTTCGGCTATGGCAGTAACAATTGAGTTTTAGCGGACGTTCAATTCAACATACTTTACTATTTTGTTCATGGCCTGCCTCCCTTTTGTTTATGGCTCTAAGTTGTACTGGATTCTACAATTTAACCCATGCTTACAAAAAAGGCAGATCATGTTTCAATTAAGTGTCAACTATAATATCTCAACGTATAATATTTTCGCACATTTTGAAATTGAAAAATGGTCGAAACCTGATGATTTAATAACCAACAATTATCAAGGAAGGAGCCCATCATGGGAAAAGATTATACAACAGGATTGAATAAAGTAATCAAAATATATGAGCCTGAACAAAAAAAAAGGTCTTAGTTTTATAATTTTTGCGGTCTTATTCCAAGCTGCTGCACTTGTGAGTATTAAATTCGCATCTATAGGAATACAATCCTTTAAACTTAAGTCTATTGGATTATTTATTTTAGCTTTACTTTGTTTATTTGGGCAAGCACTGTTGTGGCAACAAGCATTGAAAATCTATGATTTGTTTTGGACGTATTTGTGGAATTCGCTAATATATCCAATCCTTATTGTTTTTGGTGTTTTATTTTTTAACGAAACGGTAAAAATCAATACAATCATTGGGCTTCTCTTTATAGTAAGTGGTGTTATCGTTATAAATTTGAAGAAGAATGACTAAATATCATTTATTATTAATAGTCTCAGTCGTGACAACGGCAATAAGCCAATTGTTACTAAAAAAAGGTGCAATGGTTCCGCATAAAAGCAACTATTCTATTTATTTGAATATTTTTACAATGAGTGGTTACTTTTTCTTATTTTGTGTCACCATTCTGAATTTATTTATATTTAATTATTTAACTATGATTACAATCGTATTTTTTATGCCGATAACTTATATAGCTATAGCAATCTTTTCTTCCATCTTCTTTAAGGAAAAAATAGCTAAAAATGAAGTAATTGCTTCTATATTAATCCTTACAGGAATTGCTTTATATTACCTTTAGTAAAACTCGTGCGCCTTGACTGCGATCGAATCAAAAGTGATAGTAAAACCGTTTTTGTCCCTGAATGTAAATATCCTTGCCCAGCGGGCCAGGCTTTGGGTCTGCTTGCAGATTTAACCAGTCTGGCATCGACTGCAACCCCCTTATTAATGGAAAGGCCATATCGATGAAACTGTTTGAGGAGCTCACTGTTGATTTGAATCATGGCATCATCGGATATGCGTTTTTGAAACCTGGAAAAAGTATTGTGATCAGGAGAGGTATAATCTATGGCAGGTTCAGGAAGGATTTAAAAGAAATCCGATCATTGATCTGGCTTTCAAGTTCAGGGTCGGATTTAATTTGAAACCATTTTTGTGAAATCATGCATTTGAACAAAAGCAAAGGGGGAATAGGCTCTTTCCCCTTTATTGGCCTTACCGGGCTGACAATATTGAGTAAGAAGCTTTTCAACCGGTTCCAAGTCAATGGTTTGATTCACCTTATTCAGGAAAATTAAGGAACGATTTTTATCTGTATTATTTTGAATAGCAATGTCAGCAAAGGAAAAATACTGGTCATTTTTTTTGTAAGCCATGATGCCTCCTAAATGTTTAAACATTATAGAGACGCAATGGCGTAAATAGCGAATTATTTCAGTAGGATATGAATAAAAAAAATCAATAAAAACCATCAATAATCTGGACATTGCGGATCAAATTACCCCGGACGATCTCAGAGTGTATTCGTGTGATCGAAATTGAATCCAGTGCATCTTTTTTACAACTGCACGAAGTCATACAGAATGCAGTAGATTTTGATAATGATCACTTGTTTCAGTTTTATCTGGGGCGGTACCCGGATCAATATGCCCAAATCATTGGAGGCGAACCTGGTTGGAATGGTTATAATCCAGTCAATAGATACAGTAAAATCAGCATATCAGATACGTGGCCGCTTCCAACCGGATACAAACTATATTATTTGTTTGATTTCGGAGATCAATGGATATTTCTGATAAACAAAACCTGGCATAAAGATAAAGTTACAAAACTTGGTATTGTTTATCCCCGTGTTATTGAGGCAAAAGGCAAAAATCCAGAACAATATCCAGATTGGGAATAGGAGGCAGAATAGATGACTCGTGTAAAGGTTTTTGATAATCAATTTCAAATACTTACAGCCCTACTACTAACGTTCCTCTCTTTTGGGATTTACATCGGTTATACTTTGAAAGGCGGTAGCCTAGGCGGATCAATGTATTCTTCTGGAGATTTTTTCCGTACTAGTTATCCTGGTTTTATCAAGGTAGGTTCATATCTCAAGGAAGGAATTTTTTCTGCTGTTGACCTTGGAATTAACAACGGAAATGGAGAAACCTTTTTAAGGGTATCACTTCCGTCAAAAAATCTGATATATGGATTGTTTTCTTACGCTTCTACACTATCAAGTACCATGCCTGCAGATCATTACGTTGATGCAATATTAAAAAACAGGCCTGTAGATTATTATTTCCTGGCACTCATATTATTTTTATCATATATCTGTTTTTATTATGCCCAAAAAATAGCAACAGAGTTTTTTAATTTTACTCGTTATCAAGCGCTATTTTTTGCGGTTATGGGTTTTATACCCGTAATGGCTTATAGTTCATTGTTAATTTTATTGTTTCACTTCAATATTACTCTTGTCGCTCCGTTAGCATACTTTTCTTTAAAAACACTTAAGGAACCTCGACATAATTGGCTTGCTACAGCATTCTTTTATGTGCTGGTGTTTACTGGAGGTTACATCACTGTCTCAACATTTCATTCAGCGATGAATATAATTTTCACTTTTGTATATTATCAATCTACAAATAACAAATTCAATGTAAGGCATGTATTAATCCGAATTGGAGCGCCATTTACTATAGCGACCGCAGCTTGCTTCCTTCACTACTTAGCAATATCACGCCTTTTAACCGATGTAGTGCAGACATCAATACACAATTACTATCAGTCTGTTGACCAACTTGCAATCGATTATATGAATATTTTAGGTTTGGTGACACCCTTTAGAGCATTTACGGAGCCTTATTTTAGAACGCTGAACATTTCTAGCATAGGAGTTATTGGGATCTTTATTCTCGGAATGGTACTTAAACCGATGATGTTCAAAAGCAAAACTATAGAATTCAAATCAATTTTCTGGTTTGGTGTTATATCGTTTGTAATTATTAATTTTTGGGGGATGGGCAATACTACGACTATTTCGGGTCTTTTCCACTTTTTAATTCCCATTGTCGGCTCAATGCACTTGCAGCATAGATATTTGATTCCTATGATGCCATTCTTGTTTTTGTCAATAGCAATCGGTATTAGTTACTTAAATACTGGAGAAATAAAAACAAAAATATATACGCGTTTAAGTATTGTATTTTTTGTATTAGGAATCGTTATCCTCTTGGATCCTACATTTGGAACAGGCACTCTAAAAATAATAGATGTAAGGCGGTTTTCATTTGAACTGTTCTTCGCAGCTTTATTCTTTTTGATTGCATCAATAGAAGGTATCAAAAAGAAGGCTATTCTTGTGGCTTGTACATATACTGTAATTGTTTTTCCCGCAGTGATGCTTCAGCAATCACCGCTTCCATTGTTTGATAATTCTTTGATTCCAAAGAAAATAAACTTTAATCATAATGCTATCGTTGGATTCAATAATTTTATTGGGACTTTAGAGGAGAAAGAAAATTATCGGTTTCTCGGGTTGGAAGAATTATCTACATCAGGTCAAGGTGCTTATATAACAGAAAATTTTGAATGGTTTAAATTGTTGGACCATAGCATTTCAAATTATTCTGGGCACGATATTTATATTTCCAATCCAAAGGATTACCAACCGCTTTTTTTTACTATGATGGGTATAGCCGATTGGCAGTATATTGCAAATACTCGTGGATCTTTTGTTGTTGTAGATGACGATGTATACACAAAGAATAAAAAAGTCCTAGATCAGATGGTTGACATGACAAAAACACCATATTTATTGCATTGGAAACCGGGTGGACTAAGAGCATATGCGTTAAAAGGTTTTATACCAAAGCAAATGTCAGGTAAAGATTTTACACTGGATCCGAACCCCAATTCCTTGGATAATGGATATTTCTATTCTCCTGATTTAAAAAATGATGCTCTCGTTTCATTTGAATCCAACGAAGCAAATTATGTTAAAGCTGTAATAAACGCAGACAAACCTAGTCGAATGACGTATTTATTCTATCCAATTCAAAACCAGCGATTATATATTGACGGTCTGCTAGTAACTCCGACAATCGATAAAGCCCAGATGTTTTTTGATATACCTGAAGGCACACACACAATTGAACTTAGGTACCAAAACACCTTGGAAACAATTGCAAATATAATTTTAATATTATTCTATTTAACTGCTGTCATCTATTTTATTGCGATTTACTTCTATAGGTATAAGGTATATTTGGGCAAGGTAAGAAACCAGGAAAGGGCGGTCGAGGGGCGCAAGGAAAAAAGCCTATAGTGAAGTTGGTTTATATCATTGTTGATAACACATTAAAAATTAACATTTCCTTGCCGACCATCTTCGGCTATGGCAATAACAATTGAGTTTTTGCGGACATTCAATTCAATATACTTTATTATTTTGTTCATGGCCTGCCTTCCTTTTGTTTATGGCTCTAAGTTGTACTGGATTCTACAATTTAACCCATGCTTACAAAAAATGCAGGTCATATTTCAATTAAGTGTCAACCATAATATCTCACCTCATTTTACCTTGTTGATTGTTTATGTAAAAAACTTGATCATCGAGTATTAGAAGAGGGCCTTGCAAAGGTAACCAACAAAACCAACAAAAACATGCCAGAAGTTAATTGAAAAAAATAAACTTGCAAGAAGAAGCTTTTTGGACTAAAGACACCAGCAATGTTACACAGTCCGAATGAGGTCATATGAAATAGACTATTGGAATTAATCAATGGTCTCGTTCTGTATACTGCTATTGCAGCATTGGACATTACTATTCATTTTTGTTAAAAATAGAAATGGACTTGGATTGGATTTTAAGCACAGATTAAAAAAGAATCAAGGATCTTTAAACTATGAAGCATAAAAGTTATAATCACAATGGCGAAAATCCATTCACCTTTGAGGGAAAAAAAATTTGGATAACTGGGCATACCGGAATGTTAGGGTCTGCATTGGTTCGGCGCTTCAACAAAAGCGGCGCAGAAATATTAGTTACATCAAGCCGAGAGCTTGATTTGCGCAATAAAAGTGATGTTCTTGATTGGGTAGCTACAAATAAACCAGAATTGGTTTTTCATGCGGCTGCTAAGGTCGGTGGTATTTATGCTAACGCCACACTTGGTGCTGTTTTTTTACATGATAACTTGATGATTCAAACGAGCGTCATCGATGCTGCACATAAATATGGTGTTGATAAACTCTTGTTCGTTGCGTCGAACTGCACTTACCCAACAGAAGCGGCCCAGCCGATATCGGAAAACTTTTTATTGACAGGTTCTCTCGAAGAAAATATTCGTTCTTATGCGATCGGTAAGATTGCAGGTATAGAGATGTGTCGTGCGTACCGTAAACAATACGGTTGTGATTTTATATCTGTCATTCCCCCTAATCTGTACGGCCCTGGTGACAATTATCATCCTCAACATGGCCATGTGGTCGCGGGTATTCTTCGACGTGCACACGAGGCCAAAATTGCTGGGCACCGTGAGTTAATTGTCTGGGGTGATGGAACAGCAAGGCGTGAAATATTGTATGTTGATGACCTAGCTGATGCCATGAAGTGCTTGATGTTAGGAAAAGTTGACGATGATTTGTTTAATGTGGGATGTGGCTATGATCTTTCCATTGCGGAGTTATCTAAACTTATCGCCGAGGTAGTTGGCTTTAAAGGTCAGATTGTTTACGACAAAAATAAGCCAAATGGGACCCTGAAGAAATTACTGGATAGTTCACGTATTAACGCAATCGGTTGGGGGCCTCAGGTCGATGAAAAGATCGGATTACAAAGAGCCTATAATGATTTTTTAGAATTATTGGAATCGGAGAAACATAGTCGCCGACTTTGATATGGAGTGATCTGTATTATGCTTATGACGAAAGAGGTGGATTTGAAACATAGAGATAAAGTGACGTGTGATTTTGTTTTGCCATCAGATCTTATTGGGCGATTTGCAATTGTTAAACTATGGCCTGAAATCAAGACAGCAGAAGACGAGTGCATCGCTCGTCTTAAAATTGCTGCTGCAAATTTGGGGTTAGAGTGTATCGAGATTCATGCGGATGGTAGGATTGTCAAGGATCCAGAGGTTTTTATAACTAAAAAGGATGTTGATTTTGTTTTTCATCTCCATTATGATACACCAAAGCTTTATGATGCTTTCTCATTTGTGGCTCTGTGGAATCCCATCCAATTCTATCATGAGTGGGGTTATTCCCGGACCTCACGAAACCTGCTGACTCATGATGATTTCTTGAGTTGTAGTTCTGTTCCAGCTGACGATCATGTTGGTAGGTTAATACGTAGATCATCAACTCATTTTCCCCCTCTTTTTAGTTTATATCATTCTGTCGATGATATTGTTTATCCACCATCATTAGGTGAGCAAAAACTTTTTTATGCCGGTATTAATTGGGAGGCGCTGAGCGGTGGGTCATCC
Organism: Desulfobacteraceae bacterium; assembly: GCA_016744295.1. GTDB lineage: Bacteria > Desulfobacterota > Desulfobacteria > Desulfobacterales > Desulfobacteraceae > NBML01. Next base: position 6,011 of record JADGEQ010000033.1, on the reverse strand, counting down.
CGCCATCAGAAGTTGTTGAAACGCTTAGACAAGACCGGAAATCTGCGTATATTTGGTCCTACCATATTTCAGGGGGTGAGGGTATGGGGAGGGTATGAAAGCTATGTCAAAGAAATTCCATTTGACGGCATTTCAATGATTGATGAAATTGCCAAGGTGGGAATATCGCTGGTTTTATCCTCGAAAGCACACAAAGAGTCTGAATTGATGTCGAACCGTTTGTTTGAAAGTGTTGCTGCTGGCTCACTTGTTATTTGCGATGAAAATAATTTTGCAAAGAAATTTTTTGGAGATTCTCTGCTTTACATTGATAGCAGGCGTTCTGTTGATAAAATATTCGATGACATTAAAAATCACTTGGTTTGGGCAAACAAGAACTCAGATGAAGCATTGGCGATGATTGAGAAATCGCAGAGAGTTTTTCGTCAAAAATTTTCTTTAAAGAATAATTTAAGTGATCTGTATAATGGCTTTACCGCTAGAAAACTTGAGTTACGTCAACATCACCTACCCGAAGATAAAGCTCAGATAAAAGTCTGTTTATATATGATAATATCTGACTATTCAGATAGTGTCCTAAAACAGCACATAGACAGCGTGGCAGTACAGGAATATAAACAATTCATACCTGTCTTGGTTGTTGACAAAAAATTGGCAAGTAAAAATAGATCCTGCATTGAAGAATATATAGCAAAATCAACTGTTACTATTCATATTCTGGAGGTTGATTTTTTTACTTATGGAATTACCGATGAGATTAGGAGGAGACGAAAATTTGGAGCGGTCATTGCTGATATTTTGGCGGTGACTTCACAAGTTGACGCAGTGGTATTTGTAGCGCCGAATGAAAGAATATTTTCCAATCACCTCCAGGTTCTTGCCGGAAGTTTGATGAGGAACCGGGAGAAGAACTGTGCAGCGACTTCTTCCATTTTGATTCGTAATGGGATGCCTGTTCATCAAGTTCACGAGAATATAGATTTTCGACAGCTTGATCCCCTTTCACCTATGGGTTATGCACGTTTCATTTTCAGATTTACCGCCTTTCCCGGAGACTTGAATTTAGCTCTACGCTATCTGGACAGAAAGGCAATGGCTATTCTAGTGGGGGAAGGTGGCATTTCTTTTGAAATACCTTCAACGGTTATCTTGTACTTAGACCATGAGTTTCCATCTGGTCTTTGGAATGAGGGGCAAGAAAATGAATTGATTAGTAGTTTTTGCCCAACTGTTTTTAAAATATTTAATGGTTCCCTACTATCACTTCCTCCTTTATCATCACCTCCTTCATTTGAACTTGGCGTTTTTCGGTTAGGAGCTAGGCTGCTATCGTGGCATTTCTTATCAACTCAAGTAAGGTTATTGCGCGAATATGGTTTAACTGCACGCATTAAAGTGCTGAAAAGAAAATTTAGAATTAAATTGAGAGACTTATTTATTGAGATTATTAATACATGAATCCCCACATCCCACATCCCATATCCTTAAATTCACTGTTTTCCAGCTTGTGGCGTAATCGTCAACTTACTTTTCGGATGATGAAACGCGAGGTGGTAGGACGATACAAGGGCTCTGTCATCGGCATGACATGGTCTCTTTTAAATCCACTTTTGTTGCTTATGCTATATACTTTTGTGTTCTCTGTAGTCTTCAAAGCCCGTTGGGGAGTTGACCTCCCTGAAAGTAAATTTTATTTTGCAATTTTTTTATTTGCCGGTATGATCGTGCACAGCTTGGTCGCAGAAACATTAGATCGTGCGCCAAGGCTTATTTTGAACAATGTAAACTACGTGAAAAAGATTGTTTTCCCGCTTGAAATTTTGCCGGTTGTGGCCATTGCCGTTTCATTTTTTAATGCACTCATTAGCGTGTTAGTACTTGTAGTCTCGATTGTTATTATTAGTGGTGGTCTACAATGGACAGTTCTCTTCCTGCCGCTAATATTATTTCCTCTGTTGGTATTGACTTTGGGAATAGCATGGGGGTTGGCTTCACTCGGTGTATTCTTGAGAGATATTGTACACCTAATACCTCTATCTATGACAATATTATTATTTGGTTCGCCAGTTTTTTACCCTGTTTCAGCCATGCCAGAGAACATCAGACCGTTGTTGATGCTAAATCCGCTAACTTTTATTATTCAGCAAACACGGTCTGTATTAATTTTAGGAGAGATCCCCAATTGGAATGGGCTATTAATTTATTATTTGGTATCGGTGTTAATTGCCTGGCTTGGTTATGCTTGGTTCCAGAAGACGCGAAATGGGTTTGCCAATGTCCTTTGATGAAATAGCAATCAAGGTCGAAGGAGTGTCTAAACGCTTCGAACTATTCAATTTACCCAGCGACCAGTTAAAACAATTCATCCTTCCCAAACTTCAACGGATGGCAGGTGTGGATCAGAAGGTATATTTCCGTGAATTTTGGGCGCTTAGAGACATATCAATTGATATCAAAAAGGGAGAGTCTATTGGTATTGTAGGTCGGAATGGCAGCGGGAAAAGCAGCTTATTAGAAATAATTACCGGCACTCTTTCACCGACAACAGGAGTGGTCACAACGCAAGGTCGAATTGCGGCCTTGCTTGAGTTGGGCTCAGGCTTCAATTATGATTTCACTGGGCGTGAGAATGTCTTCATGAATGCCGCCATACTGGGTTTGAGCATGAAAGAGGTGACTGAGCGGTTTGATGACATTGCAGCATTTGCAGATATTGGTGCATTTATGGAGCAACCCGTTAAGACTTACTCAAGTGGGATGGTGGTGCGTCTAGCTTTCGCAGTCGCGATTAATGTTAATCCAGACATTTTAATCATCGATGAGGCGCTGTCAGTCGGTGACGAATTGTTCCAGCGGAAATGCTTTTCCCGTATCGAAGCAATTCATTCAAGTGGTGCAACCTTATTGTTTGTGTCACACTCTACCAATGCTATTATTGAGTTGTGTGATCGAGCTGTATTGATAGACGCAGGTGAGATGTTAGCAGTTGGTACACCAAAACAGATTGTTGGTCGCTATCAAAAATTGCTTTATGCACCTGCAGACAAGTTCGAATATATTCGGGAGCAAATCCGACATGGGGATGAGAGTCTTACAAATACACTGGCTCCCACTGAAAACGTACAACATGTGCAATCAGGACCACTTGAAGACCTCCAGGTAACACAAGAAAACTATGATCCTAACTTAATGCCCAGCAGTACCATTGAGTACGAATCTTCCGGAGCCCTTATTGAAGCACCTACTGTATTCACATTGGCGGGTGAGAGGGCAAATATTTTGGTACGTGGGAAAAATTATTTTTTCACTTTCACTGTCAAATTTAATAAGTGTGCCAGCTATGTGTCGTTTGGCATGTTGCTTAAAACGGTTTCCGGAGTAGAGTTAGGAGGAGGCAGATCGGCAAAATCGCGCCAGCAGCGTTTGATGAACATTAATGCGGGAGAATGTTATCGGGTAAAATTTCGCTTCCGTTGTGCTTTGAACCCGGGTCTCTATTTTCTGAATGCAGGAGTCGTCGGTGTTATAGATGGAGTGGAAGGGTATTTACATCGGGTTTTGGATACCGTATGTATTCGAGTAACTGCTAATTCTGATGAGTTCTCGAATGGAACTGTCGATTTTGACATGATGTGTGAGGTAAGCAAATGAAAAAAACAATAATTCTTCACATTGGTCTGCCAAAAACGGGGACTACATATCTTCAGTGCCAAATTCAAGCTAACCGGGATAAATTTAAAAGCAAGGGGATATATGTTCCGAAAACAGGTCAATTGGTCGGTCGTGATCATAACTTGTTGGCCCTTGTCATGCAGCCGGAACGGTGGAATCAATTTCCAGCCGATATTTCAACGAGCCTTTCAGGTCTATGGGATCGCTTTTTGGAGGAAATTGACCATTGTGGCTGCCCAACAATTCTTGTCACTAGTGAGGCTTTCTCTTGGGAGCTTAAAACAACGGATCAAATTAAATCTGTTAGGGATTATCTTGTTGACTATGATGTGAAAATTGTTTTTTGTGAAAGAGATCCATACGATTTTATTCCTTCCATCTATGGCCAATTGATAAGGACGGGAAGAGGCCCTTATAAATTGGATTCGTTTCTACGTGAATTTTCATATTTTTGGAGTACTGCTTTTCAAAAGGAACGCTGGGAAACGTTTTTTGGTACCGGCAATTTCATGGTCCTCTCATATACGGAATTAAGAGGCGAAGAGATCCTTTCGAAATTCTTAAATGCAGTTTTTCCAGATCACGGTATTTTGTCCGAACAATTTGATCTATCGGAAGATGTAAATCCAAATTTAAGTTTTTCTCCAAGGTTTTTAAGGTTTTTAGAGGAATTATCGAGTAACCAAATTGATACCACGCCATATATAAATCTCCACTTAAATGTGTCGAATACAATTGTTCCCCTTGAACATCAAATAGTAACACCATTAGAAATTGATGAAGCTCTAAAACGCTGCGGCATGGAGATTGATTATCCTAACTCAACTTCAAGAAAACTGTTGCAGAATCGAGGACAACAAGAAAAGGACCAACTTAAAGAAGAGCTAAATGAAATAAAAAGTCTTTTAAAGAAAAGTTTTGATTTAATAAACATTACTGAAATGAGGTCAAGAACCATAGAGTATGTCCTAAACCAAAATTCCAATGCAGAAAAATATCAAATAGATCAATTACAAAATTTTTATGTAGACTGGATGAGTACCATGGTGGATTTAAATCAACGGCCTGCATTCAATGCATCCAATTCTATTGAGTTGAAGACTGATTATCCAATTGCTTTGGAAAGTCATGATCACAATAGCCCCGATTCGACGATGGAAGGCATTCCTCGACCAATATTTTTTGTTCAAAATTGTATCAGTGTATTAGGTCAAGATATTAAATGTCTCGACCTTGGAACAGGTGCCGCGGGCCTTGTTTATGAATATGCAATGTCAGGAGTTCTTGCTGTCGGTGTCGATGGATCAAATTTTTGTAGAGTTAATCGAATCGGCTATTGGCCGCTATTACCGCACAACTTGTTTACTTGCGACATAACCAAACCCTTCAGTCTCTTGTCACGAGACGCCCATACGCAAATTGAATTCAATGTCATTACGATGTGGGAGGTGTTAGAACATATTGCTGAAAAAGATCTGAATTGTCTATTCAGCAACATTAGCCGACATCTGGGAAAAGATGGATATTTCATTGGATCTGTTTCTCTCCTTGAATATACGGATAATGTCGGTAACAAGTATCACGTAACACTTAAGGAGAGAGACTGGTGGAAGGAAAAATTCTTTGAAAATGGTCTTACTGTTCTTGATAAACATCCCTTCAATGAGAAATTATTCTGTCGAGGTAATGGGCCACGCTTTCAGGACTTTCATAACTACGAGTTAGATCCGAAGGCTGGTTTCAATTTCGTAGCACAAAGATTTAGTGATTTATAACAAATATCAGCATAGGAAAAGTTACGCTACTTGCCGTTGATAATCAACAATAGCTTCGCTATTAGTCTCCTGAGACCTTTGATTAACTCAGGGTAGAGAGAGCTCAATTATTACAAAATTGCAACAAATCGAAAAAAAACAGCAAACAATCGGCTGTAAATATTTAAAATTATTAATAATATTATTTATTTATGCTATGAATTTTACAATCAAACAGCATAAATGGAGGCTACCTTATGGGATTCAAACCAAAACAGAAAAATAAAACTTTTCCGGATTTTGAAAATTCCTTGAGAGATAAGAAGAACAGAAGTCTTAAAACATTGAAGAACTTGGACAAGACCATTGCCTGGGAAAAAATAGAATCCACTCGTTTATAAGATTATCCTGTTGGAGCTAAAAAAGAAGGGAATAAGGCTTATTCACCGCTGCTTTTATTTAAATGCTTGCTTATCCAGAAATTGTTTAGTTTCTAAACTCTAATTTTCGTGTTTTTTTGGCAAAAGAATTATGCAAATGGTTCATAAGCCTTTGCCAATTCAGGGATAATAACCATGGTTTTAA
>JADGEQ010000071.1 GCA_016744295.1 Desulfobacteraceae bacterium | reverse complement strand
TAAACGGGCGGCTTGTAGGTCGCCTAAATCACGAAACGAGGGAGTGCAGTTTCCACCTAAGAAATCCAGTTTCGTGGTCTAAGATTGGGGGTAGGCGCATACTGACGCTTGGTGCTCTCTTGATTGTCCACAAGTTGTCGCAGGCTTGATTGACGAACATAAAGATATGCTTTCCGTTTTAGATGATCAACACTCACCTTTTGTTTTAGCATGTCCCGCATATTCCATCCCCCCTTAGTTTCTCCAATGACATTGCAGCAAGGATATTGACCATTTCTCTTTGGATGCCTGTAAAATATGTTTCTTGATTCCCGGGTGCATTTGATCCGGTGCCACACCTCTTCTCAGATTCACCGGTGGTCTCAACCGGTAAGGATAGCCAGGCGTGCATCCAGGCACACATTCCCTCTGCCAGAAATATAGTTAATTCCCTGCTCATTGATTTTTTTATTCCTGCATAACGCAATTGCTCATAGCGGGCTTTCAGCATGGGACCCCCGTCATGGCCTGAATCTGGCAGATAAATCTTCATTGGAGTTTTTTTTTATCCTTCAATGCCCGCTCAATGGTTCGAGGATGAATCGTGACCCCAAAGCGGTCCTTTATCCTGCCTGCCACTTCTACCATGGGTAAACAGCCTTCTTTATCAAAAAGATCTTTAATAAAATCCAAAACTTCCCCCACTACCTTATGTCTTGTGCGGGGTCCGCGCTTTTTTGGGCTCAGTCCCATCAAACCTTCCCGGTTTAAAGCCTTTTTTGCCTTATAAAAAGAAGGACGTGAAAAACCAAAGTTTTGGGCCACCTCTGTTACAGGTTGCTTGTCCACACCAACCCTCCTGAGCATTTCGTACTTAACCTGAACAAGATCCATTGGATCGAAAAACTCCTCCTCGCGAAAAAGGGGGTCAGTTACGAGTTTAGGCTTGGGATTTAAACTGGATTGTTCAAGCAGCGCCTTTATTTTTTTATCTTTCTTTTTCTTCTCTGACATAGTTTGCCTCCAAAAAGCTATTGTATATTGTTAACTAAATTATATACACATAAAGTCTAATGTCAAGCTTTTTGAAATGATTACCAAGTGATATTAGGCTTTTAAAAGCAGCATCTTGCTTTTCTACAAGATACGAAAAATCTATTTCGGCATAATTCACTTTACATTTATGGCATAATTTGCTTTACAGTGTCGAGAACCGTTCTTGATCCCACCAATTAAATTTACCAATCGCACAAGATCTTCTGGACGAAAATAAGACCGGTTGTTTGCAACAACAATAAAAGGATCCCTTGGAGCCGCATCTGTCCATTTTATGGGAATTGCGATGACCAGGTTCTTTTCATCATGAAGATCAACGTATTCATTTTTCCAGCTACGCCGATAGCCTAACAGCCCAAATTTTTTGTTATAGAGTGGATGGAAAGGATGAGTAATCCGCACCTCCTGTGGCAACTGGGCCACAAAAGGTGCAGTACAGTTGACTTGACTTTTCTTGTAAGCGACGTCAATTCTGCCCATCTTGTCATCAGAAAAGAGTAATTGAGTATGGAGAATGGTTGCTCACCAACGTCTTGAAAGATGTTTCCCACCGCCAATGGGTATTCAGTATCCCCAAAAGACTGCGGATTTATTTTCTCTATGACAGAAAACTGCTGGCAAAATTGTCCATCTGCGCCTGGAAGGTTATCAAGGCATATTTGAAATTTGCTGCACCCGATGACAGTGCTGTTCCCGGAGCCAGCATTGCCGTCCAGACTTACGGGGATTTTTTAAATTTCAATCCTCATCTTCACGCCATCGTATCTGATGGGTGTTTTCAGGATAACGGTGATTTTCATATGGCCCCCGGCTTCTTTCTGGAAGACTTGGAGGAGATTTTCCAGTATGAAGTGCTTAAAATGCTCAAAAAAGAGGGCAAAATAACAGATGCCATTATTGAGAATATGCTTTCATGGCACCATTCAGGCTTCCATGTTTATGTCGGAGATAGAATTTACTCCGATGACAAAGCCAGCCTCGGCAATCTTGCTCGTTACATCATCAGGGCCTGTTTCTCTCAGGAACGGTTGATTTATATTCCGGCAGAAAAATCAGATGATGGTACGGCAAAAATTATTTACACCTCCAAGGACAAAGAATCTCGGAAAGTGTTTAATGCTCTGGACTGGCTGGCCAGACTGGTGACTCATATCCCCGGTCGGTATGAACAGACTGTTAGATATTACGGCTACTATTCGAACAAATCCCGAGGGATAAGGAAAAAGGCGGGGATAGATGATAAGATTCCTGCTGTTATGCCAAATGAGCTATCATCCAAAGAATCCCGGCAAAACTGGGCTCGGCTGATCCAGAAAATTTATGAAGTGGACCCGCTGATTTGTCCAAAATGCTGGGGGCAGATGCACATCATCAGCTTCATTGAAGAACTTGACATCATCGAAAAAATTTTGCGTCATCTTGGGCTTTGGGATATCCGTAATCATGACCCGCCACAACCTGTCACTTCCGGCTCTATTCCTGATTTGGTTTATGACTTTTCCGATTCCCAAATCCCGGCAGGCGGCTGGAATTGATTTTATTTTTTTAGCGTTTGGCGAGGATTCCGGTGAGGTATGCTCAAAATTAGCCTAAAAGATAGCTGTGTCAGTCCTTTTTCAAGTTTCTGCCCTTCAGGGTATAAATCCGGTCCGATTTTATAATGTACTCTGTCTGGGGTTGTTTTTATCTCAACGGCCTTTCTGACGCCGAAGCCCCAGCCGGGAACGGCCACAACATGTTGTGGCCGTTCCCGGCTGGGGCCATATTTTATTTTAGACTTGATCATCTTTTCCAACCTTCCTTCATACATGTCTTGATAAAAAGCGTCTTCCTATCCTTATAACAACTGGGCCTTGTAACGGGTAACTGTGAAGGTCTGCGCGGAAGTGAGTATAACCGAGGAACCGGATGCGAGAAAACCGCACGTCCGGGACTGAGTGGGGAGGCCGGGTAACCGGCATTCCTACCACGAAAAAGGAGCCTTGGATTGTCTTCCGGAAAATGTGGAAAAAATAAAATTCAGTTTCAGTTTCAGACACAGCGGGATATCAGCATGATCTTTTAAAATACTGTAAATATGGTAACGATCAATGGGGATTTAATTCCGTGACTTTGATTTTCAAATAATTTACATTAACACTCGCAACAATCTACAGAATCATCACACATAATGATTAAATGGAGAGTATAGCTTATTAAGGAAGAGTTCCATAAAACAATATGAGAGGCAAAAATAATGAAAGGCGCTTTAAATAAAATCAGCATCAAAGGTTTCAAGTCCATTAGAGAGTTGAACGATTTTGAGCTGGGTAATCTAAATGTTGTTATTGGCGCCAATGGAGCCGGGAAAAGTAATTTTGTTCAGATTTTAGTTACCTTAACAATATTATTATTTCAGGATAAAAATCATGCGCAGCAATTTATATAAATATTTGGACAATATCTTAGATGTCCTTGAAGACGGTATTGCCATTGTCAACCGGGATGGCATCTGCCTCAGGATGAACAAATCTTGTGAAAAATTCATGGATGTGGAAGCAGAGCTCTGTATTGGTAGACATATACGAGAGATACGGTATTCGGACAACAGAATGCTGGCCCTTGAGGTTATTGACTCCAAAGAGGTGAAATCAACAGTACAAACGTATCCTGATAAACGTAAAATGTTTCTTACGACCTACCCTGTTTTTGATGACAAAGGAGACGTGGCCTATGCCGTCACAATAGCTAGGGACACTATAACCATTGGAAGGTTAAAACAAAAACTTGAGGTGCAGGCAAAACTTCTGGAAAATTATCAGGATGCGATCAAGTCCAAAAACAGAAAGAAACGACCTTCAAGTGTTTTCCATTCATCCGAAATGATCGCCATTTTAGAGCGCATCCAGCATCTGGCGACAACTGATACAACTGTTTTGATTCTGGGAGAAACCGGAACAGGCAAGGATATTTTATCAAAATACATTCACCAGGCTAGTCATAGAAAAAACTACCCTTTTATCAAGGTGGATTGTGGCAGCATAGCAGAATCCCTGATTGAATCTGAATTATTCGGATATGCGTCGGGGGCGTTTTCCGGCGCCCAGGCCAAGGGAAAGATGGGGTATTTTGAGGCTGCCAGAGGAGGAACCTTATTTCTCGATGAAATTGGCGAGTTAGCCATGCCCATGCAAACCAAATTGTTAAGGGTGCTGCAGGATCGGGAAATCATCAGAGTGGGGTCGACAAAAACACAGAAAATAGATGTGCGCATCATTGCGGCCACGAACAAAGATCTTGAAAACGAGGTTAAAGACGGGCTGTTCAGGAGTGATCTGTTTTACAGATTATATGTTGCGGTGGTTAAAATACCCCCCTTAAGGGAAAGGAAAGATGACATCCTTGCCATGGCGGATAATTTTCTCAACTATTATGCTGGTGAGGCGAATAGCCAAATAATCTTTTCCAAAAAATGCATAGAGGCCATCATGTCTTATGAATGGCCCGGCAATGTTCGGGAGCTTGAAAATTTAATCCAAAGCATGGTGGTGAACTGTAGAACATCAACCCTCGAATTTGAAGATTTGCCGAACCGAATTGTTCGGCAAGTGCCTAAGCAAAAAGAGACAACGAGTGCTTTAGCCATGCCGGATATTCAGTCACGGAACTTTAAAGATATCATGGATGAGCAGGAAAAGAAAATTCTGATCCACGCTTTGGAACAGCACGGGTCAGCCATTGGGGTATCAAAAATAATGGGCCTCAGCCGGGCAACCCTTTTCAGAAAAATGAAAAAGCATGGGCTGGAAAGTCCCTATGGACTGGGAAATCTGCAAAATAAAGTCCTGAAAAATCAATAAAGGATCCTGATCTAAAGAGTCAGGATTGGGGGCAGGATTCTTTATCGCTACACGCAATAGAATGGCAAAAAGAACACCCTAAAAAAATTATTATCGCTGCACGGAATTGATAATCGCGCGGGTTTCAGCGATCAGGTCCCGGATGTTCGTAAAATTATAAGTGACAATATCAATCGGCGGGTGGATGGTCATGCTGGCCCGCCCCGGAAAAAGGTTGAAACTCTTGGAGGGAAGTATGGCGAAGGTTCCTGAAATTGTTGCCGGCAGTATGAGAATCTATGACCATCTTGAAGGCGCCCTTTTTGAAGTCACCCAACTTCCCCCGTCTGTGCCGAGCATAGATCCTCCCACCATCATTGGCATCAGCGTCTTCATATCTGATTGAACAAAGGCTCTGGCAGGAATTACCTGGAGAATGCAGCCCGCAGCAAACCATGTGGCACAAAATATGGTCAAAATGGCGGTTCCCGTGACTTTTAAAACCGGATAGGATAAAAACAACATCAGTAAAATGGAAATCGCCCTTCTGCCTCCGAACCCAAAAAAGCTGATCAAAAATGCGACCAGCGCCACACCGGCGTAAAACAAATAACGGGCTAAGATTCCTTCTGTTTTATTCTGCGCGGCTGAAACACAGTTTTTTTTCTTGGCCTCTGGCACTGACCGGACCAATTTTATGTTTTACGCCTTTGATGATAAAGATAATTCCAACCATGTGGGTGATGATGCCTGCAGATCCCTTGAAAAAATCTTGATTGCCTGGAATGAATACTTTGCCAAGCCCCCCCCCCAGCAATCCAAAGCATGGAAGACCCAGCCAGAAGGAATCCTTACCGCAATCCACCAGCAGACTTGAAAACGGGACCATGTAAAGATCAAAACCGCAAAAACCGGCACAATCAATGGCCACGCGGAAAAACCGATGGCACTGGTAGAGACGCCGATAAACAGTGACAAAGGGATGAGCATGAGCGGCAAAATGATTATTTTGATAAGAGTCTTTGCATTTTCGGGGCTTGTCAGGCTGCGCTCAGAACCATTCAGGAATTTCCTGGTCAGCGCACAGCCTTGACAGCCCCGGCATGCTGTTAGGGCGGGACCCGGGTGACGGGATATCACCCGGGGTCCGGGAGCAGGCAAGGGCCGCCTGCTCCCGTTTAGGCGGTGTCGGCTTTACCCGTACAAAATTTAAAAGGGGTTATGAACACACCACTTTCCAAGACTATCCGAATTCGGGCAACTTGAACAGGTTAAGGTTTTGCCAGGCATTGGTCAGCTCCCCTTTTTCAATTCGTTTTACGATATCAACCACCGTCTGATTGACAGGTGTCGGGATTCCCATTTTCTTGCCCTCTTCACAGACCTTGCCGTTAATAAAACTAATTTCGCAGGGGATACCCTTTCGCATATCCTGGAGAGGACTGGGGGTTACGCTTTTGTAGGGCTCAATAATTTTTCGGTATATCGGATAATAGGCTTCCATCTCCTGTTGGGTGGAAAAATTGTTCTCATAAGGATCCAGGTTCATGACCACTTCACCGCGAATGCACTGTGCTTTCATTATACGCTGACATTCCCTGTGCATATGGGATACACATGCCAAGGCCTCATCACTGTCATAAACGTCACCCCAGGTAGCGTCCAGAACAGTTGCAATACCGGTTACCGCCGCATTGAGTATAAGTTTTGACCAGCGTATCCCCATAAGGTTGTCGGTAACAACAATCTTTGCCGTATGGGACATGATTTTTTCGACTTCTCTTATTCTGGGGGTTATCGATCCATCCATTTCCCCCAGTTCAATTTTCATATTTTCTTTTTTGCTGGTCAGCAAAGAGACACCGGGCTCTTTCCAGGTTGCCGCAAACCCCACGGTAGCGCCTATGGTCCTTTCTTTGCCGACTATGGCGGCTACATTGTCTTCAGGGATGCCATTTTGGGGGGTAAGCACAATTGTTTTCTCATCCATATGCGGTAGGGCAGAGGTTAAGGCGACTTTATTGTAAAGTTGTTTGACCATTATTATGATCAGATCATAAATGCCTTCCATTCCGTCCGGTGTAACGGCTTTCACCGGAATGATCTCCTCCATGAGCCCCGATATATGAGCGCCTTTCTCATTCAACATCTTTATATGTTCCGTGTTGGCGTCTACAAGGGTAATATCAACCCCTCCCTTTGAAATTAGACCGCCCATAATGGTTCCCATTGAACCCGCACCTATTATAGCTACTCGCATGATTAAATTCCTTTCTCTATCACTAATTTTACTTTGAAGACCCGATGGTATGATTGGACAATTGTTCAACAGTTTTGACCACCGCCGCGCAATCTTCATCACCCCAGCCATTGTTGAAACCGGCCTGGAAAAGCTGGTTGGACAGATCGGTTAACGGAAGAACCAGGTTCAAAGATTTAACTGCATCCATGACAATATTCGTGTCCTTGAGCATCAGGCTTAAAGCGCCGCGGGTTTCAAAATCTCTCTCCATCATATAGATAGCCCTTTCAGCAAACATATTGCTGTTCCCGCCGCTGTTGGAGACCATATCGTAAACTTTTTTAAGATCCAGATTGCATTTGGAAGCCAGTACCATGGCCTCGCCGGCTGCAATCAGGTTAATGGCCACCAGAATCTGGTTGATCGCCTTGGCTGCTTCGCCGGCCCCCACATCACCAAACCGGTTGATATTGGCAGCCACCGCCTCCAGGGCCTTTTGGTTAGCCTGCAGGATTTTTTCATCCCCGCCGATCATGAGGGCCAGTTTCCCGGCATTGGCGCCTGCCTGCCCGCCGCTCACCGGCGAGTCCAGGCATTCGATGCCTTTGGCCTTTGCCATATCCGCCAGGGAGCGGGCCTGGTCCGGGGTAATGGTGCTGCAGATAAAGATGGTGCTCCCTGGAGCAAGGTTTTCCACCAGCCCGTCAGGACCGGAAAATACGCTGAGACTCTGGGGATAATTTACGAGAACAGAAAAAACCAGCTGACATTTACCGGCTAAATCTTTAAGGCTGTCACAGGGCACGGCGCCGAGTTTCTCCAATTCTGCCAGAGCCTCGGACCTGAGATCAAAGGCATGAACTTTGAAGCCAGCCTTCAACAGGTTTTTAGCCATGCCCATACCAATATTTCCAAGACCTACGATACCAACATTTTCATTCATTTTTAAAATTCCTTTCTTTTCTATTATTCTATTTTTTAAGATTGCTTCTAATAAATTTTGTCATACCCGCGAAAGCGGGTACTATTTTTTACCCTGCGCAACGGGGATAGACAAACTTTCAGGTATCAGCCGGTTCAGCTTGCCCAAAACTTTTTTATCCGCCTGCACGTCTTTCATGGGGTATTGCCGACCCAGATTATCGTATTTACCACGACCAAAAAAGTGGTATGGCAGCAATTCATACTCAACACCGACACTGTTTTGTTCCTGAATAAAGTCAATGATCGCCTGAATATCTTTCTCGGTATCATTAAACCCCGGGATTACCGGCGTGCGGACACGTACTTTGAGTTCTGGGAACTTCTCACGCAATTTTATATAATTTGACAGTATGGGGGTATTGGCGCCTTTGATCACAGATGTATGCTTTTTTTCATCCATTGTTTTTATATCAAATAGAAGCCCATCCAGATAGTGGCAACAGCCTTCAAAATCAGTCCAGGAGCTGAAGCCGGTGGTCTCCATGCAGGTATCAATCCATCTGCGTTTTGCTTCCTTTAACAGTGCCCGGCTGAATGCCGGCTGAAACAGGGGTTCGCCGCCACTCAGGGTCAGGCCGCCACCGGAACGGGCATAAAACGAATCGTCCTGCTCAACTTGGGTCAGAACATCCGCCACTGTAACCTGTTTACCCAAAATCGCTCTGGCATGTGACGGACAGACATCAATGCATTGATGACACCCAAGACAGGTATCATGCTCAATGTAACCGGAAGTGGGGATGCGGTCACCGTCTGGGCAAACCTTTATGCACTGGCCGCAGGTTTCTGCCCCAAGGCATTTTTGACGATTAAAAGACAATTCCGGCGTTGCCTTCTGGGACTCGGGATTGCTGCACCAGGGGCAGCGAAAAGGACAGCCTTTCAGGAAAACGATGGTTCGTATTCCCGGTCCATCGTGAACGGAAAAATTTTGTATGTTAAAAATAGTGCCTTCTGTTTTAAAATCTGATCTGGGCATGCTTTCATCCGTTAAAAGTAAAAACTACCCGGCCCCATGGACCGGGCATTGGTTTGCCCTTAAAGGGCTTGTTTGCCGAAACCGACAGGCGCTTTCACAGGCCTGAAGTTAATTACATAGTGTCAAAGGAGGTACGATTGATGATATCGCTTTGAAGTTCGGGTGAAAGCTCTGTAAAATAAGCACTGTACCCTGCCACCCGGACGATGAGTCCACGATACTTGTCCGGGTCTTTTTGGGCTGCCAGCAAGGTTTCCTTGTTGATAATGTTAAATTGGAGATGCCAGAGCTTCTGATCACAAAAACTTCTGATCAATGAATTGAGCTTTCTGGTTCCTTCCGGACCGGCAACACACTTTGGTGTTAATTTTGTGTTGAGCAGACGGGAAGCGCGTCTTGTAGAATTATAATTCTTTGATGCGGCATTGGAGGCCAGGACAGCCGTAGGGCCCTTGACGTCAACGCCATGGGAGGGTGAGGCGCCGTCCGAAAGCGCCGTCCCTGCTTTCCGGCCGTCGGGGGTTGCAGCAACAATCTTGCCCAGTGCGATATGAGACGTAACGGGAACATAGCGCAAATCCATGTGGTGACCGACTTCGTGGGCGTATTTATCTGAAAAATCCAACGCAATCTTTTCCACATCCTTTGCAATGGAATCCGCATAAGGCTCATTGTTGCCATAGCAGGGGGTATTCATCAGCTTGGCCCGGGTGACCTCATGGCCTTCAAAGTTGTTATCGATGGCACTTACCAGTTCACCAAAGGTAATTTCCTTATCCTCATAAATCAGTTTTTTAATCGCCGCCAGAGAATCAACCACCGTTCCGTACCCCACAAAATCATAGAAGCCAATGTCAATACCACCCTTGATCTTTGGCTGGTGGAGGTCTTTGCAGTCTTCCATGCACAGGTCGTGCAGCACGGAAGCCAGGGGCTGGGCAAAATGTTCAACCCTGACCTGGTCTGCGACTTTTTGCTGCGTAAACGCATGCCGCAGCATTTTATGGGTCTGTTTCTTGAATGCCTGCCAGAAATCATCCCAGGTTTTAAGCTCGCTCAAGGCGCCGGTTTCTTCCCCATAAAGGGTATCGCCATACGTTTTTAATCGCCCGTTATTCAAAACCATCTCCAGAGCTGCCGCCAGATTGATCCATGAATGACCGGTCATATAAGTTTCACGGTTGGGCATACGGACTTCCGTACAGCCGGAGACCGCATAGTCGTAGGCATCGGAAGGCGGGGCACCCTTTGAGATAAGGATATTGATCACATCCTCATCATTCATGAGCTTGGGATAGCCGGAGCCTTCTTTGATGGTTTCACTTATCTCCGACAGGAAACGTTCAGGTGTTCGGCTGTGTATCCGGGCTGCCAGGTCAGGGTAACTCAGGGGAAACTCTCGTTTTGACTTAAGGATAAGATAGCTCAGGTCGTTGGTTGAATCCTGCCCTTCAGGGGTTTGGCCGCCGATGGTTAGTGCCTCCCAGTGGGCATAGCCCTCTGTAAAGTCCGCGCCCATGGGAACCGCATTCAGTTCTATATACTGGGAGTTTGCAACCCAGAGGCATTCCAGGATCTCCAGGGCTTTTTCTTCTGTGAGCCGCCCTTCATTTATTTCTTTTTCATAAAAGGGATACAAATACTGATCCATACGACCGTTTGAAACAACGCCGCCGACTTTAAGCTCAAGTCTGGAAAACATGGAGACAAACCATTGGGCCTGAACCGCCTCATGAAACGTTTGGGCCGGATATTCAGGTACCCGTTCACAGATTCCCGCGATTTCCAGCAGTTCGTTTTTGCGAGCCGGGTTTTCTTCCTTTTCGGCTAAAGATCTGGCCTGCACGGCATGCCGTTTTGCCCAGATAACAATGGCATCGCAGATGGTGATCATGGCTTCCAGAAAGGGGCGTTTTTCCGTCAGGTCGGTGATGCTGTTTGGATCAAGGGCTTCAATTTTTTCCAGGCACTCCTCCTTTAATGATTTAAAACCCCTTTTAATGGCCTTTCCGTAATCATGAACCCACTGCAGGGACGCCCGCCAGCAGGATGTGGGCGATACAATATAAGTCGGCTGATAGCCCTTTTCATCAAGGAACGCTATTTTCTGTGCTTCCCCGGCGCCTTTGAGCACCTGGTTGTAGTGGGTGATAAACGTATGTTTTTCCCAATAAGGCGCGATCTCTTCAATAGCGATTCGGGCGTCCTCTTCTGTCACCGTAAAAGGCGACTTTTCTCTTTTGGGCAATATTTCCATGGACTTTGCCAGAAAGGCCCCATCAAGTTCCGGAAAAATGATACCGTAGCGGCCCTTGCCTCCCCCGCGGCCGACGATCAACTGGTCGTCTTCAATATGCACGGAAATATTTTCGGCAACGTGTTTCATGGCCTTTGCCCAGCGCAGGACCAGCATTTCCCCTTCGGTTTCCTTCATGGACCTGGTAAAATACAGCGCCCGTTCAATATTGATATGGGGTTTTATAAGATGAGAATCTTCTAAAATTTTATAGACTCTTTCTCTGCCTTTGCGCATTTCCGCGTCTATGCCCAGGCCCGGATTTGCCATTCTTTCTTCTTGTAATGATAATACTGACATTTTAAAATCTCTCCTTTAATTACGTTAACGCTTTCGGTAAATATTGACTGATCAAACAAGGCCCAAATTAGCAGTAACTTACCCACCGGATATATTTTTTTAATTATGAATCGATCGCAGCATGGTCGCTGTGTTCAATTTGTTTTAAAGATACCTCTTAGCAAAAAAGGTGCCAATCCTAAAAAGACTTTGAAATTGCAGTGTTTTCAAGCCCACGGCCTGATGAGTAATGATTTTATGGATAATCGTTGAAGGAAGGTAATCGTATTTGCCATCTCATTATTGAGACTGTTGCTGCACGTTTTTTATCCTGCCCACCCGATACAGACGGCAGCGCATCGGCTTAAATCCAAAAGGAATATTTCGTTTTAATATGATTTTCCCCTATTATTTCAAATTGATATATCCAAGCGACATCAGAAAAAAACTTTTCTTTCTGATGATCCAACCTATCCGGCGTATGCGAACAAAGATGATCTCATTAATGGGACTGTGCGTCTCATTTGTGATTCCCACCCCTCCCCATTTACATCAAAACAACCTTTTGCTATTTAATCACCTTATTGATTAAATCCTATTAATTCAGTGTTTTATAAAATAGCTTAGCCTTGTTATGCTTAACTGGTTCTGTGGATATCCGCGTCTGCCACCATTCTTAACGTTAAATTTTTTACAATTTCACCAGGGTTATGCTCCAAAAGCCCCCCCCACCTTGCCTTTCTGTTACCTGGCATGTTTTGTGCTGATAAGTGCTGGTATGAATTTTTTATTTGTTGTAAGGAAGTGTATTTTTCTAAAATTTGTAAAAACAAAGGAGCTATACTGACATGAATGCTAAACCTAAAATTGCTTTGTCAGAAGATATATTTGAAAAAGCAAAAGAATTCGGCGCTGATCTGACAGGTTTTGCTGATGTGGCCGCTTTAAAAAGGTCTCCTTCCAACCAGATCTACGACAAAATGGATGTGTTCATTGGAGCTGACGGAAGAGACCAGGAAGAGATCGTTACCAAAGGTGCGGAGGTCGTCTGGCCTGAAGATGCAAAGACATTCATGGTTATTGGTGTGCACCACCCGGAAAACAACCCTGAACTTGATTGCTGGCAAAAGGATGGTCAACCTGGAGGAACTCCTGGGAATTTACTTTTAATTCGAGTTTTTAACAAACTGGGTAAATGGCTCAAAGAAGAACATGGTATAACCCCTACGAAACTTCCTTATCACATTGAGCATGGTGGTAATTTTTTAAAGGATGCAGCGGTTCTTGCAAAAATGGGTGTGGTTGGAAAAAATAATCTTTTCGTTTCCCCGGAATATGGCCCGAGAGTCCGTCTGCGGGCCTTAAGCCTGCCGATAGAATTGCCTAATCCAAACGAAAAAACTTTTGATGCCGAATTTGATCCTTGCAACGGCTGTGATGAACCCTGCCGCAAGGCTTGCCCCAGAAACAATTTTTCAAAGAAAATTTTTGACCCTGTTGAATTTGGCACAGACTTATTGCCGGGCCGTGATGGCAAATTCAGCCGTGAGACCTGTAAAATTGAGATGGCTGCCAATGTTGACAGTGCCGAAGACATTATGGTTGAGGTCGATGGTAAACAAGCAAAAACCAAAAGATCCCATTTTTGCCGTCTATGCGAGCTTTCCTGTGTTGTCGGTAAAGGAAAATAGTGAGGTTGAATCCCAGTACCTTGATTTAATTACGATATACCAAAAATGATAACTTGCTTAAATTACAGCAAAGATCAAAGGGGGAGAGTGTTTAGATGAAAACAAGAAACGTAGACAAACGTCCGGAGATGAAAATTTTACTGCCAAGTGCAATTGTGCTACTGCTTATTATGGGCTCAGCCATTTTGGCTCCCGGCCCAAGTGAAAAGATCTTATCCATAGCCTTTAAGGCCCTTATGCGCTACACTGGTTCATTTTTTCTATGGGCTAATCTGGCGGTAGTGATCTTGTGTGGCTATTTCATGTTCAGTAAATACGGCGACATAAAATTTGGCGAGCCTGATGAAAAGCCGGAATTTAAAACATTGCCCTGGGTTGCCATGATCTTTTGTTCGGTCATTGCCGGTGCCATCATGTTCTGGTCTTTTATAGAACCGCTTTATCATCTCATGGACCCGCCCATGTATGCCAAACCCCTCAGTGTCATGGCCTATGAATGGGCGCTTTCTTACACACTCTTCGATTTCAGTTTTGTGTTCTGGCCCTGGTTTCTCCTGCCCACACTGCCGGTTTGCTACATGTATTATATACGAAAAAACAAATCATTACGTACCACCTCAACCTGCTCCGAGGTTTTGGGCAAACAGACAAACGGGTTTTGGGGGATGGTTCTGGAAATTTTGATAGTGGTCGGTATGTTTTTAGCCAATGCGGCCACCATGGGTGTCGCCATTCCCATCATCATCGAGGCGCTGGCCTATGTTTTTGGATTTGAGGTCAACCTTTCTTTAACCGTTGGGACGCTTCTTGCTATCACCGCTCTTTTTACCACCAGTGTGTACCTGGGTCTTAAAAAGGGCATTCAGCGCCTGAGCACCATAAACGTAATCGTCGGAATCCTGATGGTGGTTTATATGTTGATCGTCGGTCCGACCATCGATTTATTTGATATATTTACAAATAGTGTCGGCAGGATGTTTGCGGAACTTCCGGCTCTGTTGTTGTCAACCGATCCTTTTACCAAAAGCACGGTTCCCCAGGACTGGTCAATCTTTTTTATCCTCTGGGAAGTGGCTTATGGGCCTTTTATGGCCATATTTATTGCACGTATCTCAAGAGGGCGCACCGTTCGCCAGATAATTGGGTATGGAATGCTTGGGGGGATAGGCGCTGTCTGGACGATTCATGGTACATTTGGATCCTATAGTTTATGGGTCATGCAGCATGGCATATTGGATTCAGTAAAGCTGCTTCAGGAATCCGGAGGACCTGCTACTTTAATAGCGATTATGAGCACAATACCCTTAGGCAAGATGATGCTTCTTGTATTTGCCTTGTTTTCAATTATTTCCATGGCCACAGCCATTGATTCCGGTTCTTTCATTATCGCCAGCATGGTTTCCAGAAATCTTCCCTATGGCGAAGACCCCACCAGAGGGCATCGTCTTTTTTGGGCTATGCTTCAGGGCGGCATGGGTCTGGCCGTTATTGTTATTGGTGGCCTTGGAACCGTGAAGATGTTTGTTAACTTTTCAGGAGGATTGATTTTTATCCCCTTCGTCATTTTAATCATTGCCTGGTTCAAGATGCTGAAAACGGATAATGTTAAATGTGGTCTTTAATAAAAAGGAAAGAGTAAATCTTGCCTTGGAATTTAAAGAAACTGACCGTACTCCAAGAGATTTTGGGGGGGGGATTTTTCAACCACGATAGTCCCGGATACACTGGGAAAGTAGAATCTTCCCGAACAGTTGAATAGTACCGAAAAAAAGCCAACCTCACTGGGGAAAAACAAAAAATCCCCAGTGAGTGTAGGCGATGAAAAGCCTTCTCGAATATATTTTTATAGTGCTTCTCAAAAATATGTTCCTTATGAACAACATAAAAGCCGGAAATTACGGAAGCGGTAAAAGTGAAACAGCTGTAAACCTGGCGTCAGGGAAAAACCGTTAAAATTACCGGCCTTGTCTCCAATGCCAACCTCATTGACGAGACCACCCCTCAAATTATTTATGAGGACCTGGATATGGTGCACCAGGTATTCGATGCCACCGGCCTTGGTATTAAATTTATAACCGCGACCACCAGGCAGATGCCGGAACTGGATATGGAGCGGATCAATACTCCGATCCTGCCCATCGACAGGCGGCTGGCTCCGCCCTGGAAGCACAATTAACCCATGAGCAATTTTAAAAAGGAGTAGTTTTAACAATGGCTCTAAAACATATTATTGATTCCGAAAGGTGCAAGGGATGTGGGCTATGCGTTAATTTTTGCCCAAAAAACGTCCTGGAAATCACCAATAAAGTGAATGCAAAAGGACATTCTCCCGTAGTCCAGGCCCGGCCTGATGACTGCATTCATTGTACCATCTGCTCTGTCATGTGCCCGGATGTTGCCATCCGCATTGTTGAGGAAGAAACCGCTTAGGATCGGCTCAAAAATTAGTTCACATTCTGTTTTCAAAATACCCAGTGTTTTAGGGGTTTTTATAAACAGATTATGTAAAGTGAACGATCCCTTAACAACCTAGACCATTGAATCAAGCAAAAGGAAAATATAATGGCTAAAGTCTTAATGAAAGGTAATGAAGCAATAGGCGAAGCCGCCATCAGGGCAGGCTGTAAAAACTACTTTGCATACCCCATCACGCCTCAGTCCGAAGTGGCTGAATACCTGGTCAAGCGCCTGGCCGAAGAAGGGGGTGTCTTTCTTCAGGGGGAAAGTGAAGTGGCGGTAGGCTATATGGTATTCGGTGCCTCAGGCGCCGGAGAGCGGGTCATGACCACCTCCTCCTCGCCTGGTATCAGCCTTATGAGCGAAGCTATTTCCTATATTGCTGCGGCCCAGTGCCCGGCGGTATTTGTCAATATCATGAGGGGCGGGCCCGGCCTGGGCGGCATACTGCCTTCCCAAGGCGACTATTTCCAGGCCACCAAGGGCGGGGGCCACGGCGATTACAGGCTGCTGGTTCTGGCACCGGACGGGGTGCAGGAAGCCGTTGAAATGACCATGCAGGCCTTTTCTCTGGCTGAAAAATACAGGAACCCGGTGATGTTATTGGGGGACGGGATGATCGGCCAGATGATGGAACCGGTTGAATTTCCAGAAGACCTTAAATCCGAGCCCACCAATAAAGACGACTGGGCCTCCAACGGCATGGCCACCCGGAACAGCAAAAAACGTAACCTGGTTAAATCCATGTTCCTTGATCCGGCCGAATTGAACAAAAATAACCTGGTCCTTAAAGCCAAATACGATCAGATGAAAAAAGAAGAAGTCCAGTACGAGCTGTATAATGCAGATACGAATTATCAGGTTATGATCACCAGTTACGGCACCATGAGCCGGGTCTGCCGCACCGCCATCGATATGCTCAAGCAGGAAGGCATTGAAGTCGCCATGTTCAGGCCCAAGACCCTGTTTCCCTTCCCGGAAAAAGAGGTGCATGATGCAGCAATCAAGGACAGCTGCAAATCCGTTATCAGTATTGAGATGAGCATGGGCCAGATGGTGGAAGATGTTCAACGCTGCGTCCAGGGAAAACGGCCTGTGGAATTCTATGGGGAATGCGGCGGTGAAATCCCTTCACCTGAGAAAATCATCGAAATTGTTAAAGGACTGATATAGGAGAGAAGAATGGGAAAAACATTTTCTAAGCCCACCGCGATGAGCGAAAACCATACCCACTACTGCCCGGGCTGCACCCATGGTATCGTCCACAGACTGGTTGCCGAAGCCATTGATGAACTGGGTATCCAGGACACAACCGTGGGCATCGCCCCTGTTGGGTGTGCCGTCATGGCCTATAATTATATTGACTGTGATTTCCAGGAAGCAGCCCACGGTCGGGCACCTGCCATGGCCACCGGCATCAAACGGGTCCGTCCCGACCTCACGGTATTCACCTACCAGGGCGACGGCGACCTGGCCAGCATTGGCATGGGAGAAATCATGCATGCGGCCAACAGGGGTGAAAAAATCACAGTTATTTTCATCAACAACGCCATTTACGGGATGACCGGCGGCCAGATGGCACCCACCACCATGCAGGGCCAGCGGGCCACCACCGCTCCCTTTGGCCGGGATACCGACCAGACCGGCATGCCCCTGCGCATGGCCAATATCCTGGCCGAGCTGGTCACTCCGGGGTATGTCACCCGCCAGACCGTTCTCAAGCCCCAGCAGGTCAACAAAGCCAAGAAAGCCATCAAAAAGGCATTCGAGTACCAGATTGAAGGCCGCTGTTTCAGCTTTGTGGAGGTGGTTTCCACCTGTCCGACCAACTGGGGCATGACCCCGCTGGATTCACTGAAGTGGGCTGAAGAGACCCTGCTGCCCTACTATGAGCTGGGTGATTATAAAACCCCTGAAGAATAGACCTAATTTTTGGAGAAACCCATGCAGACAGAGATAAAATTTGCAGGATTCGGCGGACAGGGAATCCTTCTCAGCGCCAAGCTGCTGGCCTATGCCGCAATGAAACAAGGATCACAGGTAGCCTGGATCCCGTCCTACGGACCTGAAATGAGGGGCGGCACCGCCTATTGCACCGTGGTGATCAGCGCCAAGCTCATCGGATCACCCATTATTAAAAATCCCAGCCACCTTGTGGCTATGAACCAGCCTTCCCTGGAAAAATTTGACGAAACCGTCAAACCCGGTGGCATTGTATTCATCAACTCCTCGTTGATCCCGGCCCGCAGCCAGCGCAGCGATGTCACGCAACTGGTGGTGCCGGTAAATGATATTGCTATTGAAGCCGGTTCTGTGAGGGCTGCCAACATTGTTGCCCTGGCCTCCTTCGCCGCTAAGAGCGGCCTGGTTGACCTGGACCTGCTGAAAAATTGTATAAAAGAGGAATTCGCAGCAAAAGCCAAAATCATCCCCATGAGCATGGATGCCTTTGACAGAGGTGTAGCTGCAGCTCAAGCATAAAGATTATAATAAAAAAGCAAAGTAATTAATGTTTTTTTCATTTGGTTGGTGTTTAATAACGGTATTAACATTGGCAGTTGCCAAGTTTGAAAAAGGCAGGACTGTCAGAAGCAATGTTAGGCCGATTCTCAGAGTTGCGTATAATTATCCTAAGCAAAACGTTTACATGGGGCAAACTTGTAAATGATATCTGTTGTATTCATGATATTCCCTGTGAGGGAAAAAGGAAAGCAAGCCACCGGACTTTGTCTATTTAAGGTCGCTGTAAGCCCCTATCCAAAAAACGTTTACTTCTTTTGGTAGTAGTGACTGCAATCAAAATTCGACCAGAGACAGATGGTATTCATAGTCCTAACTCAGGCACACACCACTAATCAAAAGTGGCAGTCAAGGATTATTATCCTATGGTTAGCTGCCATGAGGTACTCAGATTATCAATGATACCAAATCAAACCTTGATAAAATTTATGGGCGGGGACTAGTATCTATTTGGGCTTGATTTTTACGTTTGAAATTCTCCCCAGACTATCTGTCAGCCTTATGCTTAGAAAAATTTTTAAGATACTAAAAATTTGAAATGTTGTACTCCACATTGCTTTTGTTATTGAACACTGGTTTCAATTAAGCTTGGACGACCAATGGTGCTCTATTAAAGTTCACCACGGGAACAGTCAGGTTTTGACAAATTGTAAATGGTTTGATCATCTTGTCTCTTATCCCCCAGGCAATTTAAAACAATCGCACCAGAGACAATACAGCCGCCAACGACTGTTGGTACACTTGGAATTTCGTTGATGCCGAAGATAGGTAAATAAAACGCTTCTTTTTTTTCCTGAGACTCTTTAACCTCTTGGCTTTTCCTATGATTTAGATTCCTGATGACTTGTCATCATTCGTAAACTAAAAGCGTTTTATCAATAGTCCCGCCCATAAAAAGGAATGACTATTAGATCCACCAAAATCATTTGGTAGTGCTGAACCGGTTGTTTCAACGAGC
>JADGEQ010000032.1 GCA_016744295.1 Desulfobacteraceae bacterium | reverse complement strand
CCGCCTGATCCCGGCTCAATCTCGGCTACTTTTTGATTCATCAATTCATAGAGGTCATCATCCGCCCCCAGGGCTTCATTCCCCTTCAGATAGACACCAATCTCATCTTTAGCCAGATGATCTCTGACCCATTGAAGACAAAGGCCGGATGTTTCCTGCTCTGCTACATAATTGTAGCGGCCCGGGACCGCACCTGAAATAGAAGCCATGAAATTTTTAAGGTCCACCATTCTTTTGTCAACATTTGCAACCACCCACCCCGAGGTGCCCACATAGATATGGGTGTCATTGGGGTTGAGACAGCCTGAACCAATGGGAATAAGGGTGATATCCCCTCCCCCGCCAAACACAGGTGTGGATTCCATCAAGCCCAGTTCCTCTGCAGCTTTTGGGGTCAATTCCCCTGATCTGTCAGTTGCCTCCTGAACCCTTGGCAGATGGGATGGGTTGACATTAAAACTTTTACACAAACTTTTTGACCACCCCTCCCTGCCCGGCCGGGTATTGTAAATAAAGGTCAAATGGGCCGAATCCCGGGTCATGGCAAAATTACCCGTGCATCTGAGGGCCATATAATCCCTTACATCCAGCCACTTGTAGACCCTGTCAAAATATGCCGGTTCATTTTCACGAACCCAAGCGTACTTCCACAAAGGATCCTTGACAGTTGCCGCGGCTCCGCCTGTAATATAGAGGGATTTGAGCAGCTTGACACCATTTAGACCTTCAATTTTCGGAAACCCCCGGGCAAAATTTTCATTAAAAAGATTTGTGGCCCGGCCGTCCATATACCCCATTGGATTTCGCACAGCCTGCCCCTGCCTGTCCACTAAAACCAAAGCCTGCATCTGACAGCAAAAAGAGATGGCCGCAATCTTGTCCTTGGGGCAATCTGCCCGGGACAAAAGACTGCGGCTTCCCTGGCAGATGGCATTCCACCAGTCATCTGCCCTTTGTTCAGATCCGCCGTCGGTTGTGGTAATAAGCGGATACCCCACCACCTGGGAATCCACCAATTCCAACTTTCTTCCCAATTTAAAAAGACAGGTTTTCGCCCCGGTGGTGCCGATATCATAGGTCAGCAGATGAATGGTATCTTTCATTTTATTCCTACCTGTTTTAAAGTCGCTATTGCAACACAACTCATATACTGACCAGTCAGTTTAGTCAACCCCAAGCATCCATACAAAAACGGGGTCCCCAGGAAAACCTAAGGATTGAAAACCAAAAATCAAAATTGATGGCGTCTTTAAGGCAATTACCTGGAGAATACAACCAATGAATCAGCAGCCGCCTAAATATCTATCCCTATAACGGATATTGGATAATCCACCAAATAAATAACCCCCTATCCATCAAATAAGTTGGACTTAAAAATAGAGGTTTGATAGGAGTGCAATTGAATGAAATCAAGATGTATTTATGCAAATTTATAAAAAGGAGTTGAAAATGAAAGCTTTAAAATCAAATTTTCCTATTTTAATATCCATTGTGGTTGTTTCACTTTTTCTGTTCGGTTTTCAAACAGTGGGTGCACAGACCCGGATCACCTATAAATCTGCAAAATCATCCTCCTCATATTATCAAATGGCTGTTCAATTAGCCGAAGCCATTAAAAAAGGTTCAAATGGTGAGATCATTGTAACCGTAGAGGAAAGCCAGGGATCTGTACAGAATGTTAAGGAAGTGAGCAAACGGAAGGGAAACTATGTGTTTACGACGCCACCGTCACTCATTGGATTGGCCATGAACGGGAAAAAAATGTTTAAAGATAAGAGCCCAAACTATCAGAATATTCGTTCTTTGTTTATTATTCCATCATTAACCATGCATTTTGTGGTGAGTGAACAATCCGGGGTTAAAAATTTTGCCGATCTGAAAGGCAAAACCATATTGATTGGAAAAGGCAGTTTTGGTGCCAAAGAAGCCGCCAAATATATCGAAATGTTTGGACTTGCCGGCCAGGTAAAACTCATTGACAGTGAGATTAACAATGCGGTGCCGGCACTGAAAAACGGTCAAATTGACGGGTTTGCCACGGCAGGATCCTATCCTGCCCCCAATGTGATTGAAGCTTCGGCAAGCTCAAAAATAAGGCTGTTAAGCTTTTCAGACCCGCAAATAGAACAAAGCAAAAGAACAAAATTGGTTATTCCGGGCAATACCTATTCCGGTATAACAACTGACACAAACACCATGTCCCTTTCGGTTGGGGCCTATACCACAACTTCCATGGATGAGCAGACCGCCTATGAACTGACCAAAACATTTTGGGAACAAAAAACAGGTATGAGTAAGACCAATTTATGGTGGGACGCTGTTCGTACGGAAAACCTGAACTCATTAAACACAAAACTTCACCCGGGAGCACTCAAATACTATGCGGAAATCGGTGTAGAAGTTCCCAATAATATGAAATAGGTTTTGGTAAAAATGATAAAGAAGATGAGTTCTTTTGCCCCAGCCACACTTGCCGTAACAAGTGTGGTTTTCCATATATATTTAATATTCACCGGGTTACTCCCCAATTTGATCACCCGGCCAATTCATCTGGCCCTGGCCCTTCCCTGGGTTTTTGTATTCGGGAACAAGGACAAGGGGCTCAAAAAATGGACGGGTTACGCCTTATGCACTATTGGATTGTTGGGATGTCTTTATATTACCCTCAACCGTGATCTTTTGGGCGAACAATATGGATCTCTTGAGGGTAGCGGTCAGCTTTTTCTTGCACTGGGACTCATTCTGGTCATATTGGAAATGGCCCGCAGGGCGATTAAATTAGCCCTGCCCACGGTTGCTGTCATTGCCTTACTCTATGGCGTTTTAGGTCAATACCTGCCGGGTGAGTTTGGTCATTCCGGAATCCCCATTGACAGCTTTTTAGGAACCCTGGTTGTGGCCGAGGGAGGCATCTGGGGTCAGCTTACCGGGGTTTCAGTCAATGTGGTTGCAGTTTTTGTAATACTAGGGGCATTTGTGGGAGTGGGAGAAGGTGGGGATGCTTTCATGGCCTTGGCAACAAAAGTTGCCGGCCGGTATCGGGCAGGAGCGGCAAAGGTTTCTGTTATCTCTTCTGCCTTTTTCGGATCTATTTCAGGGTCTGCGTCGGCCAATGTTGCGTCAACCGGCGCCATCACCATACCTGCCATGAAACGGTTGGGCTATCCACCGCCATTTGCCGCAGCAGTTGAGGCGGTTGCCTCCAGTGGCGGCCAGATCATGCCGCCCTTAATGGGTGCAGGCGCCTTCATCATGGCAGAGCTTCTTCGGGTGCAATATTCCCAGATCATGGCCATAGCCATTATGCCCGCTCTTCTCTTTTTCTTTGCCGCCTGGACAGGGGTGGACATTTTTGCGAAAAAATACAATTTAATGGGGATGAAAAAAGAGGATATTCCTGAAATCAACAGGGTTATCCGCCTTGCCCCATTTTTTTGTCTGCCTTTTGGTACCTTACTCGGGATTCTTTTTTTTACAGATTATACCCCCCAATTTGCATCCGGGGTGGCAATTTTTGTATCAGCAGCCCTGCTTTGTACCAATATTAAGTATGAATTTCTTTATCTCCGGGTTTTCCCCAGATTATTAAACGCCTGTACAACTGCGGCCAGACAGATTGCCGTCATCGCTTCCATTATTATCTGTGCCGGGTTGATCATTGGTGTCTTGAACATGACAGGTCTTGGGGTCAAAATAACCTCCATTATTTTAAGTTTTTCAAATGGGAACCTATGGGTTGCCCTGATCTTAACTGCCTTTGCCTGTCTTATTCTAGGAATGGAAGTTCCAACAACAGCTGCCTATGTTATCTGCATTTCAGTTGCAGGGCCTGCACTCCAGGAACTTGGGCTGCCTGCTGTTTATTCCCATCTATTTGTTTTTTGGTTTGCCCTTTTATCCACCATTACCCCTCCTGTTTGCGGCACTGTATTTATTGCGGCGGGAATGGCAGAGACACCATGGATTCCCGTGGCCGGTCATGCCATGAAACTGGGACTTGGGCTTTATCTGATTCCCCTGGCATTTATAGCCAATCCCGCACTATTGCAAACCATCACCCATCCTTTCATGGCCACATTGGCCTTTCTTAAAATAGGCCTCGGACTCTGGCTGTTAAGCCAGGGCATCATCGGCGGCAAATTTCCAAAATGGATGCAACTCCCCTTCGTGGTTCTAGGGGTGTTGACAATCTTTACCCATGGGGTAGGCAGCTGGTGATACATTATTTTCCTGAAAACAGATCCAACCCCGATGTGTATGTAACCCAGGGGCCGGATGCCTATGACAATACCCAAAGAGCCCTAGGATCCATGGACTTGTCCGGGGTAAAGGGCTTGCGTGTCCTGTTAAAACCCAATGTTGGACGACCCGCCGAACCCGGGACTGCTGTGACCACCAACCCTGAGGTCATTGCTGCGGCCATTGATATTTTTCGAGAGGCCGGGGCCATGGTCGCCATCGGGGAAAGCCCCATTGTCGGTGTAGACCTTGAAAAGGCCTATCGCATTTGTGGCGTCACACAGATTGCCCAGTCAAGAAACTGCCCTTTGATCGATATGGACAAACGACCCTTTGTGGAAAGATCCATTCCAAACGGCCGGGTGATAAATACATTGCAGGTATGTGCCGATCTTGATGACTTTGATCTGATTGTTTCTATTCCTGTCATGAAGATGCATATGCACACCCATGTGACCCTATCCATTAAAAATATGAAGGGGTGTCTATGGCGGCGCAGCAAAGTCAAACTGCATATGTTATCCCCCAGGGAAGGGGATGACAATAAACCCATCAATATTGCCATTGCAGACATGTCCAGTGTCCTGCGCCCTCATCTGTCGATTATTGATGGTTCTGTGGGAATGGAAGGACTGGGGCCCAGTGCCGGAACCCCCAAGGAACTCGGCGTTGTAGTTGTCAGCTCCGATCCCTTTGCGGCCGATAGTGTGGCCTGTGAATTAATGGGAACCACGGCCCAAAAAACCCCGCATCTGGCCATTGCCGCAGAGCGCGGGTATGGGATTATTGATATGGATGCCATTAGGATTCATCCCGCTAATTGGCGTGACTGGATTAAACCCTTTGATATCCCACCCCATAATCTGGAAATCCATTTTCCCAATATAGCCGTGCTGGACAAAAAATCCTGTAGTGCATGCCAGTCAACATTGCTGTTATTTCTAAAAAAATATGCCCAGGAACTTCTGGATTATTTCCCCAACCAGAACCAGGTTCATATTGCCATTGGAAAAGGCCATGATGAAATCCCTGACAACACCTTGTGCATTGGCAATTGTATGTTCAAACAAAAAGATCAGGGAATTTTTGTCCAGGGGTGTCCCCCTGTTTCCAGTGAAATTCTCAAGACCCTGACCGACCATGCAAAGAATTCTGCCTGATTGCTGTTTTTCCTATACATTAAATCTCCCTTGAAATATGATCACAGCGTTTAGGCTTTTTTTTATCCATGGTATTTATGTTTATAGGTGATTTATAAGATGAACCTGAGGGAAGTTGATTTAAATTTTCTCGTTATTTTTGAGGCAATCTACCAGGAGCGAAATCAGTCCAGGGCTGGAAAACGATTAAATATGAGTCAGCCTGCCGTCAGTTATTCTTTAAACAAGCTAAGATCCATTTTCAGCGATCAGCTGTTTGTTAAAACAGCCGAGGGGATGCAACCCACCCAAAGAGCTGAGGAGCTGGCACCATTAATACATGGGGTGATCAATCAATTAAAATCTATCTATTCAGAGTTTTCAAAATTCGAATCAACATCAAGCAAACGGATTTTCCGTCTGTCCATGTCGGATTACTCTGAGTTTGTGATTCTTCCAAAACTTCTCAACAGACTTGAAAAATCAGCGCCCAACGTCCAGATCAGGGTTCATCACACCAAACTCAATGACCGGCATAATTTTTTATCCACAGGCAAACTTGATCTGGCTGTTTTTAGTCATTATCCTCAAAATTTTCAACAGGATAAATTCAATGTTCAATTTTCAACCACTGAAGATCTTTTCCAGCATAAACTATTTGATGAACGGGTGGTGGCGGTTGCAAGAAAAAACCATCCTGACATAAAGGGAAAAATCAGCTTAAACCTTTTTTTACAGCTCCAGCATGCCATTATTTTTCTTCACAAAGACACCTTTCCCATAGACTCAGTTGACCAAAGACTTCACGAACTGTTTGAAAAACGAAACATAAAATTCATGACCCAGCGAACCTCTACCCTTGCCGAAGTGATCAGTAAAACAAATTTAATCGGAACCATGGTGGAACGTTATGCAAAAAGTTTTTCCATTCTCAACAACCTTCAAGTTCTGGAACTGCCCTTCAGCATGTCGCCTTTTCAAATGACGCTCTATTGGCATGCAAGGGTCAATCACGACCCGGCCATCATTTGGTTACGAAATGAGTTGATATCGGTCTGCCAATCTTTATGTTGATTTGTCAGTTCGGGAAAAATCTTATATCCCTGATATTGGGATATGTTTATTCAGAGTTTCAGATTCCGGTTGTTGGCGATTGAAGTTGATTTTTTAAAAATAGGGTTAAGGATTCCCCAATTTTTATTTTTCTGCGTTCAGAATATGGAGACCCAATTGTTTATCATCCCCGAAAATATGGTTTAGAATCCATTGATTGATTTTTTTCATCAGTTCATCAATGGCCTCTTCAGAATAGTCCTGGTGTTTTAGCCTGAATTCCTTGAGGGTTTTGACATATTCCCTGTGTTCTTTCTTGTGTGATTCTTTCTCTGGGTAATAATAAATATCCATGTATTCTTCTTCCAGCTTGAAATGGTGATTGACATACATGGCCAGAAAGGCAATGGCAAACCGGAATGCATCCTTGTCCTGTTTATCTGCCCGTGCTTTTCTCAGTTTCGCAATAAGCGTCATCAGTTCCTGGTGTTGGAAATCCTGCCAGACCACACCGGTAACGTATTTTTGATCCAGCACCATGTGCATCTCCTTTCAATAGGGATTGGATTTTATGAAACATCTTGAGTTTTGTGAAGCGATATAGTAACTCTTTCCAAATGGTTCAAAAATCGCTGTTTTAAAAAATAGATACCCATCTTATCATATATTATAACAGGAGGTTCCATGCATTTACTCAAACCTGAATTTAATGCTGGCCAATCCGTTCATATCGCGCGGCTTCATAAAACCCTCTCTATTTTTGACGATCAAATTCTTAAAGATTCCGGGGAAGAAAAAAATAAAAATTTCGGACCTGCCACCTCTAGTGCCGTCAAAAAAATCAAAAAATCGTTAAAGTTGCCGGCCAACGACAGGCTTGATAAGTTTGCCATTGAAAAAATTAATCAGGCGGTCATAGACAAAACCCTTAAATCCAAATCCCAGATTCGGAAAATGCACAAAAAAATTCGCCGTGCCATTGGCATCGCCAAAATTGATGCAGTGCTTTCAAAAGATATGAAAAAGGTTGTTATCGGATCTGAAACTAAACATGCCATCCGCCTGCTCCAAAAAAGATACAAGCTCAACCGAACGGATAAAATTGATGTGCATCTTCTTGAAAAGATCGAGTCTATCAATGCCAGTCGACCTGCACCCATCAAAAAACTCAAGGTCAAGCCGACACAATTTCTCAACAAGGTCAGGCATCCCCTGAGGCTGAACAAAAAAAGCCTGCGGGTGAATGATCTCCAAAATGCCCTGGTATGGCTGGACTATACCATAGACAAAAAAGAATATGATGAAAAACGATATGGAAAAAGCACAAGGAACGCTGTCATTGCCTTCCAGAAAAAACAGGGGATCCCAATAACCGGCAATGTGGGGTGGAAAACAAAAACCAGTTTAAATTCAATGATCCAAAGCAACCGTCGCCAGGTTCCCTGTGAAGAGAAATATCGTATTCGAGGGTCGGTCAGGGATGAGGCATGGCACAAGGTTTCCCGTGCAAAAATTCAGATTTTTGAAAAACAGTTTAAAAAGGATGTTCTTCTGGCGGAAAGAAAAACATTGTCAAACGGATTTTATGATGTTCAGTATCAACCGCCAAAGGATGTGGTAACCGGCAAGGTTAAAAAGAAATTCCAGCTCAAGGTCAAATGGATCGCAGATAACCACAGAACGATAATGGAAAAATCCTTTCATGTTTTTTCAAAGGTGCTCTGGGCAAATTTCACCCTGGGTGATCAACCCTATAAGGGGGATTCCTTTTTCAAACGAATTGAAAACAGCATCAAACAAAAAATTAATGACTGTCCTGTTTATGAACTGGAGGAGTCACACCGGTCGAAAGATATTTCCTACCTTCGAAGGGAAACCGATATTGCCTCTGAAGATATCATGAAAATGATTCTGTCCCATCGATGCGCGAAAGCAGCAGGTGAGCCCCTATTGGATGCCCAGGTTTTCTACGCTTTTATACACCAGAATATGCCGGACATACTTCCCGGCAATCTCTACCCTGACAGGCCTGAAGAATGGGAGGTTTGGGTCGACCAAATCATACCCTACATACTTGACGGGGTTGCATTTACCGATATTGCTATTTCAAAGGATGTACTTGAAAGCGCATTAAAACAAAACTATATATCAAGAGGATATCAAAAAAATCTGGATAGCATTTTAACGGCACTGAAAAATTTTACCATCTCCTTTGTTCTTGAAAGACCTATTTTACCGAGAAAAATCTCTTTAAAATCACTCCTTGACCCTGAAAGAATCAATGGGGCAAAATACAGGCGTATTGCCGCCCACTTAAATAAAAACAAGCAATTTGATTCCGGGTTCTGGGCAGACCTTGAAGGTGATCCCAAGATCACTAAATTGGATATCAGCCGTATCAAAAAGGTCACAACACTGGGCCACATTGCTCAAAATCACATCAAAACCGTCAGTTTTCTACTTTTGCAGCTCAACCGGCGAAACCGGAACGGATTGCGCCTGAAGTCAGTGTCTGAGTTTGCCCTGCTGTCCCACACAGACTGGAAAAAACTAATTGCCAACAATGGAAACAGCATCCCTGAATGGGTTGAGGGTGATACACCTGCCCTTTGCCAGGACAATTATGCCACCCTTCTTCAAATAAAAACAGAAGAACTTTATCCCACTATCTCGGTTGTGGCCGGAATCAGTCAGAACAATGGTCATGCCCTTGGCGATTTATCAAAAATTTTAAAGGCGGCAAAAGCGGTTCCTGAATACAGGATTGAAAAAGAGCCGGTTCAGGCACTTGTCGAAAAAACCAGCGTCGCTTTGAATGAAAATGAAGTATATGCATTAAAAGCCATCCAGCGCATATTTCGCATATCCCATTGTGCCGGAAAGGCAACGGTAAACCTAGCAACAGCCCTGATTCAAGCCGGGTTTTATAGTTCAGCCCAGGTGTATCAATCCGGACGGTATAAACTGATGTCTTCATTAATGGACAATGGGGTGGCAAAAAAAGATGCCGAAATGGTATTTAAAAATGCTGAATGCCAGTATTCCACCTCAATGGCCCTGTTGGTAAAATACAGGTATCAACTTCAGACCCACCCGGACTGCCTTCCTTCATTTAAGTATTCCTCAGATGAAATGGAAGCGCTCAAAAAGCAGGTCCCGGATATTGAAACCCTTTTTGGCCCCCTTGAATCCCGGGAGGTAAAACATTGTGCCTCTGTGCTCGGCCCCTCTGCCTACCTGGTTGATATTTTCAGGTTTCTTGATAAAAAAGATGCAAAAATTGTTGATACATCGGCTAGGGATATTTTATTTCAAAGGCGGCCGGATCTTGGAAATATAAAGCTGAACTGCACAAACACAAAAACCCCCCTCCCCTATATTGATCTGGTCTGTGAAATTCTGGAAAGTCATGTAAGCGGCGGATCAGGCATCCTTGATTTTCAATCCACACGAACGGCCCAAGCGCTTCGTGCAGAGCCGGAACACATAGAACCCCAGGCCTATCACACCATCAAGAATTCTGATTTTCCTTTATACGGCAGCTTTAACCTTTGGCAGGAAGAAACCCGAGCCTTTTTAAAGCACCTGGGGATCCAACGGTATAAATTGATGGAAACCTTCAAGGCAACCCCTCTTTTGATTGCAGCTGAATATTTTGGTATCTCTTCCCAGGAAGTTTCCATCATCACAACACCCAGACCATCTGCAACCTGGCAGAAAAAATACTGGAGCAATGGGCTTCCGGGTACCGACATTCCCGTGTCTGTTTTTCTGGACAAATCAAATTTGTCCTATATTGAACTTTTATGCCTCTTAAGCTGTGAATTTGTGAACACCGCCCTGCCAATGGCTGTGATATCAACACCTGCAGATATTGTTGATCCGGATCACCAGACCTTAAAACATCTATCCCATCAAAAACTGGACCGGGCAAACAGATTTTTACGATTATGGAACAAAACCAGTTATGCCATGTGGGAACTTGACCTGTTGATCATGGAATTAGTGCCGGGGAAAACCAAGATTGACACCTCTTTTCTGATAAAGTTAAAACAATTTCACGCCCTTCAGCAAAAACTTAACCTTGATACCGAGCAGCTCCATGGATTTTATTGTGACATCAACACGCGCACACGGTATAAGACCGAGGATTTCAGCACACCGGAAAAAAATTTATTTGAAACCCTGTTCCTGGGCGGCACCATTGAAAAAGACATTAAAACAATTTTTTCAACTCTGCTCACCTCGGATACAACCGGATCCAATCTTACAACCTATAAAGCACATATCATGGCGAGCCTCTCCATTGACACAGATACCTTTGACCTGCTGCTGCCAAAAACAGACGCCACATTGTCAAGGGCGTCTCTGGGTACCCTGTGCCGCTATGTCATGCTGGCAACCTCCTTGAATCTGAGTATGAAAAACTTTTTGCTTTTCCTGAAAATTGCCGGGATCACCAACCCCTTTGACACCATGGATACAACAGAAGAGGTGATCCTGCTTTGGGATCACATCAAAGGCTCAAAAAGCGGGCTGCTGCAATTGAATTACATTTTGACCCCGGCCCAGGAATCTTCCCAGGGCTTGCGGGTTGAAGCATATGCACAAAAAATCAGCATGCTTCGGGAAGCGATTGCAGGGCTCCAGTCAAAAATAAAAGAAGCTGAAGATTCCGGCGAAGACAGCCTTGAAATGCTTCTTACCATGCTCGCTCCCTTTGAAGATAAAAATATACGAAATATTGTATTCATGATACTTGCCGGAACATGGGCCCAGCCCCAGGCAGTGGTCACATCTTTTCTGAAAACACATTTCCAAACCTTTGTTTCTGACATGGATGCAACCATTGCCCTTCTTGGGTTCAGTTCACCCGTGGGCAGCACAGAACTTGCTACAAGACGAAATCATCTTAAAAACGAACTTGTAAACTACATTGCCATGACAACCATCAAGGAACTCATCGCAGTCTCATTTGGCATAAAACCCGGCCAGGCGGATCTTTTGTTGAATAATTTAAAACTTGATCTGGGAACCCGGCGCCTCATCGGCACACTCCAATCTGCAAAACTGTTTGAAAAGGAGAGTGACGGTGAATATGTGTATGAAATTAATGAGGCAAATCTCACGGATGTTTTCCGTGCCATGAAACTGCTCCACAAGGCATCTGCTCTGATTAAATCCCTCAAGATGGATACAGATGAACTTGAATGGTTCATGCAGAACCATTCCCTGGTTCAGACAATCAATTTTAATCTGCTGCCCATTGACCCGGGACAAGCCTGTCTGGATATTGCCCCATGGGAAAAGCTGTATCGGCTGCTTGCTGCAAAAAATTTATTCCCGGCACCCGAAGGGATTCATTTTTTTGATGTGCTAGATGAAACATCCCTTCCCGGGGCGACCCCTGATTCAATCAATCAAAAACTCTGTCTGCTGACAGGATGGGATTTTGCAGAACATTCTGATCTGGAGGATACCCATGCTGATTTTACAACGCCCGATACCTGGGAGTGGCTCAAAGAATGCTATGGATATAGAAATATCACAGGTGTTGATTTTAATTTCCTCTATGACCTGGCCCAAAGGGACCCGGAAAACAGGGAAGATGAGAAAGCCTGCGCCGTTAAGAATATGGTCAGGGCAAAGTATACGGATAATCAGTGGATAAAGGTTTTTAGACCTATTGTGGACACCCTGCGGGAAAAAAAGCGCGATGCCCTGGTATCCTGGCTAAAGGAAAACTCCCAGAGAAATCAGCCCGCCACCATAAACATGGGGGGTACCCCAATATCCAACCCTGAATACTGGAAGGATTCAAAGGATATGTTCAGATGGTTCTGCATTGATGTTGAAATGTGTTCAGACCAGTTGACATCCCGGGTAAAGCAGGCGATCAGCACCTGCCAGCTGTTTGTAAACCAGTGCTTTTTAAACCTTGAATCTAAGGTTTCTGTCTCTTTGCCGGATCCGGATATCGAGAACAACTGGAAACAATGGAAATGGATGAAAAATTATCGGGTATGGGAAGCCAACCGAAAGGTATTTCTCTATCCTGAAAACTGGATTGAGCCCGAACTTCGCCATGATAAATCCCCATTTTTTGAGGAATTTGAAAATGATCTTCTCGCCGGCGAGCTCACCGACAAAACTGCGGAAGCAGCACTGGAGCGGTATATTCAAAAACTGGAACAGGTGGCAGACCTGAAAATCAGCAG
This sequence comes from Desulfobacteraceae bacterium, assembly GCA_016744295.1. GTDB lineage: Bacteria > Desulfobacterota > Desulfobacteria > Desulfobacterales > Desulfobacteraceae > NBML01. The sequence goes on along the minus strand of JADGEQ010000032.1, from coordinate 67,846 downwards.
CATTTATCACCAAAAAGAAAATGATGTTAATTTACTCCATGTTGTTGCACATACCCATGACAACCCGCCACTCTATTTTTACCGAAGTTTTGACCTGATCTATAACAAGTGGACAGCATGGGAAAAAATTGAAACCGAGATCGATTCCGAGCATGCTGTACCCCATGTATACAATCGCAAGCTGTATCTGTTTTGGATCACCTTTATTGAAAAACCCATTAAAATTAAAAAACTGCCACCCTTTAACACATCCACCCAGGGCGAAGACATGCCCGAGCCGCCGCTGATGCTGGAGATTGAACTGGGGTGGACCACAAGAACCAAGGATGGATGGCAGGCTGCTGCCATTTCAAAAAAGAAGCTGATCCATCCATGGCAGAGACCTGGATTTTCCTATAATATCAAACCCAAATATAAACCCTATGACAACACCCTGCTGATAGAATTGTATATTACCACCTCCAAAGAGTTTAACAGCCAGCAATTTTACAATCAGTATAAAAACAAAAAACAAAAATTTACAGATTCACCCTTTAATGAAACATTTAAACCCTGGCATTCCTCAAGCTTTGTGTTTGACGGCAAGGTAAGGGAAATCCTTTTGTACAGCATTCCCGGCTACTATTTCAGTCCAGAAAAAAAAGATGACCTGTTGATGAGTTCCTATGATTTTGTCAAAAATAATTTTGGAGCAGATGGGAACAATATCAAACAACTTGCTGTGCGGTCCCACCCCCTGGCCCTGCCGTCGGGAATGCACTACCATTATACCCGGTTAAAAAACAACACCCACAATGAGATCAATGATTCCAGATTCACTGTTTTTAATTCTTACAAAAACTCCAAAACCCTGTTAAACAATGCCAGATCACCCTTTGAAGCTGTCCTGTGCCAGCAGGGGTTAACACCGGTAGACAATAAAATACGGCCATTGTTTTACCAGGATAATACCCGGTCCTTTTTTATCAAACAGGATATGAGTTTTATTCAATGGGTGGTGTCCTATTTTTCCGGTGGCAACCAGAAGATGTATTCGATCTATCCGTTTTATCATCCATGGTCAGATATTTTCCAGCAGGAAATCAACCGCAAAGGGGTTGAAGGACTCTACAACCGCCAGCTTCAAATGAAACCATGGATCTTTTCCAACAAAACCGGGATGAATTTTTCATCCCGTTATCAGCCGACCGGAAGCATGGATACAACGGCCGTGGAACAAAAAGAAATTGATTTTTCTGAGACAGGCCCCTATTCAATTTACAACTGGGAGCTTTTTTTCCATGCCCCCATGCTGGTTGCCAACCGGTTGACACAGAACCAACGGTTTGATGAGGCCATGAATTGGTTTCACTATATTTTTGATCCCACCAACACCCAGACGAATGATACTCCCCAAAGATTCTGGATCACCAAACCCTTTTTTGAAACCAGTCACAAGGCGTATAAAACAGCCCGCATCACTTATATTATTGAGCATATTGATGAATTCAAAGCCCAGCTGGTTGAATGGCGGAATCACCCGTTCAGACCGCATTTGATTGCCAGACAAAGAATTGTTGCCTATCAGAAAGCCATTGTCATGAAATATATTGAAAATTTGATTGCCTGGGGGGATAGGCTTTTTGCCAGGGATACCATGGAATCCATCAATGAGGCCCTGCTCTTGTATGTCATTGCATCTGATCTCCTTGGAGACCGCCCTGAATTGATTCCTGCACTCAATATTGACAGCCGCACCTTTAATGAACTTGAATTGGAAAGTAAGGCAGATGAACTGGGCAATTTCAGGGTAGAGACCGGGTTGGAAAATATGGCAGGGCTCCCTGTTGTTTTTGAAACTCCCACTGGATCAGACAGTGAAACCATTCCCTATCTTGATCCCCTGTATTTTGGCCTGCCCCACAATGATAAGCTGTTGTCATTTTGGGATACAGTGGCAGACAGGCTTTTCAAAATCAGGCACAGCATGAATATTAAAGGAATAAAAAGAGCCTTATCCCTGTTTGCCCCTCCCATCGATCCGGGCATGCTGGTCAAGGCTGCTGCCGCCGGCATTGACCTGGCCGACCTGCTTGATCATATTAATTCCCCCTCCCAGGTTTATCGATTTAATGTGGTGGCCGAAAAATCACTGGAATTTTGCAAAGAGGTCAGTCTCCTTGGTGCAAAACTATTAAGCGCCCTTGAAAAAAAGGATTTGGAAAAAATCAGCCTGCTGCGCTCTTCAAACGAGCTGATGGTGCTTAAAAACATGAAAGATATCAATAAAGCCAAGATTGATGAGGCTGAATATGAAATTAAAGGGTATGAAAAGCGCATGGAAATCAACCAGGCCAGACTGGATCACATGGCCAGCCTGGATGTAAAAATTGAAGAGGAGGAAAAAGCCCAGACAATGGGCAGCCATGTAACAGGATGCAATGTAGGGGAAAAAGTGTGTATCGGTCTTGCCAAGGTTGCAACATGGATACCCCAATTTGAAGTGGGTCCCAATGGTGCCGGCGGCACCCCGAAAGCAACGGCTGAAACCGGGGGCAACCAGGTTGAAAAGGCATTTAAGTACGGAGCAACTGGATTTGAGGTTGCCGCCAAAGGATTCAAACTTCTCCAGGAATACTTTGAAAAACAGGCAAAATCAAAACGGGCAGCTGCAACAAAGGAGATGAAAAGAAAAACCGAACAGCTTGAAAAAGAGCACTTTGAAAAACACCTGGCCATCTCAAAAATCAAAAAAGATATGGCAGAGCAGGCGCTTATCAACCTTGAAAAGAGGATCGAAATGGGTTGTGGGGAAAAAGAATATCTTGAAACCAAGTACACCAATGCACAATTGTACCAGTGGATGGTATCCCAGATTTCCAGCATCTATTTCCAATCCTATCAGCTGGCCTATGATATGGGCAAGCGGGCTGAAAAAAGTTATCAACGGGAAATTGGCAGCAATGTGGAATTTATTGAATTTGGTTATTGGGACAGTCTAAAAAAGGGACTGCTTTCCGCAGACAAATTAAGCTATGATATCAGACGGATGCAGGCCTCCTTTCTTGAACAAAACAAACGCGAACTTGAGATCACCAAAAATGTTTCCCTGGCAAACCTGGCGCCGGATAAACTCATGGAACTCAAATTAACCGGCCGGTGTTTTCTCGACATTGAGGAATGGATGTATAACCTTGATTTTCCGGGGCATTACCGCAGAAGAATCAAGACAGTCGGTGTCTCGGTTACCTGCAATGCCGATGAATTCACCAACATTAACTGTAGTTTAAGACTGCTGAGCAGCCAGATCAGGAACAACAGCCTTGTGGGGGAGGGATATGAAAAAGCTGAGGATGATTCACGATTTGTCATATTCACCGGAAGCGGCGAAGCCATTGCCGCCAGCCATTGTAACCATGACACGGGGCTGTTTAATCTGGAATTTAACGATGAGCGATTTTTCCCCTTTGAAGGCGAAGGTGCGATAAGTTCATGGGATATTCAGATGCCCATGGAAAATAACCAATTTGATTTTAATGAAATATCTGATCTTGTCATACATATCAGCTACACAGCACAGGAAGGGGGTGAAACCCTTGCTGTACCGGCCAGAACAGAGTTAGCCACTAAATTATCAGAATCGAAAACCCTGCTGCTTGGATTAAGTTATTCCTTTCCCGATCAATGGGAACGCTTTGTAAAGCCCGAAGTTTCCGGCAGCGAACAGGCCCTTGGATTCACCCTGAAAAATAATTTTTATCCATTTCTTGACCGTAACAGAAGCATTCATATTCATAAAATAGGACTGGCAGTTCAGGGAAAGCATACCGGAAATTATGAGGTTGGATTGTCCCTGCCCGGCCAGAGCATCACTGCCTCTATTGCGCCTGATACCATATATCCGGATGTTCATTACAATGAAACGATATTTGAAGGAACTGTTTCTTCCACAGGGGATTTCAACCTAAAAATCAAAAGGGACACAGCATTACCCGGCGATTTTTCATCCCTGCCCGAAGACGATCTTTATGAAGTGTATTTTATTATTGACTATCAATAATCAATCTATTATGGTGGATTAACGGGATAACTTAGGGGTGCGGTATTAGACTGAAATAGTGTAAACATATCAGGCTGTTCTCACAAAAGAATTTCGATTTATTGAGTTTGAGTTTTCATTCTGCATGGTTTGAAAACTCTTTCTTTTTTTTGTCTTACCACCGGCAAAAAATGTTTGTTTGTAAGTCTCTGGATTCCCTTGCAGCCCTTACCAATATGCCGGCCTGGACCCCACCTGGCATAGCCTAACCTTCAAATTAATAGATTTCCTTTAGATATTCTCGAAATTTGGCCAGTCAGAGATGATTTTGGGGTTGACAATATTTTCACTTGCTGTATTTTTATACTGACCAGTCAGTTTACTTTACAAAAAGGAAATCCCATGGAACCCCTGACCTCCCAAACCCCAAATAATAGCAAACAATACCCCTTTGCCATCAAAGAATACCATGACACCCGGGCCGTGATGGACCGGTTAAATAAATTAATCAGCCTCCCCATCAGGGGGTTGAAAAAAAAGGCCCTGGAAAATTATCTGGCCTATTTTGACACCAGATGCATTAAATCCAAAATTCAAATCGATGAGGCCAAAAAATTTATTCCCGGCGGGGTACAGCACAACCTGGCCTTTAATTACCCCTTTCCTCTGGTCTTTACAAAGGCACTGGGTGCCCACCTATGGGATCTGGACGGCAACAAATATATCGATTTTCTCCAGGCCGGGGGCCCCACCCTTTTGGGTAGCAATCCCGAAAACGTCAGAAAAAAGGTCATTGAACTGCTCAACACCACAGGACCTGTTACCGGACTTTTCCATGAATATGAACTAAAACTTGCCCGTAAAATAACCCAGTGCATGCCCGGGGTGGACATGTTCCGCATGCTTGGCAGCGGAACCGAAGCAGACATGGCAGCCATCCGCATCGCCCGCCTTGCAACCAAGAAAAAATATATTTTAAAAATGGGCGGGGCCTACCATGGTTGGAGCGACCAGCTGGCCTATGGCATCCGGTTGCCCGGAACCCGGCACATGGAAGCCCACGGAGTACCTAAAAACTGTTTTAAATATACCCAGGAGTTTTTTCCCAACGATATTAACTCCCTGGAGAAAAAACTCTGGAGAAACAAATTCAGAGGGGGAACCGCCGCGGTTTTAATGGAACCCATCGGGCCGGAAAGCGGCACCCGCCCCCTTGACAAAGATTTCAATTCACAGGTAAGGCAATTGTGTGACCAATATGGAGCGCTTTTGATCTTTGATGAGGTGGTGACGGCATTCAGGCTTGGAATGGGCGGGGCTCAAGGCTTTTTTGATGTTATCCCGGATCTCACCGTACTGGGCAAGATCATTGCCGGGGGATACCCGTCAGCCGGCGGGCTTGGCGGCAAAAAACAATACATGGAATACCTGGCAGCCGGTATCCAGAGCGGCAGTAAAAAAGCGTTGGTGGGGGGCACCATGGCAGCCAACCCCTTAAGTTCCGTTGCCGGATATGTAACCTTGTGCGAACTTGAGAAAACCAATGCCCCGGTCCTGGCAGGACTTGCTGGAGACCGGCTGACCCGGGGCCTTGGCCGGTTGATCAAAAAATACAACCTGCCCTTTGTGGCCTTTAACCAGGGCTCCATCTGCCATTTGGAGACCGTGGGCACCATGCTCTTTCACATTCCCTGGTCCCGCCCCTGGAAAATCCCCGGAACCATAAAAAATATCCATGCACGCAAGCATGTCATGGAGCAGATGGGAGCTGCCTATATGGCCGAAGGCATCGTGAGTCTTGCCGGCAGCCGTTTGTATACCAGTGCGGCGGACACAGATGAGATTATTGATGATGCCCTGACCCGTTTTGAACGGGTGTTTCAAAAGGTTGAGGGGGTATAAAGAGACGGGAGCCAATGAATGGACAAGCAAACAATTAGCAATGGAAACCATATGATTGACAACGACAAAACAAATGAAATAACAAAGGCAAGACAGATTGTCTGTGAAGCCGGTCGCAAACTTTTGGAACGGGGGTTGGTTGAAGGCACCTGGGGTAATTGCAGCCTGAGAATCGATGAAAAAAGAATGGCCATCACCCCCAGCGGAAGACGTTACGAAGACCTGGGCCTGGATGATATTGTGATCATGGATTATCACACCCTGGCGGTGGAAGGAAATATCCGCCCCTCTTCGGAAAAAAAACTCCATGCCCAAATCTATAAAAGTCGGAAAGAGATCCATGCAGTAATCCATACCCACCAGCCCAATGCATCTACTGTTGCAGCAGCCAGGCGGGATCTGCCCCCTATTTTAGATGACCAGGCCCAGATATTAGGCCCCAGTGTAAGGTGTGCGGAATATGCCCTGCCCAACACAAAAAAAATAGTCAAAACAACCGTCAAGGCTCTAAAAGGACGATTTGCAGCCCTCATGGCAAACCATGGTGCCGTTACCCTAGGCCGCACCATGGAGGAAGCAATTGTGGCTGCCCTTGTACTGGAAAAAGCATGTAAATGTTTTATCGAGGCGGAATTTTTAGGGGGAGCCAAAAAAATCTCCCCTGTGGAGGCCTGGGTAATGCACAAGGTCTATTTGTTGATGTATTCCGGGAACAAAGAAAAAAACAAATAGAATACAACCGATATTCAAAAACCGGGTTATTCCTGCCACACTAGTGTTTCATCCGATCTGGGACAAATTTGTCCCAGATCATCCCTGGGTGATACAAAAAAGACCATACTATTCCGATTTTTTTCCTTTGCATCAATTTTTCTTTTTTTATCCAATGGATAAAACCTTCTTGAAAACCCCCAATGAATTGTTTATGCTGTTTTATTTTCAAGCAATCTTTATTTTCACATAATATTTATTTTTCCAGATCAACTTTTATCAGATATGGCATGTTAATTGCTCTCCAAAGTGAAGAAAATCAAAACACGGTATCTTTAAACGAGGAGAACAAAATGGGAAAAAAGGTATGACAGGGGAAACGGAGTATTTTAGCGTGGCGGAAAAAAACAATCCGATAAAAACGGTCCATGGTATCTATACCTTCTACCGTGATGGATTCGGGGGAATGGTTCTGGGGAAGAAACTCTGGAAAATCATTCTAATCAAACTTTTTGTGATGTTTGTGATCCTCAAGCTTTTTTTCTTTCCAAATTTTTTAAATACAAATTTTCACACCGACCAGGAAAAAGGAAATTACGTTCTTGAACAAATTACAAGAAATACTTCTCCGGACAAATTGAAATGATCTTTACAATTCAAACTTCTAAAACACAAAACAGGTTCATTTAACAGGAGGGAAAATAATGATGGATATTGATTTGAGCATGGTCAGCTGGGCCAGGGCTCAATTTGCACTTACTGCCATGTACCACTGGATATTTGTACCCCTGACATTGGGTCTTTCTTTTTTATGCGCTTTTTTTGAGTCTATCTATGTCCGCACGGGAAACAAGGAATGGCGGTCCATTACAAAGTTCTGGATGACCTTGTTCGGCATTAACTTTGCTATCGGGGTTGCAACTGGAATCATTCTTGAATTTCAATTTGGCACAAACTGGTCCAATTATTCATGGATAGTTGGTGATATTTTTGGCGCCCCCCTGGCCATTGAAGGAATTTTTGCCTTTTTCCTTGAAGCCACCTTTTTTGCCGTCATGTTTTTCGGATGGGACAGGGTTTCAAAACGATTTCACCTTTTTTCCACCTGGATGGTTGCCGTCGGCTCAAACCTTTCCGCCGTATGGATCCTTGTGGCCAACGGGTGGATGCAAAACCCAGTGGGCATGATCTTTAATCCGGAAACTGCACGGTTTGAAATGGACAGTTTTGCCGCCGTTGTTTTTAACCCTGTGGCTGTTTCCAAGTTTGTTCACACCTCAAGTTCAGGATTTTTAATGGGTTCCTTGTTTGTATTGTCCATTTCCTGCTGGTATCTTATCCGTGGTAGACATATTCAGATGGCAAAAAAATCAATTATTGTGGCCTCTGTATTTGGTTTTCTTTCTGCAAGTTATGTTGTGTTCACAGGAGACGAGTCTGCCTATGAGGTTGCCCAGAAACAACCCATGAAACTTGCTGCCATTGAAGGACTCTACAAGGGTGAAACAAGGGCTGCCATTGTTGCGGCCGGAATTTTAAATCCCGACAAAAAACCGGGGGACAACCAGGATCCCTTCCTCGTAAAACTGGAAATTCCCTATCTTCTTTCTCTTTTGGCCAATCGCTCCCTCAACTCATTTGTGCCGGGCATTGACGACCTTGTCTATGGCAATGAAGAACAAAAGATAGAAGGGGCGGCATCCAAAATGGCCAAGGGGAAACTGGCAATAAATGATCTTGCAGCATTTAAACAGGCCCGCAAAGAAAACAATGACCAGCAGGCACAGATCTCCTTGGCAGCATTCAGAAAAAACCAGGCCCATATGGGGTACGGATATCTTAACACCCCGGAGGAAGCAGTTCCGCCGGTGGCGATTCCCTACTATGCCTTTCATATCATGGTGACCCTGGGAACCCTTTTTCCCCTTATCTTTGCCCTCTTTCTTTTTTACGGGTTGAAAGATGCTATCACCCAAAAAAAATGGCTGCTGCCCATTGGTTTAATCTCGGGTTTTCTCGGGTTAATGGCCCAGCAATCGGGGTGGGTTGTGGCGGAGGTAGGCCGCCAGCCCTGGGCTATTAACGGGTTGCTGCCCGTTAAGGTATCCACAACCAATCTTGCAGCCGCCAATGTCCAGATTACCTTTTTTATGTTTTTAGGATTATTCACCATTTTACTTGCTGCTGAAATAAGCATCATGCTCAAGCAGATATCCATTGGACCAGAGGAGGGCCTATAATGATTTCAAACCTTGACCATGCAACCTTGCAACAACTTTGGTGGATAATTGTTTCCATTGTGGGCTCACTTTTCCTGTTTCTCAACTTTGTCCAGGGGGGACAGACCCTGCTGTGGCAAGTTGCCAAAACCGATCTTGAAAAATCCCTGGTAGTGACCTCCCTTGGACGCAAATGGGAAATGCCCTTTACAACCCTTGTTCTATTTGGCGGTGCCTTGTTTGCCGCCTTCCCCAAATTTTATGCGACCAGTTTTGGAGGGGCCTATTGGGTATGGATACTGATTCTTTTTTCATTTATTATCCAGGCTGTCAGCTATGAATACCGGAAAAAACCCAACAACCTTTTGGGGGCGGGTGTTTATGAACTGTTTCTTTTCATAAACGGCTCGGTCGGAATTTTGCTCATCGGGGCTGCTGTGGGGACCTTTTATACCGGCTCAAACTTCACCCTTGATATGTACAACAGGGTCACCTGGGACTATACGCTGTTGGGGATCAATCTGAGGGGACTTGAGGCAGCCTTCTCCCTTTTTAATCTTTCCCTTGGAATCTTCCTTGTATTTAATGCCAGGGTTTTGGGCGGGTTATATCTGATCAACAGCATTGATCTGAGTTCAACACCAGATCTTGAATCAAGGCTACGCAGGCAGGCCTGGAAAAGTTTTCTCATTGGACTGCCCTTTTTGCTCTATGTGCTTATTTCCCTTCTTTGGATGAAAGGATTCAATGTGGATAATGGGGGAACGGTGTCTTTGGTTGCTTCTAAATATTTATCCAATCTTTTGGCCATGCCTTATTTACTGATACTGCTGCTGGCCGGAATCCTTCTTGTTGTATACGGCGTTTTTACAACCGCATTCAAACAAAGTGATAAAGGCATCTGGTTCAGCGGTCTTGGCACTGTTTTTGTGGGTCTTGTTGTATTGATTCTCCCGGCATTTAACAACACGGCATTTTATCCGTCAAAACTGGATCTCCAATCAAGCCTCACTATTTACACTGCATCCTCCTCCATGTTCACCCTGACAATCATGACCTATGTTGCCATTGGAATACCCTTTGTCCTTGGCTATGTCATCTATGTCTGGAAACTTATGGATTCAAAAAAACTGACCGTGGATGAAGTCACCAATGAAGAATCATATTAATAAAGCCAATCATATTGATTAAGCGTGCCATATTAAAGGAAATTATACCAATGAGCGCAATACTTTTGATACTCTATGTTGTTTTGATAATTGCATCTTACAAGGGCATTATACTGGCCCTTAAAAAAGCAGATTTATTGTAAGGGATCAATTTTTTTCTTTACACCGATTTATAATTGTATAGTTTATGGGTAACTATATTTAAGGCTGAATTTTTTACTAATAATTAAGGAGAGTTTTTTATGGACAAATATGTATGCGGCCCCTGTGGTTATGTGTATGACCCTGTTGATGGCGACCCTGACAATGACATTGACCCGGGAACCAAATTTGAAGATCTTCCCGATGACTGGTGCTGCCCCATCTGCGGCGCATCCAAGGAAGAGTTTGCTAAAGAATAGTACCAGATAAAAAATAGTACTATATAAATTTTTAGTACACACAAAGCCCGTGTGACAGGTAATCGCTATCTGTCCACGGGCTTCATGTTTTTGGTGGACAGGGCTTCGGTCACATGGATTGAATCAGCCAATAAAAACAAGGAAGGGTAACAAAGGAAAACAAAATGCCGTATCCAATGGCGGCATTGGCCACATCAGCCCGAAGATTGCCCGCCGCCGCAAGGATTCCGGCCATCACCATGGAGGGCATGGCCGCCTCAAACACAGTCACTTGAAGAACAGGTCCGCTCATTTTCAGGATCATGAGAAGCCCTAGGGCAATAATAGGGGAAACAATCATCTTGAGCCCCATGGTAATAAGGATGGGGGTTACATTGGACAGGGGCTGACGAAATTTAAGCTGGGCCCCCACACTGAAGATCACCAGCGGGATCAGGGTGGCGGAAATCCCCTCGAGCATAAAGAGGGGGGTGGCAGGAATGGGCACCCTTGCAAGCAACAGCCCCAAAACCAGGGCAGTAAAGGGGGGAAAACTTATGATCCGGAGCAAAATTGTTTTCAGAGATACCTGTTGTGAGTTTCCGTAAACCGACATGACAATGGTGCCGAAGGTGGCCACGGCCAGAAAGGAACCCAGCTGATCGTAGAGGATGGCATATTTCAGATTCTGCTCGCCCAAAAAAGCGGCCACCGCCGGAAATCCGAAAAAAGAAGTGTTGCCCAGGGCAACAGAGAGCATCACAGCCCCTGTCAAAGGACGCTCCCACCCCAGGGTTTTTGAAATCAGGATCACCGCCCCCACAGATAAAAAAACCAGGGTCCAGGGAACCAATATCAATACCAGAAGACGGGTATCAAAAACAATCCCGTTGAGTTTCAGCAATACAGTGGCTGGAAATGAAATCCAGATCACATATTGATTGAGCACCTGGGGAGTGTTCTCGGGGAACACGGGCAATTTGCTGGAGAGCTTTCCCAGGAATAACAGCAGCAGCAAATATACAAAATTATCCATGGTTCACCCCCAACCAATTTCCCATAAAATAACACTCCCCTTTTAAACTGCATTTTTTAACAAATTTTTCTTTTCAGGATTTTCCAAATCCCGGAATATGGATGGCTCGTTCTATTTTCTTCAACATGAGTGTGGCCAAAGAAACCAGAAAAAGGTAATAAAGCCCGATGATGGCAAACACCTCGGTAAACCGGAAATATTCCGTGGCAATGGTCTTTCCCTCTCCGGTCAGCTCCATGAATGTCACCACATATGCCAGGGAAGAATACTTGATCAGGTAGACGATCTCATTTCCGCAGCCGGGCATGGCCTTGCGCATGGCCTGGGGAATGATGACCCATATGATGGACTGAAACTTGGAAAATCCCAGGGCCTGGGCCCCAAAATACTGGTTCCGCTTAATGGAAAGAAGTGCCCCCCGGATATATTCCGACTGATAGGCACCACTGCACAGCATGAACCCAATCACCGCAGCCCAATAGGGAGAAAGGTAAATGCCCAGATTGGGAAGACCAAAATACAGGACAAACAGCTGAACCACCAGGGGGGTGCCCCGGAAGATGGAAGCATAGATGTCACAGATTTTCCTGACAAAGGAATCCCCAAATGCCCTGAGGCATCCTGCAATTATGCCGATGCAAACCCCGCCCATGGCCGAGGGAACAATAAGGCCGATGCTCATTAAAAACCCTCGGTTCAGGGATTCGACAAGTTCCTGATAAAAAGGGGAGAGCATCACCTGTTTTCCCCTGTAACGAGGTCGAGTTTATCGCAAAAACCCTGGCTTCTGCTTCCCGGGACCAGCAGGGCTTTAGGCGTTCCCTGTTCCACCACATATCCCGCATCCATGAAAAGGATTTCATCGGCCAGGGTCCGGATAAGGTTGATCTGATGGGTGGCCATGATCATGGTCATCCCCTTTCGGGCAAGGTTGCGGATCACATCAATCACCTCCCCCATCACCTCCGGGTCCAGGGCCGAGGTGGGTTCGTCCAGAAGAAGCACCTTGGGGTCCATGGCCAATGCCCTTGCAATGGCGACCCGCTGCTTTTGCCCCCCGGAAAGTTCTGCAGGATACAAATATTTTTTATCTGCCAGTCCCACCTGGGAAAGTTCGGTCATGGCCCGGGCGGTGGCTTCTTTTTTACCCATCTTTTTAACCTTGCGAAGGGCAATGGTCAGATTATCGATGGCGGTTAAATGATCAAACAGGTTAAAATCCTGAAAAATCATCCCCACCTGTTGCCGGTAGCTGTAAAGCTGCTGTTTATTTGAAATATCCACAACTTTTTCTTCCAGCCAGAATTTACCCGAATCCGGGGTAACAAGACAGTTCATACACTGGAGAAGGGTGCTTTTCCCTCCCCCGGAAGGCCCGATGAGAATTTTGATCTCCCCCTTGGCCAGACTAACATCCACACCCTTGATAATGGGGTCACCATTAAAGGATTTACATATATTTTCAACTCTGAGAATGGGATCACCCATTGTTTACATTCCTTTGTTCGAATAGCCGGGTATTCTGACGGTTTTTTCCAGTTTCGCAAGGAGTATCACACCTGCCCAGGTAAGGACAAAATAAATAATTCCGGCGATAATATACAGGGGAAGATGCTGGTAGGTTCGGGAGGCAATAAATTTGGCCCTGGCCATGATTTCCGGTGCACCAAGGACAAAGGCCAGGGCTGAATCCTTGAGAACAATGGAAAATTCATTGGACCAGGCAGGTATGGACAGCCGCAACACCTGGGGAAGTATAATGCTGGTAATCGCCTGGAAGTCCCCCATACCGAGGGCGCTGGCCGCCTTAAACTGGCCCTCGGGGAGCAGAAGAATTGCCCCCCGGAAAATGTTGGCCTGGTAAGCTGCGGTGGCCATCCCCAAAACCACTGTTACCGCTGCAACGGCACTGATGTTGAGGCCGATATAATTGAACAGCCCAAAATAAAACAGAAAAAGGAGAACCAGCGTCGGAACCCCCTGGAAAAACCAGATATAGACCCCAATGACCCGTTTGAGAATCGGGTGCCCGTAAACCTGCCCCACGGCCATGCAAAGCCCCAGAACCAACCCTAGGGCCATGGCGCCAACCACTATCACCATTGTAATCACGCCGCCCTGGAGGAGATAGGGCAAGGATTCTTTTATTGCATTCAAACTTTCTATCATTCTATAAACCCGGAACAAAGGGCCCGGGTACAAAATCGACCCAGGCCCTGTGTTCTATTTTATATCGTATTTTTTGATCAATTCTTTCCAATGGGGGGAGGCCATGAGTCGTTTAAGACCTTCATTCATATCGGTCATGAGCTGAGTGTCTTCCTTGCGGATGGCATATCCGAAATCTTCGGAATGCATGCCAAAGGTACCAATGCTCTTGACCGCTTTTTTACCGGCAGCATCCTTTGCAGGGGCATCGTCCATGGCCGCCCCTGCAATTCTTCCGTTGAGAATATCTTCAACTGCCAAAGGAGAAGAGTTGTAATATCTGAGTTCCAGATTCCATCCATTTTTCTTGGCTTCATCCTTGAGCCATTTGGCTTCGGAGGTTCCCTGCTGAACACCTATCAGCTTATTGCCCCTAAGCAGGTCGTCCAGACTCAAATCAGATTCTTTTTTAACCACCATCACCTGTTTGATTTTCCAATAGGGATTGGTAAAGTTGACCATTTTAAGACGATCCTCTGTAATGCTCATGCCCGAGGCAACCATATCGATTTTTTTGGTGAGCAGGCTGGTCACAATCCCATCCCAGTCAAAGGCTTTGTGTGTAACTTCATAGCCCATCTCCTTTGCAATCCAATTCATGGCTTCCACATCAAAACCGCTGGGGGTTCCTGTCTTGTCAATAAAGGCAAAGGGAGGAAAGTTTGCATCAATTCCGTTCACAAGTTTCTTTCCTGCCAGGGCCTGACTGCTTCCTGCAAGGAGAAGTGCCATGATACCGACCAGGATTACCAAATTTCTTTTAAACATTTTATAACTCCTTTTCTTTGTTGGTGTAATTGGAGTGGTACCCACCCCGTTTCTATAAATAAAGCCGGTTGTCATACCAGCAAATAACCCTCTTTTAACCCTAAATTGTCACACTTTTTTAGTCAGGACAAAACCAGCTTCATTTTTTTCATTTTTCTCCAGACAATCCAGAAAAAATCCGGCTGACTTGAATAATTTGATCAAGCAGGCCAATCCCCTGTCCAGGGTGATGGAAATCCTGTCAATTTTTTCTTCCTTTAGTGTTTCCAATAATTGAAACAAAAGCAATTGTTCCAAACCCAGATGGCGCCAGGAATCCTTGACCGAAAAAACCAGAATCTCATGGCGGGTTTCAGCACCGGCATCTTCCCTCTTTGAAACACAAAAGGCGCCGATCACCTGATTTTGAGTTTTGACCAGCCGGACAATCCCCTGACCGGATTCAACCATCCTGTCAATTTGATTGATAAAGTCAGTATCATCGATTTTGGCAAAACGATTTTCAATCAGCCAGGAAAGGGCTAATTTTTTGTAGGCCTCTTCCTGTGTTTGATGGTAGGGAAAAAAAAGAATATTTTTCAAAAGAAGCCTTTTTTCTAACGCTTTGGAAACCCTTGAAAAAAGAGGCTCCCTAATCATACTTTCTTCAATATCCCCCATGGCCTGGACAAAGTACCGGCTGTTCTCCCCCTCCTCCAAAAGCTGTCTGAAACAATTTTCAATGGCCTCCCAAACCGGTTCCACACGGCGCAGCAATTGACTTCCCTCGGAAGTGAAAGAAATGGTGCGGATACGTTTATCATCCCTGTTTCTGGCATAACAGACCAGCCCATTTTTCACCAAAACGGTAATCATCTGACTGGCACCGGACTGGGTGATTTCCAGTTCCCGGGCCACATCGGAAACCGTCAGGGCTTGATGTAAATTCAAAAGATAAAAAACAGGAAAATAGGCTGTCTCAAAGGGGATACCCTGGGATTTATAGACCTTGGACACATCGGAAAAAAATTTTTCACCCAGCCGTTTCATCCGGGAACCGATCATCAGTTCCCCGGCCATTTCATATACCTTCATCACTCTCCCCAACTTAAGCACTTGCATTAGTGCTTAATGAAAAGCGGAAAATAGAAAACTTCACCTAAATTGTCAAGTTTTTTTACGGCATTCCCCTGGGATTACTACCCGCCGGAATCAGGTCCAAGGCGATGAAATCTCAAAGGTTAACTTGCATTATCCTGATAGAGGATTCAGGATTTGTAAGAAGTGACATCCTTATAAACTGATTCTAAAAATGTATATTTTACAATGAAGGAAAACTGCAAACTGGCGCCGGATATTATACTATTTTCTTTCCGGCCGTCTTTTCAATCCGGCAGACAATCCAGTCCGCCAGGGCTTTTTGACTCACCCCCTTGATCTGTTTCAGGATAAGTTTCAGATCAAGTTCAGCCCTGGCCATGGTTTTATGCCCCCCGGCAGAACCAAATTTCCCAAATGCCTCCTTGGCAGTATTTCCCGCTCCTTTTCTCAACCCATCATTGCGCAGAATGATGATCAGTTCTTGTTCCATTACCCCTGAAATTATGCTCCAGTTAATCCGGGCAATATTCAAAAAGAAATCTGCCACCACCACCAGCTCATCGGGTTTGGAAATAATTCCGGCATGGAAAAATGCCCGATTATTGATCACCTTCCTTTTTTTTATGGCAGTGCCGAGAAAATCCATATTTGCCTCTGATATCAATGCCCGTTCAACCTTTGTGACAATATTCATGTCTGTAAACCGATACAAATACTGGAAGGCCCTGATATCCCGGAGACTGGTCTGCCGGGTAAAATCGGCCGTATCGGTCTTAATACCCAGCATCAAGGCGGCGGAAAGTTTTGCCGAGGGTTTAATTTTAAGGGTTTTCAAATATTCGGTCATGATGGTGGAACAGGCCCCGTACCCGGACCGGATATCCGCATAAGTGGCGTCATTACAGGATAGGGGATGATGATCAATGATAGCATCATAGGAAAATTGAGCAAAGGCCTCATGGTGATCCGGCTGGGAATCAACCACCACAAACCTATGGAAACTATTTTTGTCTATGGATTCCAGGGAGACAAGACCGGACTCGGTATATTCGATCAATGCCAGGTTATCCGGGCGGCTGATCAGGTTAAAATGGGCAATACTGACCTCTGCTACCTTTCGCCAGAGGATCCGCTTTATTGCCATGGCAGAGGCAATGGCATCGGGATCCGCATTGATCACGACCAGCACCCGATCTCCTTTGCTAAACTGGGTGAAAAACAGCTTTATTTTATCCCAGTTTCTCATCTATTTAATCTCTCCATTATTCAATCGCTCCACTGGGAATTTTTTTCTGGGTATCAGCCCTGCCTGTATCAGCCTTCCCTGTATCAGCCTTCAGGGATAGCTCGCTGTGGTTGCTGCTGAAGAACAGGGTGATGGTTATAAAGGCGTATCCTGCAATGGCCAGCAGAGCAAACCAACCATAAAAAACCCCCAGGGGGGCCAGAACAATTGCCGTGAGCCAATGGATAAAAATAACCGTGGGGGAATGGAGTTTGATGGGGAAATCATCAAACCTGCAGATAACGGACAACCCACAGAGGTTCCAGCCGTAAAGGGAGGCAAAAACATGCATGTGGAGCAGCCATTTTGTTCGTTCCGGATTATAGTCATCTGCCATCTGGAGAAAAATATAGAGGATACCGGAGATGGCTGTAAGAATCAAAAAACCGATGCCCGACGTCAAAAACATCTTTTGCTGCATCTTGTCCGCAAAGGTTGAATACAGACAAAAAACCGTCACAACAGCTATAAACAGTGCTGTTGTGACAAATATCTGGGGAATAAAGCGTTCAAACAGGATAAAAATGAAAAAGATGATAACCCCCAGGGTAATGGTCCAGAAACAAAATTCCATGATAATCTTCCGGCCGGATCCTTCGATTTTTTTCAACATTGAAAAAACAAGGGAAAGGGTGATCAGAGACAAGGGAAAAGAAAACCCCAGAAAGAAGGTATTCAAGGTCAGTTTTTCCATGGTAACCCATTTAAAGTATTCATTGTTTAAAATAACCAGGGAGGCCATGACAATGCCCGTGGACAGGCATAGCAGGGAAGCCTGGTGGAATTTATCGGCCACACTGACTTTTTTTTGAAAAAACTGAATGGGGAAAAGGGAAAAATGTTCGATACGCACCTTTTCCACCAAGATATAGAGGGCGGCGGAAACAAGGATGGTCAAAGGATATACCAGAAAAAAAGCGGAAAATGCATATATCAGTGATCCCAGGAAAAAAAGACGAACGGTTTTGGATACCCTGGTGTGCCCCTGGGTATAATACAATAAGATTGAACCACCCGTGCACAAATTAAACAAAAAGATATGCAGCCTTTCAAAACTATAATTTGCAGCGGGAAAATAGATGTTGATGAATCCGAATGCAAGGGCCGTGATCATCAAAAAAGAGAACAGGGCTTTTAATTTATTATTCATTATTTTATCCGTTTTTCGTTATCTGTTTTTAATTATCGGGTTTTAATTACAGGGTTCAAGCTAACAATTTTAAATTATTCGGTGTTTGGGCGTATAAACATATCACCTTCCCAGCATATCTTTCAATGCCGGGATCAGTTCACTATGCTCAAAAACAAATCCGTTTTTCAGTAGTTTTTCCGGGACCACCCGGGCACTGGTCAAAAGTGTCTCTTTTCCCATATCGCCCCAGAGCCCCACGGCCACCCACCGGGGAATTACAAAAAAAGCCGGCCGGGAAAATACCCGGCCAAGGGAACGGGTAAATTCTTTGTTGGTCACAGGATGGGGTGCAGTCAAATTTACCGGCCCGTGAATGGCCTGGTTTTCCAGGATATGGAGGATACCCGACAGGGCATCATCCATGCTGATCCAACTCATATACTGGTTGCCGTGGGACAGCCGGGTGCCAAGCCCCAGAGAAAATGGCAGCATCATCCTGGCAAGGGCACCCCCGGCCGGGGTTAACACCACCCCGATACGCAACTGAACCGTCCGGATACCTGCGGCTTCAGCCGTTAAAGAGGCAGTCTCCCATTGATCGCAGACAGAAGAGATAAAAGAGTTGCCCACGGTCTCCTTTTCATCAATCACCCGATCCTCACCATCCCCGTACAGCCCAATGGCCGAGGAGGAAATGAAAATCGACGGCGGATCAACCATCTTGCTTATTTTTTCAGCCAACAGCGCGGTGGGTTTTACCCTAGAATCGATGATCAGCTGTTTTTGCCTGTCAGTCCATTTACCCCGGGATATATCCGCCCCGTTCAAATTGATCACCCCGTCAATGGGACCTGCTTTTTCTATGTCCAAAACACCATTATAGGGGTCCCAATAAAGCTCATCATCGGCAAGGTTTGAACAATTGCGGACCAGGCAGATCACCTCGTGGCCGCAGGTTCGCAGAAAAGGCACCAGAATCGAGCCAATGGTGCCGCTGGCACCTGAAATGAGGATTCGCTGTTTTTTGACCTTATCTGCCCTCTGTTCCAGATCATGTTTCAGCACCCTGTGGCGGTAGTCAAAAACCCTTGCCAACTCTTTTTTAGCATGGTTATAGAAGGGAAGGCTTAAAAAGCCCAGGGGCAGTTTATAGGCCACCCGGTCCTCCATGACAGAACTGTTTTTACCCTGGGCGTGAAACAGATGAGTATGGACCCATTTGCCAAAAGGTCCCTTTGTCTGGTGATCCTGAAACAAAACATTTTCCTGGTAATCGACGTGTTCGGCTTCCCATACCATGGGGATTTTAAACAGACGCATTTGAAAGCGGACCCGGACACCTTTATCAATCCCATTCCCAACCCGGGAGATCAGTTTAAGGGGGGCCCAGGGGGGTGTCAATCTCTGAATCGCCCCATTCCTGGCATGCCAGGCAAACAATTGTTCAATCGGCACATTAATGGTGGTTTTTTTTGTATATATCCGGTCTATCATCATATCTCTTTTATAAAATGATTCATTGATTTTGAATCTCTTATACTATAATAATACCAATCAAGTTGAAACCCTTTTTTATCATCCATCTTAGGCTCTCATTTTAAGGCACGGCCTTTGCATTAAACTTTTAAATCAGTTGAAATAAGTTGCAATTGAGTTGATTAAAGATGAATCAAAACAGGCCGAACAATGTATTGATACAGATGGTTTATTAATCTTTTTATTTTTTGGAGGATATGACGATGACTAAATATGAATGCCCCTGCGGATATGTATATGACCCTGCTGAAGGTGACCCTGATAATGGTGTGGATGCTGGAACTTCTTGGGATGACCTTCCTGAAGATTGGGTCTGCCCTCTTTGCGGCGCTGCCCAGGAAGATTTTGAAAAACTGGATGACTAGATTGAAAGAGGTAATACCATGTACAAACCCATTGAGATAGCAGAAGGGATATATTCTGTTGGGTGCCGGGACTGGGATATTCGTGATTTCCATGGATACTCAACCTATGAGGGCACCACCTACAATGCCTTTCTGGTGCTGGGTGAAAAAAACATTCTCATTGATACGGTCAAAGAGAGCTTTGGGGATGAACTGCTGGCCAACATCAGCCGGATCATCGACCCGAAATTGATTGACGTTGTGATCAGTAACCATGCAGAAATGGATCATTCCGGCTCCATTCCAAAGGTGATGCATAAAATCGGGAAGGACAAGCCCATCTATTGTTCCAAAATGGGGGCAAAAAACCTGAGAAGCCATTTTAACCGTGATTTCAATTTCCAGGTGGTGGGAAGCGGGGATACGCTGGAAATTGGCAATAGAAAATTTTCCTTTCTTGATACAAAGATGCTCCACTGGCCGGACAGCATGTTTACCTATATGCCCAAGGAGGCCATCCTCTTTTCAAGCGATGCCTTTGGCCAGCACTATGCCGGCGACATGTTCTTTGATGATGAGATAGGGGATGAGATCATGCCCCATGCCCGGAAATACTATGCCAACATTTTGCTCCATTTCTCGCCCAGGGTCCAGACCCTGCTCAAGGATGTCGCCCAGATGAACCTGAAGATCGACATGATCTGTCCGGACCACGGAATACTGTGGCGGGACAACCCGTCCAAGATCATTGAAGCCTACGACACATGGTCCAAACAAGAACCCTGCAAAAAAGCGGTGATTATCTTTGATTCCATGTGGGAAAGTACCACCAAAATGGCCCGGGCTATTACCAGCGGGATTGAATCGGAAGAGGTCAATGTCAGACTGATGAATACCCGGAAGTGGCATCGAAGCGATATCATGACCGAAGTTGTGGATGCAGGCGCCATTGCCGTGGGTTCGCCCACACTGAACAATAGTATTTTTCCTGTGATTGCCGATGTCATGACCTATATCAAGGGACTGCGCCCCCAGAATAAAATTGCAGCAGCCTTTGGTTCCTACGGCTGGAGCGGTGAGGCAGTTAAAATATTAAACAAAGATTTCGAAGAAATGAAACTGGATATTATTGACCCTGGTGTTAAAGTCCAATATGTCCCGGATGAAGCAGATTTAGAAAGATGCTTTGATCTGGGTGTAAAGCTGGCAAAAGCGCTAAAAGAAAAATTATCTTAAAACTATCTTTCTTAAAACTATCTTAAAGATAAATAAATTTGGAGGAAAGAATGGCCAACGAGTTCAATGCAAATGATATTCTGGAAATAGCAAAGCAAATTGAAATAAATGGTGCAAAATTCTACCGCGAAGCAGCCAACCGGGTGGATGAAGAAAAACACAAACAATTTCTTCTCAGCCTTGCAGACATGGAAGATACCCATGAACAAACCTTTGCCAACATGCAAAAAGATCTTGAAAATTCAGAGACAGCGGCCACGGCCTTTGATCCGGAAGACGAAGGTGCGCTATACTTAAAAGCCCTTGCCGACACCCGGGTGTTCTTTGAAAAAGATCAGCCTGAAACCACCATGAAAGGAATTCTTGCCGCTGCTATTACAGCAGAAAAAGACTCCATTTCCTTTTATCTTGGTATGAAAGAAATGATTTCTGAGAAAATGGGCAAAGCCAAAATAAATGATATTATCAAAGAAGAGATGAGCCACATACGAATGCTTGCCGGAAAACTGATGGAATTTAAATAAAAAAAATTGCATTGCAAATAAAAAACCGCCTGGTCTCCCAAGGGAAACCAGGCGGTTTTTTTGTTCACCTAAATGAATTGTAAAGAATCAGGATTTCCAAAGGCCGTGGAGGTTACAATAGGCCAATGCAACAACCTTATCAGACTCTGTTTTAAATGTGGCTTCAGGTGTGCTTGTGGGAGACAGCATCTGCCGCTGTACATAGTTACCGTCGCAACTGACAAGCTCAATCCATTCGATCCAGTGATCCGCTGTCATGGGATGTGCCACGCTGCCAACTTTTACCAGATAGCCGCCATCCACTCGCTCAACAACGGGGATATGCTTTTCCACTGCCGCATCCACAGTATTTTCCACCAAACGATCCATTGCCTGGCCGCAGCACATGACAGGAGGTTTTTCTCCGTGGAGGACCTGTACAATATTTCCGCAAGCACCACATTTATAAATACCCAATTTTTCTGCCATTTGACTCACTCCTTTTCTTAAGGTTTTTATTGAACCGGACTTATTATTCCCGATTTTGGAAGACAAGAGATTAACGATTGAATTCTTAAATTTATATGTCATTTAGAAACGATTTACCAGAAATATCTGAAGAATTGGTTGTTAAAATCCGTTCCATCCATTTATCTTCGAGTTTTTTTTCATCCTGGGTTAC
Source organism: Desulfobacteraceae bacterium (assembly GCA_016744295.1). Classification (GTDB taxonomy): domain Bacteria; phylum Desulfobacterota; class Desulfobacteria; order Desulfobacterales; family Desulfobacteraceae; genus NBML01. The sequence goes on along the minus strand of JADGEQ010000032.1, from coordinate 45,637 downwards.
CTCTTTAAAAAGCGAGGCCATTTGAAAGTATATCTCGTTTTTGGATTTCAATGCCCCATAAAATTTTACAGACAACACATGGGCATCTGTTTCATTCCCGGGACTAGGATGTTTTTTGGATTTCCGATTTTTAAATTCAGCCATCTGTATCCCTCCTGGCGTTGGTTTAATCATCATTATTTTATTTGATAAGATCATCGCAAGCAGTTTTAGCAAGCCCTCACAACATCTACCAAAATAAATAGAGCAAACATCATACCAAACACAAATAATCTTGCGATATTTTTTTAAATGACAAATGAGATATTGATTTTCATCTTTTTCTTTTGATATTGCTGTCAAAGGGGACAAGGCCCCCCAACAACTATGTCTCAGAAAATTGTATCAATGCCCCGGTCAAACCAGTACAAATATGTACCAGTCCCGGGTTAATCCAGGCAAATACAATCAAGGTTATCATTGTTGACATCACCTGATATATGGTCCAGGCAAATCATATTTCCCAGATACGGCGCAATTCTTCCATGTGTTTGATTAGAACCGCCATATAGGCGGCTTCCAGCTTGAGCATTTCCCGGTCTTTTTTTCGAAGCCACTCGGAAAGCCAGGCAAAACGCAGGGCCAGGATATACTCGGGGAAATATTGCCATCCAAGGGGGCTGATAATCCCTGCCCTCCTGATTTGACTCAAAAAGGTTGTTACCATTGGCATACCAAGGCCTTCAGGATTTTCTATCCCCGCACATCCCACCAGATTGGCAGCATCATAGCACTCTGGTTTCAGGCCGGTAAACTCCCAGTCAATGACTGCTTGTATGGAATTTTGGTCCCAAAGCACGTTCAAGGGATGAAAATCCCCGTGGCAAAAGGCCAAAGGCAAATGATCATGGGCATCCATGAAGTTTTGTTCAAGAAATTCCAGAAACGGGGCATATCGATCATACATTCTGGTTTCATGAACCTGCATATCTGAAAATAATTTTATAATATAACGTTTGATGGAAAAAGGAGAAAAAGAGATATGCGCCAAAAGATCTTTGGATGCATCGGCCATTTGAATCAAAAACAGGGCCAGATTCTTCCCGATCTCGGGGGAAGCGATCCAGCCAGGCCGTTCCACTCCGGTGCTGTCTACAAATGAGGTTATCTGGAAACAATCTTCCTGAAAAAAAGGAAGAAACTCGCCCTGTTTTGTTTTTTGACCGGCCAGGGCCTGGGCGAGTCCATGGCAATTTAAATGGTCAATGGTTCGGGATATCCTCTGCCGGACTGCAAACTTTTGTCGGGCAAACTTTTCCAGGAGAAAAAATCTACCGTCATCGGTTTCAATAACCGCACGGGAAAGGGAACGCTCGGGACTTCCCTGGATATCAAACCCTTGGCGCACCCTTTTAAATTCAATACCCCATTGGGCCTTCATCCATTGGCGAAAACCCGGGTGATTTGTTTCAAATAATGTATTCAATGGCTGTTTCCAATTAGATCATGGCGGCAATATCCTTCCCGTATTCCTGGGAAGCCTTCATCCCGCCCTCTACCCAGCCTGCCTTGAGCATCAGGGGACCTGCCGGAACCATACTCATGCCATAAATATTGGCCATGGTGTCAAAAATTCTTCCCGGTGCTTCTCCGCTCCAGCCAAAGGCACCAAATGCCCCGCCTGGTTTTCCCTTTAATTCCGCTCTTTCCGCTATGAACAGCAGCTGTTTCATGGAGGAAATCATCTCCCCATGGTAGGTGGCAGAACCAAAAACATACCCGTCATATCCCTTTAGATTTTCCTCATTTTTCACTTCACCCACTTTTTTAACATCCGCCTCATGTCCTGCCATGCGAATTCCCTCACCAATTAGATCGGCAATACCCTTTGTTTCATTTGATCTTGTTGCAAAAACGATTAAAATTTTTCCCATGTTTCCTCCTTAATAATGTGAGAGCCGATTATAGGAAAGCAGCCCTGTAAATGTTTTATAACACCCTTTTCAAAACAAGATGGTTGAATCCGCCATTTCAATACGCTTTGTCCCGGTCATGAACATGGCTTTTTTCAATGTTGATTGGATATGTTCCAAATGAAGCCTGACCCCCAAGGCCCCTCCTCCAACTGCCGCCCGGATAATATCCCGACCCAAAAGTACAACATCGGCACCAAGGGCCAGCATTTTTAATACATCATACCCGGTCCTCACCCCGCCATCCACTGTTATGGTGACCGAAGGCCCCACCTGTTCCCGGATCAGGGGTAAAACCTGGGCTGTTCCCGGGGTGGCGTCCAGAACCCTGCCGCCATGATTGGAAACCGCAATAACAGAAACACCGGCATCCACGCATTTTTGAGCCTCGTCGGGCCGCATGATTCCCTTGGCAATAAAGGGCAAAGAGGAAAAGCGAACCAGTTCTTCAATATCCTTTACACTTTTTTTAAATACCGGCTGACCATGACGGGCCATGATGGTGGAACCGGCACCATCCAGGTCAATCCCCACGCCTCGGCATCCATAGGATTCTGCTGTTTCGATCAATTGTTTGAGCACATCCTGGTCCCTTGGCTTAAATATGGGAATACCATATCCATCACATCCTTTCATTGCCCTGAGGGAGGGATGGTTCTCCAGTGTATAGAACCAGGTATCCCCCCTCAAGCCTATTGTACCCGCCTCTTTGGAACCCAGCAAAACAGATTTGCAAAAGGCGGTTTCATCAATGGCATCATTGTACTTTTCTGCTCCTGCTGTGGAGGAAGCCAACACAGGAAAATCAAGATCCAATCCCAGAAAAGAGCATTTGGTGTCCGGCTCAAAATGATCCCCGACAACGGACATATTTAACCGTATATCGGCCAGGGCTATCCCATTGGCCCGAAAAGACTGACCAGAGCCTGCCCCCCCCAGACCAATGGGTTTTCCATAGGCTTCCTTCTGGCAAATTTTATCAAAGTTTCCATCACAGGAGGGATAGGCGGCACAGATACCCTTCATTTTTTTCCTGGCAGCATCCCGGACCGCGTCCAGAGTATGGGGCTTTTCCATCGCATCCATGATCATCCTTTCATCGGATTGACAGGTATCACAGACGCTGGGTTTTTCCTTGGTTGAAAATTCAGAATGGCAAACAGAGCAATACCAAAGGCTCATTGATTTTCTCCTTTAAATTGTAATCTGGTTCAACAGGTTATAAAATAAATCAGACTCGGTCCAGAACATCATTCATTGCATCCCTGGCAAAGGGATATTCAACCAGAGAATTCGTCTTTAAAACCGCCACTTTTTCATGGAAGCAGGTTGTTTTCTTTTTGTAAATAATCCCTGTGGGAATTTTCTCTTCATCTGCCAGGGAGAGCGCAAGGGCCTTTTGAAGATTTGTGCTGTCATATCCCTGTTCTGTCAGATCAACAACCCGGTTCTGATACCATAAATGGGTATTGATTTTATTAAAGGAGACACAGGGCTGCAAAATATCAATCATGGCAAATCCCTTGTATGACATGGCCTCCACAATCAAACCGGACAATTGGTCCTGGTTACCGGAAAAACTCCTGGCCACAAACCCTGCCCCGGACACCAAAGCAGTTGCGATTGGGTTAAAGGGAAGGCAAGTGGTTCCGGAAGCCTGGAGTTTTGTCTTCATTCCCAGGGGAGAAGTGGGGGATGCCTGGCCCTTGGTCAGCCCGTAGACTTGATTATTATGAACCAGAAGGGTGATATCCACATTGCGGCGGATGGCGGCCAGAAAATGATTTCCCCCTTCCCCATAGCAATCCCCATCCCCTGAACTCACCACCACCTTCATCTTCTGATTGGCAATTTTTGCCCCGGTTGCCATGGGAAGCGCCCGGCCGTGAAGGCCGTGGAGCAGATTGCCCTGGATATAATGGGGTGTTTTACCTGCCTGGCCAATCCCGCCCACCAGGAGCATCTCCTGGGGCTGCAGATCCTGGGCGGCAAATGCATTTTTCATGGCGGCAAGTATACCGAAATTCCCGCAGCCGGGGCACCATGAACTTTGAGTGTCCACATCAAATCTATTTTTTCCCATTATATTGCTCCACAATCTGTTTGACTTTTTTAATAATAAACGCAGGGTACATGGGCCTTCCGTCGTACTTGAGAACAGCAGACAGAGAATCAAGCCCGGTCTGGGAGCGAATCAGTGTTCCCAGCTGGCTCTGGGCGTTGCCCTCAACCATGATCATTTTTTTATGGCTGAGCAACCGTGTTAGTTTTGGGGCATTTAGTGGCCAGATATCTTCAAATATGATCCAGCCGACGTCAAGTCCATCCCCCCTCAATTGGAGACATGCCTCCATAATACTGCCCTTGGAAGAGCCCCATCCGGTGAGATAAAATTCACTATTTTCACAAAAAACCAAAGGGGGAGACATTTCCTCTTCCATGGCCACACGCTTTCTATCCCGTTTTTCCACCATGGCGTTCCGGTTTTTTGGATCTTCACTGGGAATCCCGTGAACCGTGTGTTCATTACCGGCCACCCTGACCATGGCGTGGGGGTGTCCGGGCACACACCGGGGGGAGATACCCGTGTTGGTGACCCTGTATCGCTCATATGTCTCATGCTGATACAATTTTGTGTCCGTTACCAGGAAGGAGACATGTTCATAGCCGATATCAAATTCATCGGGTTCACTTTGGGCAGAATCTGCCAAAAACTGGTCCATTAAAACAATGGCGGGAACCTGATATTTTTCCGAAAGAAAAACTGCTTTTTTCACCGTTTTATAGGTTTCCAAAACACTGCCCGGCGCAAAAACAAACCGGGGGAAATCATCCTGGGAGGCATGGATGGAAAACAAAAGATCTGCCTGGGCCGTACGGGTGGCAAGCCCTGTTGCTGGGCCGGGACGCTGGGCATTGATGATCACAACGGGGGTTTCGGTTATTGCCGAAAGCCCCAGCCCCTCCACCATCAAGCTGAATCCCCCTCCAGAGGTTGCGACCAAAGATCTCACCCCGGTATAGGACGCACCGATGGCCATGTTCACGGCTGCAATTTCATCTTCCGCCTGCTCAATCACCACGGGCAGTTGCCCTGGGGATTGATCGGCCAAGGATTGACCAGTCCGGGATTGTTCAGTTTGGGATTGTTCAGTTTGGGATTGTTCAGTTTGGGATTGTTCAGTTTGAGATTGTTCAGTTTGAGATTGTTCAGTTTGAGATTGTTCTAGGATGGCAGCCACATGGGTGATAATAGCGGTACCGGGACTCATGGGATAAAAGGGAAAAAACCTGCAGTCAGCGGCCAAAGCCCCCAAGGCCGCAGCTTTAGCACCTGTCATTACCACATGTCCATTTTCTTTTCTTTCAAATTGCACTCTTTTTGAAAACGCTAATTTACTCCCGGCGGCAACACCCTTTTTTGCAGCCGCAAGGTTCAATTGAAGAACCGTTTCCCCTTTTTTAGCAAAGTGTCGGGTAATGACCTGTTTGACCACCCCAAAGCCAGCCCCCATGACGGCTGCCACTGCACCTGCTGCCACCGTGTTTGAAGCAATTGTCCCCCCGGCCTCCCGGGCCAGCCCGGCAAAGGGAATGCAAAACACCCCAGGTTCCACCGGCAAGGTATCTTTATTTAACACAACAATACCATTGGGAGCTAATTTGTCTTTATGAATTTTGTAGGTATCCCCATCAATTGCCACCAGAATGTCCGGCCGATAGCAGGGGGCAATAAGGGGCTGGGCGCTTACCCGGAGCAGGTGAAAGCTGTGCCCCCCCCGGATGCGGGATTCAAAATCATCAACACTGAAAACAAATAACCCGGCATCGTGACAGATCCCTGCTAAAATCGCGCCAATGGTCTGTATTCCCTGCCCTGCCTTCCCACCGATCAAAATTGTAATGTCTCTTGCCATAATCTCGCCTGTGTTGTTTAGTTAAATTTGTTTAGTTAAATTTGGTTAGTTAAATCTGTTCGGTTAAATAACTTAGATCGAATAAAATGCACCGGCTGGTAAAACACCTATAATTTTACCCCTGATTTTACCTGATAACGTTTCTTAGCAAAAAGTAGGCCACTTTTTTAGTAAATCAAAATACTGTGGGTGACGATTTTTGGTGATAATTTTAACCTTGCCAAAACGGCACAAAATATGCAAACTATTATTAACCATCAGTATTAAAATCAAATATCGAGATCAGAAGATGTCAAAAATCTATAGTTGCATAAATTCTGATCCTTCGACCCTTTTTTAATAACCACCTTAATCTGAGGAGACCATAATGGCCACGGAAAAACCCACTATATATGCTTTGAGCACCTGCAGCCATTGCAAATCAACAAAAAAATTATTAACTGAATGTGATGTGGAATATGACTATTATGAAGTGGATGATCTGGAGGGAGAGGAACGCAAAGCCATTTTGGCAGATATCCGGGAGTTGAACCCGCGGTGTTCATTTCCCACCATCAAAATCAATGAGACAGTGATTGTCGGTTACAAAGAAAAAGAAATCAAAGAGGCATTGGGAATAAAAAATGAAAGTTGAACAACTCTATCAAGCATTGAAAAAATCACAGGAAGCCCGGGGCATCTATTTTAACAAGGACAAGGATCTGGTATTTGAACTGCTGGAAGCGCTTTTACTCAACAAGGAACGTTACGGGTACATGGCCTGCCCCTGCAGGTTGGCCTGTGGAGACAGGAAAAAAGACAAAGATATCCTCTGCCCCTGTGATTACAGGGAACCGGACCTGGAAGAATTCGGCACCTGCTATTGTGGCCTCTATGTGTCAACAGCCCTGAACAACAATGAAATCGACGCCCAGTATGTTCCGGAAAGAAGACCCCCAGAAAACATTTTTTAATCTCAAGGAGACACCCATGAATGAATGTACGCCTATTTTAAACACAGGCCTTCGGGGAATTGAAGTTGCAAGTTCCAAAATATGCGATGTCCGGGGCAAGGAGGGCAAACTCATCTACCGGGGTTATTTAATCCAAGGGTTGGCTGAAAAGGCAAGTTTTGAAGAAGTCTGTTTTTTGCTCCTCTATGAACGGTTGCCCCAAAAAGAGGAATTAGCGGATTTTGACCAAAGTCTTAAAACCAAGCGCCGGGTTCCTGATAATCTGATCTCTTTTTTAAAATCCCTCTCCCCGGACATGAACCCCATGGATGTCCTCCAAACGGCCACCCCCCTTCTGATACAAACCGATGCCAATGCAGGCAAAGAGGGGATGGAGAACACCCTTTACAGTGCGGAAAACCTCATTGCCGGCATTGCCACCATTACAGCGGCCTGGGACCGCATCCGCAACAACAAAGAGCCCATTGAACCGGACAACAGCCTGGGTCATGCCGCCAATTTTTTGTACATGCTCAATGGGGTGAAACCTGACAAGGAGACCAGCCATTTTTTTGATGTAAGCCTTGTGCTCCATGCAGAACACTCGTTTAATGCATCCACATTTACGGCCCGCCAGGTGGCTTCCACAAAGGCACATATCTATGCATCCATCTCGGCAGCCATCGGCTCCCTTTCCGGCCCCCTCCACGGCGGGGCCAATGTCCGGGTCATGAAAATGTTAAAGGAAATAAAAACCATTGATAAAATTGATGGGTATATCAACGGGATCCTGGATAAAGGAGGTCTGATCATGGGTCTTGGTCATGCCGTGTACCAGACCGACGACCCCCGGGCCATCATTATCGATCCCATGTGCAAACGCATGGGGGAATTGTCCGGGGATACCCGCTGGTATGAGCTGTCAAAGGAGCTTGAAATACGAGGCAAGAAGGCCTTCATGGAACGAAAGCAGCGGGAAATCTTTTGCAATGTTGACTTTTATTCAGCCTCCCTGTTTTACGCCATGGGCATTGCAACGGATCTGTTTTCTCCTTTATTCGCCATTTCCCGGGTTAGCGGATGGGCCGCCCATGTTGTTGAGGAACAATTTGCCATGGCAGCTCCCAAGCCCTCCCTTTACAGGCCGGGTGCCGCCTATGTGGGCGATTATTGCGGTCCCGACGAATGCACCTATACAGAAATTGATGAGCGGTAAATCCTAAACCGAGTATCTTAACAACTAAGAAGATATAATAATAAAAATTTATAAGGAAAGATAAGAATGAAAAAATGGCAGTGCAGTGTTTGTAAATATATTCATACAGGGAATACCCCCCCAGCTAAATGCCCGGTGTGCGGGGTCAGCAGTGATAAATTTGTGCTTCTTGAAGCAGAAAACGGTGCAGAGGGCGAGGCACCACCCAAAAAAGCTGAGAAAAAAAGTGGGCACCCAGCCCCAAAACCCTCTCCCATTGCAAGACAGTCCTTGGGCAAACCGTTGGAACCGGCCCCGACACCGGAACCGGCCCCGTCAAACCTCTATGAAAAAATCATACAACTTATGGTCAAACACCATGCCCACCCGGTCTCGGTCCACATCCCCAACGGTATTCTGCCCGCTGCAGTAATGCTGTTTATTCTAGCCTGGGCTTTTGATACCGATCTTTTTGTCAAAGCCGGATTTATCAACCTGATCTTTGTGATCCTGGCCCTGCCCTTTGTCTTGTTTTCAGGGGTCATTGAATGGAAAAAAAAATATAACCAGGCGGTTACCACCATTTTTAAAATTAAAATTGTAGCCGCCGCACTCACTGCCACGGCCTGTCTGATATCAATCAGTTGGTATCTGATCAATCCTGATGTGCTGTCATCACCCAAGGCTTGGGTTTTTATTCTGATCAATATTGTCATGCTCGCATCTGCAGGCATTGCAGGTCATATCGGAGGCAAGCTGGTATTCAAAGATTAATCAACTAACATTCCGGAGGCATGCATGGAAAATATCATCACCCTCAATAACGACGGCTCTTTAAATGTACCCAATATGCCTGTGATCCCTTATATTGCAGGAGACGGAACCGGGCCGGACATATGGAAGGCCAGCCGCCGCGTGTTGGATGCGGCCGTTGAAAAGAGCTATGACGGACAAAGGAAAATTGATTTTTTAGCGGTTTTGGCTGGAGAAGCCGCCTTTGCGCAAACCGGTGAATGGCTTCCCAAGGAAAGCCTGGAGACCATAAAAACCCATCGGGTGGCCATTAAAGGCCCCTTGACCACACCGGTGGGAGAGGGAATGAGAAGCCTGAATGTGGCCATCCGCCAGGAACTTGACCTGTTTGCCTGCATCCGGCCAGTTCGATATATAAAGGGGGTTCCCTCCCCATGTAATGATCCGGATGCCATTAACATGATTATATTCAGGGAAAATACCGAAGATCTCTACAAGGGTATTGAGTGGGAAGCCGGCACCCCTGCTGCAAAGGAAGCAATTGCCTTTATCAGGGAAAAATCAGGCCAAATTTTGGATGAAAACTTCACCGGTATTGGGATCAAACCCATCAGCCGTGACAATACCAAACGCCTTGTGAGAAAAGCCATTCAATATGCCCTTGACCATAATCGACCCAGTGTCACCCTCATGCACAAGGGAAATATCATGAAATTCACCGAGGGCGCCTTTTTAAAATGGGGGATTGAAGCGGGGGAGGATTTTTCCGGCCGGATTATCACCGAGCAGGAGGTGTGGGACCGCTTTGACGGCAGGGTTCCAAATAGCAAGATTGTGCTCAAGTCAAGGATAGCCGACAATATGTTCCAGCAGGTATTGCTGAGGCCGGCAGAGTATGATGTCATTGCCTGTCCCAACCTGAACGGAGACTATATTTCAGATCTTCTGGCCGCCATGGTGGGGGGGTTGGGCCTGGCCCCCGGTGCCAATGTGGGATCCCAATGCGCCGTGTTTGAGGCCACCCACGGAACCGCCCCGAAATATGCCGGAATGGACAAGGTCAACCCCGGATCTTTAATTCTCTCCGGAGCCATGATGCTGGACCACATGGGATGGGAAGCGGCTGCCGCACTTGTCAGATCTTCCCTTCAAAGGGCAATATTAAACAAACGAGTGACCTATGACCTGGCCCGGCAGATCCCCGGCGCAATTGAGTTGCCATGTTCCGGGTTTGCACGAGAGATCTGCGCCTGTATGGAATAGACAGGCTAAGTTCCGTCACAATACAGATCAAAGCCCATCAACAATAACGATCCATAACGCCGGTCAACAGGGCTCAATGATAAGCCCAACAGGACAATGATCCGACCCCAGGATCTCATTATCGATAAAGGCTTCCTTGACAACCCCTTTGTCGATGAGATCCTGGGTCACAAAAAAATAATCGATCCGCCATCCGGCATTGTTCTTCCTGGCACTAAACCGATAGGACCACCATGAATATTTTATGGTTTCCGGATGAAAATGTCTGAAGGTGTCCACATAGCCCAATTGAATCATTTTATCCAGAATATCCCGTTCAATCGGCAAAAATCCGGATCGCTTTGAGTTGGGCTTGGGATTTTTCAAATCGATATCATTGTGGGCGGTATTAAAATCCCCGGTGATAATCAGACTTTTCCCCCCATCCCTCAGCCCCTGGGCATATTCCAGGAACCAGGCGTAGAAGTCTAGTTTATAGGCAAGCCTGTCATCACTCATCTGGCCGTTGGGAAAATAGATATTAAACAGGGTAAATCCATCAAAATCCATCTGAATCACCCGACCCTCCCCGTCAAACCGGGGCATATTAAAATCAGTTATCACCCGGGTCGGTACCGGCTTTGAATAGGCAGCCACACCGCTATACCCTTTTTTCACCGTTGAATAATTCCAAAAGGATTCAAAGGAGGGAATATTCACCATTTCATCGGTGCGCTGGTCTTCCTGAAGTTTGGTCTCCTGGAGCATTAAAATATCCGGATCCATTCTTTTGACTGCGCCAAAAAAATCTTTTTTCAACACAGCCCTGAGACCGTTCACATTCCATGAGATCAGTTTTATTTTTTTTTTTGATTCTGTCATTCATACCACCTGACTTTTCTTAACATTATGCAATATGGATCATGCCTGATTGAGCATGATCCTGGCGTCGGCAATGACACACCTGTCCTTTGTGCAAATGACCGGGTTCAGGTCAATGGACTGGAACTGCGGTTCCATCTCCATGACAAGTAAGGAAAATTCCACCACCAGACGGGTGAGCTTCTCCATGTTCACTCCGGGCTTTTTCCGATACCCTTTAAATAATTTTTTAGCCTTAAGGGAATCGACCATGGACAGTACATCCGCAGGTTTGAGCGGTGCCATTCGGATGGCGGTGTCATTATAAATTTCCACAGAGGTCCCGCCCAGACCCAGAACAACCACCGGCCCAAACTGAAAATCATTTTTCCCGCCGATGATGATTTCAAGGCCTTCCACCATCTCCTCCACCAGGATCTGTTCACACCCCTCGAGTGTTTTTAGCCGTGTCATTTCCCGTTCAAGGGTTTGTTCATCATGGATGCCGGTGACAACAGCATCAAATTCTGTTTTGTGAAGAATATTTTCCGATACCGCCTTTACAACCACAGGTCCCGCTAACTTTTTTAAAAAATCCCTGGCAACCTGGATGGAATCTGTCAGGACAAAATCGGGAATATCAAATCCCTGGTTTGCCATTATTCGTTTGGCATGGGGCTCAAGGACCCAGCCACGGGATCTGGAAATATCGATGATGCTGCTGTCTGATTTACTTAACATGGTCTGCACCTCTTTAAAGCCTTTGCCATGAGAACGGCACCTTCCACAGAAGAGGCCACAGGGATATGGTTCAATTCAAATCCCTCTATGATAATCTTGTACTTGTCTTCGTTGGGAACATAGGCAATCAAAGGTTTACCCTCATTTCTGGCCACCTGGGACAGTTTGGCACCGATATCCGTGGAAATACCGGGGGAATACGGCAGCAACAGGGCCAGGACGCAGTCAATATGTTCATCCCTGGACAGGTGGCGCACCGCAGCTTCGATGTCACTGTCCACACAGGAACCGGTCAGATCCATGGGATTTGTCAAAGAGGCAATACTTTGAATTTCCGGAGAAAGTTTTTCCCGAATGTTTCCGACGGTTTGGGATGTAATCCCAGGGATGCTCACCCCCTGGACGCTGCAGGCATCTGCTGCCACAACACCATGACCGCCACTCAGGGATACGATTCCCACATTTCCCCGGCTTCCCTTGGGATAACAGCTCAGGGCCTCACAAAAAGAGGTCAGTTCATATTCATTGTCAGCTTCTGCCACACAATGTTGTTGCATTACCTGGGAAAAAACCCGATAATCTCCGGCCAGGGAGGCAGTATGGCTGGACACGGCAGCAATTCCTTTCGGGCTTTTACCCGCCTTTAACACCACAATGGGCTTGGTGCACCGTTCTGCCCGTTTGATAAACTCCCGGCCCTCCCTGCGCTCAAATCCTTCGATGTAAAAGGCAATCACCCGGGTTTCAAGGTCACTTTCAAACCAGTCAATCATATCAATTTCCCGAAGAAAGGCCTTGTTGCCGATACTCACTCCAAGGGAAATCCCAATCCCCTGGGATGCAAATTTTACCATCTGGTCGACGAGAACACCGCCGCTCTGGGAAACAAACCCGACATTCCCTTTTTGGGGCCGGATAATCCGCTCCCCGGGAAGAAAAAAAGTATCCAGCATGTCCGGGGCATAAATCCCCAGGCAATTGGGCCCCACAAAAGGAAAGTTCGCCCCCCTTGCAATATCCGTCACCTTTTTTTGAAGATCATGGTTCCCGGACTCGGAAAAGCCTCCGGAGATTATCACAGCGCCCCGCACCCCCTTTTCAATGCATTGTTCCACCACACCTGGAACAAACTGAGCCCGGACGGCGATAACCGCCATATCCACATCGCCGTCAATATCTCCCAGCGTCGGATACAAGGGTTCCCTGTTAAGCAGGCCTCCCTTGGGGTTCACAGCATAGGTCTTAACCGGATACCGTAGATGATTCTTTGTATAGATAACATTGGCCGGGTGGTTGTCCTGGGTTGTGGAAACACCGATCACCGCCATTGAGGAGGGCCGGAAAAGATATTTAAGATCCATTGTATTTCCTTTTGTATGGATTAAAAATCCTGGAAGAAAGGAGGCCTAGGCCAGGTGCTCCCGTAAAAAAACGCAGGAAAATTGACCGTATATTCAATTCCCCTGCGTTATGGACTCAATGATCCCGGGATCAAGTATCTTGATCAATTATCCGATTAATTGTCTTGGTCAGCCAGATAATCATCATACATGGTTTCAAGACCAAGTTTGTGTTTTGCCTCTTCCTGAACCAGGATCAAAAATAGTTTTTTAGCATCTTCGTTATCTGTCTGTCCGGCAAGGTCCGTATAAAGTTTAACTGCAACCTCTTCTTTTTTCATGGCAAGTTTTAAAATTTCAGGCATTGGCATGCCCTCTTCGTACTCTTTTTCCACCAGATAATCGCTGATTTTCAGATCTGTTATTGTTTTAAATTCATAGGAATCAATTTTTTCCTTGTTCCCGGAAATATCAGACAGAAGCGCCACATGCTTTTCTTCTTCCTTTGAAAAATTTACAAAGGTTTCCTTGAGGGAAGAACGGGTTGCCTGCTTTGCAAGGGATGCATAAAATTCAACGGCTTCTTTTTCTCTGTCAGTGGCAAAGGTTAGTATTTCATCAACTGATCCGAATTTCATGTTTGTTTTCCTCCTGGTTGGGGGTTATTTAATATTAATCTTTTCAAAATAATTATTATTTCAACTAACAGTTAAATAGTACATTTAAATAGTACATAGCAACTTGTATACCAAATTTTTTAAAATTTAAAGACCCCATGGAAGAGATTTTTATTGTTTTGTAAAAATATTGGCCAGGGCAACCCCGGGGGTCTGAAACTCAAATTCAAATCCCAGGTCTGTCAGTCTTTGGGGGAGCGCTTTCTGACTTTGGAGCAGTGAAGCCCCCAGGTCTCCCATCATAAGCTTCACCATAAACGCCGGAGCCGGAAAGATGGCAGGCCTGTTCAAAGCGTTTCCCAACGCCTTTGCAAAATCCTTTTGGCGCACCATCCCCGGACCTGTAAAATTAAAGGTTCCCCTAAGATCCGAATCATCCATTAAAAACTTAATAGCCCTGTACAAATCATGGATATGTATCCAGGGAAACCATTGGCTGCCATTGCCCAAAGGTCCCCCCACAAACCAGTTAAAGGCCGGGGTCATAACAGACAGAGCCCCTTCGTTCCCCAGCACCACACCAAAACGCATGCAGCAGACAAGAACCTCTTTTTTCAAGGCTTCAAGGGCTCGGGTTTCCCAGTCTTGACACACTATTGCCAAAAAATCAGATCCGACCGGATCTGTCTCGGACAAAACTGTCTCACCCCGGTCACCATAATACCCCACAGCGGAGGCATTCAATAGTTTAACGGGCTTTCCTTTTTCCATGGCATCCACCAAATGCTTTGTTGTCAAAATTCTGGAATCATAGATGGCCTGCTTGTATTTTTTAGTCCAGGGTTTAAAAATATTTCTACCAGCCAGATTAATCACAATATCAGCAACAGCTACATGATTCTGCCAGTCACCTTCCCTGGTGGTATCAGCGGATATCCATTTAAAATTTTCAAATTGCTGTCCAGATTGATCTTTTGGGGACTGATTAAGGGGATGATCCAGAGAGGTACCCAGGCCGGTTACAGAGAAACCCTCGGCAAGAAATTGGTTTGCAAGATATTTTCCCACAAAACCGGATGCCCCGGCAATCAATATATTTTTCATCGAATCCCCCTTAAAAAACATCTATAAAAAAGACGAAAGCCCCTTATTCATCATTTGATTCAGCCTCTTATTCGTCCTCTTGTTCATCCTTTGATTCATAGGCAAATATTTCATCCCAGATGACCTCTTCACTCTCACTTGCTTGTTTGGCCAATGAATCATAGAGAATCTGCTCCTCTTCCGTATCCCAGGGGACTTCATCATATAGTGCCACAAACTCTATCTGATTTATTCGAAGATCCTCTTCTGCAAGGGCGGCCTCGATTTTAGGAATGGCTTCCCGTACATCATGGGCATTTAAGAACAAATAAACAAAACCGCCCACACAATCTTCATAGGCCGAAGGGTTAACAATATCAACTTCAACACTGGTCCAATAAAGGTTCATAACATGCTCCTATTAATTTAAAACTTAAACTTCAGGGCGATATTTTAACTGCACACCTTTTAAAAAATTCCGCAGAACCTGGTCTTTGCAACCACGATAATGCCTGTTCTCGGGCTTTCTGAAAAATGCGCTTAGTTCGTGCTTGCTGATAGAAATTTGGGTCAGCCCCATGATCTCAATGATATCGTCGGTTTTCAGATCCAGTGCAATTCTTAATTTTCTAAAAATAATATTATTTGTTAATACCTGCTCCGGCAGAAGCTGGCCCCCCTCTTTTTTACCCCGTTTATAATTGATCAACCCATTAAGAAAGATAGCCAAAAGGGTATCGCTACATTCCTGATAAGCCGGGTCATCCTCTTTTTTCAGCCAATCGCTGATCTCACTCCGGGTTACCATATGGTCTGCCATGCCAAACACAGCAATCATTTTCGAATCGCTAAAATCAAAGACATAGCGAATCCGGCGCAAAACATCATTATTGGTCATATGATTGTCCTTATTTAAACTTAAATTTTGTCACAGTTTATAATGCAGTGATGCACTATCAGTGGTTCACTACACCAACTATGATTCACTGAATGTTCCGATCATTTTTCAAAAACCATTAATTCTACCATGAAAAAAACAAATAATCAAAGCAGTCTCACATCACTATATGCGAAATCCAAAATATAACCGAAGCGAAACAAGGCTAAACAAGATAAAAACGCCTGAATATGGATTTCCTATTGGTTGTTGAATAAAAATCCATCTCCCCTAAAGGAAGGGGTCTTTTTCTCCATAAAATCACCGGCTGTGTAAGACAAGACAACCTGGTTCCAAAACAGGAGCGCGCCTTTGTTATTGGATGTGACGGCGACTTCCCAATTACCGGGATGCTGGGTAAATACATATTCAGCCAGTCTCCGCCCACACCCTTGCCTCTCAGATTTTTTTTGAATATAAAACTCGGAAATGGCAAATCCGTCTTGATTGAACCGGAAGTGCTTATTTACCAAGGCAAACCCAATGATAGACTCGGATCCCTTTAGAATGTAAATCAGCCGATCATCTGCCCTGGAATATTTTTGTAAATTTTTCACGGCACCTTCACACCAGGAATGAATATCCATAATCTTATAGAACTGACTCATGCCCATTAAATACTCTCGGAAAATCGGGATTATCGCTTCAATTGTATCTGTCCGGGTTATCATCATTTCAATTTTCTTACACCCACTGGGGAAATCACCCGTCTTTTATTTGTATTTGAAGCATTTTTCACTAACCCCCATCTTATCCAAATTATCACCCAATGCAAACAAAGTTTTTCCTTTTCAGATGAAGGGTGGGAATAAAAAAAGATTCCAGGAAGAATCTGCCATGGGGTTAACGGATTAAAAGATCCCCCAACTGCACTGTCTTTAGTACCTTACTATCAACAACAATGGCCAGAATCTCCATGGTGTCCGAAAGCCGCTGTATTTCGGCCATGGATGTTTTATGGATACCGACACGATCTAAAAGCCCGTCTGGTGCCATTTTCAGTATGGCATAAAGATTTTCTGCATCAAGGGAACTTGATGGAAAGAAAGGCACTTCGCTTGTTAACAGTCTTGCCTTGCCATGAATCTCCCAAAGGGTAACAGATCTTCTTTCCCGGGCAAGAACCTGAAGCGCTGCCCCGGAAATTGCGGCAAGACTGCCAATGGTTTCAACCTTGTGCCCCTGGAGAAAAGACGCCCAATTTGTATTGACCCCTTTAATATGAGAGACAGGATGATCACCAAATATATCCAAAAGCGCATGTTTCGGCGGTATCGGCGGCAGGGGTTTTCCATATAACCGAGCCTGAAGCTTGCCATCCAGCTCCATTTCGACATCCCACCCATTGGCCATAAAAGGGTAGCGATTCTCAATCACAGAATCGCTGCCCCCCTCTTCACCAAAACGAACCCGAACCTGCTGTACCTGAATGAGCGGCGCTTCATATCTTGCCAGGGAAATAGACTGGGATATTTCACGAATCAGCAAAGTGACAAAATCACCCATGGTTTTAGGAATGTTTTCTTGTTCGCTCATGTTATTGTTTTAAATGTTATTTCAACTTCGCCATAAACATTGGCCTTGACCTGAGAACTCTGGGGAGAGGTGTCATCGGCTTGTTTGACCATTAGCTTAACATTGGGCAGAATACGTGCCCTGGGCAGGGTAAATACACTTTTCGTACTGCCACTCAGTACCGAGGCCCTTGCCATGGAACCGATTTTTGTTTCAGTGGCAACAGCTGCATTTTTTTCTGTCCCGGATTCCATTGCCTGGCTTAATGTCGATTCCGTAAGATGAAAGGTCAGCTTTCCGTTAATTTTACCGGAATCAACCACAACCCGGGGCAATCCCCGGGAAATAATTTGTTTAACAAGCCCCAGATGAATTGCAGCCATTTGACGCCTGACCTTCTCGTACACGGCATCAACCGCCCGTTGATTCAAAAACAGCCCCCCCCCTTCCTCGGTCAGGTTTTCTTTGCTCAATTTAATGCCAAGAACAGCCAGCAAAGGAGGGCTCTCTTCCTGATCTTTCCTGTCAGGCAGATAGGGGGATCCCGAATATATGGCGTCTGGCTTATCTTTGTCCTCCTGGCGGGGAGGAAAAAGAGACGGGATTTCCGCTGCAACATCGGAATCACCTATCTGCTGAACAGCATAGGCATCTTCGGTAAGGGCTGCCGAAGCAACCATTTCAGCATATCGCTGTTCCTGGTCAATCTGACTTGTGATCACCGAATCAAAAACCTCGGATATCAACCGGGCGATGAACTCTGCAAAACCAACTTGAACCGGACTTTCCACATCAGCCATACCCATTCCCCCTATTGGCTCAGCGGCAGATAATCGGTTTTAATATTAAGGGTCACACCACCGAATATTTGCACCCGGCTACCGGAGATATCCCGCTGGGTCTCCTTGGTGGTCCTGATATTAATACTGGAATAGGAGGTTGAGGCAGATGCCTTTCCCCACAAGGAAAGCAACCCACCGGTTCTTGCCTTTGCTTTGAAACGGAAGTTGTCCCGGTGGTAGGAACTGCTGTTTTTCTGATAAAAACTGGACCCATAGGTTGTAAAGGTTAGACGTGTTTCAATTTTGCCGCTTTCGACCACAATGCGCAAAATGCCCTGTTTAACCATCTCTTTGAGAATATCATACTTGTTGGCGGCTAGACGGATGGCCACCGCATCCATGATGGCAGTTACACCGCTCTTGTCCAAAGGACCTGCTACAGCAACTGTGTTGTCACCGGGAACAGTCTCCTCAGGTAAGGCCAAGGCAGTATTCAAAGCAGTGACATCTGCCTCGGCAAGGGAAGCGCCATCAACCACTTTTGTGGGGGTTTCAGCAGTACCGGGATCATCGGGCGGCAGCACCCGGGCCAGAAATTGCAAAATCTGTTCCCCGTCAATGTCATCCTTGGTATTATTGATATACTCGGTCAGGGATTGGGAAACCGCCCGCAAAAGCTCCACATAGGCCTCTGTCTGCCTTATGTTAGCCGACACCAAAGCATCAAACACATCGGTTATCAATTTACAGGTAAACTCGGGAAAACCAATTTCATCTAACCTGGCAGCCTCTGTTACTGCTGCACTTGTTCCATCTGCCATAATTGCCTCCTTTTTTTATATATCAGGTTTAAAAACAGGAATTCGTCCTAGGCCAGGGAGCCGTTTTTTGAAAAACTTAACCTCGCATCAGAAAATAGTATAGGAACAATCGAACCAGTTTATAACCAGACAATAAGTGCTCAAGGCATTTTTGGGGAGTAGGACTATTGACGATTTGTCAATATAAGATATCAACTTCATTTTTGTCAATAAAATTTAAAAAATCCATGATAAAAAAAGTATATTGCAAATGCAGACAGGCCATGGAAGTGGCGCCATGGGGAGACTGACCATGGAGCGACTGAATCTTCAATCGCGCCATGGCACATTGAAAATCTGTTATCGTCGCCCTCTGGAATTACCTTTTTTGGATGATTGCGGTGAAAAGGATCCGGATCGTGACGATTTTTTTCCAAACTTATCACTGCTCCGGGGCTTATTACTACTCCGAGATTTGTCATTGCTCCGGGGCTTATCGCTATCCCAGTACTTGTCTCTATTCCGACCCTTGTCACTATCCCAGTACTTGTCGCTATTCCGAGACCTGTCACTGCTCCGTGATTTGTCACCGCTCCTGGATTTATCAGCGCTCCTGGATTTATCAGCGCTCCTGGGCTTGTCATTTTTTCCTGTAAATCTGGATTTGGTCTTTTTGTCGGAAGGGGTTTCTTCGGGGGCCTTACCCCGCTGTTTTGAAATCTTTCTTTGCTCGACAATCTCTCGAATGGCCTTACTAGCCTTTTTTTCACTGGAAGGATTATTGGGACGCAAAAGAACATAATCCGGCACTTCCCCCCCAATGGTAAAGCCGCTGACCTCTTCCATGGGAATTTTTTGCCCAAGCAGTTTTTCAATGGCCTTTAAATGCCCCCTTTCTTTTGGACAGACAAGGGAAACAGCAATACCGCTGACGCCTGCCCGACCGGTCCGGCCGATGCGATGAACATAATCCTCCGGCACTTCGGGCATATCGTAATTCACCACATGGGGCAGGTTACTGATGTCAAGCCCCCTTGCGGCCACATCCGTTGCCACGAGGGTGCGGATCTCGCCGTTCTTGAACTCTTTAAGGGTACGGGTTCTAAAGGACTGGCTCTTGTTGCCGTGGAGAGCAGCAGCGGATATTCCTTTATCAAGCAATTTTCCCGTAAGCTTGTTTGCCCCGAATCTTGTCCGGACAAAAACCAGTATCTGGCTCCAGCGCCCCTTGGTAATCAAATGGATAAGCAAATCGCGCTTATGGGGACTGTCCACCAGGTGAACCTTCTGTACAATGGATTCCGCTGCTGTGTTACTGGGTGTCACCTCGATATATTCCGGTTCCACCAGCATTCTTTTGGCAAGGTTCCGAATCTGCTGGGTGTAGGTGGCGGAGAAAAGCATGGTTCTTCGATCTGTTGGAACCAGCTCCAGAACCTCGGAGATCTCCCCGCTGAATCCCAGATCCAGCATCCTGTCGGCTTCATCAAAAACCAAAAACGCTATCTGGGAAAGATTCACATTTCTGTGTCCGGCAAGATCCAGAAGGCGGCCCGGTGTGGCCACAAGAATATCAATTCCCCGCTTTAATCTATCTATCTGGGGGTCTATGTTAACCCCGCCGTATACCACGGAGCACCGAATGGACACCCGGCGGCCATAGGCCTTGATACTCTCTCCCACCTGGAGAGCAAGTTCCCGGGTGGGAGCCAGAACAAGGGCCCTGGGGTGTCTTCTCTTACTGGTATTGCGGCTCAAAATTTCGACCAGGGGGAGTGCAAATGCATCTGTTTTACCAGTTCCTGTCTGGGCCCGGGCAAGAATATCCCGCCCGGAAAGAATTGCCGGAATAACCTGGTTCTGAATGGGGGTGGGGGTGGCATACCCTTTAGATTTAACGGCCTTAAGCAATTCGACCCGAAGGCCAAGTTCATCAAATGACATAAATTATCCTGAATTTTCTCTTAAATGTAAATTTTCAACAGCACTTGGGCTTATACCATAATTAACCAAAAATGTCCCATAATTTCCAGGACCTGGTCAGGCCAGGCTTTCCAATAATGGGCCAGGCAAGCAATTTCGTTCAAGTTATAAATCTTGCGGCCCTAAAGATCAATCAAGACAAAATGTTCAGGCCAAGGCCTTTTTCAAAGGACAGGTATCGGCAATCTCCCCTCCCCCTCGGTAGGCTTGCAAAATCATGATGGATTTTGCAGCCAATGCCCTGCGGACCTCTCTTCTTTTCCCCTTTACCAGCGGGATGGACATTGAATCATAGGCAGTTGTCCTATGACGCATCCAGGCAATAACAGCGGCCTGGGCACGCTTGTCAATGGGAATTCTCCGGGTTCTGGCCACGGTCCCGCTACTGACAGGGGTGGCATGGGCAGTGATTTTTTCCCCAAGAAGACTTGCCTCCCTCTGATATCGAGGATGAAAATTTAAGAATTTAACAACTTCAGCAAAAAACGCTTTTACATAGGCCTCTTGCTTGGCGCTGCGCCGGGCCAAATCCCTTTCCCGCTGTCTCGCATATTCAGGGGTTGATCTTTTGGCCTGGATTTCATTTTTTGCGTTCAGAATATCCGCCCCATTGGCCCAAATACCCTTTGAAATCAAACGTTTCCCCTTTCGCACCTGTACCACCCATACCGGCCCCATACCCTTTACACCTTTGGTGACGGCGGCATCTCCCGCGGGAAGAAAGTCCCAATGTTCCGGAGGTGTCAGCGTTTTCCCGGATTCAGATAAAACCCTCCCCTTTTTTTCTGTAGGGCTTACAATTTGATGAATATGACTCATTGTTCAACCAGTTTAAATGCCATGTATTTGATGCTTGATCCCTTGGCCCGTGCCTTTTTTTCAAAGGCGGAAACAATGTGCCTGGCACCAAATCGGCTGTCACCATAGGTGTGAATATCGGTACAGGTATCACTTCCACAAGCATTGCTTCCACAGGCATCGGGTCCATGAATATCCCCGGCGGCTGCGATCACCCGCCCTCCCCATAATTCCACGGATTCCCGGGTATAGGTAAAGAGCAGATCATTGTCAGTTTTTAAATGCACTAGTCCCCCGGGGACAAGCAAGCGGGCATAGGCGTCTAAAAACGGCGCCCCGGACAGCCGGTTCTTTCTGGTCCGGTTCTTGAGGTGGGGATCAGGAAAAGTAAGCCAGATCTCATGGATGGAATGCGCCCTGAAGAACTCCTGGATACGCTCAATCCGCCCGTGGAGGAAAAGCACATTTTCAATCCCCTGGGCAATCGCCTTTTCCGCACCGACACAGATCCGATGGCTCTTGCTGTCGATTCCCAGGCAAAGCCTATGGGGATTGGCCTGGGCAAATCCAAGACTATGCTCTCCCTTGCCGCAACCCAGTTCCAAAACCCGTTCCATGCCCTGATAGCAATCCTTGGCCCAGGGATACAACCCGGGTGGTTCTGATTCTCCCAACCGGGAAAACGTCACGTTGGGCAGGTGCTTGACGCGTTCATATCTGTGAAGTTTTGTCTTTGCCATGGTTAGCGCCTGGACACCCGATACTCTATTCGGATAGTTTCCCCTTCATCAAATCCCCTAAACCTGCAAAGGGATTTTCGGTAAAATCATTGTCAGGGGTCCTGTCCGTCGGTCCCTCAGCATAGGCATCGGCAACCTGGT
This sequence comes from Desulfobacteraceae bacterium, assembly GCA_016744295.1. Taxonomy (GTDB): domain Bacteria; phylum Desulfobacterota; class Desulfobacteria; order Desulfobacterales; family Desulfobacteraceae; genus NBML01. The sequence continues at coordinate 23,308 of JADGEQ010000032.1, read as the reverse complement.
CACGGGAATGCTCATTATCGTGGCAGTAAATACACAACAACTCCCAATTGCTTCCGTCGGGGGGGTTGTTGTCATGGTTGTGGTCTTTATGGTGCACGGTCAGCTCTTTGAGCCTTTTACCATCGAACTCCCGGGCACAATGACCGCAAATCCACGGATACATTTTGAGGGCGCGCTCCCGATAGGTTTTTTCGCGATCTCTCTGGCTCTGATGAGCCTGGGAAACAATTTGACTGATATTGTTATCATTTTTTGAAGGCATCTGAGGTTCTCCCTAGTATACTTTCTAAGCTTCTATATTGTTTTATAATAAGTGCATCCTGTAAAAAGGACTTCCCATACCACATCCCATGGACTGAGTCATTCTTTTTTTCACCCAGCCATCAATCCCAGCCATCACTGATGATCCCCTGGATCACCCAGAACCCGGCGAATACATTCAGCCAGCTCTTTCATCGCCACAGGTTTCATTAGAAGTGCCCGGATCCCCATGCCTTTAATTTTATTTTCATCTATCCTGGAACTGTATCCGGTACTGAGAATAATCGGGATATCATTTTGTATGCGGATCATCTTTTTTGCCATCTTTTCTCCGGTCAATAGGGGCATGGTCTGATCCGTAATCACAAGATCAAAGCGATGGGGATGCTGACCGAATAATTCCAAGGCGTCCATGCTGTTTGTTGTGCTGGTAACCATGTAGCCTAAACGTTCAAGCCTCATTCGGGTCATATCGACAATGGCCACTTCATCATCCACCACCAAAATATGCTCTGTGCCGGTTGGCATCGGTAATTTTTTTTCATCCTTATTTTCATCCTTATTTACAATTTTATCATCCCCTGGGGGCAGCTCTGGAAGAAAAAGTTGAAACACAGTCCCCCTGCCCGGAACACTGTCAACCAGGATCATCCCTCTGTGCCTTTTTACAATACCATGAACCATGGCCAGTCCCATTCCTGAACCCTTCCCTATCTTTTTTGTGGTAAAATAGGGATCAAAAATACTTTCCAAAATTTGTTGTTCAATACCGTGCCCTGTATCTTTCACCGCCAATCTCACATGGGGTCCCGGTTTCAAATCCTTATAGACTAAGATTTGGGCCGGATCAATTTCACAACGAGTTAAGGTGATGTCAAGGACGCCCCCCTCTTTTTCCATGGATTGAGCCCCATTGGTACACAGGTTTATAATCACCTGGTGAAGCTGGGTCTGGTCTGCCAGAACCGATCTACAGTCTGAATCAACCGCCATCCGAATATCAATTGTGGTGGGAATGGATGCCCTGAGGAGGTTGACTGCTTCCTTTAAAATCGGAGAAATCTGAACCGGGACACGTCCCAATTGTGACTTGCGGCTGAACGATAAAATCTGCTGCACAAGGTTTTTCGCTCGATCACCGGCTTTCAGAACCGCTTCAATGTGAAGTTTTGCCGGGTTATTGTCGGGGATATTCAATTGCGCCAGATCTGCATACCCGATGATTGCAGCAAGCAAATTATTAAAATCATGGGCAATTCCGCCGGCAAGGGTCCCGATTGCTTCCATTTTATGAACCTGACGAAGCTGGAGTTCCAGATTTCCTTTTTCCTGTTCTGCTTTTTTTCTTTTGGTTATATCGAGAAAAAGGGAAATACCTGCATGGACAACCCCCTGATCATTCATGATTGGAGAGGCATTTGCCCATACAAAACGATCCGGCATGTTGGGTTGTTTGATTAAATATTCCTTACTGAGGGGCTTCCCATGATTGATGACCCAGGCAAGGGGATACCCGCCTCTCTCGATGGGTTTTCCATCAAGGTCATACCCCTGAAATTTTCTAACATAGGTAAAAATATTAAACTCAAGGGGAATTGTTTCCCTGGATTCACCCATGATGCTGAGCCCCACCTCATTTATATACCGGACATTGCCACTTTTTGCATCTGCGATGAGGATCCCCGCCTGACTGTTCTCAAGGGCTGCCTGGAGTATCGACTGGGTTTCTTTCAATCTTGCTTGTGCTTTTATACGGTCATCAATTTCCATTTGGAGTTTTGTATTTGATTTTTGTAACTGGCTTGTTCTTTGTTCAACCTTAGATTCCAGCCCATGGACAAGTTCATTAATACGGGCAGCCATAATGTTAAAGGTGTTGGCAAGTTGCCCGATCTCATCCCCACCCCCCTCATCCACAACAACATCCAGGTTTCCCTTCCGAAACTTCCGGGCAGATTTTGTCAACCGAACCAGCTTTTCAGTGATGCCGACATTCAAAAGCTTTCCAATGCCCAACGCAACAAACAAGCCCAGCAAGGCAATACCACCCATGAAACTTACCGCCACCTTGTGGGTGGATGCAATTCGACCCCTGGCCTGTTCCACCTCCTCCATGGCCAGGCGAACCAATGAATTTGATATGGGACCCATGGTTTTTTCCTGAAGGGAAAAATCATTGACAATTGATTTTATTTTGGCATCGGTTTCCAGAATTTTTTTGGCAACATCCATGCTCGCATCCAAAAGTTTGACAGTTTTCTTCTTTTTCTGTCCGTCCAGGATTACCCCCCCATTTCCAATTTGCCGGTCAAGCGCAAAGGCGACATTAAAGGCAGACTGCATCACAAAACGCTTGCGGACAATCCGATATTCCTGAATATGGGATTTCATTTCATGATAAAGGATCAACAGGGTTTCATGCCCGATAAGTTCTTTTTCCAGAGCTCCCAGGGATTTCACAAGCTGGGCCTCAAATCCCCTAGCGGGTGCAGAAAGTTCAGTCACCAGTTCCACAGAGTCAATGGAGGTTTGGGCAAACCGCTTGGCCGAAGACAGATATAAATTCAAATCAATATGGCTTTTTTGCAGCGCCATGCTCACATTGGACTGTTCAATTTTATGTTTCAAAGACTGGCTGATCCTAATAACCCTGGCAATCTGCCGTATGGAGGGCTGGATATATTGCTGGTGAGCCTCTTCAAAACCAATAACCGGATATTTTAAAAGAAAGGTATAATAAAGGCGATGGGATTTCTCCTTGCCGCGATCCATCTCCAGCACCAGCCGCTGTATTTCTGAACTGACAAGAATCGATTTGTCTGCCTTCCTAACATTGAGCAGAGAAAAATACCCCGTGGCCGCAACCATCACAATGAGGACAAGAAAAAGACGGCCACCCAAAGCAAATTTTGATGTAATGCTCATTTTTTGCCAGTACTGAAAAATTCTATCCCGTATATTCATAGCAATGCCAATTCTCTACCCAGCTCACTTGAGGGGTGTATATGTAAATATAACATTTTCTATCAATGCACTTACCCCGGCGCCCGGATCATCCAGCCTCAAGATATTAAAGGCCGGGCTTGCGCAATCTCCAAATTGATCACAGGTCAGATCTCCGGTAATCCCCTTAAAATCACGGGTTGCATAAAGACCCTTTCTCAGGGCGTTGCGACCGACATGGAGGCTGCCGTCGGGTTCCTGAACCGCTGCTTTTTCGATGGCACCAAGCAGTAGCCTAGCAGCATCATAGGCGCTAAGATAATAACTATTGCTCGGGGGTGCCTTATATTTTGTCCTGTATTCAAGGGCCAGTGCATCCACCGCATCTCCCCTTGGCCCGGCAGGGCCGACAAAGTACATCCCCCTTCCTTTGTCCCCGACATCCTGAATAAAAGAGTTGTCAATTAAGGCACCGTTGCTCATCAGAATAATATTGGCATATTCTGAAATTTGTCCGGCCTGGAGGAGAATCAAATTGCCCTCGGGCTGAAACAAGGGAAAAAACAGCAACTGGGCCCCGGCATTCTTCACTGCGGTCAGCACCGGATGCATCACCTTTTCGCCTTTGTTGACCGCGGTATCCAAAACAATCCTGCCGCCCAGTTTTTCAAAGGCCTTGCTAAACCCGCCTGTCAGCCCCCGGGTATAGATATCCCCGTCATTGATGGTGGCAACCCGGCGAATGCCAAGCTTTTGAAATGCAAACACCGCTGCAGCCTTTCCTGCATTTTCCTCATTGTTTGACGTTCTGAAATAACCGGAATGCCAGTCTCTGGCTTTTTTTCCGCCAATGGATGTCAGAAAAGGGGCACTATTATTTCCGGAAATCATGGTCAATCCAGCTTCGGACATTGCATGGGCGGCGGTTCTGGCGGCTCCGGAGCAGGTTGTTCCAAAAATCGCAATGGTTTGGGGATCCGCCAGTATCTTTAAGGCGGCATTGGCTCCGCCTTCACTGGTGCACCCGGTATCTTCCACCTGTAATGTCACGGTGTGCCCCATTATCCTGCCCTTTCGCTTGTCAATGGCAAGTTCAAGCCCCCGGATCTGTTCTTGACCCAGGGGGGCCACTTTACCGGACAAAGACTGGAGAACACCAATTTTAATGGGCTTCCCCGGACCGATATTTACACAATCGATGCTGTCTGTGCATTCAAAGGAGGGGGGCTGACTTTCGCAGGAAAAAAAGAGAAAACACAGAACCAGCGACAGAACAGATATATGTTTAGCGAAGCCTATCATATTCTCCTCCATTTATTGTTCACGGATAGATAAAAAACAATAACGCAACTTGTAGCGGATATCAAACAATACCTTTTATTTCCTGGCAGTAGACCTGGTAACAAAGATTTTTTAAAATCAATCTTGTTTTCAGCAAACTCATTAACCGTGACAATTATCTTTGAGCTTACCTTTGGCACCATCCAGAACTTCCCGTATCTTTTGGGAATAATTTTCCAGGGAAATCGGTTTTAGCAAAAACCCCTTAATACCCAGCGAGATAGCCTTTTCCTCGGACATTGTCTCTCTATATCCGGTACAAATCAGTATGGGAATGTCTGTGCGGATTTTAATCAGTTCAATTGACAGTTTGTCTCCTGACATCTTGGGCATTGTCATATCAGTGATAATCATATCAAATTTATCAGGTGCTGCCCGAAAAACCTCAAGGGCTTCAAGGCTGCTGTTATGCATAGTAACCTGATATCCCAAATGCTCCAGCATCTGTTTTCCTATTGTAGAAATTGCTTCTTCGTCATCAATCAGTAGAATTCTCTCGGTGCCATATTGGACAGGTTCTTTTATCTGGGCATTCTTATTTTTAGAAGCGCTATTTGCCAGGGGCAAGTAAACGTAAAATTTCGTTCCCTTGCCAGGCTCGCTGTCAACGTTGATAGCACCATTCATTCTTTTGACAATACCGTGAACGACTGATAATCCCATTCCAGTACCCTTGCCTTTTTCTTTGGTAGTAAAAAAGGGATCAAAAATTCTCTGTGTTAAATCTTTGTCCATTCCTGTGCCTGTATCAGCTACGATTAAACAAGCATAAAAGCCAGGTGTTAGATGAGGCGTTATTAAGTCAAATTCATCCAATTCAATTTCCTTGAGAGTTACCTTTAATTCACCACCCATCTCATCCATGGCGTGGTAAGCATTCGTTGTGAGGTTCATTAAAATTTGATGAATTTGTGTGGGATCCGCTTTAATGCTACCGCATTCTTTCCGAATATCTTGTTTGATTTCAATTGTAGTCGGGATTGACGACCTGATAAGTGCTAGTGCTTCTTTGACGATGGGTTGCATCTTCATCAGTATCAAATCGCTACTCTCTTGACGGGAAAATGATAGGATCTGTTTTACCAAATCTTTGGCCCTCAGGGCACCGGAATAAATTTTTCCAAGACCGGAACGAAATAAACCATCATCAGGAACATCTTGTAGTAGCATCTCTGCATGGCCAAGGATTGGAAAAAGGATGTTATTGAAATCATGGGCAATACCGCCAGCCAATGTACCGATGGCTTCCATTTTTTGAGCCTGCTGAAGGTTAAATTCCATTTTTTTCAGTTCGGTAATATCTTTCATATTAACAACTATTCCGACCATGTCGCCCGTATTCCCCTTGATCGGCGCTGCACTCAATGAGATATTTAAAAGCATGCTTTCTTTGGTAAAGCATTTTGTTTCAAATCGTATCACTGCATCCTTCGCCTTACCAGTATCGTTTAAAACATTGCAGGAAATTTTTTGCTGATCTTCAGGGGTAAAAGGAATTGTGCTCCCCCTAACTTCATCCAGATTCCAACCAAAGGTATCTGCAAAGGAATCATTGAGATATTGAACATGATCGAGCCTGTCATAAACAAGGAACGGATCAGGGATGGCCTTGAAGATGGCCATGAGTTCCTCACGTTTTTCCCTAAGTTCGATTGCAGTTTTTTGTTCCTTTATCAAGGCGAGTTTCAAGCTATTCAACATGGCTGCAACAAGTATGGTAACCAGGGTATTGATCATCATGAAATTAGTAGACACAACCACCCATTTCCCAATTGCATTTTCAGTTGCCAAAGCCCATTCAGGCGATCCAATGGCAATATAAACTCCGATTAATATCAAACTTAACAAATTAGTAAGCAGGGCAATACCTGCCGCTTGGACCCCCATCATTGCACCAACAATCAAAGATGCACCAAATAGCCAAATGTATCCACCACCGTAAAAGCCTAGTATCAATAAAAGTTCGGTTCCAAGAGAATAAAAGATTAAAAAGGTGAGCCAGGTTTTATGCTGGAGAGTAAATTTTTTAGAGAATAGAACCGTTAAAACAATACCATATGCTAGGAAGTCCAGAATAAAAACACTCCACAATCTTTCATTAAAAGACAAAATCAAGGAAGGTATCAGGACAAATGGCGCAAAAACAGCCGAAAAAAAGTAAAAGAAAAAAATAATTTTTTCCCGCCATAGTGTTAAAAAATCACTTTCCCATGCATGGGGAGGAATATATTTTTTTTCCAAATGATGCCAGTGCTGTATAAATTTTCGAGAATTTGTCATGTTATTAATTTCAGCCGTATTAACGGGATATTGGAAATGCTCTTATTTGTGGTCAATATTCAGCTATAAAACAATTTAACCTCCGTCCATCAAAACAGCAAAAATACTACCAATAAAAGACCAAACTTAGATAAAATTCAGCTTACAATATATGGCGGTGCATGGCAAACTCATTTTTAAAATGAGAAATCATGGTTAACAAAATTCAAAAAAACTTTTACACTATTGAATTTTGCGTATAGATATTATCAGGATACAAACAAACTTCAGCCTTTGTATAAATAAAAGTCAAGAAAGGTTATTCTTATGAATGAATTTTATACCTCAACAATGATCATATCCATTACCTCTTTTGCATTGGCTTCGACCATGACCCCCGGACCCAACAACATCATGCTTTTATCCTCAGGCCTTACTTTTGGATATAAGCGCACTCTTCCCCATGCTTTGGGGGTTAATTTCGGATTTCCTGTAATGGTGATCTGTGTTGGGTTGGGGATAGGGAAATTGTTTGAAGTCTTTCCTTTTATTTATACTACTTTAAAAATGGTTGGTATCAGTTATCTGCTGTGGATGGCATGGCATATTGCCAATACCAAAGGGTCACCCAACACTGAAAACAAAGACGACAAACCATTTACCTTTATACAGGCCGCCTTATTTCAGTGGATAAATCCCAAGGCATGGGTGATGGCAATTACATCAACTGCTGCCTTTATCACCGATCATCAAATTGCTTCAATTCAGGTGATAATAATTTCATCTATTTATTTTTTATGTGGTATTCTCTCAACCAATTCATGGTCATTGGGCGGCGTAATATTAAAACGATTCATCCAAAATGAGCGGTTAGTACAAATTTTTAATATCACAATGGCAATTTTAATTGTTGGATCAATTCTTCCCTTTGTTTTTGGACAATAACAAATATAGCCCCCCACAGTTCTAAATTCCGCTAGGCTGAAGGGGGAAAATACAAAACCCACATGGAGACAGTCTTTTTCCGGAGCCCCTATGCCTGGTGATGTGGAAAGGCTCCTCAATAATGGGGGGCCTATCCCGGTAGTGACCCTAGCAAAGGGGCTATGTATTTGTTAAAAGTGGTATGTCAGATTGCAGGAGATTCGATCGTTGTCCCGCCACAGTCCGATAAAACTTGTGTCGTCGCCGTCAAAAAATTCAGTCTTTACATCCACGGTCAGGCCGGGGGCCAACCGCAAGGTACCGCCTAATCTATGGTATTGGGCATTGTCATCAAAATTGAGGTCCATGTGATAATATAAAGTGAGGTCCGGGTTAATCTGCAGCAAAAGCTGGAGCAGCAGGTCCCCGGTAAAGGGGCGGATCACTTCGGAGCTGAAATAATAGCCCTGGGCATCCTGGTGGCTGGTGATGATTTCCCCTGCCCAGTTCAGTCGCCAATGGATCTGGTCAATATTTAGCAGCAATGCTGACCTATCATCCGTGATGGTCACCCCGCCGACATAGGAGATATAGTCGTCATCCGTATGATCGGAGGACAGGTTGTACAGGACCTCTCCATGGAATTCCATGCTTTCCCAGGTATAGGTTCCGCCTCCTGCAAACCGTGCTACATTGGGATTTTTTTTGATCAGGGCCACAACAGAACCCCGGTCTTCCACATAAACCAGGGGATAGGGATTGGGACCGTAATAAATTGAGCTGAACAGGTCCAGATCTCCCCATGCGGATTTAACCAGGCCGGAATACCCCATTTCATCCAATTGGTTGTCCGGCCTGTCGTTTTCCGTCACCACGGTCACGGCCGGGTCGGTGAGAAGATCTTCCAGAAAAGGGCTGTTCTCGATGACGTCTCCAAAATAGTAGAGGATGAACCCCGTGACATCATCCAGATTGTCCACGTCCAGGGCCTCTGAATACCAGCGGCTTTCGTCCAGGTTGTTGTCCATCCACCTGGAGGTTGAGGAGGGAAGTTTGGGGTCCTGGAAAGCCGGAAAAACAGAGGCCCGGAACTCGGTCTGGTCCCCCAGAGTCTTGTCCAAGGTGACCTGCCAGACGCCCAGGGTTCTATAGTCTGCCGGATCATTCAGATCCAGGGGATGGTAGACCTGGGACACCGGTACAATGGCATTTGTATTTTCCGGTAAAATCTTTTTACCCAGGGTCAGTCCAAAATTGTCAAAATCAAGGAGCCCGTATACTTGGCTGATTTCAAGAAACCGTCTTTCCCTGTCATTGTCCGGCAGAACAGGAGTCACCCCGGCCCAGGTATCATCCATGGTTCCATACTCGGCCCAGCCGTCAACATGAAATGAAAAAGAGTCCCCTCCGGTCCAGGTATTGAACTTGAGCATGGCCTCGCCCTCATTATCGTCGTACCCGGGTTTGGAATCCAGGTATCCTTTGTATGTGAGGGACAACGCAAGGTCCAGGTGTTCAAATACCTGATCCAAAATTGGCCTTTGGCCTTGTTCCTGTTCCATTGGCCCGGGTGCCATCAGGCTGTCCAATTCTTTGAGCAGGTCCTCCCCAAAGGCTGGGCCGGAAAGGCTCGCGAAAATAAGCGTACAGACCGCTAAACAATTGATAAATTTCATTAGAAACCTCCTTTTTCTGAAAACACGCCCTGCCATACCACCAACTGATCACCTAAGATCCGGGCAAGGTTGCGGTACACCTTGCCCCAGATATGGGGATACATGGTTCGCAGGCGGTCCAGACTTTCCTGGTTGATCTCAACATATTTGATATCAGTGAGTGCTTTTGTATTGGCGGATCTCGGGGTATTGTTCAAAGGGGAGATATACCCGAAAATATCCCCGGGCGAATAAAATCCCACGGGCACTTCTTTGCCCGTATCCGACTGAACATGATACCGGCTTACATTGCCTTCCAGAAGCAGATACATGCACCGGGGATTTGTTTCACTCTCATGTTCATTTTCTGTGTAAATGCTCTCTCCCTCCTGCTGCCCGCTCATCCTGGCCAGGAGAACGATCTTTTTGATCTGCCAGAGCTTGAGGTCTCTAAAAAATTCAGACTGCTCAATAACATCTTTTTTCAGCTTAAGGCTTAATATATCCCACATGGTCAGCAGCCGGGTGGTGGACAGGAGCACAGGGGTCACCAGGATATCACATAAAAAGGCCACCAGAATTACCACGGCGGACAAAAATCCAAACTGAACAATGGGAATGAACTGGGAAAAGCCCAGTACGGCAAAGCCCAGGCTCAGGGAAATTGATGTGGCTGCCACAACCCTGAATTCCGAAAGCAGGCAGATCCTCATGGCCTGATCCTGGTTTTTTACCTGGTGCATCTCATCATTATATCGGGTCATGAAATGAAGGGTGTCATCCACGGCAATGCCGATGGCAATAACCGAGACCATTGCCGTGCCCACGTTAAGCGGAATGGAAAAAATGCCCATGATTCCAAAATTTATTACCACCGGTATGATATTGGGAACCAGGGAGAGGAGCCCTGCCTTGATATTGGTAAAGAGAATGCTCATGATGATGAAAATGATAAAAAGAAGCAGAAAAATGGATCTGGCCTGGCCGTCTGCGATGGCATCCGCCCCCTTGAGGGTCAGGATGCTGTCTCCTGTAACGGTAAAATAAAAATGGGGGTTGAGAGAGGCCCTGATCTTGTTTTCCAATCCATTGAGGGCTATTTTCAGATCATGGGAAGAGTTAAGGTTGTGCCGGACCATGATATTGACCTGGCTGAAATCCTGGTTCACATACCGGCTGATGTCATCATCTTCCAGAAAAGCCAGGTATTGGGATATCCTTTTCTTTGATTCGGGTAATACCTGCTTTTGTCGCTCACCCCCATTCATCTCCCGGTTGATCAGGGTTAAAAAATCCACCAGGGAAGTTGTTTTGTCAAATTGGCCGCTCTCCCGGATAAGGGTCTGGATATCGGCAATCTGGGCCAGGTTTTCCGGGTCTTTGAAAAGATCAGGGTGTCCGCCCTGTATGTGGATAAAAAAAGTCTGGGTCCCGGGGAACTCCGAGGTCAACTGATCCAGACGGGACAGGATGGGGGTTCCCTTCCGGAACATGGCGATATAATCGTTTTCCAGCTTGAGCCGGAAGCCGAACAGTCCTATTACCATAGTGACCAGTACTACGCCTGCCAGTATGGCCTTTTTGTGGTTGATGATAAAATCCACCAATGCGAACAGCCAGGGATTCGCTTTGTGTGACGCCTGGACGGGCGCCTGGGAACGACCGAATATGGACAGGTAAACAGGGGTAATCATGCAGGTAATCAGGGGATTGACCAAAAGACCGAATGAAGCGGCATAACCAAATTGCCGGAGCATGATCACATCGTTGAGGCAGATGGACAAAAATCCCAGGAATGTGGACAATGCCGTGATCATGACCACCAGTCCCATTTTTTGAATCATCATGTCGATGGCCAAGGATTTTTTATTATGAACATGGAGACCGTGGTCATACTCCATAAGCAGATGCACATCCTCGGTGGATCCGATAACCAGAATAAGGGAGGGGACAATCACCGTCAGAATATTGACCGGGATACCCATTAGCCCCATGAAACCGAGCACCCACAATATGCTGGTAAAGGAGGTAAAAAGCGGCAGGGCCGCGCAGGCGGCAGATCGGGTGACCAATGCCAGGGTGAGCAGCAGGATCAGAACAGACAAAGGAACTATATGTTTCTGGTCCTTGAGCATCATGGTTGCAATTTCATGCCTCAGGGTTGGGTCACCAATCTGAAATATAATTTTAAAACGGGATTCCAGGGGAAGGAGAAGCGTGTCAATCCCCAGGGTCAGTTCCCGTGAAAAATCAGGGCTGCGGTTCTCAGGATCCACAAAGAGGTTGATGGTCATGCTGTTTTTCGAACCGGCAACAAGATCGCCTGCGATCATGGGATTGGCCAGGGCATCATCCAGGAGGGCTTTGGATTCTTCCAGGGTTTCAGGTACCCAGCCGGCCAGGGGACCCGTGACCAGCATGCCCTCTTCATTTTTAAAATTATTGACGGAAAACAAACTTTCTACTTTGAGAATGCCGGGCAGGCTTTCCAGGTCAACGACCAATTCTTCCACCAGAGCAAGTTTTTCCGGGGTGAACAGATCGGCGTCCTTTAAATATACAATATTGATTTTATCCGATCCGAATGTGTCAACAGCTGCCCTATAGGCGTCCTTTCCGGCCTTGTCACCGGCCCGGAGTCCTTCCATGGAAGGATCAATGACAAGGGTGGGCAGCTGCATGGCGGCCCAGATGGAAATGCCGAGCAAAATGAGCATGGTTATGGCAGGGTGGGCATGACTGAAACGCATCAGTTTTTGCATGGTCTTTGTTTATCTCCTGAAATAAATATGTCGTCTATAGATGTTTTTTGCTGAGAATTGTCTTTTCAGAGAACAGGGCGTCCTCAATGGGAAGGTTTACGTCCTTGGTCTTGATGCCCATCAGGGTCTTATGTTTTTTCTTGTGGTTATCCATGAGGACCTTTTGTGCATACCAGACATTGCCGTGGGAATTTTTCAACTCATGGCAGGTCTGGGTTTTGACCAGGCGGTCCCTGCGGTCATAAAATTTTACTTTTACGGTGAAATAGATGTCTTTTCTTACCCAGGCCTGCCGCCGGCCATAGGAGCTTTGTTTTTTTGCCTCGGCCGTTGCCGGAGTGATATCGATCACAAAGCAGTCATGGCCGTCCAGGGTCTCGGACCGGGGGGAGGAAAAAGAATAGTAGTCCGGATTGTCCGGCTGCATATCCTCATAGGTGAAATCACTTCCCATAAATGCACTCCGCTTGGCTTTGGCGGCAATGCGCTGTAGGGATTGCTGCCCCGGCAGGTAAATCCATTGCTTGTATTCCCCCTTTGAGATTTCCTGGGTCATCAGAGTTGTACCCTTCAGGTCAGGAGGTGAGGTAAAAACAAGCAATGTCTTGTTGAACCCGTTTTCGGATTTCTTGCCGTATCGTTTGATTTCCCGGATTTTGCGGTTGCCGTTTTTATCAATGAGCAACATCACGGACTGATCCCGGGCCGAGTCAACTTTGTGTCTGTCTGCCTGGGTATCCATGATTTGCCTGCCGTCCTCTGCCTGGGCCCAGGATAAAGTAGAAAATATTAGAATGATGGCTCCCCATCCAATTATCAACAACCATTTTTTCATATCAGGTTTTCCTTTGTTTGTTTTTTATCTGTAATTCATTCAGCCATGCCCACCAAAGTCAACAAACCCATATGAAAATTATCATATGGATTCTAAACAAAGTTTTTTTCTATCACAAGCAAGTATTAAATCACAAGACTTATGATCCGGCACTGGATATTTGTCACAAGGGTAGTTCAGACAAGAGATATGTGTTTTGTGAAATAGCAAGACGGTATCTTTAATATAATGCTATTTTGTGCTAAAGACTATACTCTTTCGGATGGTGTAGATGAGGTTTAACATCCGTTAATGTAATTATTTTTTTAGCGCTTGATTCTGGCAGTCTGGGCCAAAGTTAAAGAGAAGAAATCAGGAGACAACCGTGGAACTGAACAAAAGAGAAGAAAAAGGTGTGACAATTGTTAGTGCAGCAGGACGGGTGGACGGTGTGAATGCGCATGAGTTGACCGATTACCTGGCCGTCATTGTGGAGGAGGGCAATTCCAATCTGGTGCTCAATTTCAGCGAGTTGAAATATATCAGCAGTGCCGGGCTCAGGGTGATTCTCACCACGGTAAAAATGCTCAAAGCCCAAAAAAGGGATCTGTACCTTTCTGAACTGGCAGGTCCGGTAAAGGATGTATTAAAACTCTCGGGCTTCAATGCCATCTTGAAAACCTTTGAAACCGATGCAGACGCCGTTGATGCCTGTTGATCAAATCTGGCTAAGGCAGGGCATTAAATGAAGAATAAAAATCAAATGAATCAGAAAACATTTCTGCCCGAACTTGAAGCGGTTCGTAAAATTCAAAACTATGTTTCAGGCTGCCTGCCTGCAGATTACCAAGGCCCGGAAAAATTGGGTCAGATTGAACTGATTGTAGAAGAGGTGGTCATCAACATTGTCAATTACGCGTTCTCAGATGTGAAAAATGGATTTATCACAGTAGGTGTTGGGGGGGAGGCATCCCTTGAAATTGAAATCCGTGATAATGGAAAACAATTCAATCCCCTTGAAATGGCGGATCCGGATGTGGATGCGCCTTTAGACGAGCGGGAACCAGGTGGCCTGGGTATCTTTTTTGTCCGGCAATTGTCCGCAGAAGTGACCTATTCAAGAGAGGCGGAAAATAATGTTTTACGCTTGGTTTTATAGCCTTTATCATTATAGCCTTTATCAAGGGGAATTTGAGTGAATTCAAATCAAGACTCAGATAAGATGATGCTTTTATCCGGACTGGCCATGCTGCTCCAGAGCTGTGAAAAAGAAGATGAGATTATCGAGGTTATTTATTGGTATCTGCCCCGGCTGTTCCCCAATACCAGGGGAAGGGTTTTTCTCAATGATGAAAGTTCCGGACAAAGTGTTTTAGCATTTGCCTGGCCGGAAGAAGAGAATATCAGGAAAGAGTTCCCTGTCAAAGACTGTCCTGCCCTTCTGGCTGGAAATGTGGTGGATGGGTTTGAATCTCGAGAAAAGGGTTGTGCCGGTTGCCTAGACGGGGGGCTGTGCACCCCGTTCCGCCAGGACAAAGACGCCTTCGGCCTTTTCTGCCTGGATGGAAATGATAAAAAAAAACTATCCTCGGAATGCAAGGGGCTTGCGTTTATTACAACCGAATACCTGTCCATGGCCATATCCAATATACGGCTTAAAAGAAAACTTAGGGATCTGACCATACTGGATCCCTTGACCAGCCTTTACAACCGGCGGTATATGGGAGGGATGGCGGCCCGTGAAATTAAAAAAGCAAAACGATCCAAAACCAATCTGGGCATGATTATGGTGGATCTTGATTATTTTAAGCGGATCAATGACAGGTTTGGTCATGATGGCGGGGATGAAGTTCTGCAAAAAATTGCTGCCCTGTTCAAGGCTGAGGTCAGATCCGAGGACATTGTCTGCCGGTTCGGCGGAGAGGAGTTTTTTATCCTCATCAGTGGGGGGGAATACACAAGTTATTTCATGCGGGCAGAGCAACTGAGACAAAAAATAAAGGCCCTTGAAATTGTATGGAAAGGGCAGAAAATCGATCCTTTGACGGCCTCCTTCGGGGTTGCTGCTTTTCCGGCCCACGGTGATACCTTTGATCGGGTGATGAAAATTGCGGACCAGGCACTTTACTTGTCCAAAGAACAGGGGCGCGACCGGGTGAGCGGCGGGCAGGACCTTTAAAAAAATAGACAAAAGTTTCCACCGATCTTGAAACCCAGAGGATATTTTTAAAAATTGATATTTTTTTATTGGGCAGCCTCTTTGAGAAGATGGTCCACCTGGGGCATTGTCATTGGGGTTGTATCAGCAATTTTTTTTATCTTCCAGGTGAGCTGTTTAATCGCATGGTCGTCAAGGTCAAGGCCGAGTTGTTTGACCCTGTCACGAATGGCATTCCAGCCGGTGAGTTTGTGGCCGATCAAAATGGTTCTCAGGGCATTAAAATCCCCTGGGTCGATGATTTCATATGACTTTGGATCATTGATCACACTATTGGTATGGATCCCCGCCTTGTGGACAAAGGCCGCCTCCCCCACAATGGGGTGATTAAAGGGGATTGTAATGCCAAGGCATTGGGCAAGGGTTTCATGGATAAGCTTTAATTGGCCAAGCTGGTATTTGTTTTTAATCAGATCTGGATGCCGGCTGTAAATTCGGGCCACAAGACCCGCAAGTGAAGTGATTCCGTTTCTTTCACCAATTCCCAGAACAGAGGTGTCAATGTGGGTGGCCCCGGCTTCAAGTGCCGCCAGGCTGTTGGCCACGGCACACTCGGTATCGTTGTGGCCGTGAAATTCAATTTGCGCTATGCCCAGGGTTTTCAACAAACGGATGATTCGACTCACCTCACCTGGCAGGGCAACTCCCACGGTGTCGGCAACCCCGAGGCGATGAACCAGTCCTGATTCAATCACTGCCCCGTATATGACAATCAAGTCTTCCAAACGGGTTCTAAAGGCATCTTCAATGGAAAAGCGTATATCTATCCCCGGGGCCTGCTGCCGGGTAAACTCAAGAACATCCATGATGATATCCAGGTTTTTTTGGGGGGACTTATCCTGGCCAAACCGATTGTGAAAAAATCTGGAATGGAAAAAAAAATTGATTCCGGACACCCCGGTTTCAAGGGCTGCAAGAACATCATCTCGGTTACATCGAACATGGGCCAAAAATTTGGATCTAAGCCCCATGGCCGTGAGGGCCTTACAATGTTTTTTTGATTTCGGGGAGGCGCAGGGAGAGGTCACCTCGATGAATTCAACACCAAAGTCCGACAATAATCCTGCAATCCGGGCCTTGTCTTTGAAGGAAAAATTAGCCTTGTAAAATTGTTCTCCCTCGCGCAGGGTGGTGTCAATGATTGAAAAATGTTCCAGAGTCACTGGGGACGGTCTCCTCTTATTCTATAATCAGTATACTGCCTTTTGATTTTACTTTTTTCCCCTGGTCATTGATCACCAGGTTGGCCAGTTCAAAAAAATTGAAGGGGATCTTCATATTGATTTTCCGGATTTGTTTGAAGTTTACGGCAATGTCCGGCGGCGTGATGACCCCCACGGGAAGATCCTCCGGCCGGGTCTTGCCTTTTAAAATTTTCTCAGCGTAAAGAGCTGCCTGCCGGGCATTGTTTTCAAATCCCACACCGATTGCCATGGCGGCTCCGGACTGGTCTTTGTCCTTTACCATGGAAGGAGAGGCACCGATGACAGGGATGTTCCCGGCATGACGGTTGATCAGGTCAAAATGACTGAACACCGAGGTGGAGCCTGTAACCCAGAACAGGCTATTGGTCAGTGTTTCATCTGTCTGGGCCATTCGGGCAACTGCAGCTGGAATTTTTTCGGCCAGTTCAGCCCTGGCATTCTTCTGGTTTTCCACCACCACATCTATCATCTGGATATCTATTTGCCGGCCATGGGCCCTAAGGGGGGCCACCTGGGTTTTGACAGCGCTGGTGTTTTTCCGGGCATAGAGAATACCAATATTTTTCAAACCGGGAATCAATTCTTTGAAATAGGCCATCTGAAGCCGGACCGGGATGTTGATGGAGGTAAAGGCAAAAAGAGGCTGGCCGCCTTTGGTGTAATCGGAAACATAGCCCATCATGACCGGATCTTTTGCACAAACCGTGACCACGGGGATATCAGGCGACTTAAAATGGTGAAATACAAAATCTGCAGACAGGGAGCCCATGGCAAAGATCAGGCTGGTTCCTTCTTCCCTGGCGCTTTTAAGGGCCTGCTGCCCCTGGGCCTTGTCCTTGTTGAAATTGACAATTTTAAATTTAGGGAACAGGTGTTTGTCCCTGAAAAAGCTCAAAATCGACTCTGTTGATGTGATGTAGGCAGAAGAGGGTTTGGGAATGAGTATCAAAATTTTTTTGTCCCCAAACTCGCCCTGTTCGGATTTCGGGGAAAGAATAAATTGCTGGGGGGCATCCGGATTGACAATCATCTGCCAGTTTTGGGGCATCTCCCGGGTAAACTGGAACCAGTCCGGCCCCTGGCAGAGTCCAGTATCCATCCTTCCGGACAACGCCAGGAAGATCAACGCCATGGTGGCGGCCTTTGAAGAAACCGATTGGATCCGAAAGAGGAAACCACAGACCAGGATCACCCCGCCGATCCCCCCTATTACCCCTGGGTTGTATTGATGAATCATGAGCAATTGCCCCAGAATTATGGGGCCAAGGATATTGCCGGCCCGTTCAAAGAGTCTGAACACGGAGATGGATGGCCCGGCTCCAAGTATGGCTGCGGTTTTTGTCCCTGAGATATGGGTGGTGATGGGGGCGGCAATAAACCCGTGGGCAAGTCCCAAAATCAGGGTGCCCATGGATAGAACGGCACCGGACCATGCAATTGACAAAGCGGGCAGGCCCATGAGCCCCATGAGGCAGAGTCCCAGGCCTGACCCCTGATTTCCCCTGAACAATATTTTTTTCGTATTGCCGGTGATGTCGGCCAGCCGGGAAGAATATAAGCTGGAGACCAGGACCCCTGCACTGTAGAGCATGAGCATGAAACCGATATCTTCACTGTTGAATCCGCGCCGTTCCATGATCAGGGGAAGGGAAAAGCTTATCACCCCGATCATCACCAGCTTGGCATTGACGCCGACAAGAAAACTGGTCTTCAAGTGTTCCATATCCTTGAATACAACCTTAACATTGGTCATAAACCCAGGTTCAGGTTTGGCTTGATCGGAGGGGGCAGGTTCAGGTTTGGCTTGACCGGGGGGGACAGGTTCAGTCTTAACCGGGTCCAGTCGCGGTACAAACCAGATCGCATAGGCAATGAGAAAAACAGAGAGGAAGGCTCCCACGACAAATACCCCGGACGGGGCCAGATAATTCACAGCCAGGGCGCCCAGGGCGGTTCCGGCAATCCTGCCGCCGTTGTATTGGATGATGAGAATGGCCATGGACTGGGTTTTTTTTCCCACCGGGCTGGATTTGAGAATATAGGACTGAACCGCCATGAACAGGGTCCCCTGGCAGATGCCTGCTGCCAGCCGGACCAGGCTCATCAAGGTTAAATTGGTGGAAAAGGCCATGGCCAGGCTGGTGATGCCAATGAAGGTGACAGACCAGACAAGCATTGGCTTTTCCCCGTGTTTCTGGCAATGGGCAGCTGCCGGAACCAGGACAATGCCATAGGAAATAAAAAAGAGGGTAAACAAAAAAGAGCCATTGCCCTGGGTGAGAGATTCAAAGTACTGGGGCAAAAACGAGGCAAACAAACCCTCGATGAAGACGCCAAGAAAAAACACAGGCTTGATCAGGGCAAGATTTTTCTCTTTTTCCCCGGTTGACATGGGCTGTTCCCGTGGCTTGGCCCGGGTAAAGGTGAACATCAGGTTTAAAAACAGGGCAGACATGAAAAAGGAGGCCACAAGGAGGATGAGAAAGTTTTTTGAACTTGTCCACATTTTTTTATAGACAAAGGTTTTATCCACCCAGACCGTGATGTTAAGATCCTTGAAAGCCTGGGTATGCCTGACATAGCCGTTTTGATTTTTTAAATCCCCGGTGACGGCCCTGGCAATGCGCCTGTGATTTTCTTTAAGTTCAATCAAGCTGATTTCAGGGTTGAGTTCCCGGTAGGCCCCAAGGAGGCGGTCAATGCCTGTGAAACGTTCCATGTCCAACCCCAGTTTTTTAACATAGGAGAGTTTGTGGGTCAGAGAATTGGTCAGGTTCTGGGTTTTTTCTTCTATGGCATGATTGTAGATCCGGATCAGGGAGAAACCCACGAGAAGGGTCACCAACAGAGTGGAAATGGAATAACAGATGGATATCCAGAGTTTCGGGTGCTGGATCTTTATTCTTTTGACCAGGTAGATTTGAACTGGAAACAAGAGGGACAGGAAGGCAACAAGGACAAACACCAATTTAAATACGGCCATGGTTTTCTGGCGGATGGATGTCTTTTGTACAACCAGCTGAAGACTGCCGGCCTGTTCAATTTTACCGGCCAAAGGAATGGTCAGTCTGAAATAATCCTGGGTTTCATCCAGGAAAAACCGGGGGTCCGGGCTCCCGGGCCAGGCCTCCTTTATTTCCCAGGGTTTTTGACCACAGGAAAAAATGGGTGCACCACTATTGTCAACAATACCCATACCCGAAATGGATGA
This sequence comes from Desulfobacteraceae bacterium, assembly GCA_016744295.1. Lineage (GTDB taxonomy): Bacteria > Desulfobacterota > Desulfobacteria > Desulfobacterales > Desulfobacteraceae > NBML01. Next base: position 3,715 of record JADGEQ010000032.1, on the reverse strand, counting down.
ATCACTCTCCAGAATCATGGCAGAGACCCTGTCAAATCCGGTAAACTGCCGGAGAGAAACCCCGGCCCCAAGAAATGAATCCACCACTGATTTTATTGTATTGCCAAGGGCATACACCCCTTCTACCTTCAGGGATGAATGGGTCCGATAGGCTTCACCAACGCCAATCCCTGCGATCAGGCAAAGGCAGATCCCGATTATGCAAAAGGAAATAAGTGCCTGTTTGATAAATTTCATCTTTATTGTCTTATCCTTGCCGGGCTAAGAATTTTTGTCAACCCGGCTTTCACCCGACCAAAGACCTGTTCAGGGGAAAGCTCTGCGGAATTTACCACAATGGTTCTGTCCCGGGCAGCCCGGGTTAAAAACTCACAGGCCTTTTCCTGTTCATAGTTTTCCCTTTCTTTTAGAACAATTCTTGCCTTTTCCATTAAAGCGGATTGGGGGATACCCCTTTGCCTGATAAAATCATATAAGATCTTGATCTGGTCCGGGGGGCAAAGGGTTTCAAGCATTTGAGCCAGCTCCTCTGTGGGGGAACTGGTTATCCTGTCAAAGGTATCTTGTCTGTCCAGAAGTCTCATGATCCTCACCGAATCGGGTGCGGTGAGCACAATAAAGAGGGCCTGGGGAAACCTCTCCCGGGCAAAGCAGACCTCATCGACCCCCCTTAACCCGTCAAAGAGGATCAAGGTGGTGCAGGGGCGTTTGATTTTTATTCTGGAGAGGACATGGGCCATGCCCCCTGGATGGCGTTCCCTATAACCCTTTGTAAGGGCAAATCGTCGGGCCCGGTCACGAACCAAATGGGGATTGTCCTGCATCTGGGGGATGATGACTTTATCGGTCAGACGTCTTCTCCCCGGCAGGGTGCAAAAGGCATACTCTGTCTCCAATGCCTTTTGCAAGGTGGTTTTTCCGGCACCAGTGACCCCGACCAGGATAAGCAACCGGAATTGGTCCAGGGGCTCAAACCCCTTATCATCGGTCAAACCGACACCCAGGGTCTGGTCTGAATTTAAAAATTCCATGGATCTGTCCGCCTAAACTGCCGGGCCTTTGTATTTAAAGGCCAGTATCGTAATGTCATCGGATTGCTCTGCACCCTTTGTAAATTCTTTTACGTCCATTGCAACGGATTTAACGATCTGGGTGACATCCCGACTACTATCCATTGAAAGGGTTTCTTTGAGCCGGGCGTCTGTGTATTCATTGTTTTCAGGGTCCATGGCTTCGTTGACCCCGTCGGTGTACAGGAACAAGACATCCTCCGGAGCCATGCAGATGGATTGGGTTTCATATTCAAAATCAGGCATTCCCCCCAGGACAAATCCAGGAATAATCTCCATGAAATCATAGGCCTTGTTCTGGCTTTCCAAGACCAACGGGGGATTATGACCGGCATTGGCAAAGTCGACCTGACCGGTTTCAAGGTCAATAATGCAGACAAATCCTGTGACAAACATGCCTTCATCATTGTCTTCGCACAGGGCATTGTTCACGTTAAAAAATATATCTTTGGGGGGAATTCCCCTCAGGGCCTCATTTTTAATCAGGGTCTTGGCGACCACCATGAACAAAGAGGCGGGCACCCCTTTGCCTGCCACATCCCCCACCAGAAAACAGAATTTGGTTTCAGAGATGAAGAAAAAATCATAAAGGTCTCCGCCCACTTCCCTGGCCGGTTCCATGGAGGCAAAAACACTAAACTCTTTTCTCTTGGGAAATGCAGGGAAAACTCTGGGAAGCATGCTGTTCTGAATCCGGGTGGCCACCTGGAGTTCGCTCTCGATTTTCTCCTTGGCTGCCGTGGTTTCCTGAAGATTTTTGATATAACGGGTCAGGTCCTGGGTCATGTTGTTAAAGGCCTGGGCCAGGGTTTCGATTTCGTCTCCGGTTCGGATGGACAATTTTCTGTCCAGATTTCCTTTGCCCACATCTTCAACCCCCTTTGTCAGGTCCAGGATGGGGCGGCTGATCCGGTTGGAAACCTTTACGGAAATGAAAACGGCCAGGGCCAGCATCAGGCCAAAAAAGAGGATGGCGTATTTTTGAAATGCCTGTATCTTTTTGACCATTTCCTCTCTTTTTTCAAGGGTATAGGCCATGATGTTCTTTTCTGTCTGATCTGCAAGGGCCAGGGCATGTTCCGTTGCGATGACCACGGCCATGCTCCATCCGGTTTCCTTTACCGGCGCAAATCCAATGAATTTTTCCCCGGTGTTGAGCCTGATTTTTGAAAACCCTTTTTCCCCTGCCACCATTTTTTCCACAATGGCTCTAAACTCAAGGTTGTCTGATTTTCTTAAATTGACACTGCCGTAGTCCTGGCTCTGCTCGGCTTTGTCCAGGGCCGGGAAGGCGATTACCTTTCCGTTTTTATCCAGCAAAAAGGCATACCCCATGTCCCGGACCTGTGAAGAGATGACCTTGAGCATTTTATCCAGGGTGACGGTTGCACCCACCACCCCCCTGGGGACGCCCCTGTCATCGTATACAGGATTTGAGCAGGCAATCATCAATTTTGAGGTAGAGGCTCCTTTGAATATGTCGGTCCATCCGATATGGTTTCGTTTCACCGCATCCTTGTACCATGGCCGTGTTCTGGGGTCATAGGCTTTGTTTGCCGAGGCTTTTGTGTCCGGCCATAAAATATTGATCCCGGTTTGGGTCCCAAGAAAAAGAGACTCCAGGTTTTCATTGTTTGCCAGGTAGGATTGAAATATGGTTCCCATGACCCGAAGTTTTGAAAATTCATTTTTGACCTTTTGTTCATCCACTCCCGGTGCCCTGCGGTAAAGAAAGTTGTTATTGTCGGCGGCTTTTGTTTTAACTGTTTCACGGGTAGACCATAAAAGAGAGCAGAACTTTGTCATGGTTTCAACTTCCATGCGGGTGGTGCTGAAAAACTCGTTGCTGCTTTGTGTCTGTATGGATACCAGCCGGGTCAGGTTGGCCCTGGCCTGTTCCTCCAGTGTGGCGCGGCTCTTTTGGGCTGAGTCTTTTCCCAGGTTGATGCTTTGGGCAAGGATAAATTTACCCCCTTTTTCAATGGCGATGTTGGCTGCAACCATAAATGAGATTGCGCAGAGGGCCGTTATGCCCAGGGCCAGGAAAAGTATTTTTGTTTTAATATTCAACCGGGGTATCAATATTTGCCTCCAGGGTTACTTGATTTTAAAAAAAAATATTGCCAAGTTCAAGCACCACAAAGCAATGGGAGAACATAGTAGTCGCAAAATGTTACAAAATCAACAGATAGGAACTTGTTTTTTTGGCTTTCCCAAATCTTGCCCTCCTGGCCAGGGGGCTTTTAATTCTGGCCGGCAAAAAAAGGCGCTCCGCCCCATGGTGACAATTCTTGGGTAAAAATAGGATCGGACAGGCGGACAATTTTGAGAGGGGTAATCCGGTAATCATCCAGATTATCGCGATTTCTCACCAGGTCCACCAGACTCAGGGCAATCGCATGTAGATTATTAACACAAAATCTTATACCCGTTCCGATCGGTGTGCCTTTCTGTCGCTGAATAGGCCAGCTGACAGGCTCTATGCTGGACGGCACTTGTGACGGAAAAACTCGCTGCGCTCAAACAATTCCCGCCACTTAACGTCCGTCCACCAGAGCCTGTAACAGCCTGTCCTATAATGCTCCGCCAAGGCAAACCAACCGGAACTAGTTACAACGCGCTCGACTATCCGCACAAAAGCCATG
>JADGEQ010000070.1 GCA_016744295.1 Desulfobacteraceae bacterium | reverse complement strand
GGAGTTTAGTATAGAGGTTGGGGAAATATATACCGTCCGAGCATTTTTTGCTATCTCGAAGCCAATAAACAATGAAGTTGGGTATCAAAGCGGATTTTTAGATGTAAAATTAATTATGAATGAGAGTGAAAATTTTATTGGCGAGGTTATTACAGAACTTCCTCCAATGTTTGTACTAAAGAAAAGATCAAAAATTAAACTTAAAAAGAGAGACCTTTTATACAAACCGAATTATAAATAAAGCGGATCTAACAAAGCCACCCAGGTGACAGGTGATCCTCCTCCACAAAATTGGAGGCAAGGTTAAACTGTTTTTTAAAGGTCTTAAAAATAAAACGAATGCTACGGACTAGGCCGCTCAACTTAACGTTTTAACGGCCCCATCTTGATTTAGATCTTAATATGGACTAAATTTAGGTCAAATCAAATAATTATGGAGGCCAAGATGAAACTAAGCGAATCTGTAAAACCCATTAGCTATTTTAAAGCGCACGCTTCAGAAATTATTCGGCAAATCGCAAATCGCCAGCAACCCATGGTTATCACTCAAAATGGGGAAGCCAAAGCGATTCTCCAGGATATTGTTCAATATGAGCAGACCCAGGAAAGCCTTGCCATGCTAAAAATGCTGGCCCAAAGCAGAAATAGCCTCAGAAATGGAGATCACAAACCTGTTGCCGATGTTTTCAGCAATTTGAAAAAGAAAATCAGGGAAGACCAATCTGAATGAAATACAACGTTCATATTATCTCTGATGCGGAAAAAGACCTTTTTGAAATCTATGATTATATAAAAAAAGCCGGATTCCCGCAAAACGCGGAAACAATTTTCTCAGAAATAGAAACAGCCTGCCGCAACCTGTCATTCAATTCGAAAAAAGGTCATTATCCCCCAGAGCTTCAACGAATTGATGTGTATGACTATCGCGAAATCCATGTAAAAATTTACCACATTCTTTACCAGATCATTAAATCAGATGTTTTTATCCATTGCATCCTCGACGGCAGACGGAATATATCTGAAATACTTCAGAGACGCAATTTGAGATAGGACAACATTTTACCACACTCCTTTATTCTTGGATATCAAACAGGGAAATGTATGGGAAGGGGGCGATACTTGACCCTTGCTGAAAAATTCAAAAATCAACATGCACCGAGTTTCACCGGTGATGTTGGAAGGTTATAAAAGCTAGGAGGTCTACTGAAATGTGTGAGGAAAACCTTGAAAATATTTATGGCAATCTTTTGTAAACGTCTCTTCGATGCCCAACTGTTACAATCAAAATAATCAGTCTGTGGTCATGAATTTCATATATGATCCGATAATCGCCAGATCGAATTTTATGAAAGGGATTATTCACTTTCATCTTTGTAGTATTGGGGCTTGGCAAATTGCTTCCAAGATTTTCTATTTTCTTTTTAATCTTTACAAGATCTTTCTTGGAAAACCGTTTCAAACTTTTCAGCACAGCAGGTCTAAACTCAACAGAATATTTCATAAGCTAAAGTCCCAATTGTTTCCAGACTTCCTCCGCAGGTATATTTTCTGCCGACCCTTGAAGAGCCTTTTTAGCATCTTCGATATCTATATAATCTTCAATCTGCTGGAGCAATTCAAGTTCTTCAATAGAGACCAACGCTGCAACATCTTGGCCCCGCCGGGTCAAAACAATAGATTCTTTGCCATAAGCTACTTTGTTAACGATATCTGCCAAATTTTTTCTAGCATCTGCCGTAGATATTTTTGTGGTCATTATTTTTCTCCTTATTTTTGTACCTTATATACAACATGTACATCTCGTACCTTAAAATGTCAATAACTTTTAAAACACTTTATAACAGACAAAGGATTAGTAATCCGTGCCGAGGAACGAGGCCCGGTGCTAATCCATGGTTCAAGAAGCCGCGGATCTATAGGGGGAAAGGTTAGGGATTTGCTGGGTGTGTTAAAAGACCAGATGCAATAGAAGTTTTTAATTGGACCGTTTTACTGATGTAAAAACCAAAAATTAGCTGTTTTGAGCCATTAAAAGCCGGATTAAAAATTAAAATATCTGCAATTTGGCGCACGGGTATTGAAGCATCCTCTCTATTGAAAGACGAAAATGTGTATTGGTTACAAATGATATAACAGTATTCACAATGTTCATCCCAGCTCTTGAAAAACCTGATTTCCAATCGTTTAATTTTATATTTGGACAGCAATTATTTAAAAATCTGCTCCATGAAGAAATTCCCCAAAACCAAATCTAAACAATTTTGGCAGAATGTGAAGAAATACAATACAAATATCCAATTAAAATGTTTATTGAAAAACTCCGGGGAGCCAATTATTTCTAAAATCAATTCATTGTCAGTTATCAGCTACTTGATATATAAGAAACCACTCCGGCCATTCAGACCGTTAGCGTTGAAGAACGGAAAAAAAATATTAAAACAAATTTTTATCGACATCCATTCTTCCCTGTAAAACACCGATGACATCAATGTAGTTACCTGAATGAAAATAAAAAAGGGGTACTCCGTTGCCATACCGCTATACCGTGGCTTCGCGTCTTCGACCCGCCTCCACCAGGCTGGATTTGGGACTTGCTTTGACTTCCGAATACAAAAATCATAGGCTCACCCTTAAGATCATGTGCCATGCCCAGCACACACAACGAACATGCTGACGGACGAGCCGGTAATTTGGGGTGTTGCAAAAACACCTAATAGATAATCACACTTGATTAATATTATTATTTTAGCTATTAATGGATAGTAAACCCTAAAATTGATAAAAAATAAAAGTGAAAATGTTTATGACAAATTTATTAAAATCAGCATTAATCCTGTTCTTAATTATTGCGCTCCAACTGATTGTTCATATTTTGATGGTAAAGCCAATAATTGCAACATGGGGTGCCTCAGATAGTGAGATAACCATGCCAATGGCTGGAGACAGGTGGGCCTCTTCAAACATTTCGACTAGAGCCGTTACAATAGATTCACCCAAGTCAGAGGTATGGAAATGGGTGAATCAATTAGGAGCTGACAGAGCGGGCTTCTTTAGTTATATCTTTTTGGAAAACATGCTTGGATATATAGCCATGCCTTTTGACTTATCCAACTATGATTTTAAACCATTAGTGGTTGGAGATGTTGTTCGCGGTTCAATAGATAAAGATAAAAGTGCTATTGTTTTTGGATTCCCAGTTTTGGATGTAGTACCGGATGATTCCTTTGTATTGGAAAACTGGGGAACATTTAAAGTGACCCGGATCAATGATAGTCAATCCCGTTTAATTGTTCGAACACAGGACTTTGACCAAAATAGCGGTAATCTTAGAATGGCAGACATAATAGGCTTACCGGATCACTATATTATGGAAAGACGAATGCTTTTGGGCATTAAGGAAAGAGCCGAAGGAAAAAAGAATTGCTATCTGTCATCTGGAGCCGACATTCTCTGGTTTGCCGGGATTGTGCTTTCTGCATTTGGTATATGTGTTCTTGTAGTAATATTCAGAGGTGTTCAATCCATATTAATACCAGTAGGCTTGGGAATTTTATGGATGTTTACTGTACTCGTTATCAATCCGATCCCCCAGTATAGCTTGGGACTTTTGGTTTTGGTAGTAACTTTCTTCTTTTCTTGTCGGACTAAGTTTATGGACTGGAAATATAAGATAATTCTCAGAAAAACACCCTAAAAATATCATTCTAAGAATCAAAATCATTTTCAACGACGAACATGCTCGCGCCGAGCTAAATCCAGATCGCGGGATAGGACATAGGGCCTTTGAAATTCGATATGATCCAATACATCACTCCCACCAACATGGCAAAACGGCCCAAAAAAAGAGGAAAGAATTCATAACCGCCATCACTGCACCACTGTACCAGATATCAGCCGATATAATGGGATACACCGCTTCCCAAGCCGTAGAACAGGGAGGCTAATCCGAAATATGACCCGCCGGTGGAATAGAAAGGCAAAACCCCAGGTGAAGCTGAGCAGACCCAAAACCTTCGACACCAGAGAACTTCAACATTGCCTAAGCCAGTCCCACCAAAGGTTTGCCCAAGGCAGATTACATTTTCTGGTGCGGATCAACACCAAGGGTTACATGACTGTCGATTTTGTGCTTCTCTCCTGCCCCGGGGCATCCGATCGGAAGACTGCCCTTGAGACCGAATATACCCACTTAAAAAGCTTGCACTTGTCGTCGGATAGGATTCAAACAATGAATCTTTTCCGCTTTTCTGAGCAGTGCGGTGTTCCATCACGTTGTGCCAAATTTCAATAGATTTCTCATCTTCCCAGAAAGAAAGGCTCATTATAGATGCTTAACATGGAATCCACAATATTGGGGGAGGATCAATGACGATCCTAAAATCACAGAAGATAAAAAACTAAGGGTCATGGTGGCAATTCCAATAATGGTTTCTGTAAATCCATCAGGATCTGTTGGGATAACAAAAATTTCCGGGGGCAAGTGTGGTGTCTGCCGCTTTCTGCTCAAAAGAGATGAGTTCGGTGATGCCTGGGATTGGATGTTTTCCCAATGGCTTATGAATAGTGGTTATGAATGGGACAACCGGGAATCATTTGAGAGTTGCCACGGGGAAAAATTCATCAATGGTCAAAACTTTTTTTGATGTCGACATCTGCATACCGGTTAAAGAGAGTTGATCGTCCTCTGGAAGCTGAGACGGTTAACAATAAGACAGGTAAAATAAAAATAGCACGTTTGGACAATTGAAAAGCATGAATTGAAAAGACTTCTGTGACGGTAAAAGTCTATTTTAATTTTTATTAGCCAACTATTAATTATGTCAAGTACTGATCCGGAAATGGGTATTGCCAAGCTTACATGTGATGGAGGAAATAATGAATGCCAAAATAGTCAAAGAAAGCCTAAGAAAATTTTCAAAAGTATTATCTTTTAATTATCCTGCTGTTGGCTGGTATTATTCTTCAGAGGAAATAGAAGCGTCATTTATTTTTAGAAAGGATAAATGGGTATGCATGTTCATGTATCTGAAGATGATGATGAATAAAAATAAAAAAATCCGTTTTTCGAAAGATAATGATAACGCCTGCGCAGGTCCTGCTGAATACTTTGGTTTTACTGAACTTGAGGATGATGGTGGCGTTTTTCTCGCTGAAGTAGAACGATTTTGTAAGGATATTGAAATTTCGAAAGCATATACCAAATGGTCAGCAACTCTTATTCACCCGCCAAAATGCAAATATCTGTATATGGAAAAACTTGAGAATATTGATGATAGCAGAAAGATTGAAGTTGCGAATCTTTTCCCGGCAAGTATAACCAACCTGGCAAAGTTAGTAACCCTGTCAAGTTACGATAGGATGGCAAATACCGATAATGTATTGATACCTGATGCTTCAGGTTGTCAGTCTATCTTCACAATTCCCTATCATGAAAAATTTCAGGAAAATCCAAAATGTATTATCGGGCTAATGGACCCAATGGCCAGAAATTTTGTCCCTGAAGACATGATATTATTTTCAATGCCCGCCAACAGATTTGTAGAAATGGCAGATAATATTGAAGGCAGTTTTCTTGATCAGAACTTTAAAAACCCGACAAATTTTTGACCTTCAACTACTAACTGATTAAAATTTTAAACGGATCTTAACAACGGAATGTTGACGGACAAACCGTAGATTTTCATGTTCGCCTTAAAAAAAGGTAAGATCTCGAATCCTTGAGAATTGGTCTATTTACACAAGATTGAAGTATCATTTTATGTCTACAATTTCCACGAAAGATACATTGAAGATTCAAGAGTGGATGAGATTCAACGTCTCCCAGGCTAAAAATACCTAAGCCGCAAATAAAATAAAATTTATAGTTTCGGAAGCAGCGTTTTTTCCCAGTTTTTTAAAATATGGACTAGCTTTGAGATAAATGCACATTTGCACGTATCGGAACAGGGAGAGAGCATATTTTCGGTCAGGCATTTCCCTGGACAGTTCCTTTCTTTAACAGGTTTTCTTTCCTGATGAAAGGTGCCTTTGTAAAGATCCAGCAAAAAATCAGCCTCAATAGCGATGGTCGTGTGGCATGAATGGTTGAACAAAAACAACCCCAGTTTTAAATTTGTAAAGAAAGTCTGGTAACCTACGACCTCAATATTTGGATCGGACAGGAACTGTTCCCTTGTTTCCCACTGGTATCCACATGAATTGCAAATTTTAAACATTTCGTTTTTATAGCAGAATAAATAAATTGTAGAAATGTAAAATTTAAAGAAAATGGGACGATTAAACGACCCTGGGACAGAGAGGCTTTCTCTTCGATGATCCGGGCATTGCCCAAATGAACAAACATCTCAGCAAGCGGCGGTGCTTCTACACAAAAACAGCCTTGTGTTTTCCTATTGTCAAATTACAATAAACGGGATAAATTATTTTTTTCTTTAAACATATAGATATTTTCACTGAATATTCACAAAGTAATGTCGGATATCAAACGATTGGAGTAAGAAGGGTAATGATGGAATTTATGAAAGTACGAGATGCTATCATCCTTTTAGTTTTTGTATTAGTTTCCACCACCTTTGCCTATGCAGATGGGGGAGGCTCGGGGAGTGCATTTGCTAATTTTCCGCCAAGTTTTACCAGTTATCATGATGCTGATATCCAAGGTATAGGGGCAATCCTTAAACACCGTATCAATCATACACCCTTTAACCTAGTGGCCACTCTTATTTTTTTGATCGCTATTTTCCATACCTTTCTGAGCAGTAAATTTCTTTACTACGCACATAAATGGAAAGCTGAACACCAAAAAGATATTGAAACAGGAAAAGCTGCAGAAAACTCCACCAGAATCCGGGCAGAAATGTTTCACTTTCTGGGCGAAGTTGAGGTTGTATTTGGCCTCTGGGCCGTAGTGCTGACCGCTGCGATTGTTCTCTTCTTTGACTGGCACACCTTTGTCAGTTATATAAGCGGGGTAAATTACACTGAGCCGATGTTTGTCGTGGTCATCATGACCCTGGCTTCCTCCCGGCCGATTCTAAACCTTTCTGAAAAAATCATGAGCCGTGCTGCAGGGCTTTTTAAAGGTACATTGGCGGCTTGGTGGCTGACGATTATGACCCTGGGTCCTATCTTGGGATCACTTATCACCGAACCGGCGGCAATGACCATTTCGGCGATGCTGCTTGCCCGGAAATTCTATGAATTAAAGCCGGGTAAAAAGTTTAAATACGCCACCATATCTCTGCTTTTTGTCAATATTTCGGTCGGTGGAACCCTTACTCATTTTGCCGCCCCGCCCGTCCTTATGGTGGCAGCTCCGTGGGAATGGAACCTGCCTTTCATGTTTACCACTTTTGGCTGGAAGGCTGTTATTGGTATTATTCTTTCCAACACGCTGGTTTTCCTGGTGTTCAAGAAAGAAATTGCCACGCTCGAAAAGAAATTCAAGCTGGCGATGCTAAAAAGAGAGATCAAAGAAAAATATATTCATAGCGATAATCTTAAAAAAGATCTGAGGATGGCCGAGGATCGGATCGGCAACGATTTGCATCAAGAATTTCAGAGGATTAAAGACTCGGCCAAAGCCTCCACAATGACAGTATGTGACATGGATACCACCGATTGCTCTTTGCTTGAGGAGACCTTTGAGCAGGAATTTGAAGACCTTAAAATGCAACAAATGAGTGTTTCCGTACCGGGCCTGCTCCCCAGAGATAAGCGGCCCATGCTCAATGACCCTAACTGGGACAAGCGTTCCGGCGACGTACCCGGCTGGATTACAGCCGTCCATGTTGCCTTTATGGTCTGGACCATTGCCAATGCACACTACCCGGCTATTTTTGTTTCCGGCATGCTCTTTTTTATCGGCTTTAGCCACGTTACCTGGCCATTCCAGAACAATGTCAACCTGAAGTCCCCGATGCTGGTCGGCTTTTTCCTTGGCGGTCTGGTTATCCACGGCGGCCTCCAGGGATGGTGGATTGCTCCGGTGCTTGGCAGCCTGGGAGAACTTCCTCTTATGTTGAGCGCCACCGTACTAACGGCTTTTAACGATAATGCCGCCATAACCTACCTGAGCACCCTGGTGCCTGGTTTCACGGACAGCCTGAAATATGCGGTGGTGGCTGGTGCAGTTACCGGCGGCGGTCTTACCGTAATTGCCAATGCCCCGAATCCGGCAGGACAGGCACTTTTAAAAAACTACTTCAGTAACGGTATCTCACCCATACTCCTGCTCACTTATGCACTTATACCCACGATAATTATGGCTCTTTGTTTTCTTTTACTATAATTGTTTGATACGGATATGCGCCTGGGATTTCATCCTATGTCACTGAAAAAGCGCTGAACCGCGATGCTGTAGCCGGGTGCCGCCGAGGCCCATGCCAAGGATGAAAAGATCTTAGAATAGGAATGCCCTGGGAACCGGCACCCGTGTGCCGGTTCCCAGGGTCATATGATCTGATTCATTTGATCTGATTCATTTGATCCGGTTCAGGCGATCTTGTCCATGCGTCTGGAGCGGTACGCCACAATGTCCTCGATGGTCAGCACGGGAAACCCATGTTCATCGGCAAAGGAGATGATCTGGGGCAACCTGGCCATGGTGCCATCGGGGTTGGTCAACTCGCAGAGCACCCCTGCCGAAGAGAACCCGGCAAGCCCCATCAGGTCCACGGTCCCCTCTGTGTGGCCCCTACGTTCAAACACCCCGTCCCGTGCGGCCCGCAACGGGAACACATGACCTGGGGAGTGGATCTGTTTCGGCCTTGCCCCCTTTGCTGCGGCGCACCGGATGGTGGTGACCCGGTCTTGTGCGGAGACCCCGGTGGTCACTCCTTCTGCCGCCTCGATGGAGACCGTGAATGCGGTCTGGTAGACCGAGGTGTTGTCGCTTACCATCTGGGGTAATCCCAGCTGTTTTATCCTGTCATGGGTGAGGCAGAGGCAGACGATGCCGCTGCACTCCCGGATCAGCATGGCCATCTGCTCCTTTGTGATGGTTTCGGCAGGGAAGATGAGATCCCCTTCGTTTTCACGGTCCTCGTCATCCACGAGAAGCACGCCCTTGCCAGATATTAGGGCGGCCATCGCACGCTCAACCCGTTCAATTGAATTGCCGAACTTGGAAATAGACATTTGATTCATACAAAACTCCCTTTTTATTATAAAACATTACCATAATATCAGGGGAGATGATGGGGGTGGGACTGCCCGACAAGGCCCGAGGATGCATAAACGGGCATGGCCCGCAGGATATCCTGTAACGGCACAAGGTCGCAGCAGTTCCAAAACAAGGAAACGCAAACAGCCTGTTGTTCTCTCCCATCCGGACTTTCACCGTCGGCTCTGGAGTTTCACCAGATCTGCTGACCCTGTTAAAGCAACAGGCGCTCGCGGGCTTATTTGACTGCATCAAAATCACCGCCGGTGGGGAATTTCACCCCGCCCTGAGAATTCAAGAAATGACTATAGTCAAATTAAAAATTATGTCAACAGATTATTGAAAGTAATGCCTACAGATAATTTTTTCCCTGGACCGGGCGATTCCTCAATCTTCCTTTCTGCTTTAAAGCAGAGAACACCATTAAAATGTGCTGAAAAAATATGCTAGCGTCTTCCGGGATTGTACCTGGATAAGAAAAATTGGTTTTGATATAATTACAACCAATTTAAACACGCGACTGCCCAAAATAAGTGAGGGTGAAATTGATTTATCCGTAAAAGAAAATGCAATAAAAATTTTAAAGGACATTCGAGGCAAAAGCTGAGTTGAATGAGATGGGCAAGAAACACCTCTGGAAACGTCAGTTTTTAAATCCCTATTCGGTTGAGCAATAAACACTAGGTTTCTTTGGCAATCGACGCTGGCACAAATTCTTGTGGAATTTCAGCGTGCTCGTGACAATCTGTCAGAAGAACGTTATTTTATATTACGCTTTAAATTGAAATAAGAAGTGCGTTAATTCAATAATTGAAATAAAAACATGAATAGAGACCTGCAAGGCCAATATATCAATTTGTCAACTGTTGGAAAAAAGGCGCAAGCATTTGTTCCAGATCCAGTGCCTCCTATTGAATTGTCATCCGAACTTAGGGAAAAGTTTGACCAGGCCCTTGGTCGTCTTGACAGTGTCTCAGTTTTACTTCCAGACACATCGCTTTTCCTTTATATGTATGTGCGTAAGGAAGCGGTGCTATCGTCTATGATCGAGGGTACTCAATCATCACTCTCAGACCTGCTGATGTTTGAATTCGAACATCAACCTGGGGTTCCTGTGGATGATGTGCAGGAAGTAAGCAATTATGTAGCAGCTCTTAATCATGGTCTCAAACGACTTGGAGAGGATTTTCCTATTTCACTCAGATTGCTAAAAGAGATTCATGTTGTATTGCTATCGAAATGTCGTGGCAAAGAATGTGACCCTGGTGAGTTTCGAAGAAGTCAGAACTGGCACATGTCCAGTTTGAAACCATCCACCCGTTCCTTGATGGTAATGGTCGTCTCGGACGTTTAATTATTACTTTATTGCTATGCTCTGGAAAAGTTCTTAAGGAACCAATGCTGTATCTCAGTCTTTATTTTAAAACATACCGCCAACGTTATTATGAACTTCTGAACGAAGTCTGTCTGACCGGGGACTGGGAGATTTGGCTCGATTTCTTTGCCGATGCGGTTATTCATACAGCAACACAGGCAGTTAAAACCGCTCAGCAACTTATGAAACTTTCCGCTGAAGACGGATTGCGTATTAATGAGCTGAAACGCATATCCGGTTCGGCCAATCTCATTCATAAAGCAATGCTCGAACGCCCAATTGCTTCGCCAAATTGGATTCAGGAGAGGACGCAACTTTCACCCGCTACAGTGAATGCCTGCCTGCGTGAACTTGAACACCTTGAAATAGTAAAAGAGGTGACCGGGAAAAAACGCAACCGTCTTTATTCCTATTTGGGGTACATTCGGATTATGAGTGAAGGTACTGAGTTACCCCGTTGACCAGATTATGCTAACGTTTTCTGAAATAAGAATGAGTTTTTCAACGGCACTCCCTATCAAATAATTTCCATAGCCTTTGTGCTGGTATTCTATTGATACAGCAAGTCTCGCCAGTTCAGCAGTTATTTTTGATTCCCCTGAAAAGGTGTGGCCACATATCATGGATGCGTATCAAACCTATTGATTGGCATATCGCCAATCAGATGTGAGTCTATCCTAAAATTTCATTTCATTAAATATTTATTCAGACACAAAATCGTATAATGGTTTACAATTCAGAAAATAATCCATAGTTTTAATATAGTTATTATACGCTGACACTCTTTTAGGATAGGCCATGGATCTTTTGGTATTTACAGCTGGATTTGCGTTGATCGCCCTGGCATCAAAACAGATGGGGACAAGCCTGAAAAAGACAGGCCTTCCCCTGATCAGTGCCTTTTTGCTCACCGGAATCATTTCCGGCCCATATGTGTTGGGCATGATCACAAAAGAGGCTGTTGAAACCTTAGGATTCGTGGATGAAATCTCCCTGGGTTTTATCGCCTTTGCTGCTGGCGCTGAACTCTATTTAAAAGAACTGCGAAGCAAACTGCAAAGCATTGCCTGGATTACGGCTGGTCTGGTCACCTTTACTTTTAGCCTTACGGCAATCACTTTTTATATGATTTCAGCCCATATTCCTTTCATGGCGGAAATGCCGCCAGCCACAAAGGCGGCTGTGGCCATCCTGGCAGGAGCCATCCTTGTGGCCCGGTCTCCTTCATCTGCCATCGCCATTGTGAATGAACTTCGGGCCAAAGGTCCGTTTACCCAGACGGCTCTCGGCGTTACCGTTATTATGGACGTCGTCGTCATTGTGTTATTCTCTGTTAATTCTTCGGTTGCAGATGCCCTGCTTACAGGGCTTCGGTTCAATCTTGGGTTCATTGCCCTCCTTGTTTTTGAAATAGGTGGCTCCTTGTTCCTTGGCTTTGTCGTGTCCAAGATCCTTTTAAGGATTATGCGAATGCCGGCGCATCCCTTTCTAAAAACATCTTTCATCCTGGCAACAGGCTATCTTGTCTTTATTTTGTCTGCAGGCATCCGACAGTATACCCATGACCGATTTATTGCGGAACTTTTGTTTGAACCGCTATTAATATGCATGGTAGCCGGTTTTTTCATGTCCAATACAACGCGGTTCAGGACCGAATTTTTAAAAATACTCTATGAAATCGGCCCTCTTGTTTATATCACCTTTTTCACCCTGACCGGGGCCTCACTGTCACTGGATGTGCTGGCAGCCACGTGGCCGGTGGCCGTTGCCCTTTTCTTAGTCCGAATGACAGCTATTTTCCTCGGGTCTTTTGTTGGGGGGACCCTTGCCGGAAATCCGGCCAAAGCCAATTCGGTGAGCTGGATGGCCTATATTACCCAGGCAGGTGTGGGTTTGGGTCTTGCAAAAGACGTAGTGGTGGAGTTTCCTGACTTTGGCAGTCCTTTTGCCACCATTATTATATCTGTCATCATCCTGAACCAACTTGTGGGACCGCCCCTGTTCAAGTTTGTCATCAAATTAATGAAGGAAGATTATCCAAAGTCTGAAGGGGATCTGTTTGCGGGGGTAAAAAAAGCCGTTATCTTCGGTGCCGACGGCCAGGCCTCAGCCCTATCCCTGTCCCTTGTTTCCCAAGGATGGGACGTAAAACTGGCCATGAATGGACAGGCAGCTTTGGCCAAAGATTTTGAGGATATGGAGGTGCATCATCTTTCACGGATCACCCGGGGTGAACTGGAACGGATTGGATGCCACAAGGCCGGGGCTATCGTCACGATGCTCTCGGATGAGTTAAATTACAAAATCTGTGAAATTGCCTATGAAAATTTCGGTAGCCAAACCCTAATTGCAAGGATAAGCAACCGGTTTAATACAGCCAAATTCCAGTCTCTGGGAGTCTTGATAGTGGATCCATCCACGGCAATTGTGGGACTTTTGGATCATTTCGTCCGGTCCCCGGCTGCTGCATCCCTTCTTATGGGGATGCACAAAGAAAGAAATGTTGTGGACTTGAGAATTCAGAATTCAGACCTGTCTGGACTTGCTTTGAGGGATCTTCGCCTTCCGTTTGATTTGATTATTATGTCGGTCCGGCGAAGGGGAGTCCTGTTCGTACCCCACGGATTTACACGGCTGGAAGCCGGAGATCTGGTAACCGTTTTAGGTTCTAAAAATTCTATAGCAGAACTGGCATTACGATTTGACGTCGACCAGAAAGAAGCCATGCTCCAGATGGTGGAAAAAGCTGCTGCAAAAGAACTTAAAGATGGCCTACCCTTTCAAAAGGAGGTTAGACAACTCATCAAATCCAAGGTGACAAGCCTGCCAGACCGATTTGATCTTCTTGTGGCCAAAAGTCAGGTCATGGATTTGAAAGATCAAATTGACAAGCATACCTTTTTCAAATTGGCCGCCGATGTCATGTCTGACCCTTTAGAAGCATCTGCTGATGACCTTTTCCATCTGCTGACCAAACGAGAGGATGAGATGACCACCGTTCTTGCGCCAGGACTTGCTGTGCCCCATGTAATCCTGAACGGCCAGAAAAAGTTCTCTGTTCTCCTGGCCCGTTGCAAAAAGGGGATTGAGTTTTCATCCGCCCAGCCCCTTGTCTATGCTGCCTTTGTTCTGATTGGATCAAGGGACCAAAGAAACTTTCATCTCCAGGCGCTTTCGGCAATCGCCCAGATTGTAATGGAGCCCGGGTTTGAAAAAAAGTGGATGCGCGCAAAGGGTAAAAAAGCGTTAAAACAAATGATAATCACTGCAGAAAGACAACGGAATACCTAGGAATTGACAGGATGGTTTACATTGATTCAACAGATTATGATTTTGCTCAAGTCACGCCTGACTCCCATTGAGATCCGGATAGATGGTTATTATAAGCTGATTCCTACAGATAGTTTGACAGTCGCTAAAAATTGGCGCAAACTCTGAGTTATTTGTAAATGGACATGAAACAGGAATATCAATCCTATAATAGAACGATTGGATATTTAATATGCACCTTAAAGATGAATTTCGAAAAATCGTTACCCACCTGACAGCTCAATTTACCATACCCTCCATCGAGAAAGTCTTTTTTCCGCCCTTCTATAAAGGCGGCCAGCCCAAAGATGCAGAATTTATGGCGATCAGCCTGGAAGGTGGCGCCGCAGGTCTCAGCTATATACTTCTGCCTGACAGCAAAGAACAGGCCTACACGAAATTGCAGCCTGAAAATTTTATCGGCAAAAATCCAATGGAATATGCGCTTGAATTCGGGACTAGCGATCCGATCAGGCAGATGATCAGCCTGGCCGCCATCAACGCAGTTTGCCAGCAGGTAATGCGGATGACATGTTTCGAGGTGGATACCACCACTGATTCCCTGGGCTTGCTGTCCATCTCAAAAAATGACCGGGTCGGCATGGTCGGTTTGTTCCACCCGCTGATTAAAACCATCCAAGAAACCGGTGCCCAACTGGTCGTTGTCGAGGAAAAAGCAGATCTGAATAAAAAGTTTCCTGACCTGCAGATAACGCTGGACCCCGCTGAACTCCAGACCTGCAACAAGGTCCTGTGCACCAGTACGACGATTTTAAACAATTCTCTGGACGACATTCTGACCCATTGTTCCCAGGCGCTGATTTCAGTGGTCGGCCCCACAATAGGATATTTTCCGGACCCGCTGTTTGCCCGTGGCGTCGACGTGGTGGGAGGCCGGTTGGTTAAAGACGGAGATATGTTAATCCGGCGTCTTGAACAGAGAAAACGCTGGGGAGATACCACCGAAAAAGTGTGCTTCCGCAAAGAGACCTACGCGGGTATCAGTTAGGATCAGGTTGAACTGATCAAAGAATTAATGGGAAACAATCTATCAAAGATCTTTTGAGCGAGAGCGCCAACCCAGTTGAGAATATGGACCGCCAGATTCTTAGAAAATTCAAGCATGCCCTTATTGTTGATTTTGAAGCCGTTCCCAATGGGGATATCTTTCATGTGGGTGCAATTTTTAACGGTAACACATTTGAAAAAAAAGATATAAGGGATAGCAAGACTGCGTTGAAGGAGTTGTCGGACTTTTCATTTGGTGCCGACTATATACTAGGTCACAATATTATTAACCATGATCTTGCCCTTGTAAAAGAAGTTTTACCGGAGGCGCAAATTTTGTGTCTACCGGTTATTGATACGCTTTATCTGTCGCCCCTGGCATTTCCGGAAAACCCTTATCACAAGCTGATAAAAAACTACAAGCTGATCAAGAACTCTAAAAATAACCCGGTGGCAGACGCTAAACTGACCAGGGATGTTTTTAAAGATCAGATTGCGGCATTTTGGGTATTAAATCGGAGTGATCCCGGTTTGATTTCATTTTATAGCTTTGCTTTTGAGCCGTTTTCTTCCAGTGATCGAAAATTGGAGATGACCGGCATTTTTGACCTGTTTCATTCTTTGTCCAGATTTGTTCCGGACAAGGATAAGGCCAAACAGATATTTATGGCGGTGTGCCGGGAAAAAATATGTTCAACAGCCTTTGAAAAGATCTGGGACAAATTCTGCGATCATCCCCAAAAAAGACCTGTTCTTGCCTATGTCTTGTCTTGGCTCAGGGTGTCCGGCGGTAATTCCGTCATCCCTCCCTGGGTGAAACACGCGTTTCCTCAGATTTCCACCATTATTGCTAAACTTCGGTATGCCTGCGGCAGCAATGATTGCGAGTATTGCAGGGAAAACAATGATTCTGAAAAACTCTTGAAGAAATACTTTGGGTTTGACGCGTACCGCAGGCTGCCGGACGGTCGGAAACTCCAAAAAGAAATTATCGATTCAAACCTTAACGGTAGCTCCCTGCTGGGCATTTTGCCCACGGGCGGAGGGAAATCGATCTGTTACCAGATCCCCGCCCTTCACCGGTATAATCGGACCGGCGAACTCACCGTCGTAATATCACCGCTCAAAGCCCTGATGAAAGATCAGGTGGATAATTTGAACAAAACCACGGGTATGGAATCGGCCAGTGCTATAAACGGCAGCCTTACGCTTCCTGAACGAGGGGATGTCATGGAAAAAGTAAGGTTGGGGGATATCGGCATTTTATATATTTCCCCCGAGCAATTACGCAATTTCAGTGTGGCAGAACTGATCGGCTCAAGGGATGTGGGATGCTGGATCTTTGATGAGGCCCACTGCCTTTCCAAATGGGGTCATGATTTCAGGCCGGATTATCTGAATGTTGCCGAATTTATTTCAAAACAGAACAGGGGGGTGAGTCCTCCCCTTATCGGTGCATTTACGGCAACCGCAAAAAAGGATGTGATTGAAGAAATTTGCAGCCACTTTAATGAGAAACTTGAGCTTGATCTGGTTTCTTTTATCAGTGGGGTTCAAAGGGAAAACCTAAGTTTTCAGGTATGGCCGGTTACAAAAAATGAAAAAAATGATGTAATTTTTAATTGTCTTAAAGAAAGTATCTCTGACGGTGACAATGCGGCCATTGTATATTGTGCCAGCAGGAAAAAAACAGAAGAAATCAGTGGTTTTTTGAATGAAAAAGGAATTGCTGCACAGGCATTCCATGCCGGAAGAAATGAACCGGATAAACGAAATATCCAGGATGATTTTGTTGCCGGAAAAATCCCTGTGATTTGTGCGACAAACGCATTTGGTATGGGAATAGACAAAAAGGACATCCGCCTGGTCATTCATGCCGATATTCCTGGATCTCTTGAAAACTACCTACAGGAAGCGGGCCGAGCCGGGAGAGATACGGCCCCTGCAGACTGCATCCTCCTATATGAGCAGGAAGATATTGAAAATCAGTTTTCATTAAATGCCCATTCAAAACTTACCTTAAAGGACATAAAAAAAATCCTGGGCGTTTTGAAAAAAAGGGGGGCCAAAGCCCCAGAGATTGTTATCACTCCTGGTGAAATCATGCGCCTGGTAGGACATTCTAACTTTGCCGAAGATGATGGCCGGGCAAAAACCGGCGTCAGCTGGCTTGAACGAAAAGGGTTTTTAAAGCGTTCTTTTAACCAGACGCTCTTTTTTAAAGGTAAACCACTTGTCCGGGATATGCGAGAGGCTGAAGAGAAGATTGCCGCGCTGAATATTTCTAAAATGATGGCAGTGGTGTTCAGGACGACGCTGCTTACCCTGTTCAATGCGGATAAGGATGCACTATTATCTGCAGACCTTATCTGCGCCAATTTAGGAAAGATCGAAAACCTGCCGGAAAAATATTTGGATTCAAAGTTTGTTATCGGACTTTTATCCCAGATGGCAGAGGTCGGACTGATCAAGGAAGGGATTATCATGACCGCTTTTGTCAGGCCGAAGGGACTGGGCAACTCACCGAAACTGCTGGAATCTTTTCTCAAGATTGAAACACAGATGCTTGGAATTATGGAAGAATTGTCCCCTGATTCGTGGATGACGCCGGACACACCCGACGTCATCCATCTAAGGCTTATGTCCCAGCGGTTGAAAGATAAAGGCTTTGATCAGGTTAATTCCGATGTTGTGGGTAAAATATTACAAGCCATTGCCAACGATAAGGGTGAAAGCCAGGGAAAAAGTTTGAAAATAGCTGGCAAAAAGGGGACAGAACAGCAGATGATTTTTGTGAAATTTCCCTGGCAGAAGATTAAAAAAAGAATGGTGCTGCGTCACAATTGTGCAAGACTCTGCCTTGAAACCATTATTTCAGCCCTGCCCAAGCAGTTGCAGCAGGGTCAGGCCCAGGTAATGTCAGAGTTTTTTCTGTCCCATATCACCAAAGAGATGCAGTCTGATGTCTTTCTTTCAGGATATAGAGGAGACCACAAGATTTTGATTGAACGAAGCCTTTTGTTCATGCATGACATGCGGGTGATCACCCTACAGAACGGCCTGGGGGTGTTTCGACAGGCAATGACCCTGACCATGCTTCCGGAAAGCCTGAAAAGACAATATACCAGAGGCGATTATGAGCCCCTGTCCCACCACTATGATCAGAAAAATGTGCAGGTTCATGTAATGGAAAAATATGCGCGCCTGGGCCTTGAAAAGATTAAAACGGCTCTGGGGTTTGTCAGTGATTATTTTTCATCCTCATATGATACCTTTATCCAGCAACATTTCCCGAAAGAGAAAAAACTTATTCAAACAGCCATGACTGCAGAAGCATACAAAGAGATCATCCAGTCCCTTAAAAATCATACCCAGGAAGCTATTGTTGCCGCCCCGCCTGAAAAAAACATACTGGTCCTGGCCGGACCCGGTTCCGGCAAAACCAAAACAATTGTTCATCGGTGTGCCTGGCTGATCAAGGCCAAATCAGTTGATCCCGCTTCGATCCTTGTTCTGTGTTTCAACCACCAGGCCATGATTGAGCTTAGAAAAAGGATTCGGATGCTGACCGGCTCAAGGGCAAACTTTGTGACGGCCATGACCTATCACGGATTTGCCATGCGCCTGACCGGCCGATCCTTTCTGGGAAAAGAAAGGGACCTGGAAAACGAAAGGGGCCAAAACCCGAGAAAAAATGCAATTGGATTTGATACCATTATTGACCAAGCAGTTGAGATTTTAAACGGGAAGCGGGAAATCGCCGGGATTGAACAATCAGAGGCAAGAGAGTATCTGCTGGCACAATACCGATATATCCTTGTGGATGAATACCAAGATATTGATGACCGCCAGTACCGGTTCATTTCAGCCTTGACCGGAAGGCTTGAACAGGATCGGGACAAGAGCATTTCCATTATGGCGGTGGGTGATGATGACCAGAGTATTTATGGATTTCGAAATGCAAACCTAGGTTTTATCAAACAGTTTCAGCAGGATTATGAAGCAAAAACATTTTATATGGTGGAAAATTACAGGTCTTCTTATCCTATTATTCAGGCCTCAAACGCATTTATCGCCTTGAATGAAAACCGAATGAAAACAGACTCCCCATGCCGGATTAATGAAAAAAGAAGATCCCAGGAACAACAAGCCCACAAAATCAGAACCAGTGAGCTGGTCCAGGTTGTCCAATTTAAAGATATGGCTTCCCAGGCAGCGTTTGTTGCCCGAAAAATAAAGCAATTCACAACAGGCAATCCTGATATAAAACCCCATGATGTCGCAGTGGTTTCACGTCAGGGAATGGGATACCCGTCTTTGGTGTCCCTTAGGATGGCCCTTGCAAGAGAAGAAATCCCGTTTTGTTATTCGATTAAAAATGGTTCAGGATTTCCACTGTTCAAGATCAGAGAAATCCAGGTGTTTCTCCGATATTTGGAGGATCATAAAAAAGAGCGCAGGACGCCCTTTGAGTTGAAGCAAGAAATTCTTGAACAATTTAAGCAGAAAAATACATGGACACGTCAAATTGAGCTGATTCTTGAAGCATGGTGCGCCATCAACTCTGACTTGGAAATATCCATTAATCGGGCAAAGGATTTTGCACTTGAAACCCTTTTGGAAGAAAAACGGGAACACAAAACCGGGACCGGTGTATTCCTTGGCACAGCCCACAGTGTAAAAGGAATGGAATTTCCCTTTGTGTTCATTCTGGACGGCGGGTGGAAACAAAAGGATATCGAAGAAGAGAGGCGGTTGTTTTACGTGGCGATGACACGATCAATAAAGTCAGCTTATATCTGCCGGATTCAAGGCTCCCAAAATCCCCATGTGCGATTTATGGAACAAAATGATTTTATCCATGCCACTACCAAAGAACAGTCGAGCATCAATGGATTTAATGAAAATTTAACGGTTTCGATCCTCGGGTTGGAAGATCTTTTTATTTCATATGCTGCTTCATTCCCAGAAGGCGCTAGGATTCA
>JADGEQ010000093.1 GCA_016744295.1 Desulfobacteraceae bacterium | reverse complement strand
GACCTTTTTGCCGTATCCAGTTATGTCAAATCCGTGGCCTGTGTGAACCATGGGCTGCATTACCACTCCCACGAGGAGATTGAAGGGCAGATGTTTGAAACCATGTATGCCTGCTCCACGGAGGATGTCTGCCGGGTGCAGGTGCTGACCCAGGCGATGCCCGGGGCAGAATTTAAAAGCGGAGGGGGTGCCGGTGGACATTCTTAAGTACGAATTCATGCGCCATGCCCTGGCCGCAGGACTTTTAACCAGCATCATCTGCGGCATCATGGGCACTCTGGTGGTGGTGAATCGCATCGTGTTTTTATCCGGGGGCATTGCCCATGCTGCCTATGGCGGGATCGGCATGGCATTTTATTTCAATTGGCCGGTGATCCCTTCCACCATGGGATTTTCCCTGGGCGCTTCTCTGGTTATGGCAGCGGTTACCTTGAACAACAGACAGCGGGCCGATACGGTCATTGGTGTAATCTGGGCTGTGGGTATGGCCTTTGGCATCATTTTGGTGGATTTGACTCCGGGGTATAATGTGGATCTGATGAGTTATCTTTTCGGCAGTATCCTCACCGTGCCTGGATCAGATCTGATCATCATGGGTATCATCGGCACCTTGATTCTTTTTCTGGTTGTTTGCTTCTATAAGGAACTTATGGCCGTTTCCTATGACGAAGAATTTGCTGGTTTGCGGGGGCTTCCGGTGCGCGGAATCTACTTTTCCCTAATTGCCATGCTCGGACTTACCGTGGTCATGGTGATCCAGGTGGTGGGGCTGATCATGGTGATTGCACTGCTCACTATCCCGCCGTTTATCGTGGAAAAATATGCCCGATCCCTGGGCACCATGATGGTTGGCTCAAGCTTGCTGGGTGTCTGTTTCACTCTGGCAGGACTGTATCTGTCCTACCGGTTTGACCTGACCTCGGGGGCTGCTATTATTATGGTGGCTGGTATCGTATTTCTGGTCACCATAGGGGGTGAAAAACTCAGGCGCTTTATACCCAAAAAAATTCAGCATGCCGGAGAACTGAACGGGTAACATCATGTGTATTCACTGTGATTACAGACAACTGTTCAAAGACAAAGACAAAGACAAAGACAAAGACAAAGACTGGCGGCCACATATATGCCGTACTACAAGAAACGGCAGATTTATTGTGTTTAGACAAGCAATAGCAGGGAATATGAAATCGAAGTTCACCCCAACGCTGCATAAATTTTGATGTACGGTTGGGGCAAATTATACAGGATAAGGGATGTCTAATTGCCACCTATCTTAATGGCCGGCTCCTTTTTATCAGAAATATCGGTTTACCAGCCGCCAATTCTACTCGGGCTGCTGCTGGGTTGAACAATGAATCCCACCACCGCCAAGATTCACGGGCAGGCTGTGGATCGATACAATTTTCCGGGTCGGAAACGCTTTTTTCAATGCAGCCAGTGCAGCTTCATCTTTTTCCTTGATGGATTTCGGCATCCCTTTTTTCCAGTACTTCTGTGCCACAACAACTTTATTGGAAATCAAAAAATTGCAGTAACTCATTGCTGGAACCAGCAGCACGGCCCGGCCTGTTGGAAAAACCGTTCCGTCTTGAAAGTTGGGAGAGGCTTTATGTATATAATAAGCCTCATCCGTAGGCTTAGCCTCAATATAAATAGTGTCTGGAATTGGAATGCGGATTATTTTCAGTGGGTTGCCATCCTGATCCATGGCGTTTTTCAAAATGGCGTAGTTTTCTTCCATTCTCCGACGATTCTCCTTTTCCACCGGCCCTTTGGCGGCCTCTTCCTCGGAAACTTCAGCCAAAAGCACTGTGTCAGGCGCAACAAATCTGCAAAATTCATCAATATGGTTATTGGCAGATCCACTGCGATACGCCCGGCTCTTTTTGTCTGGTCCTGGCAACGTGCTTTGATTCATGGGGTCGTCGTCAACAGTTCCCTGTTTCAGCCAGATAAAATGTGTGGCTCCCAGCATGCGGGTCATCTCAGCTTCCAACGCTTCACGTGCAAGATTGGGATTTCGATGAAATTCACATGCTTCGGTCAGCATGATCGTGCCTTTTCCGTTCAATTCACGCGCCCCGCCTTCACTGATCAACCGCGTCATTCTGCTGGGTAGACCTGAAGATTTAGCAATAGTACGGTCAATTTTTTCCATCATTCGGGCATAAGGATGGGTATCTGCTTCATATCCCCACAGATTAAAATTAAAATCAGCAATGCTTTTTCTGCCTGCCTTGTCTTTGGTAAAAATAGGTCCAAAATCCCGCCAATAGAACGAAGTAAATGGGGTGATGTAAAACGAAATTCGGTCCATTGGAATATTCTCAGCCGTCAAGATCTTTCTGACGTGTTCTTTCTGTGATTTATCCGGCACACAGACCCGGATTTTTACAGTAGGTATTAAAGCCTTCACAGCGTCCAACATAACAGGATCGGTTTTGTACCCTTTTACCAACTCTTTGCTGAGCCAACCAATCCAGACAGCTTCATGACGTTCAAACTCACCGGGAAATCTCCACGGATTTTCCGCCTGCCCGTGGAGCATCCACGGCTGAAAAAGCAACAATAATACAGTAACAACGCAAATTTTACTTAATCTTTCAAACATGGATTCCTCCTTTGGGGCCATACCAGCGAATTATAGCAGTAATGCATTAAACAACGTGCATTTACATGGTCAAATTTAAGAGCCTGTTTAAAAATAGATAAGGGATAAAAGTTTATTTTTTGCTAAATCAAATTATCCATAATTCCAGAATTGTAAAATATTAATTTCACATGATATAAATACTACATGTTGTGGTTCTATCAGGGAGAGGAAATTCAAGTCAAGATAAAAAAAGACCTTAAAAAGCGATTATTTGGGAAAAAGGTGAGAAATCAACGTTAAAAATAGATCGTAGCCCGGATTGCCACCGGCCGGGTTGCCTACTAATAGGGCATGGTTAGACCCACCCCATTTTACTGCATCCGGTGTGGCTGTCTGGACGGCATCTACAGAAACTGCCTTAAAAAGAAGGCGTGATTAAAAACTGAATTTTAATTCAAAGAAAATTTGATCATTTCCCCCAATGTCATTAAACATAGACAGGTCCCCTGACTGGTAAAATACAACCCCTGCCTTTACTGTAATGCTGTCAGCAATGTCATATTCTGCTGAAATTCGCTGGTAGGCGCCACCCTGCCACGTTTCCCCATACCCTGCGGCTAAAATCGTCAACGTCAGGGTCTCATGCATAAACTCTTTTTCAATGCAGATGATCGATTGAAGCAGATTTTCATCAACGCCCCCAGGATCGTTTTTCAGTTCGCTTTTATATTTAAAAAGATGCTGGTTGACAAGTTCCAAAGTGATTCGGGTATCCGTGAAGCCACTGTATTCAAAGCCTGCCATGACGTCCAGTCGTGAGAATTTATCATTGGGGGTATGGGTGTATTTCAGTCCGTCCCAATATGCAGATTCGGCCTTGATAATCCAGTTTCCTGCGACCAGGGTTGATGACGCCCCGAACATGTTCACTCGTTCATGTTTTTGTACAAGGGTAGACGCAATACCATCTGATTTGGCTTCAATATAGGTGTCTGGATGATATATATCTGCCCAGTACAGTCCTAAATCCCAACCGGAGAACCTTCCTTTAAGCGCCAGTGCAAACTGGCTGTTCCCTAAATCAGATCCCGGTGTTTCTTCCCGGGCCGGGTCTTGGGAATACGGATAAAATCCAGACCCGTAAGAAGGTGTTTCATTGAACCGGACTTCATGGATCATGATACCGGATAGATTAAAAGGTCCTTGGTAATAGTCGATTTTGCTCATGGTCACCGGTAGCCGAAGGTCTTCAATGTCCGTGGTGCCTATATTTTTAAGATCAAGGGGATTTAGAATGTCCACCACCCGGATATAATCAGATGTCCCCCATACAACAATCTGACGGCCGGTTTTGATGTCCAGCTGCTTTGCAGGGCTTGCCTGGAGATACAGTTCGCGTAATTCAGTTTTGGTTTCGCAGGTCTCCAGGACTTCATCCGTATACTTTTCACGTCCCTTGAATGTGTAAATAAAATCATACCCGGCAAG
>JADGEQ010000031.1 GCA_016744295.1 Desulfobacteraceae bacterium | reverse complement strand
AAAAAGTTAAGTCTGGCCGAAATGGGCCCCCGCCAAGAAAAAAACTCCCCGATTTTTCTTTGGACGGGTCTGCACAAAATTAGGCGGTGGATTTGGGTACATCATCTCCTGTGGAGGACTCCCGCAAAATCAGGTAATATAAATTGGCCCTTGTGGCACTTTGTATCCTAAACTCCAGATTGATAACCATTCTTCATTGATTTTTTTAGGGATGACCTAAGCTAAGGCCAAGATTTATCCTTCTGGAAACTGGCGGCAGTATTCATACAAAGCCATGTTGGCAGCAGAAGCGGCGTTGTAGCTATGGGGCATTCCCCATACGGGGATTTCGATAACTTCATCCAATAGTTTAAGGATATCCTCTTTAATCCCAAAGCGCTCATTACCCACAACCAAAACTGATCGACACTTAAAAGAGAAGTGATGGATGTTCTGTGAGTTGGATGTTTGCTCTATCCCCACAATGGCGTAACCATCTGCTTTAAGTTTTTTTAGTACAGGACCTAAGGATCTGTGGGTTGAAACGGTTAGCTCTGAAATGGCGTCTCTGGCAATTTTACCAATTAATGATGCGTTCCCGCAAATAATCATTTTCTCCACAGCACATGCACTTGCGGTGCGGGCGATCTGGGAAATATTCACGTTGCTCCGCATGGGTGCACATGCAACAATTAGCTCACGGGGCTTGGTTAAACCTGTTCGAAACTTATGACGCTGGTGTTCAAAATCTCCCATTATATAGCCTCTGTCTGATCTGTTTTGATGGCATCATCCATGCTCTTTTTATCATAAAATACAGTATTAAGATAAAGGCCTGAAGCGGGAGCTGTACCGGGCGCAGCCTTACGACTCTTTGCATCTATTATACGGGGAATATCATCGATTTTTGACCTTCCCTCTCCCACCTTAACAAGTGCGCGAACTATATTGCGTACCATTTTATAAAGAAAACCGTCGGCAATAATTGAAAAGCATAGTAAGGAGTCTTCTTGTGTAAGCCTAAGAGAATGAACAGTTCTTACCGATGTTGCCCTTTTATAGTTTGGAACTTTGGCAAAGGAAGCAAAATCTTTAGTCCCTGTAAAATAGGAACAGGCTTTATCCATCGCTTTAACATTCAATTTTTCAGGGACATACCAAACCTTTTCATTCATTTCAGATGGAAGATTGGGGTGGTTCCAGATTTTATAGATGTAACATTTCCCAATTGCAGATTCTCTTGCATGGAAGCTATCAGATATCTTCTTTAAACTGGTAATTTCGATATTTTTCCCAAGGACACGGTTAAGGTTAAACAAAGCCTCTTTTTCGTTGATATCTTCGGGAAGACGAATAGATGCGACTTGTCCTATTGCATGGGTTCCGCGATCGGTTCGTCCTGATCCTTCAACATTCTGGCGCAATCCCCAGCATTTTGTCACAGCATTTTCCAATGCGCCCTGGATCGTAGGTTTGTCTTTATGCCGTTGCCATCCGTAATAATCTTGCCCATCGTACCGGACATCCATCCTATAATTGGCAAACGTTATATCCTTATTAAAATCTGTCATCAAAAAACACCTGTTGGGTTGCCCGTGGGCAAATTAAATAATAGCGGAACTCACCGTCTTTAAAGGGGATATGTACTTCAACGGAAAAAATCCGTCAAGGTTTATGTTTGATGGATAAGAACTTGTTTTTTGTCAAAATGGTTGCTTTGAATTTTTATTTATTGTCGTTTTTATTTTTTTCATAGGCTTCAATAATGCTTGATATAAGTTTATGTCGGACGACATCATTTTTTGAAAAATAAATAAACTCGATTCTATTTATTTTATTTAATAGCCCTCTAGCTTCTATAAGACCGGATTTTATACCGGTGGGAAGGTCAACCTGTGTGATATCTCCTGTAACAATGACTTTTGATCCATAACCAATTCGTGTCAAAAACATTTTCATTTGTTGCGAGGTTGTATTCTGGGCTTCATCTAAAATAATAAAAGAATTGCTCAGGGTTCTTCCCCGCATAAAAGCAAGGGGGGCAATTTCAATGGTGTCCTGCTCTATAAATGTTTGTACTTTTTCATAGTCCATCATATCATAAAGCGCATCATACAAAGGGCGAAGGTAGGGATTTATTTTCTGGGCAAGATCGCCGGGTAAAAATCCCAGAGTCTCTCCTGCTTCGACCGCAGGCCTTGCTAATATAATTTTTTTGATTTCCCCTCTTGAGAATGCGGCCATGGCCATTGCCATTGCAAGATATGTTTTGCCGGTTCCGGCGGGACCTATGGCAAAAAGAATATCATTTTTAAGGCTTGCCTCTGCATATTCTTTTTGGGCAGGATTGCGTGGGGTGATGGGTTTGTTTCTAACTGTTTTAAAAATTGTTGTAGAAAAAATATCTTTGATATGGGAATTATTGTTGTGTTTTATAGTTTTTATGGCGGCATCAAAATCAGCTTCGTCAAAAGAAAATTTATTTTCCAGAAGCTGATACAATTGTTGGAGTATTTTTTCAGCAAGATCAGTATTGTGGGCTGTGCCATTAAGCAGCAAAGAGCTGCCCCTTGTATTGATCTCCACATTAAACGCTTTGCAAATTTTATCCAGATTATAGTTGTGATGACCGAAGAGCTCTCTGGCAAGCATCGGATTTTCAAATCTAATGTTTTTCATGATTCATAGGGTGCATTTTATTTGCTTAAAGGTCAATTAAAATCGTACCCAAAAAAGGCCTTAATTGTTATTGGAAAGGCGCTTTTACTTAGAAACAAAAAGAATAATTATGAAGGATAGAAACTTGTTTTTTGGCAAGAAAACCATGGAAAATTATCAATGGGAAATTATCAGGGGTGTAGCAACAAGATGGTCGAAAAAATAAAACCAATCTCGCTAACCGCGCGATAGGTATCTTGCCCGGCCGGTTAGGGCCCTCACCAATAATGTTCAGCGAAAATTGCTGCAGACCATACAATTCCCCTCGACCTGCCGAAATTCCATTAGCAGAACAGCTGATTTTATACAATTTTTTTTTCTTCTTGACAAAGGGAGGGTCTTTTTGCTTTATAAATAGGGACTTATTTGTGACACGTCCTTAATTAAAGGTTTGTAATACAGATGCAACGGGAGATAAAACAACGGTTTCACCAGTGAAAATAGGATGTATCGGTCCTCTGGACTCCATCAATATGATTCAAAAAGTGGTTGAAGCCTATTGTCCTGAGGTTCATCTGTTTACCTATGCAGAGGAAAAGATAACAGATGCATGGCGGGTGTTGGACCAATGTCAGCGTGAGACATCGGGAACCCTTTTTACCGGTATCGGCGTCCAGGAATCTGCCCGAGCCATGGGGCAGATTATAAATCCCTATGAACATATCCCCCGGGGCACCTATAGCCTCATCCGGGCGTTGTGGGAGTTACTCCATGACAAAAAAAAGATTAATCGTATCAGTATTGATGTGGTGACCGACGCAATTTTAGGGGATATCAAACGGGAATTTGATATAAATTTTGAAAAAATTTACACCATGCCCTTTGCCCCCCACGTTCAGGAGCAAGATTATGAAAACCATCATTTGAAATTGTACCGGGAGGGTAAAATTGATGCTGCTATCTCGGGATTTGGAGCGGTGTATGAAAATTTGAAACAAAAACAAATCCCGGTTTTCAGACTCTATCCCGGCAGTTTTCAAATTCGAGATAACATGGGAAAACTTCTGGATCGGATTCGAGCGAAAACTTTGCGTTCTGCAGGGATTGCCATCCAAATTATCAACCTTAACAGCATTGTTCAACATTCCATCAACCAATATGATGATTTAAAAAAAGAGGGACAATTTTACCTGGAACTTCTGGAATATGTCCGGGGGTTGCAGGGCAGTTTGTTCCATCTGGGCAAAGAATACGTTATCTATTCAACCCGGGGGGGAATTGAAAGCCAGATCCACATGGATCATTTCAAACAATTGCTCTTGTGGGCCAAAAAAAGAAAAATTGTTATTGCTTCGGGAATCGGCATTGGACTCACCGCCTTTGAAGCTGAAAAATCGGCAAGAAAAGCATTGAGCAATGCCGGGAAGCTGGGCAAAAGCGGGTTTTATATTGTTCACGATGACCAGATACGCGGTCCTTTAGGAGAGAATGACGAGCTTGGATATCCCATCCAGGTATCAGACGCAAACAACCTGAAAATTTCAGAAAAAATTGGTATCAACCCCAGTTATCTGGGAAAAATAAAGGCCTTGATACTCACCACAGGTAAAGACACCTTTGATTCCAATGATTTGGCAATCTGCCTTGGGATCAGTGAAAGAAGTGCCAGAAGAATATTAAAAAAATTTTTGGACAGCGGCCATGCAAAAATTTTGGGGAAAGAAACCTCCCACCAGGTTGGCAGGCCTAAAAATTTAATTAAACTAAAAATTTAAAAATTTTTTGTATAAATTCGGTCCTATTTATGACTTGTCCGAAACCATACATATTTTTAAACCACTATAAGTTTTTACCAGGGAAACATATCCATTAACCGATTATCAAAAACCAAACAAATTGTAAAAAGGAGTCCTGAAGATGTCTGATAAAAATTCAGATCACCCCCAAAACCCCCCTCTTTCCGACAAAGAAATACTCGATACAAAAGGAAGAACCCCTGTATTTTTGCGACTTTTCCTAACCGTCATTCTCATTGTAATGGTTTCGGAATTTTTCGGCATAAAAAAAATACCCATGGGTCCCGGCGCTGTGGTTCTTTTGCCCATGCTCTATGCTGTGATCATCGGTCTGTTCATTACACCCGATCTTCTTGGAAAGCCGATTCAGCTGCTGAGAAAAGCCATTTCCAAAGATGAAATTGAATTGGCCGGTGTCATGGTCATGCTGGCCCTTCTTCCCCTGGGCGTTAAATACGGAACACTTGTCGGCCCGAATATTGTTAAAGTTATCCAGGCCGGTCCCGCCTTTCTTCTCCAGGAACTGGGAAATCTGGGAACCATTCTCATCGCACTTCCCCTTGCCATGATACTGGGAATGAAAAGAGAGGCCGTTGGCGCCACTGTCAGTATCTGCCGGGAGCCCACCCTGGGTATCATTGGTGAACGATATGGAATGAATTCCCCTGAGGGTACAGGCGTTTTGGGAACCTATATGATGGGAACTGTTTTTGGCACCATCTTTTTCGGTCTGCTGGGCTCATTTGCCACAGGCACAGGGTTGCACCCTTACGCCCTTGCCATGGCATCGGGTATGGGCAGCGGCAGCATGATGACCGCTGCTTCCTCCTCCCTGGCCATGGCCGTAGAGCCTGCAATGAAAGACACAATTCTGGCCTATGCGGCAACCAGTAATATGTTAACCGGTGTAACCGGGATGTATTCGGTAATCTTTATCGGACTGCCCGCCACAAATTTCTTTTACAAAAGACTGGATAGTCTGAGAAACAGATAAGGAGAAAAATGATGCTGAATATTTCCAAAACAATGAGCCAATTGAAAATGATGATATTGGTTGGCATGATGATACTGGTCGGCCAAAAAATAGGATTTGATTTTGCTGTTGTCGATGCAATCCCCGGCGTAATACTGATAATCATCATTGCGATGTTATCCTTGATCATAAAGGATTTAACACCAAAACTTCAATTTCCCGCCTTTGCATGGGCCACCATGATCGCCTTGATTTTAAGCATGCCCTTCATGCCGACGGCCAAATTGTTTCTGGCCTATACAAATAAGGTTCATTTTCTCGCTACAACAACGCCGATACTGGCCTTTGCAGGAATATCTGTGGGGAATAAGATAGAAGAATTGAAAAAGATAAGCTGGAAATTGGTTATTGTGGCAATGCTGGTTTTTACCGGGACTTTTTTCGGTTCCGCAATTATTGCCCAGTTTGTTTTAAAAATGCAGGGTATTATCTAGGATACATTGATCCATGACAAAACAAGAGCTGAAACAAAAAGTTATCCAGGCAATTGACAGTTTGGCTGATCAGATTATTAAAACGGGGGATTTTTTATATGCCCATCCCGAACTTGGCTATAAAGAATATGCGGGCACAGCTTACACAGCCCAGCTATTGGAAAATGCGGGTTTTGTCGTGGAACAAAACATTGCCGTAACCGGGGTGAGAGCAAAGATTCGTGAAAAAAAACAGGGTCCGACCCTGGCGGTGCTGGGGGAATTGGATGCCATTATCTGCAGAGAACACCCCGATTGCGCAGCAGATACCGGTGCCATCCATGCCTGCGGCCATCACATCCAGGTTGCGGTTATGACAGGGGTTGCCCTTGCCTTCCAGAAAATATCCGGATTTCAATATCTGGGGGGAAACCTCGTCTTCATGGCCGTTCCGGCAGAAGAATTTGTGGAGATGGAATTTCGTACAGATCTCAAAAAAAAAGGATTGTTGACCTACTTCGGCGGAAAACAGGAGATGGTGGCCAAGGGATTGTTCGATGATATTGATATCTCTTTGATGGTACATGCCCTGAATCTTCCCGATGGTAAAAAGGTATTAACGGCTCCTAGCGGCAATGGATTTATCGGGAAAAAGATTAAATTTACAGGACAAGAATCCCATGCCGGTTCTGCACCGGAAGAAGGGATCAATGCCCTGAATGCTGCGATGCTGGCCATTAATAATATTCACGCCCAGCGTGAGACATTTTCAGACCAGGACAGGGTCAGGGTCCATCCCATCATCACCAAGGGCGGGGATATGGTGAATGTTGTACCGGCAGACGTGAGGATGGAGTGTTATGTAAGGGCACGAACCATTGAAAGCCTTACCCAGGCAAACTTAAAAGTAGATCGTGCCATACGAGCTGGCGCCATGGCTGTGGGAGCCGGTGTTGAGATCGAAGATATGCCGGGCTATTTACCCCTGCTCAACGCGCCTGCCCTTGATAAATTGTTCCAGGAAAATGTCAGATTTTTCTGCGGGGAGGAGGGAATTTCCCAGGGATATGATTTCACCGGCTCCTTTGATTTTGGCGATATCTCTCACCTTATGCCCTGTCTTCATCCTTTTACAGGAGGTGTTCAGGGCAGCCTGCATTCTAAAAACTTTGCCATAACAGATAATGACACCGCCTATATTCTTCCGACAAAAGCCGTGGCCATGACGATTATTGATCTGCTCTGGGAGGATGCAAAACAAGCCCAGGATATCATATCAAACTTTAAGCCGGCCATGGACAAACCGCAATATCTGAACTGGTTGAAAAAAACAGAAAAAAATACGTTCCTAGATTTGGGGGAAACCTAAGGGTGGATCAATTTCGGACTTTTCTCCATTGAGCTGCCAAGCAAATCTTTATAGCCGGAGATAATTGAATGGCTCAATAATTTGATACAAATAAAAATGACTTGTTTTTTGGTCAGGAATAGGCTTTTATCCTAACCATGTTTTATGATTCTGCTGTGGATCCGATTTTCTAAAGTTGGCTGCAACCCGTAGAAAATCAGACAAGAAAAAATGTGGGGATAGAGAATCCTATGGCTGCTGATGCTGACCAGGCAAACTATGTGGAGATCGAACAGACCAAAATACTGGTGAAAAATCTTTTCACCAGTATGCCCTCCACCCTTATCAACTCCATAATTCTTGTGATCGTTCTTTGGAATGTGGTACCAAGAGTCAGCCTGGTCATCTGGTGCTCAATAAACATCACCTTTGTCCTGGCCCGGTACATTATGATCGGCTTTTACCGGCAAGGTTATCTAAAAAATAATTATATTCTCTGGCAAAGATTTTTGCTCCTCTCTTTTATTATTGCCGGCCTCCTGTTCGGGTCGGCGGGTCTCTTTTTTATAAATCCCGACCGGCTTGAGTACCTGATCTTTCTCTATTTTATTGTGGGGGGAATGGTTGCCGGCAGCCTTGGTTCCTACCACAACAACCTGGCCATGTTTTTTTCCTATTCCATAACCATTTTTTTTATTCCCACAGCCG
Organism: Desulfobacteraceae bacterium; assembly: GCA_016744295.1. GTDB lineage: Bacteria > Desulfobacterota > Desulfobacteria > Desulfobacterales > Desulfobacteraceae > NBML01. Next base: position 80,485 of record JADGEQ010000031.1, on the reverse strand, counting down.
TCCTCTTTACCCTTGGAACGGATATCACAACCGCCATGGCGATCCTGGGACTGATTTTCTTTGCCATCATGTCCATCAATGCCAAGAGGATGAATACTGATTTACGGGTGTTCCTTGTATTGCGCTATGACAACAATCTGCTGGTTGAACAACTCAACCGAGAGAAACTCAATACTGAAAAACTCAACCAGGAGCTGGTTATAAAAAACAATACCCTGGAAAAAATATCAAGGATAGATACCCTGACCGGCCTTAAAAACAGACATTATCTCTTTGATATTTTAAAGCCCAGGATTGAGAATGAGATCACCTCCCTGTGGATGGAGAAAAACGGATCAAATAAAAGACAACACACCCATTTAATTGGCTATGGGGTTATCAGCATTGATATCGACCATTTCAAAAGGGTCAACGACACCTATGGCCACGATTCCGGCGACATGGTTCTCAAGCAGTTCAGTGCCAGGCTTTGTGAAACGGTCAGGCAATATGATGTGGTTGGCCGCATCGGGGGAGAAGAGTTTATCATTATCCTGAAGGATACCAAGGAAAATAGCCTTGCCCTCCTTGCTGAAAAGATCCGTCTCCATGTGGAAAATGCAACCTTTCAGGTGACGGACAATCGCAAGATCCGCCTCACCTGTTCCCTCGGCGTTATCTTCTATCCGTTTTTTAAGCATCATCCGGGTAATATGGGGGTCAAACATATTTTTTATCTGGTGGACAGAGCCCTGTATGTTGCCAAGGAAAACGGGCGGAACCTTGTGGTTAGGGTTGTATGTGCCCAGCGTGACAGTCATGATGTACGCCTTGTTAAATCAATTACCCAGGACCTGAACAAAGCCATTGATACAGGACAGATTTTATTTGGATTAGGACCGCAAATGAAATAAGAGCAGACTTGGGAATCATTCCGGCTTAAGGCTGATATGGTATTCTTTCATTTTTTTATACAGCAGTGTTCTGTGTATCCCCAGCAGGTTTGCCGCCTTGGCCTTGTTGTAATTTGTCCTGGCAAGGGCCTGATAAATGACTTTTACCTGGGCATGGTTCTGGGCATTTTTAAGGGTTGGACTTGTCTTTTTCCCCGGAACCCTGGTGTTGTAATCCAGATTAAACGGCAGATCGCCCTTGTAAATCGTGTCATTGTCAGATGAATACATGGCACGTTCCAGAACATTTGACAATTCCCGGGCATTACCGGGCCAGCCATAGTTTTTTAATTCATTTGCCGCATTTTTTTCAATGTTTATTTGCGGACGGTTGGCAGCCAATGCCATTTTTTTTAACAGATGCCGGGCAAGGGGTATGATATCTTTTTGCCGCTCCCTCAGGGGCGGAATATAGATGGGGATGACATTTAAACGGTAAAAAAGATCTTTCCTGAATTTCAGGTTTCCCATCAACTCTTCAAGATTTTGATTTGTGGCGCAAATCACCCTGAAATCAGATTTGGTTATCTTGGTGCTGCCTATTCTTTCAAATTCCTTTTCTTCCAGTACCCGAAGCAGCTTGGGCTGCATATCAAGGGGAAGATCACCAATTTCATCAAGGAAGATGGTGCCCTTATTGGCCAGTTCAAATTTTCCGGGCTTTCCTTTGGTTTTCGCCCCTGTAAAGGCGCCTTCGTCATACCCAAACAATTCAGACTCCAAAAGGTCTTTTGGTATTGCCGCACAATTAATCCTTACAAAGGGATGGTGCCTTCTTGAGCTGGCATTATGGATGGCCTGGGAGAAAAGCTCCTTACCTGTCCCGCTCTCCCCGGTAATCAAAACGGTTGAATCATTTAAAGCTGCCTTCCGGGCTTCATCTTTAAGATAGTTTATTTCGTCGCTCTTTCCGATGATGCAGTTAAATGTGTATTTTGTTGACCTTAGATCAAAGAGCTCCTTTTCAAAGAGCTGGACTTTTGATTCAAGCATGGACAACTTTGCCGCAAGCTTCTTGACTTCTTCAACATTCTGAAACATAACTTGGCCGTAGACAGCAATAACTTTGCCGTCTTTCTTTATGGGAATTCTCTGAACAACCATATCATGGCCATTGATGCTATGGGATTTATTGATTTCCGCCTTTCCCGTCCCGGCAACAATATGCATTCTGGTGTTTTCAATCACGCTGGTACAATGCTTTCCGATCTTGGCAGCCGGATCAATGCCTAAAAACCGCCCATAGGGTTTGTTCAAATGAGTGACATAGCCCTGGGCATCAATAATGATAACCCCGGCATTGATATTCTCAAATACCCGTTCATACAATTCAATTTTTTCATTTAATTCCTGTGGAGATCTCTCATTTTTCTTTTTAATCATATTGGTTTCCTTTTATGAACTACAGGTTCAACCCCATCTATCAGAAAAGCCATATGTATCCGTAATGCTACACCCATTGAGTTGATAAAACTTTTGAAACAAAAAGTCGATAAAAATATCGAAAACTTTTAATTACAATGAGTTATATATTGTATTCAATGATCTCTCCATAAAGATTGCTGCAAAAGCGCCTGAACATACGTCTTTTAAACGTTCATACCTGTTCTAAAAAAAAGGATGTTTTTCTTCAATTCATCAACTGTATCAAAAATACTACATGTATACTCGATACTACATTCAATTCAATAATAATCAGATGAAAGGATTGGTTAAAAAAAATGGGTAACCCCTCAACCTAAAAGGGATTACCCTTTTATACCCCACAAAAAACATAACTGGCCCGAAACTTGCCTTACATAGGAATAGAAGACTAGAAGAATCAAATGGCCAAAAACAGATAATCAGACCTAAATTTTTTTAGAGTTTGAATCTTTCTTAAAGGATTTTGGAAAGGAGAAGTATGTTAATTAAAGAGCCTGAAATCAATTCTGATGAAACACTAATTCTTGCAGATAAAAATTTTAACACCGCCAATGTTTGTATCGTAACAGGTGCTGGAACCGGCATAGGAAGGGCCACTGCAATTGCTGCAGCAAGAAACCAGCTCATGACCGTGGGAATTGATATTAATGAAACCCAAGGAAAGATTACCCAGAAAATTGCAAGAGACCATGGTGGGCAAATGGTTTTCATCAAAGCGGATCTCTGCAATGATGAGGCACTTAAAGATACGATTATAGAAGCTTCAAAACTAGGACAAATAAAATACCTTGCCAATATAGCAGGAATTCAACATATTAACGCCATTGAAGATTTTCCAATGGAGAAATATGATCTCATGCAGAATCTGATGCTCAGGGCACCCTTTCTATTATCAAAACTTGTCATACCCCAGATGAAAAAAAGTGCCGATCAGATCGGGGTCATTGCCAACATGGCCTCAATTCACGGGCATATCTGCACTGTGAACAAACCGGTTTACAATATCACCAAGTTCGGCCTCAGGGCATTGAGTCAGTCCATTTCCGCAGAAGGAAACGGGACCATCCGATCCTTCACCCTCAGCACAGGGTTTGTAAAAACACCCCTTGCCGACAAACAGATAGCAGCCCAGGCAGAACAAAGGGGCATAAGCCAGGAAGATGTGATTAAAAATGTCATGATGGGCAAATCCCGCATCAAACGAATGATGACCCCCATAGAGACGGCAAACCTGATCATTTTTGGTTTTTCACAACATGCCGATTACCTTGTGGGCGGAGATCTTCTGTTTGACGGCGGATCGGTTCTCACCTACTAGGTGTTGGACCATTACAAAATAGGGAGGAGGATATATAGCCCATAGAATTTTAAACCCGGAACACCAGAACCTGCAAGATTTGATATGGTTTACAATCAATAAAAAGGAGATTCAAATGGAAAGAAGATCACTTACAATTGTATCGTTATTTGTCTTTATTGCAGTTTTATTTTCATCAAACCCACTGCTGGCAGGGGAAAAACCTATTCTATTAAAGGTTCCCACAACATATGCCGCAGCATTGCCCGGGCTTGGCACAACAACAACCTGGATAGCCCAAAGACTTCACATTGCAAGCTCAGGCAGCCTGAAAATGAAAATCTATGAGCCCGGAAAACTGGTGGCACCCTTTGAAATTTTGGATGCGGTATCCAAGGGGAAAGTTAATGCCGGATACAGCATATCAGGGTATTGGGAAGGAAAGATGCCGGGATCTTCCATTTTTTCAACCATCCCCTTCGGACCTGAAGCCGGTGAGTTTTTAGCATGGATGTATTATGGGAACGGTAGGAAATTATACCAGAAAATGTACGATGATGCAGGATACAATGTTCATGTCATCCCCTGCGGAATTATTGCGCCGGAAACCGGCGGATGGTTTAAAAAAGAGATTAACACGGTTGATGACATCAAGGGTCTTAAAATCAGGTATTATGGCTTGGGCGGCAAGGTTCTTCAAAAACTGGGCGCATCGGTGAGCCTGATACCCGGCGGTGAAATATTTGCAGCCCTTGAAAAAAATGCCATTGAAGCCACCGAATTTTCCATGCCGGCCATTGATACCAAGCTGGGGTTCTACAAAATTGCAAAAATGAATTATTTCCCGGGCTGGCACCAACAGTCCACCCTGTTTGAACTCCTGATCAACAAGGATACCTGGAACAGCATGAGTGAAAGCCAGCAGCTGCTTATGGAAATCATCTGCAAGGCGGCAACAGCTGATGCCTTTGCCTTTACCGAATCCATCCAGGCAGCGGTTATGCAGGACAATGTAAAGAACCAGGGTGTTCAGAACAAATATTACTCAAAGGAAATTTTGGCAGCCTTTGAAAAGGCCTGGTATGAGGTTGCAGGCGAATTATCGGAAAAGAGCCCGTTTTTCAAAGAAGCATGGGAAGATTTAAGTACCTTCAGGGGTGAATACGAAGTTTGGGCCAAGTATGCATTCCTGCCCAGGGGGCTTGATAAATAGTTCTGACGATTACAGGTACAGGTAATTTCATATGAACCGATGGTGCAGGGAAAATATAATTTTTCCCTGCACTATTTTAACAATGGTTTTGCACATTTAATTTCTAAAGGTATTGTTATGACAGAAAACGTCCAGGGGCTATCGGAGAAATTTTGTGATGCCGCAGAAAATTTTATCAAACTTGTCGGGCATATTGTCATGTGGAGCAACGGGTTGCTGATTCTGATCATTATTCTTCAGGTTATATTAAGATACGGGTTTGGCCACGGCATGGTAACCCTGGAGGAGCTTCAATGGCATCTTTATGCCCTTGGGATTATGATGGGCGCGTCCTACGCCCTGGTGACCGATTCTCACATTCGGGTGGATATCATCCAGGCGAACATGTCCCAAAAATGGAAAGACCGGTGGGAGTTGTTCGGCATTTTTTTTCTTTTACTTCCCTTTGCCCTTATCATATTCCACCAGAGCCTGGACTTTGTTTATGAGTCCTTTCGGGTGAACGAAAGTTCCGTCGCACCGTTAGGGCTACCGTTCAGATGGATAATAAAGGGCGTTATTCCCCTAAGTTTTGCCTTGCTGATTCTGGCGACCATTGCCCGGGCTATTCGGATTCTCAACTCCATGCACAAAGGAATATCAGATGGAAACAGGTGATTATTTTGTCATAGCAATGTTTTTAACCTTTATCGGTTTTCTGTTTACAGGCTTTCCCGTTGCATGGGTTCTGGGTGGGGTTGCCGTCCTTTTCACCCTTATTGCCACCATATCCGACACATGGTTCGGAACAATGACAGGCCTTGACTATCTCACCCTTAGCATGGCCGTGAACCGAATCTTCAAATACATGGATAATTGGGTGCTGGTGGCCCTGCCCATGTTTATTTTCATGGGGCTGATGCTTGACAAGTCCGGGATTGCCGAAAAAATGATGGAATCCATGCAGGAACTTTTCGGAAAAATCCATGGCGGACTTGCCGTAACCGTCACCCTCATCGGAATTGTTCTTGCCGCATCCACCGGAATTATCGGCGCATCCGTTGTATTGCTCGGCCTGTTATCCCTTCCTGCCATGATGAAACAGGGATATTCAAAAACACTGGCCCTGGGTACAATTGCCAGTGCAGGAACACTGGGAATCCTTATCCCCCCCTCCATCATGCTGGTCATCATGGCGGATCAACTGGGGCTTTCAGTGGGGGATCTTTTCATGGGTGCTGTGATTCCCGGGGTTCTGCTGGGGAGCCTATACATCATCTATATTCTTATTTTCAGTTTTCTAAAACCCTCTGCCGCACCCATTGCCCAGGACAGACGGCCCATTGAGTGGAAAATGATATTTGATGTCTTCAAGACCATACTGCCCCCGGTGATCCTGATCATTGCCGTCCTGGGGTCAATTTTTGCCGGCATCACAACTCCCACGGAAGCCAGCGGGGTTGGGGCGCTGGGCGCCACCCTGCTGGCCGGGTATAATAAAAAACTAAAATTTTGTGTCATTGTTGATGTGATGAAAAGCTGTTTCAACACAACCGCCTATATATTTGCAATTTTCCTTGGTGCAACCACGTTTGCCCTGGTTTTAAGATGTCTTGGCGGGGATGAATTTATTGAGAGAATCCTCACCGGTATACCCTTTGGACCCTACGGGATATTGACCGTAATCCTAGGGTGCGTCTTTTTACTGGGTTTTTTCCTGGACTGGATTGAAATCACCCTCATCATCCTGCCCCTGGTTGCCCCGGTCATTTCATCCCTGGGCTTCAATATCAACGGATTTGATGTGGTATCCAATCCGGAACTTCTCTGGTTTGTAGTCCTTATCGCAGTGACCCTGCAGACATCATTTTTAACACCACCGGTGGGCTTTGCCCTGTTTTATTTAAAGGGGGTCTGCCCGCCTGAAATAAAACTGGTTGATATTTATAGGGGCGTGGTACCCTTTATTCTTCTGCAGCTCACAGGCCTTATCATCATTATGATATGGCCGGAACTTGTGACATGGCTGCCGGCTTTTGTTTATAGATAATTTAGGGATTCATCTGTTTATAGGCATTGATTTTTATAGGCATTGATCAGCCCATTTGTGGAGGCGTCATGGGAGGCGGCAACCTCTTTGTTCGTCAGCTCCCCAAGAATGTTTCCGGCCAGTTGCTTGCCAAGTTCCACACCCCATTGGTCAAAACTAAAGATATTCCAGATGATCCCCTGGACAAAAATCTTGTGCTCAAACAAGGCGATCAGACTTCCCAAAACCTTTGGGGTTAATTTTTTATATAAAATGGAGGTGGAGGGTTTGTTGCCCCGGCACAACTTGTAAGGAACCAGTTTATCAATAGCATCCTTTGCCAGACCGGATATTTTGAGTTCCTCTCTTATTTCCGGTTCGGTTTTACCGTTCATAAGGGCCTCGGTCTGGGCAAAAAAGTTGGACAATAACTGTTGATGGTGATTACCCATATCGTGAATCGCCTGGAAACCGGCCAAAAAAGTTGATGGAACCAATTGGGTTCCCTGGTGAAGCAATTGAAAGAAGGCATGCTGCCCGTTTGTCCCGGGCTCTCCCCATAGAACCGGGCAGGTCTTATAGGTAACCTGCTCCCCGTTTCGATCCATATGTTTTCCATTGCTTTCCATTGAAGCCTGCTGAAGATATGCAGGAAACCTTCTAAGATATTGGTCATAGGGAAAAACAGCTTCAGTTGGTGCATCAAAAAAGTTGGTATACCAGATTCCCAAAAGTCCCATTATAACCGGAATATTTTGATCGAAGGGGGCCGTTTCAAAATGAGTGTCCATCTCATGGGCACCGGACAACAGCGCTTTAAACTGGTCAAAACCGATGTAGCAGGCAATGGACAAACCGATTGCCGAACACAGGGAATATCGTCCCCCCACAAAATCCCAGAGTACAAACATATTGTCCGGGTGAATCCCAAATTCTTCAACCTTTTTTTGATTTTCGGAAATGGCAATAAAATGTTTTTCAATATGACCAGTCTCTTTTGCTTTTTCCAGGAACCAATCCCGGGCGGACAGGGCATTGGTCAAAGTTTCCTGGGTTGTAAAGGATTTGGATGAAATCATAAAAAGCGTTGTTTCCGGATCCAAACCCTTCAGGGTTTCTGCGATATGGGTTCCATCAACGTTTGAAACAAAATGAACATCAACAGACCCAAAAGCATAATGGGTGAGCGCTTCACAGACCATTGCCGGCCCCAGATCAGAACCGCCAATACCGATATTAACAATCTGCGTGATGGGTTTGCCGGTATATCCCTTCCATATTCCATTGATAATCTGATCTGAAAATAACTTTATCTTCCCAAGGCTCTTGTTAATTTCAGGCATCACATCCCGGGAATCGGTAAAAACAGGTTTTTCTGATAGATTTCTTAAGGCAGTATGAAGAACAGCCCTGTTTTCAGTCTCGTTTATGGGCTCACCACCAAATAAACTTTTGACGGCCTCTTTCAATTCCATTTCTTCGGCCAGTTCCAGCAACAGCCCAATCGTGTCCCTGGTAATTATATTTTTTGAATAATCTAGGAGGATATCATTGAATGTAAGAGAAAATTTCTGAAATCTGTTCGGATCCTGCTCAAACAGATCTTTCATATGAACGGAACAAATTTTTTCATAATGTGTATGCAAATTTGCCCAGGCTGTTGTTTTTGAGGGATTTTTCTTAATCAATTTTATCCTCTTTTCAGATTTATTTAATCAATTTAACATTGCATTCAACCGCCATCAAATCATATTAGCAACCCATCCGTCAACATACACCAAAAAAACCAACAATTCTCGATAACCGATACTTATCGCACCAACCTCTAAAAATTTTAATCTGAACATTATGGGTGAAGCTCCTAACCGACCGGGGAAGATTGCAGCCTACGGATTGAACAAATTCCACTGGCAATTAAATCTGCGTTTTGAGAATTTTTAGTAGTCTACCATCTATTGCAATTAGCCCTATAAAAATCATTCCCATACCGACAAACACTTCACATCCAAGCTGTTCTCCAAGAAACATTACTCCCAGAATTATTGCACTAATAGGAATTAAGAACGTCACCAATAACAGATTTGTAGGCCCTGCGGTTGCCAGCACATGAAAATAAATGACGTAAGCCAAAGATGTGCTGATTGCAGCGAGTCCAAAAATAGACATTATTGTCATAGCACTTGGTGCTAAATTCCATGGCTGATCAAAATATAAACTCAAAGGGAGCATCATTATTGTTGAACTGCATAACATTCCGGTTGCAACTACAATTGGGTTCATATCTTTAAATCGGCGGCCATAAATAGCGGCGAAAGCATATGAAGTTGCTGCCCCAAGGACTGCAATTTGCCCGATAACTTCAATACCGAATCCTCCTATAGATTCTATTCCTATCAGGACTGATACCCCAATCCAGCCAATTACAATTCCTGATATTCTGTTCTTTGTAAGTTTTTCTTCCCGTGTAAAAAAATGTGCAAGCACAACACTAAAAATGGGTGTTGTTGCATTTAATATACTTGCAAGACCACTCTCAATATGGGTTTGCCCCCAAACAATCAAGCAAAAGGGAATCAAATTATTTAAAACGCCCATTACAAGGAAAGAACACCAGATACTAGAGGAAGACGGCATTCTTTCTCCTTTTAGATAAACAATAGTCAAAAGTATGATAGAAGCAAGAGCAACCCGACACAAAACGATTGTTAATGGAGGTACTTCTTTTACCGCTACGCCTACAAAGAAAAACGATCCTCCCCATAAAACAGACAAAATGATGAGTAACACCCATTCTTTAATACCCATAACCCGATTAACTATTTTTAAATTTTGTGACATCTGTGTGGTTTTCATCCCCCCCCCCAGCTATTTGATTATAAATAACAATATTTTTCTTCTGTAGATTAAACAATAACCTTTAATTTAATAATTAACGACCCGAATATTGCTGAATTTTAGAGCAATATTCGGGTGGCTATCAAACATTAATTGGATTAGAATATGATAAAAATTGGAGGATAAGATTGCTATGTATAACTATTCACAACAGACTGACGATTACAAAAGGATTGAAAAGGCTATTCATTTCATTGAAGACAACTTCAAATCTCAACCAACACTTGATGAAATTGCAGACTATGTCCATTTAAGCAAATATCATTTTAATCGTATATTCAAACGCTGGGCGGGAATCGGGCCTGTTCAGTTCCTACAATTTATCACTCTGGATTATACTAAACAAAAATTGGCAACGTCACAAAACCTCTTGGATGCTTCATTAGATGCAGGTCTTTCCGGCTCCAGCCGATTACATGATTTGTTTGTTACATTCGATGCAATGACGCCAGGTGATTTCAAAAAACAGGGGGATGGGTTAAAAATAGAGTATCGTTTTAGTGGTTCTCCCTTTGGAGAATGTTTAATTGCGACAACAGAAAGAGGAATTTGTCATTTTGGTTTCGTACAAAAAAACAATAGATCCGATGCCCTGAATCCATTATTTGAAACATGGCCTGGAGCGGTGTTTTGTGAAAAGCCTCAACTAATTGATCCTCTTGTAAATAGGATATTCAACCTTGATCAGACAAATGAATCTCGTCCATTTAATATATTAATCAAAGGTACGAATTTCCAAATTAATGTATGGAAAGCATTATTACAGATACCCAGTGGGAATCTAGTAAGTTATCAGGATATAGCCGCATATATTGGTCGTCCAAACGCATTCAGAGCTGTTGCAAGTGCCATCGCTATCAATCCAATTGCGTATTTAATACCCTGTCATAGGGTTATTACCAAGTCAGGTAAGATTCACCAATATCGCTGGGGTTCTTCAAGGAAAAAAGCGATTGTTGGTTGGGAAGCAGCAAAAAAAGTGTCAAACGGCGTCCCAAATTGACCCCCATCAGCGTCCAATTTTGACCCCTCCGCTTCCCTTCCGCTCAGGACGAACGGAAGAGATCTAGCGGCGTTTCTTACCCAGTTTACATATTTGATTAAAATAGTTACCATGAAGCGCATGAATAACATGAAGATTCTTTATAATAATTTCGTAAGCTCCGGTAGGATCTCCAATGCATCTGCCACCACATAATAATCAGAATTTGACATAATCGCCGCATTTTCATCCGTATTCACGGCAATCACCATGCCTGCGGTTTTCATGCCGGCAAAATGCTGGACAGACCCGGACAGGCCAAAGGCAATATAAACCCTGGGATTTACTTTTTCACCGGTTTGCCCCACCTGCATGGAATAGGGAACCCAACCCGAATCCACCGCCACCCTGGAGGCTGCCACACCTGCTTTGATTTTTTCTGCACATTGAGAAAGAAGGGCAAAGTTTTCACCGTTCTTCATCCCCCGTCCTCCTGCAAAAATCACCTCTGCCTCCACAAGGCTTACCTTTGCATTCTTGTCAGCCTCCCCTGCTTTAATAACGACAAACCCATCTGAAACAAGGTGGCTTTGATCATACGCCACGATTTCGGCGGAACCGGGCGAGGTTACAGGGTCAATTGCATTGGGTTTTATTCCAAACACAAGCAGGCTGCCATTTACCTTTATTCTGGCCATGGTTTTACCGGAATACTGGGATGTGGTTGCAATATTTTCTTCAAGATCAACCCGGGAACAGTCCATGACCAAAGGGGCGTCCGCCATGGCGGCAATCCTGGGCAAAAGGTCTTTGCCCTTGGCAGTTGAAAGGCCGAACAATACACAAATATCATGGGTTTTAATGGCATTTATCAAGGCCTTGGCCCTGACAACAGGATTGTTTAGCTTCTCATCTGAAAGTACAACATTCACAATCGTTGTGATGCCGTATGCTTCCAGATCCGTTTTCACCTCATTTACATCTGCCCCCATGACAAAGGCAAACAATTTTGTATCCTTTGCCCTGGCCAGGGTAATCATGCCGAAATTGGTTTCTTTGACCTTCCCCTTATCCAATTCTAGGATGATGCCGATATTTTTCATCATATCACCTTTGCCTCTTGTGTTAGGATGGTTATGATTTTCCGGGCAATTTCACCGGGAGTGCCTGTTATCTCTTTTGCTTCCCTGGTCTGGGCAAGGGGTTCAAGTTCAATAATGTGCATCCCCGCAGGTGAAACTTCAATATTCAGTTGATCAAAGGGAATTTGCCGGATCGGCTTTTTCTTGGATTTTACCACATCTGGAAAAGTTGGATATCTGGGCGTATTCAATCCCCTTCCAGCACCAATCACACAGGGCAAAGACATTTTATAGGTATTGGAAATTCCGCCGGACAACTCGCTGTCAACAATTGCATGGCCGGGAACCTGCCCATGATCGGACTCAATGTTCAGTTTTACCACATTTGTTGCAACAGAGAAATCAAACAACGCCCCCAGGCGGAACATGGTCTGCATCCCTTCGGCATCAATGGATTCCTTGCCCGTGAAAATCAATCCAGGGGTTCCGTCCTGTTCAATGGCGGCCTTAAGCGTCCTTGCCGTCTCAATGCTGTCATGGCAGTTTTTGCTGGCAATCAAAAGACCCCTGTCAGCTCCCATGGCCATGGCAGACCGAAGGGTATTTTCGGCATCTGATCTGCCAAGGCAGACCACAATCACCTCGGAACCCGGCAGACTCTCTCTGATCCTTACGGCTTCGGTAACAGCATGTTCGTCATAGGGATTTAAAAGAAACGATATACTTTCATCAATGCGGTTTTTACCAAGAATGTGGATATTTGCCGCGGAATCAGGAACATGTTTAACGCAGACATAAATTTGCATTTGCTAGTCACCCATAAAAATTATTCTTTAAAAACCCACTCTTTACAAAATTAGGGATAAATTTACCATGGGTTCAGGTTTAATTCAATTTTGTTTTTCCAGACACCTTAATTTCCAGGCGCCCGAATAAGGAAAGCCGATTTTCCAGTTGCAAACCCGTAAAAACTGAGGACCTGTATCTGAAAAATCGGCATAACCTGGTAACGCTTAATTTATTCTAAACCTCTATCCGTTTACGGAAAAAGAACTATTATAATTGATCTCTCTTTTTCTTGAGAAAAAACCAACATCCATTTTTCTTTTGGTGTATTTGTACTCAAACTGGTAGGGTTCCTTGTCATGATCCAACCCTTTCTCACAGGCATCAATCAGTTCAGCCATCATCAACCCGACAACCGGCGCATTTTTGTACTGGTTTCCGCTGCTGCCAATGGCCATGTAAAATCCGGGAAGATCTGATTTGTCATAAATGGGGATCCAGTCATCGGAACAGTCATAGAGATCAACAACACCCTTGGGCTGATTGGGCACCTCAAGAGAAGGAATTCGTTTGCCAAGCCGATAGCACTGTGCTTTCCACTGCTCCTCGGTCAAAACATTATCCTTGCCGTGTCCGCCTTTACCCGCATAGAAATCATCGGGATCTACCCATTCCTGGGGATCACAATCAGGATCTTCGCTGCCGATGAGAAAGGTATTGCCAACCTCCGGGCGAACGTAACAGCCGATATCACCATCGGACATATGATAGCCTGTATTCAGGTAATCATAGCTGTCCGGGGAGGGGCAGTACATAACTTCATGGCGCAACGCCTTGGTTTTGATGTTGCAGCCTTCCCAAACCCCTTCGGCCATCTGGTTAATTTTAAATGAATGGGGTCCTGCCACATTGACAACGATTCCCGCATCATACTGGGTTCCATCTTTCAGTGTAATACCGGCAACTTTACCACCTTCACTTCTGACAGCTGCCACCTCTGCATTAAATATAAACTGGGCACCCTTTGCCTCAGCGGCTCTCATGATATTATGGGCAGACAGGGCAGGGTCATTTACGTAACCTGCTTCGGGGCAGAAGATACCGCCTTCCAGCATTTTTGTGGGCTCATCAAAAAACTTGGGATCTTCGGGACGCCTTACAGGCCAGAATTCATGAAGGTCTACAGGGGTAACCATCTCTTTTATTTTATCATTGGACCACTCTTCATACTGAACCCCAACCTCATCATAATTGGCCTGGACTTTTTTCCAGTCATGACCCTCGGATTTGAGCAAAAGGGATCCTGTATTCATATACTTGGCAAGGCCTTTTTCATCCTTAACATTGTCCAGATACTCTTCCCAGTTCAACCAGTATTTGAATCCTTCATAGGCCATGGCCACACCGTCTGCCGTGGAATAATGGGCTCTAACAATGGCACAGGAACCAGCGGTTGATCCTTCACCCGCATCGGGAAGTTTGTCAACTGTAAGGGTTTTGTATCCTTTTTTTGACAATTCATAAGCGATGGGCGCTCCGATAACCCCGGCTCCAACAATAATTGCATCATATTTTTTGTTCATGGTTTTACTCCTTCGTAAAAATTTGATGGCAAATGCCATTCCTATAAACTGTTAATCCAATCTGTCGCCCTGGCCTCTCCGGCGGGGGACAATCCAAACTCTTCTCCTGCATCAAGGATGGCGTGGATCATGTCCCTTCCATATCCCCTTGAACAGGTCAGAACAATTCCTGCCTTGTCACCCTCTTTGCTAAGGGTCACAATCTGACAGGGCACGTGGGAAAAAGGACCCTGGAAAAGAAAGGGAGCCTTTCTTTGGGGATCCATGAAATCAAGTGAGGTCAGTTTTTCACAAATTGAAAACACCTGTTTCCCGATCAATGCAACACAAATCGTAGATTCCGTAACATCTGTATACCCGATTTCATCGGGCATGACGACATCGGAGGCCAGGTTGTACAAGGACACCTGGATACCATTCAATCGATTGGCAAGAATACCGTTTTCAAGGGCAGAGTTGCCCGGCATTTCCGGAACACCCATTCCAAATGGCGTAATGGCGTCAAGATTGGAATCCTGCAGGTCAAACCTTGGCCTGTGGCTCAGGTCAACCAGAAATGGTCCGTCACCCTCTTTACTGTATTCCGTAACCACTTCCCAGTTGTCCCTTTTCTCAGTTTTTAAAGGGGTACTCTTAAATACAACCGGTGAAATTCTTTGTATATCTTTCATGATTATTCCCTTACATTTTCATCCGTTTACCAGATGGATCATAAAACGGCATTGCAACCACGACACCATAAATCCGGTCATCACCGCATTCATCTTCATAAATCGTAAGCCGGGTACCGATCTTGGAAAGCTCTGCCTCAACCAGGGCCATTCCCACGGCCTCGTTTAATGAAAAACTGTCCCTGGCAGTACAGATATATCCTCTGACCTTATCATCCACAACCAATGCACCGTCCCTTGGAGCCCGGGTATTGTTTTCCATTTTAAACCCAACCAGCTTGAGACGCGTCTGATCAGATTCTGCCTGGTGAAGTGCCACAGCCCCTACGGTTTTTGCGTCTGCCTTCTTGCGATCCCACAAGAACCCTAAGCCCACATCCAACAGATTGGTCCTTTGCTCAGATTCCGAGCCCAGGATAATATGGCATTTTTCCATGCGAAGCACGTTCTGGGCTTCAACCCCAAAGTTCTGAATATCGAACTCTTTACCGGCCTCATTGAGCATGAGCCAGACAGCCTTCATATAAGAAGAGGGTACATGAAGTTCATAGGAAAGCTCTCCCACAAATCCCAGACGCATTGCCCTGACGGGGACGGTATCCCCAACTTTGAACTCTTTGTATTGAGAGAACCCAAAGGCTTCATTGGACATATCAGCATCCACTATTTTTTCAAGAACTTTTCTGGCATTGGGTCCGGACAGATTGATCACGCCAAGGGAATCGGTCAGGTTGACCATGGCAAAATCCCATCCGTCATACCGGGTATGGTATCTGAGCCATTCAACGGTTTGTCCCGCCCGGCCGGTTGATGTGGTGAAATAATAATCATTTTCACCCTGCTTGACCACAACCCCGTCATCAATGACACACCCATCCTCATTACACATGGCCGAATATTTGACCCGGCCTTCTTTTACCTTGGACATATCAGACACAAATACCCGCTGGAGCGCCTTTAGGGCATCAGGTCCGAAGATCCTTATTTTACCCAGGGTGGACCCATCCAGTATGCCCACATTGTTTCTGACATTTTCAATCTCTCGTTTACAGGTATAATCAGAGGAAAAATAACGGGCTCTCTGCCAAACCCCAATATTTCTAAAAACGCCGCCGTCTCGCTTCTGCATCTCATCCATGGGCGTTATTTTGAACATATTGTGATTGGTACCGGCATAGGTTGCGATCAATGTTGGCACCAAAGGAGGTCTCACATTGGTAGGCCTGATGGAAACATCGGGCAACCCCTGGTATTTGGCCACATACAAGGGCAGGTTATGCCCTGGAATACCGCCCTGTCCAGGTCCTAGACCCGTGGCTGTAAACCGCTTGATCAACTCGGGCATATCAAAGCCCTTTTCAATGGCCTGTTTGATATTTTTAATGGTGGCATCTTCATCAAAACAGATGAAACTTTTCCTCCCCTTCACAGGGGCTGTGACCAGTTTTGTTCCCCGAACCGGTCCAGGAAGGTTTTCAAGGGCTTTTTTGGCATCCCCGATTTCCTGGATGGAACAGCTTTCACAATCAAAGGCAGCCTTCATTCCGGCAAGGGTTCCCGAGGCTTCAACTGAAAGCGGATCATTGAGTCCTAGGATACGTCCCGCAGCATGCATTTTTTCAGGCATTGCATCGGGAAGAAAAAAACCGGTATAATTATCATATTTAAGCGTGCCCTGGGCCACGGTGATATGCCCTGTGACAGGCGTCATGCCGGCAGAGGCCACAATAAGATCACAATCAAAAGTTTTTGAAATCTGGCCGTCAATGGTGGAAAGGCTAACCTTTCGCACCACTTTTCTGCCCTGGGCCTTTGTTGCCACCCACCCTTTGAGAAAGGGAATTTTTTTCTCCTGGATTTTTTTCAGCAGTTCAGGAGACTGACCATCTTCCCTGATATCGGCAAGACAGGCAATGGAAAGGCCAAGGGCATGGAGCTCAAGGGCCGCTTCAAGACCAAGGTCGTGACCGATACTGAAAACAGCTTGTTTACCGGGCAATTGTCCATAGGTTTTGGCCATGCGAAGGGCACACCCTATCTGCATGACACCGGGTCTTTCATTGTTATCAAAGATCAAGGGTCTTTCGATGCAGCCGGCTGCAGAAACAACGCTTTTGGCTCTTATTTCAATATACCGCTGATCAAATACATCCTCTTTTTGACCGATCTGAAATCCGGTAATAAGGTTGTTGTTATAGGTTCCCACACAGGAGGTGTTGGTAAACAAACGGATATTGGCTTCAGCCTTTACTTCATTTGCAAGATAAAGCGCCCTTTCATTGAGTGTCTGACGATCCTTATACTTGGTTGACCGATACTCAAAAAATCCCCCCAGCCAGGGCCGGGACTCCATCAGGATAACCCTCAGTCCTTTTTTTGCCGCGGCAAGGGCTGCCATCATTCCGGAAGGTCCGCCGCCGATGACGCAGACATCTGTGTTCAGAAAAATCTCGTCAAATTTTCCGGGCATTTCAAAATCAGGACTGATTTTGCCAAGTCCGGCAGCTTTTCTGATCTGTTTCATTGCCAGGGGCCAGATCTTTGCGGGCTTGTGCATAACATTATAATAAAATCCCGCCGGCATCATCCAGTCCATCTTGTCAAGAAAGCCCATCATATCATTTTCTGCAGAGCCTTTGACATTCTGTTCTTTGATGACCATACCATCGCAAAGCTGGGTGTTTTCACTCCTGACATTGGGGATACCATCCACCTCCATGCAGGTATTGCTGCATTCGCCGTCAAGAGAGTAAAGCCCCCTGGGTCTGTGATATTTCAAGCTTCTGCCGAATATTCTTACCTTGTTTGAAAAAAGAGCACTGGCAACGGTATCTCCCTGTACGCCGTAATATTTTTTCCCTTTATATATAAAGGCAAGTTTTTTACCAGCATCTATTTTCAATGTCGGCAGATGATTAAACCTGGTCATCATTTTTTGCCTCCTGATTTTTTACCTTTTGGACTTGGTCAACTTTTACTGGTTGCTCAAGGTTTGTGGTTGTATCCCGGCTAATTTTAAACCATGATCCGCAGCCGTCTTTGTGAAACCACCACTCTTCCTGGACTCCGGCAACACATTTATTCATGTGCACATATTCACACCAGGCTTCAGGCGTCAGATCCTTTTCCTCGGGCCTTGGACCCTTTTCCTCTCCGCCAAATTTAAATTCATACCCGTTTCTTTTCCCGCAAATTGGGCATGTGATTGTTAATGCCATTCTTTTCTCTCCTTATGCCTGATTGCGGCTAATTATCTGGGCTGTAATTTACAAGCGCTGCGGTTTCACCCATTAGCTTGTGCTCTTGATATCGTTTTAGAGCAAAGGGTTTCAAAATGTCGGGACAGGTGTTGGTAGCCATATATGAAGCCATATGTTTCCCAACGGCGGAACAGGATTTAAAGCCAAAGTAACCCCAGCCGCAGTCCATGAAAAATCCCTCGACCTGTTCGTTACCATCCATGATGGGCGCCATATCCGGTGTCATATCCGCAAGTCCCCCCCAGATTCTCATGAAGCGAACTCCCCTCAGACAGGGCAGAAATTCAGACAGGGCTTCGGCCTGGTGTTTTATATAATGGGCCGTATTCAAGGTGGTATAATTTGGCCATGGGTCCATGTGGGCACCGGTTGCGATTTCACCTTTCAGGGTCTGGTTGGCATAACAATGGTAGGCCCCGGAAGACACAACATGGTCCAAAACAGGTTTTAGAGGCTGGGTCACCATTGCCTGGATGGTCAAAACACTGATGGGTAATTTAATGCCCATCATCTGATAAATCAAAGCGGCTGAATAGCCACCGGCTGAGATCAACACCTGTTTGGTGTTAATGGTGCCACGGCTGGTGGTAACGGAAGTTACCTTGCCGTTCTGGGTACCGATATCCAAGGCTTCTGTCTGCTGGTGAATTTCAACACCCATTTTGGCAGCTGCCCTGGCAAGTCCCCAGACCACGGCATCATGGCGGACAACTCCCCCGGGAGGATGAAACATGGCCCCATGAATGGGAAATGTAATATCCTCTGAGATATTCAATGCAGGAACCAATTCCTTTGCCTCTTTTGCATCGATAAGATGACTTTCCACGCCATGGAACTGGGCTGTGGCAATGGTCATCCTAGCCGCTTTCATGGCTGCTTCCGAATGCATCAGATTGAGGTTACCGCAATTGTTAAACATTAAATTGTAATCCAGTTCCTTGGTGAGAACCGGCCAGAGATCAAGGGCTTCCTTGTAAAGGGGAACGTTATGCTGTGTTCGCTGATTGGCACGAACAATAGCCGTATTCCTTCCAGCACCACCAAATCCGATATAGTTTTTCTCTATAATCGCTATATCAGTAATGCCATGCTCCTTTGCAAGATAATAGGCTGTTGCCAGGTTGTGAAGCCCGCCGCCTATTAATACCACGTCATAACTTGATTTAAGCTTGGTCTTTTTTCCCCACATGGGTTTGTTTTTTAGAAACATTAGCCTTCTCTTAAAATTATGAATTGTTGTCAAATTATTATGGATCCATTTCAATCACTACGTCATGAAAGAAATCCTGTCAAGCATTTTTTTTTAAAATGACATGATTTCTTTCATGACCACTTGACATCCCCCTGCCCCTATTATAAATATCAGTTAACTTTTGATTAATTACCATCAATTTTGTATCCATCTTTATATAAGATACAAGAAACAACAAATAGGCTTTATACATTATGAATGATCCGGCATCTCACCCTGTCATCAGCGGTATTTCAAGTAAGCTTGATTCCCTTACCCCCAAGGCCCAGGCCCTTGGAACCTATATCATCCAGAACCCGTCCAAGGTTGTGTTCATGACCACAAAAGAACTGGCAGAAACCTGCGAGATCAGTGAAGCCACGGTTGTCCGCTTTGTCAGCACCCTTGGATACAAAGGATACTCCTATTTCCAGGAAGCATTGAAGGATTTTGTCAACACAGGGCTTTCTCTTCCTGAAAGAGCTGCTATCAAAGGACTCAAAGAACAGGGAACGGATCGCCTTCATCTGGGCATTACCGAAGAATTGAACAATCTGAAATATCTTTATGAAAATATTAATATTGAAACAATGAACCAATTTGTCGACCACCTTGAAAAATACGACACCGTGTACGTAGTAGGATCAAGGCTCTCCTACACATTTGCCTATTATCTAGGCTGGTCCCTGACCAAGATTCGAAAGGGAATTCACATCATCAAAGGCAGTGACAGCACCTCCTTTGACATGCTGGCCAATGCCCGGTCCAACAGCCTGGTGATCCTGACCGCCACCACCCGCTACCCCAATGAACTGCTCAAGTTAAGCAAGATGATCCGCCGCAGCGGCCACACCCTGCTCACCATGACCGACAGCAATTTGGCGCCAATGATCCAGTTTGCCGACCTCTCCCTTGTGGTCCCCTCTTTGTCCATCCCTTTCATCGGCAATGTATCCGGCATGCTGACGGCGATTCAGTATATTGTCCAGGAATTGGCCAGCCGAAAAGGAGAAGAACTGTCAGAGTACCAGAAACAATTGGAACAGGTTTATCTGGAAAACGATATTCTGTTCAACCTTGATCCAAAATAAATCAATCCGAGTCCGGAACCCTGACCTGATTCAACCCCATAACAGAACCCTTTTTACCAACCCGGATGTTTTTCAGCCAGTCTTGGTCATTTTCCCGGGGGAAATCATTCCTGAAATGAGACCCCCGGCTTTCAGTCCTTTTCAGGGCAGACCGGCAAATCATTTCCCCCATCAAGCGCATACTCCTGAACTCCAGAAACCGGATCAGATCCCCAGGGGTATTGATTCTGCTCGTCTTACCTTCCTGTTTTTCCAGAAGAGCCAGGGCTTTTTCCAGGGATTGACGATCCCGGAGGATCCCGGCATTTTCCCACATGATCTCTTTGAGCACCCGTATCTGATCGGTTGGTGGGCGGCCTTGATCTGAAAATAAATGTTCCAGACGGTTTTTCTCTTCCTGAACCAACCGGCTGAATCCGCCCGCCTGGTCAATCGGGTCAATCGGGTCAATCGCTTTGGCCTTTTGGGCTGCTGCCTCTCCGGCCAGGCTTCCCATGGCAATCACCTCTGCCAGGGCATTGCCCCCCAGGCGGTTGGCCCCGTGGGCACCGGCACATACCTCTCCGGCGGCAAAAAGCCCTGGACAAGAGGTTTCGCAAGCCTTGTCCACCACCACACCGCCCATGCAGAAATGGGTGGTGGGCACCACTGGAAATACCCGTTTACCCTCAAAATAGGCGGGGGGCAGCAGCGCAGCCAATTCCGTGGCTGTTTGTTGTGGCAAACCTTCCATATCCATAAAAATGGGTTGCCCCGGCGCCTCCAGACTTTCTTTCATCATGACCTGGGCCAATTGATCCCGTGAGATCTCATTGGGCATCTGATAGCCGTTTTTCTTTAATATGTCGTCGCCAACACCATTTTTCAAACAAACCCCCTCCTGAACCAGAATACGCTCGTACAGAAACAAGCGGCTGCCGCGTTTTCCCAAGGCTGTGGGGTAAAACTGGACAAATTCCATATCCTGGAGGTCCACACCGGCTTCATAGGCCAATGCCTGGCCGTCCCCGGTAATTCCCGGGGCATTGTTGGTATTCAAAAACACCTGACCAAAACCGCCGGTGGCCAAAACCACAGTTTTGGCTTCAACCGATAAAAACGCATTGTCCGAGGACAGGGCAGTCGCCCCTGCAACCCGACCGCCAGACAGCACCAGAGAGGTCACAAACGAGTGTTCCCGGAACCGGACGCCCATTTGTTCGGCCTTGCGCCTTAAAGGAAGAATCAAATCACTGCCCTTCCAGTGTTTCCCAAACAGATGACGGGCATGGGTATGTCCCGGAATTTTCATCACCGTGGGTCTGCCCTTTTCATCTGCGTTAAATTCAGCGCCCCACTCGATGAGCTGACGGGTTTCCGAGTAGATTTTTTCGGCAAACCGAGCCACCATGCCCGGATTGTTCAGATACCGGCCGCCGGCCCGGGTGTCTTCTCCGTGGACATCCGGGCCGTCCTTTGGGTCTCCCCAACCCGAAGCGGCAACAATGCCTTTGGACAGATAGGTGTTGTTCGCATACCCCATTCGTGCTTTTGACACCATCAATACATCCGCCTTGGCATATGCGGCCGCGATGGCGGCTCTCAGCCCTGCTCCTCCGCCCCCAATTATCAATACATCACATTTTGTCTGCTTTTCAACTTTGAACGGCATGATGTCTCTCCTGAATTTGTTGATCCATCCGATTCATCAGGTTCATCCGGTTCATATTTAGGGCTCCGGCAATTTGCTTTCCTGATGGGTGTATGCCTATCATCAACTGGCTACACAGAATATGGCACAGGGTGTCTTGTCATTCAAGTATGAAACAAAAAACTCAATAAACAAAAGGTTAAAAAAAATCACTAGATTATTCCTGTTATTCAGAATTCGGATAACCCTGCTTTTCGAAGGGCTTTAATGATGCGTTAAATCCGGATCGTATTTTTAGAAAGCGCGATTTTTATAATTTCTTGACAGAAAGCGAATTCTGGCCTTATTCTACTAAGAAAGCCCACCAAACAACTGAAGGCAAGGGGGTATCTGATGGGAAACACCGAATATACCGGCATCGAAAATAGAAAACACATGCGTAGTACTTATCCAACCGCAATGCGGCCAACATTTCGAACCAGGGGTCAAAAATTAGAAATCAAGGATATATCCAAGGGCGGTCTAAAATTCTCCCACCGGAATAAAATCATAATCAAGGGGTGGGTGAAAGGGACCTTGAATCTGGCCGATGGTACCCGCATCGAAGTGGAAGGAATTGTCGTCCGGATTGAAGACAAGGATGTTGGGCTATCCTTTATCGGTGATCTCGAAGATGATGTGTATCGCCAAATAACCACCACAAGCCGGGTCATCGGCAATTCTTAGTATTCAGCCTATAAGTATAGCACCAAGCGAACCTGCGGCCCCACGGGGATTAAATGGCTCTATGGAAGGTTGTGAAGCAATGACGCACAAATCCCAAAAAGCCCCAGAGGCTGCATGTTGAACGCGTTGTTGGCAAACATGATTGACGAATCTACTTTATTGAAACCATAAGCCGTGGATATTCCGGAATCCTGGGGCTTTTTTCTGTTTTTTTGCGCTCCGCTGGTGTGTATTCTATTTATTTTTACTTGTTTACTGAAACCTAAATGCTTTTGTTAATAACTTTTGGGATCTCGTACTATCGTAATGCCTCCAAGGCTTCTCCAACTTGTGGGGCTGATGCAATAAATTTTTCTAATTTTTTACATTTGTATTCAGGACATTCAGCACAATTCGAGGTGCCCTTTTCAATGTTACATTTTCTGACCTCGCAAATATTTTCGGAAAAAAAGAACTTAGCACCATCCGATTTGCAACCATGGCAATTTATTTGCTCAGGTTTTAAGTCTGTATTATATTGAATAGTCCATTTTTCTGCGACCTCTTTGCGTTTCGTATCGCTGTTTTCTTGAGTTGCCTGATACCCCTCACATTTTGAACAATCTGTACCACAATAAGAAATCATTTTACTTCTTTCCTTTATATAATTGAAAATTGAATGAAAGAAACCATCATAAAATAAATTCTCTGTGATGTATTGGAAAAATGGAACATTTATGCCCTGCAGAGAAATTCAGTCGGAGTAAGGCCTGTAATTTTTTTAAACTCGTTAATCATATGGGATTGGTCGTAATACCCTCCATCAAATGATAGTTGACTCCAGTTGCAAAATCTTTCAGTTTTATATTGTTTGATTACTTTTTTGATGCGAATAACTTGGTTTAGGAATTTAGGAGTTAGACCTGTGTAGCGTAAACACTTTCTTGTAAAATGTTGTCTGCTCCAGCCAACCTCCGCACTAATTTGTTTAACAGAGATTCTACCTCCAGTGCTTTGGATAAGATTCAGTGCCCGCAACATTTGAGTTTCAAAAGCATTAAGTGCTGATAACTTCTTTGTAAATATATTATTCAATAGGGATATCTGGTGTTCTGTAGAATTTAATTCGCCCAGTTGGCTTGAAAGATGATTTGCTTCTTGACCTACAAACTCAAAATAGTCAACAAGTAAGTCCGTCAATTCATTTACCGGAATTTTTATAAAAGAGTACGCCATACCAGGTTTGAATCTTAACCCAACAAGATTGGTTCTACTATCCACAATGGGCTTTGTCATTGCTCCAATAACAAAACTTTTGAGATTTGTTCGGGGATTTAAATCAAAAATTATATCAACACAGCCATCGGGAATTATCGGTGTTTTATGTGATAAAAGTACTGTTGTGTCAGCTACATATGACCAATAGCAATCTAAGTATGCTCGCAAGTTGGCAGATGGGGGATACTCGTTGTAACCATTTATAATTGAGGCCATGAATGTTTCCTGACTTAAGATTCTCTTTCTTTAATCGGTATAATACTACCACTTCCTGACAAGTTCACCTTCTATGCATTTTACAGCTGAAATAAAAGCATCCGCTAGGCTGGGATCAAATGGCAGCTGAGACTTTGCAAAGCGCTATAACCTGCTTTTCAGCGGGTGCGGCTTTTTACGCTCCACTGCAAAAGCCTTGTTGTCCATAACGCTTGCCACATTCCATTTGCCTTGGACAGTGCCCCTTAGCCAACCAGGAACTTGCAAACTTCGCTTGAATGTTCCTGAAGAAATGCCTGCTTAGTTATCAACGGCTCAGAGGTATTCGGCGGCGGTAGATCCATGAACGAGAAATGACCGGCGCCATCAGTCACGCGAACATCAACTGTTTGCCAATCACTCATGGCATGAGCCAACCATACAGTTTGGGCGGGAGGAGTAATGATATCCGCAGAACCCACCCATGCCAGAATTGGAGTCCCCACTGCATCAAGTGCCCCCGGAGCTTGGAAGAACCCGGTTGGTGGCGCCAAGAGGGCTATCCGAGTTAATCGACTGTCCGGGGGGATATCGATGCACCGACCAGGCCCTAACCACATTTGAGCTCCCGCAAGAGCGACAAGGGTGGTCGCACCAATAGAGTGCCCCACACCCACCGCCGTTGAGCCGGGTTGAACAAATGCGTCGAGTGCGAGGGACAAACGCCTTGCCCGGAGAATCAATTCATCTTCCATAGGAAATAGCGAAGCGAGTCGCTCGAAATGCGGTGCAACAACAGTACAGCCGGATTCAACCAAAGCATCCAGAAGCGTAGCGTGACGTTCCGGCTGGCCACCCGCGCCCACCGCGAAAAGCACCACCGGGGAAACGCTTGGGGCTTCGTGTACCGAAACTTTGAATGACCCAGCTTCATCTTGCAGTGTCTTCGTCTGCATTAAAAATTTGCTCCTTGTGCCAGTTGATACCGATACGGATAACGCTCAAATCACTATCAGGGATGCCTGGTAATTACAATACACTATTTAACAAGAAGTTGTTTTCTAATATAGAGCAAACTATTCTATTATTTCCCTCACCGAATATAGGGTTTCAGGGCCAGAATTATATTCTGGGGAATCAAGTGATTTATGAATCAATAACCTTTCACAGGTTCTGGTGATTGGGGAAAATTTTTCTGTTGGTGCCCTAAAATCAAGACTTGCCAAAAAACCTCATAAGATCTGGTATGATTGGCCATGACAGCCTGAATGAACTATGGTATATTTCATGGTGTAAACAGGATTTCAAATAGGATCGTCACCAAGCCCTTTGCCTGAAAGGCATGAAAAAAAACAAAGGGCTTAAAAAAAGGAAAGTTAATTTTGTTTGGATTAACGGAATATAGGTTTGCCGACAGCCTGGACCAGGCCGACAAGCTGCTGCACCATGACAAAGACAACACCATTCTTGGTGGACTGCTCTGGATGCGCATGGGCAGAAAAAACTATCATACTGGCATTGACCTTTCAAAGCTGTCCCTTGATCAGATTACGGAAACAAAGGACACAGTTGAAATCGGTTGCATGACCACCCTTCGACAAATTGAAACCAGCAGGCTGCTCAACAATAATTTTGGAAACATTTTAACCGATTCAGTCGCCCATATTGTCGGGGTCCAGTTCAGAAATTCTGCTACCATTGGCGGTTCTGTGTTCTCCCGATTCAGCTTTTCAGACATTTTAACGGCGCTGCTGGCACTTGATACCCGGGTGCATCTTTACCGGGGCGGCACCCTCCCCCTGGAAAAATTTATGACCCTGCCGCCGAAAAAAGATATTTTGATAAAGCTGTCCCTCAAAAAAAAGGGTTGGAAAACCAGCTACCAAAGCCATCGAATGACAGCAACGGATTTTCCTGTGCTGGCGGCTGGCATCAGTTTGTGTAAAGGCCAGTGGAAAATTTGTCTGGGATCCAGACCGGCAAGGGCCACACTTGCAGAAAAAGCCGCGGCCCTGCTGCCGGAAAGACCCGATAAAAAGCAAATCCAGGCAGCCTGTGACCAGGTTGTGGAAGAGCTGAAATTTGGCAGCAACCAGAGGGGAACAAGGGAATACAGACAAATTTTGGCAAGAATACTGGTAAAGAGAGGGATAGAAGCCCTATGCAGATAAAATGTACCATTAACGGAACCCCATATACCCAGCACATTGAACCTGACCTTCTTTTGATTGACTTTCTGCGAGAGCTTGGATTTTTAAGCCTCAAGCAAGGTTGTGACACCACCAATTGCGGATTGTGCACGGTGTGGGTGGATGGAAACCCCAGGCTGTCCTGTGCAATTCTGGCAGCAAGCGTCCAGGACCGACAGATCACCACCATCGAAGGGTTGGAAAAAGAGGCAACAGCCCTGGGCCAGTTTCTGGCAAATGAAGGGGCGGAGCAATGCGGATTCTGCAGCCCTGGGTTTATCATGAATATACTGGCCATGGAAAGGGAACTTGTTAATCCAAGCGCACAAGAGATCAAGCAATATTTGGCAGGAAATCTATGCCGCTGCACCGGCTATGTTGGTCAGATGCGGGCCATCACCAAGTATCTTAAGGTCGTATCTTCAAGACAGACCCCAGAACAAATCCCAGAACAGAGGGAGGGTGATATTCCATGCAAATTGTAAACAAGAGTGTCCCCAAAATAGACGCCATGGCTCTGGTCACGGGCAAGCCGGTTTATACCGATGATATTGCCACCAACTGTCTGATTGTCAAACTTCTCAGGAGCCCCCACGCCTTTGCAAAGATTTGTGATATTGATACCAGCTCGGCGGTTAAGATGCCGGGGATTGCCTGTGTGCTCACCCATCTGGATGTGCCGGGCAAGCGGTTTACCATGGCCGGTCAATCCTATCCAGAACCAAGCCCCTATGACCGACTGATCCTTGACCCCCTGCTCCGGTATGTGGGGGACCCGGTTGCCATTGTTGCAGGCACCACAAAAAAACAGGTGGAAAATGCCATCCGACAGATTCAGGTCTCCTATGAGGTGTTTGAACCGGTGCTGGATCCGGAAAAGGCTTTAGATCATCCCAGCATCATCCATCCCGAAGAGGATTACCATGTTAATTTTGACATTGGCAATGGGGTAAAAAGAAATTTATGCTGTTCCGGCGGGTTTGAAAGCGGAGATTCAGAACAAGAGTTTCTGGCATCGGATATAATCGTGGACGAGGTTTACCATGTGAAAGCCAATAGCCACGCCATGATGGAAACCTTCAGAACTTACACATATCTGGATCACAATGGCAGATTGACCATCGTCAGCTCCACCCAGGTCCCCTTCCATATCCGACATATTGCAGCCAGGGCCCTGGGATTACCCAAACAGAAAATCCGGGTGATCAAACCGAGAATCGGAGCAGGGTTCGGGGCCAAACAGACCTTGATCAGCGAGCTTTTCCCGGCCATTGTCACCCTGAAAACAGGCAAGCCTGCAAAAATCATTTTTGACAGGACCGAATCTTTTATTGGCGGTACCAGCCGCCATGAAATGAAAATCAGGGCCAAAATCGGTTCGGACAAACAGGGAAAAATCCTTGCCATCCATATTCACACCCTGTCCAATACCGGTGCCTATGGTGAACACGGCCCCACCACCGTTGGGCTGTCCGGCTACAAAACCATGCCCCTTTACAACAAGGCCAATGCCTTCAAGTTCAGCTACCAGGTGGTTTACACCAACACCTTATCCGCGGGAGCTTTCAGGGGGTATGGGGCCACCCAGGGAACCTTTGCCCTGGAATCTGCCATGAACGAGCTTGCGGACAGGCTGAAGATGGACCCCCTGGAATTGCGGCTGAAAAATCTTTTGGAAGAGGGAGAAATCCTTGCGGCCTACCACGGCGAGAAACTGAATTCCTGCGCCCTGGAAGCCTGTATCAAAAAGGGCCGGGACATGATCGGATGGGAGAAAAAATTCCCCTTTGTCCAGATAAGCGACAGCGCGGTCAGGGCAGTGGGGGCGGCCATCACCATGCAGGGGTCATCCATTTCAAACATTGATATGGCGGCTGTGGAGATACGGCTCCAGGATGACGCCTATTATACCCTGATGATCGGGGCCACCGACATGGGAACCGGGTGCGACACCATCCTGGCCCAGATGGCGGCCCAATGCCTGGAATGCGACTTGAATAAAATCATTGTCAATGGAGTGGATACAGACCATTCGCCCTATGATACCGGCTCCTATGCATCCAGCACCACTTTTTTGACCGGCATGGCCGTTGTCAAAGCCTGTGAACACTTAAGAAAAAAAATCATCCAGGAGGCTGCTGTCCGGCTGGAATCAGACCCGGACACCCTGGAATTTGACGGCAGTAAAATTTTTAACCGAGACAAAAGCATCCCCCTTGACAAGCTGGCCCAGGGGCTGGTGGTGGGGGACGGCAATTGCCTGAGTGCCGGTTACTCCCATTCAAGCCCGGTGTCTCCCCCCCCGTTCATGGCCGGGTTTGTTGAGATTGAAATGGATCTTGAAACAGGAAAAACCGAGGTAATCGATTTTGTAGGGGTGGTGGACTGCGGCACGCCCATAAACCCGAACCTGGCCCGGATCCAGACAGAGGGAGGCATTGTCCAGGGAATCGGCATGGCGCTGTTTGAAGATATCACCTATGGAAAAACCGGAAAGATGATGAACAATTCATTTATGCAGTATAAAATTCCCTCCCGCCTGGATGTGGGAGAAATCAGGGTGGATTTCCAAAGCAGTTATGAACCTGCCGGGCCCTTTGGGGCCAAATCCATTGGCGAGGTGGTCATAAACACCCCGGCGCCGGCCATTGCCCATGCCATAGCCAATGGGGGCGGGATACAATTACGGTCCCTTCCCATGACAGCTGAAAAAATCTGCATGGCCATACGTGAAAGAACCGATCAAAAAGAACCGATCAAAAAAAAAGGGACTCTCTAATTCCCCCATGAAGCCTTTTAGCCCCCATAAGCCTGCAAAGATAGCCGGTATTATCCTGGCCGCCGGCATGGGAACACGGATGGGATCCACCAAACAATTGTTGTCCCTTGGGGGATTACCCGTCCTGGAATGGGTAATCCAAAACGGCCTGGCCGCCAACCTGGACCCCCTGATTCTTGTGCTGGGGCATGAGGCCAACAAAATCATGGAGATGATTGTTGAGTCCAGGACCCGGGTGGTGATCAATTCCCGGTACAAAAGCGGTATGAGCGCATCCATCAGAGCAGGCCTTGCCGCTGTTGGCCCCCAATGTGACGGAGTAATGTTTCTTCTGGGGGACCAGCCGCAGGTTCCCAGCCCTATTCTCAAAACACTGATTCAAGCCTTTACCAGTCGGGGCAATACCGACCTTCCCAATACCAACCAGGCTCATACCAACCAGGCTCATACCAACCCGATTGATAAAAACCGGGCCATTGTGATTCCCACCTTCCAGGGCCGGCAGGGCAACCCAGTGATCTTTGGCCGCCATTTTTTCCCAAAATTAGACCGGCTCACCGGGGATACCGGCGGCCGGGCCCTGTTCAAAACCCACCCTGAAAATATTATTCGGGTTCCTGTGAACACCGACGCCGTCTGTTTTGATCTGGATACCCCGGAAGATTATAAACGTCTTTGCCAAAGGGAGAAAAAATAGGATGCAAATTACCCAGGCCCTGCCCCTGACAAAGGGCATGACGCTTTGTTTTGTGGGGGGCGGGGGCAAAACATCCATGATCTTTGCCCTGGCAACGGAACTGGCGGGTCAAAACTTTTCCGTACTGGTCACCACCACAACGGCTATCTTCCATCCCGACCGCGGCAGCCAGCCCTATGACCAGCTGATAATAGACGAAACCATGGAACCCTTCCAATGCCCTCCAAAGGCCGGGCAGATCGTGGTGGCTGCCAAAAGCCATGATCCAAAAACCAACAAACTGAAGGGATATACCCCTGGAACACTGGCAGAGGTGCGGAAAAATCATTCTTTTGATTTTATTCTCATTGAGGCCGATGGCTCAAGAAGGCTGCCGATAAAAGCACCTGCTGCCCATGAACCCGTGATCCCCGGCTGGACAGATATGGTAATCGGCTGTATCGGCCTGGACTGCCTGGGTAACCCCATGAACAGTCAAACCGTCCACAGACCAGAACACTTTTCAGCCGTAACAAACCTGGGTTCCGGGGAGATTATAGGGCCGGAACACCTGATCTCATTGGTGGCATCTTCCCAGGGACTCTTTAAAAACAGTTCAAAAAATATGAAAAAAATTGTCCTGTTCAATAAGGCAGATACCCGACAACTGGTTCAAAATGGGCAAGAGATGGCCAACCGGATTTTCGCAAAATGCACCGGGGTAGACGACTGCCTGGTTGCCTGCTTGCTGGACATCAACAACCCCGCAGTCTGCCTTTTAGGATAGCGTCGCATACTCCTTGTACACCTCGTACTCATGATTTTCATTTATCTGTTCTATAGTCTGTGATTAAATCAACTTCTCCCTTACAAGCCAGGTGTAGCAGTCCTCTAACATGGCTTTCAGAGGAACAGGGGAAAATCCTAACTCTTTAATTGCTTTATTTGATGTACAGACAAGATCGGAGCTGACAAGCAATGCTTTTTCGGTTGTCACGTCGGGCTCCCTGCCTGTCAGGCCTGATATCCAGGATGATAGACGTCCCAGGGTTTTTAACACAAAGGAAGGGACAGGTCTGTTCGGGGTTTTACGCCCCAGGATACTGCCAATTTCATTTGTAAACTCAAGCCAGGTCTCATCAGCACCTCCCAGAAGATAGTTATGGCCGCATCTTCCCTTTTCAACGGCGGTAATATGGGCCTTTGCAACTTCATGAACATGGCAAAAGGATGCAGAGCCGGGAGGCGCACCGGCAAGTTTTCCCTTGTCGATCAAAAAGAACATTCTGGACCAACCCGAAGAATCATAGGGCCCGATAATATTGGCCGGATTGAGGATAACGGCATCAAGCCCCTTTTTGATGCCTTTTTGCACTTCAAGTTCTGCAAGATATTTGGTTCTAAAATAATTGATACCGGACCCTTTAGCCGTGGAGTCGGATTGTTCTGTGATTGTATCCGGCTGAAACCCGAATGCTGCAATGCTTGAGGTATGGATAAAACGGTTTGCCTTTTTTTTAAGGGCTACCTCCACTATATTTTTTGTGCCGATGACATTGATTCTTGTCTGAAGATCATCCCCATATTTCCAGTGACTGGTGTTTCCTGCCAAATGGAACACCGCATCAACCTTTTCGGGTATGGCAAGATTACAGGCCTGCCTGTCGAGGATATCACCTTCAATCAGGTGAACCTTTTTTGAGTTGAACATACTTGCCTTTGACGGTCTCAAATCAAAGACAACAACTTGAACCTTCTTATCAATAAGCTGCTGTACAAGGTTTTGTCCCAAAAATCCTGTGCCGCCTGTGACAAGTGCTGTTTTCAAAGAGTTTCCTCCCGGCTCTGGTTTTCTTCAGCCTGTTTTCTATAGAAGTCATACACACCAAATTTTCGAAGCACCCAGCACATGATCCCGGGATCTATGGCATCAAGCATTACCATGGGCCAGATAAGCCCTGGATTGACAATAATTTCCTGTATATCTTTTTTAATGGCCCGGATCACTGCCTGGGCAACCTTTTCAGTGGTGGTTTCCCCTGTAATTTTGGGGGCTTTTTTTTCGTAAACCGCAAACATGCCGGATTCAGAGACAAACCCGGGGCAGATGACCGAAGCACTGACACCGCTTCCTTTCAATTCCTGCCTGATACCGCTGGTCCACTGGATCAGACCGGCTTTTGTGCCGGCATAGGTGGCAGAGTACGGGGAGCCTTTTTTACCGCCCAAAGAAGACATGGTGACAATGTGCCCTTTTTTTTGATTAACCATTTGAGGGATCACCATGCGTGCAAGAAGCATGGGAGCGATCATATTGGTCTGGATCATGGTCTTTATCTGTTCAGGACTCATATCGGAATAGGCGCATACCCATTCCATGCCGGCATTGTTGATCAAAATATCAATGGGGCCGAAATGATTTTTTATGTTTTCAAGAAGCGTTGTCCTTGATACGGCATCTGTCAGGTCGGCCGGAAATGCCTTTGCCTCAATATTGAACGGGGCAAGGGAGTCTATGGTTTCATCAAGGGCTTTTTTCGTCCTGGCGGTCAGGGCAATGTTTACCCCTTCTTTTGCCAGGAAGCGCGCGATATGGGGGCCAATTCCCCTGGATCCACCGGTTACAAGCGCGATACTTCCTTTAATATTTTTCACGGGGTTGGCCTCCTGTTTATTTTATTTTTGATTTAACAAGGGTTTTGTCAAGCATGCTGGGCGCCCATTTACTTAAGAAGAGCCCTAATTTCTCTTTTGGCCCGCCCGGAAAAACATCCCGCTTGCGATGTTCAATGCCAGACAGGATTATTTGGGCCGCCTTTTTGGGATCAAGGCCCCCTGAAATAGCACTATCCATTTTGCCGTAGGGAGTACCGTCTGCCGTTAATGCATTTAATGACCCACTTGTTTTTACAAACCCGGGACTTGCCACCATGACGTGGATACCCTTGTCCATGATTTCCAGACGGACAGAGTTCATAAATCCCTGCAACGCATGTTTGCTGGCATTATAACCGGATCGTTCCTGGGTCGAATACCGCCCCATCATACTGGACACGGCCACAATATGCCCCTTTGTCTTTTCAATCTGCGCCAGGGCTTCCTGAAATAAAAAAACCATGGAAAAAAAATTAACCTCCATAAGCTTCCTATAGGTTTGAACCCTTGTTTCAGCGGCAGTGGCCCGCATGCTGACACCGGCATTATGGATCAGTCCATCCAGTTTGCCGTAGGAATCAATTGTGGCCTGTACCACATTTTTACAGTCTTCCTGGCTTGTCACATCACCCGGAACTATCAAAAGGTCTTTTCCAAGTCCTGCTTTCAATTGTTCAAGTTTTGATTCTGTCCGGGCCATGATAGCGACATTTGCGCCCTCTTGGGCCAGGAGTATGGACAGAGCGCGTCCGATACCTGAACTTGCACCTGTAACGATAAAACTTTTATCTTTAAAATAGTTTTCCATATCTATTTGTAGAACTTTTCCTTTTTGTCTGTCATATCCAAAAGAAGTTTTGCAGGTGTAAACCTAGGCCCGTATTTTCTGGCCAATTCTTCCATTTTCGATGTGATAGAGGCGATGCCTGCACTATCCACATACCGAAAGGGGCCGCCCCTGAAAGGTGGAAAGCCAAGACCCAGGATGGCACCGACATCACCGTCTTCAGGCGTTGCAATGATTCCCTCTTCAAGACATAGCACCGCCTCGTTCACCATGGCCAGACTGACGCGGTGCTGGACCTCTTCAATATCAACATTTTTAAGCGGTTTGGTTTTCAGGATTTTATTGACGTCGAGGTTGGCAGGCTTTTTCCCGCCCTTGCCCTTGCCCTTGTACTTGTAAAAGCCCTTGTTGTTTTTTCTTCCCAAAAATCCCTGCTCATATAATTTAGCCAGCACAGAGGATGTTTTAATGTTGCGGTCTTTAATGGATTTCTCCATGACTTCGCCCACATGGACCCCGACATCCATGCCCACTTCATCCACCAGGGTGATGGGACCCACAGGATATCCGAATTTCATCATGGCATCATCAATGGTATGGATATCAACCCCTTCTTCAACCAGGAGCATGGCTTCATTGAGCATGAGAACCAGGATGCGGGTGGTGTAAAAAGCCGGCCCGTCTTTTACGACAATGCAGGTTTTTCCCTGTTTGATGCCAAAATCAATGGCCGTGGCCGTAACCCAGTCCGCTGTTTTGTCGGTTGTGATGATCTCAAGAAGGGGCATGCTTCTGACAGGAGAAAAGTAGTGCATGCCGATCACGTTTTCAGGACGTTTGCAGTCCCTTGCAATCTGAGTGATGGGAAGAGAAGATGTATTGGATGCAAATATGGTTTTCTCACCACAGACCGCTTCAACATCATTCAAAATTTTTTTCTTTAGCGCTAGGTCCTCAAAAACCGCTTCAATGACAAGATCGGTTCCTGCAAAGCCAGTATAATCTTTGCAGGGGATGAGCTTATGTGACATTTTCTCCTGTTCAAATTTTGTGATCCCCCCGGATTTTGCCCGGATGGCAAGCCCTTTGGTCACCTCTTTGATTCCCTTGGCTGCATTTTCAAGGGAGGTATCCTTTAAAAGTATGGTGTCCACAAGATCTGTGGACGCCCCTGCAATGCCGTGCCCCATGAGCCCTGCGCCCAGAATTCCCAGTTTTTTCACCTGAATCGCCTTGTCTTCCATCGGGTTCTTTTTTCTCTTGTTCATGGCAAAAAACAGATGGGTCAATGCATCTGACTCCGGGGAAAGAACCAGTTTTGAAAACCGCTGGATGTCTTGTTTTATCCCGGCTTCAATTGTATTTTCAAAACCGTATTGAATGGACTTTATGATTTCAAGGGGGGCCGGATAGAGACCACGGGTCTGCTTGATCACCCCTTTTTGGGCCTGGCTGAAAACAAAAGTGCGGCCCACCTTAAATTTTTCAAGGGCTTTGTTTATGATTGAGCGTTTGATTTTTTTGTTATTAATCTTTTTTTTACCGAGCCTGACCGCAATCTTAACGGCCGCATCTGCCATGCCGTGGGGATGAACAATTTCATCCACAATCCCCAGTTTTTTTGCTTGTTTAACCCTGATCTGTTTGCCTGCCAGAATCAGGGGAAGGGCTTCGGGAAGGCCGATCAGTCGGGGGAGCCGCAGGGTGCCGCCGGCAGCAGGGAAAAGTCCCAACTGCACTTCAGGAAGCGCAAACACGGTTTTGGTGGAATTTGAGGCGATCCTGTAATCTGCGGCCAGAGCAAGCTCAAACCCGCCGCCCATGCAGGAACCATGGATGGCGCAGACAACAGGGTTAGGCCATCCAATTATCCTGTTTAAAAGTGTATTTGCACGACTTACATAGGTTGTCACCTCTTCTTTGGTCGTCATCTTTTTAATCTCTTCAAGATCAGCCCCTGCAATAAAGGTATCCTTTTTTGCACTGGTAAGAACAAGGCCCTTGATCCTGACATCTTTTTCTATGTCATCTATGACGGATTCAACTTCCTTGAAAAGTTCCGATGAAAATATGTTTACAGAGGTGTCCGGGCAGTCCAGAGTAAGGATCAGTATATTGTCATCTGTTTTATTAATATTCAGGTATTTCATGGCTTTTTCTCCGTTCACGTTTAAGAATTCTCAAGCAGAATGGCATTTCCCACAGCCCCTGCTGCACAGCCTGATACAATGCCGTATTGCTGGTTTTCAGCTTTCATTCTTCTTGCACAGGTGGTTAAAAGCCTGGCCCCGGTGGCACCGAATGGATGACCTATGGAAAGTGAACCGCCGTAAAGATTCAGCTTTTTAATGTTAACCGAGCCTAATTTTTTGGAAAGACCCAGTTTCTTTTGTCCAAACTCATCTGACTCAATACAGTCGATATTGGCCAGCATCTGGGCGGCAAAAGCCTCATGGATTTCCAGAACTCCGATATCATCAAAGGACAATCCTTGCTTTTCCAACACCTTTGCCATGGAAAACACAGGCCCCAGCAGCAGTTCTTCAACAGGATCCTGGGCTGAGTAGGCAAAGGATTTGATAAAGGCCATGGGTGTCAGTCCCAGTTCCTTTGCTTTTGTTTCGCCCATGAGAAGCACGGCAGAAGCGCCGTCGGTCAGAAAGGATGAATTTCCTGCCGTGACCGTTCCGTTTTTCCGATCAAAGGGTGGTTTAAGGCCGGAAAGCTTCATGGCGGTTGCATCTTTTCTCGGACCATTGTCTTCATAAAAAACCTTGTCGGTTCCGGGCAGGACAACCGGGATAATATCCTGGTCAAATTGGCCATCATTTTGTGCCTGAACCGCTCTTTTGTGGGACATCTCAGCATAGACATCCTGACGTTTCCGGGTAATGCCAATCCTTTTGCTGAGCCTGTCTGCATTTTCACCCATGATCATTCCGGTGGAATATTCCGAGATGGCGGGTTTTTCCGGTTTGATAAAATCAAGGGGGGTCATCCCTTCTAAAAGCTTTAATTTGCCCATAATGGTTTTGGGACGTTTGTACATGCCAAGATCAAGCAAAAATTTTCTATATTTTTTTGAAATCCTGATATCTGCATCGGAAAAGGTTTCCACCCCCCCTGCCACAATGATATCTGCATGACCCGACCCGATCAGAGCAGCACCATTGGTAATGGCCTGGTTTGCCGAGATACAGGCAACCGTGCAGGTGTGGGCGGGCACAGTTTCGGCCAGGCCTGCACCCAGGGCGATCTCCCTTGCAATGTTAGTGGTTGCAATATCCGGGGCAACACACCCCATGATCACCTGGTCAATAAGGCCATAGGAGATGCCGGATCTTGCTAAAAGCCCCTGGACTGCATAGGATCCAAGCTTCCATCCCATCAGTTTGGCAAATCCTGTACCGGAACGTAAAAAAGGAGTTCTGCAACCGTCTATGATGGCGATCCGGTTTGTATTTTTTGGGTTTGTATTTTTTAGATTCATATTATTTTCTTTTTTCTTTGAATTATTTTCTTCAGGCTTTTTGTTGGGGCCGGACATTTGCTGCCTCCGTTATGAAAACTTATGATTGAATAAAAAAAGAAAGCTGCTCAACAACTATTTGAGCTTGGGCAATAATATCTTCAATGATCTGTTTGGATGTTTTCAGTTGTTTGATTTTTCCGCCGATCTGACCGCAGTACATGGAACCTTGCTCACACTCACCTTCAATACAGGCCATTATGGAGCGTCCTTCACCTATCATTTCAAAAAGTTCTTCAGAACTTGCACCATCGCTTTCCGCCTTGATGATCATGTCGGTGAGCTGGTTTTTTATGGCCCGGGTCGGTCCTATGGTGGTTCTACCAGTAATGCAGGTACCATTATCATCTATTTTCAATAATGCTTCCTTGAAATTTTCGTGGGCTGCAGATTCATGGGCTGCAACAAATCGTGTTCCCATTTGTACGCCCTGGGCACCCAGACAGAGAGCGGCTGCAAATCCTTTTCCGTCTGCGATACCGCCGGCGGCAACCACAGGAATATCCACCGCCTCAACAATCTGGGGAATCAACGCCATGGTGGTGATTTCATCCCGGCCATTATGTCCCCCTGCCTCATACCCCTCTGCGGCTATGGCGTCCACGCCTGCTTCCTGGCATTTTTGGGCAAATTTGACATTGGCCACCACATGCATGACACAACAGTTTCTCTCCTGGATCATTTTGGTGAATTTTTTCGGACTTCCAGACGAGGTGACAATCACCGTGGCCCCGGCTTTAATCGCCCCATCAATCATCTCTTGGGAATCAGGCCTTACCAGAGGGATATTGACACCAAAGGGTTTGTCTGTTTTACTTTTTACGATTTCAAATTCGGATTGGATCTCCTCAATTGTCATGCCGCCTGCGCCTAAAACCCCCAGGCCTCCTGCATCTGATACCGCTGCAACCAGATCGGCTTTGCCCACCCAGAGCATCCCCCCTAAAATAATGGGATATTTTATATTGAACAGATCACAAATAGATGTTTTAAACATGACCTTTTTTTCTCCTTAATTTTTGATTTTTTTAGATGCCTAATTCTATCAACCTAATTCTATCAACCTGATTTTATACTCAGATGCCAATTACTTTTCTTGCTTTTTCCTTGTACATCTCCATGGGGGCTTCCGCATAGAGCATCATCCGCTGGGCTGCAAAAGAGCCTTCTGCATGGATGGTGCAGACCTCGTGCCATCCTGCAAAATCGCTGGCTACCATATGATGGAGCATGCTCATGAGCTTGAGACGTTTTTCAGCCGTATATTCACCGGCACCGCCCATATATTTTTCAAGATAGGGGTTCAGTTCTTCGTGCTTCCAGTCCTGGTAGGTGGGCTGGGTCACTAGAAGTCCCCCGGCAATATCCTGGATATTTCTGACAAATTCATGAAAATTGGCGGCAAAATGAAGCTTTGCCATGTTTGAGGTCAGCCTGTTGGGCACAAAAAGTTTTGATCCGCCGAAATCCTCGGGGTCCATGGACGCTGCCTTGGCAAGGGCTTTGGTGGTTTCGGTATAGTTGATCATATCAATGGTTCTCTCTTTGATATGGGAGGCCTTCGCAATTCCGTTGGCTTCGGCGGCAAGTAGGCCAAGTCCCGTCATATACTCAAGAATGGGGATCTTATAGGTCACTGCCGTATACCTGTGAAAAGCTGAAAATGCATAGGCAACATACTGGGCAAACTGCCATTCTCCCAGCATAAAAACCCTTTCTTTGGGGACGCTTACATTGTCAAAAATAAGCAGGGACTCAAGATGCCCTCTCTTGGGATGGGAAGTGGGGAAGTGGTGAATATCCTCATATCTGAAGTTTGGCCTGCAGATCTGTGTGATGCCGGGAGCATTCAAAGGGATTGCAAAGGAAACGGCATTGGCTTTATCCGCCTGGGTCAGATTCCGGCAGGGAATCACAAGAACTTCGTCGCAATAGGGGCCGGCCGTGATGTGGGCTTTGGCACCTGATACAACAATAGAATCATCGGTCTCATCCACCACCCTTAAATAGTAGTCAGGGGTTTTTTGCTCACTGGGCCCTTTGAGCCTGTCGCCTTTGACATCAGTGACAGCCCCTGCAATGGAAATATCGTTTCTGGCGCAATAGGACCTGTAATCGTTAATTCTCGTTAAATAGTCTTTATTGCCCATGAGCCTTGCCGCCACGGTAAGGCCGTTGATGATATCGCTTC
Source organism: Desulfobacteraceae bacterium (assembly GCA_016744295.1). Classification (GTDB taxonomy): domain Bacteria; phylum Desulfobacterota; class Desulfobacteria; order Desulfobacterales; family Desulfobacteraceae; genus NBML01. The sequence continues at coordinate 41,415 of JADGEQ010000031.1, read as the reverse complement.
CCACATCCTTTACAAAAGGGATTGCACCCTGGGCATAATAACAGGCCGCTTTAATAAGTTCGTGCCTTTTGGCAACATGACCCGGGTAATCAGGCAGTTCAAAATAGGCACTGATATCCTCTCCTGTTTCAGGATCAGCCATAATTGCCTTTTCTCTCATTGCAGGATCATGGGCCATGAGAAAATCAAAGGCAGCCGTTTCAACCCCTACCTTGATATAGGGATCACAGGTCACATCTTCAACCTTTTTGCCCATGAGAAAAACCCTGCGGCCGTCTTTTAACCCCTGTTTATATTCGTCTGCTGTGCGCAATGCCATTATTTACTCCTCAGTACTTTATTTTTTATTCAGTCATTTGTATCGGGGCGAGCATCTCTTTAAACTCTCCCATGAAATTGATCTCCCCTTCTATTTTCATCTTACCGGTTAAAACAGCTGTCAGCCCATCCAGCCTGCCGGTTGCCACATCAAAGTAATCACAGTCCCTGGCAACAATATAAACCGTCGGAAATTTTAAAATTTCCTCTGTCAGGCAAATGGTTGAATTTTCAACACTCACCGTCCACAAACCACCCCCCTTGCCGGTGATATTGTAACTGACGCTTGCGCTTACCCCCACGGCCTTGTCAGGCAAAAACCTCTTGATCATTCCCTCAAACAAAGGGGCGCAGTGTACGGGATCGGCACTCTTTTCCTCTTCAAGTTCCTGGATGAGATTTTTTTTCAACACCTTGCCCACTGCACTCAGGGGCAACCCTGCCCTGAACTCTATTTTTTCAGGAACCTTGTAGCCGGCCATTCTTTCCCTGCAAAAGGATATTATCTCTTCTCCGGTACATCTCTCCCCCCTTTGCAGCACCACACAGGCTTTGGGTACCTGGCCGTAGATCTCATGGGCTTCGGGAATGACAGACACCTCGTTGACCAGGGGATGGCCGGAAATCACCTCTTCAATCTCCTTGGGATATACATTGACGCCTCCCCTGATGATCATGTCCTTGATCCGGTCAACAATAAACAAAAAGTCGTCTTCATCAAGGTATCCCACATCCCCGGTATAAAGCCATCCGTCCCTGATGGTCTGCCGGGTGGCTTCTGGCTGATTAAAATATCCCTTCATCATGGTATCGCCCTTGATCACGATCTCGCCTATTTCCCCCGGGGAAAGGCAGGTGTTTTTTTCATCAAATATTTCTACTTTAATGCCTGGAAAAGCAGTCCCCACAGAGCCGAGCTTTTTATTGTTTTCCATGTTGGCCGTCACCCCGCCGGTATTTTCCGTCACCCCGTATGCCTCAAGAATAGGGGTATTAAATCTTTTCTCGCACTCGGCAAGCTGGGCCGGGGGTATGGGGGCCGCACCTGAAAGCCCTATGCGAAGAGAACTTGTATCCACGGAATCCGCCTCGGGTGCCCTTAACAGGATATTCCACATGGTGGGCACCACATAAAATCCGTTTACCTTGTATTTTTCAACACACTCCCAGAACTCAGAGGCTGAAAAATTACGGCGCAAGACAATGGTGGCAGCACTGTAAAGGGTCACAAATGCCAGGTCATTGAGCCCGCCGGAATGAAACAGAGGCAGAACACATAAAATTTTTTCTCCGGGATCAATGGGAATATGCCCCTGCTTTTGCTCTGCCCCGAAAATCACGCCTCTGTGGGTGAGCAGAACACCCTTGGGGGTTCCCGTGGTGCCCGAGGTGTACATGATGGAAGCGCAGTCATCAAGGGTAGGTTCCAACCCTTTGAAAGGTTTGCCCTCATATTCTTCAATGATGTCTGGAAGGCTTATGTGATCAAAATCCACACTCTTATTCGGGGGCCCATTGATAATGATATGCTCAACTGACGGAATCTTGTCTTTGATTTGGGATATGATCTGGGCATATTCAGGGTCTATGACAAGGGCCTTTGGCTTGCAGTCATTGACAAGGAATGTAACCTCCTGGGCCTGCCACCAGCAGCTTATGGGACTTGCAACGGCCCCTGTCTTCTGGATACCCAGAAGGGTGTAGAAAAATGAGGGGGTGTTGCCCAGCATGAAGGATATTATATCGCCTTTTTGAATCCCTTTTTCTTCCAAAAATGCTGCAACGCTTTCTGAACGATCATCAAGATCCTTGTAAGACACTGTCTCTTCATAAAAAAGCAGAACCGGAATATCAGGATATTGATCTGCATGGGAGCGTATCAACTGGGGGGTTGTGGTAATGGTCTTTTCCATTTTGTATTCCTTAAATATTTGGTTTTGGGTTCAGAGGATATTTAAGCTGTTCCCCATTTCTAACCGATTTTATGCCTTAAACCAGCCGTGGTCCTTATACCATTGCAGGGTCTCTTTCATTCCCTTTTCCATGTGGGGATATTTAAACTCAAACCCGGTGGATTTAAGCTTGGTGTTATCCCAGATTTTGTCGCAGTTGGCATAATCAAGGGTTTTTAATTCAATGGCAGGTTTAAACTTGAAAATTTTTCCAAAAAAACCGGTTATTACAGCCACCAGCCTTGCAACCGAAAAAGGGATATGGAAAAATGGCTTTTTTTTACCCAACAGCGCCTGGTTGACAATATCGTAAAATTGGGACATGGGGATATGGGTATCATCGGCAACATTATAGGCCTCCCCAATCATCTCTTCCCTGTCACAGGCATAAATCACAGCCCGGCACATATCCTGTACATGGAGGAAGGCTTCAATCTTATCCCCCTTGCCCAGAATTATTTTCTTTTTCTTGTTTCTCTCGTCAAAGGCCATTTTGAACACCAGATAGAGTCCGTAAACTGATCTTGAACCGTAAATAGCCCCAGGCCTGAAAATTGTGGCCCGAAGCCCGTGTTCCCTGATATATTTATGTATGATCTTTTCGCCTTCCCATTTACTGACATTATAGTTGTTCAAGGGGGGGGTGACCTTCGGATCATCCTCTTGTACAGGTTTTCCAGGATTGGAACTGTATCCATAAACACCCACGGAGGAAAAATGAAGAAATTGATTTATCTTGGCCTTGATTGCGGCATCGCACAGATTTTCCACAGCATGGGTGTTTACACTGAAGATAATGTTGTCGGGTGTTGAATAATCATGGATCCCGGCCACATGAATTATTTTATCCACCCCCGAAAGAAGCCGGTCCAGGCCCTCTCTTTTTGTAAGATCCGAAGGCATGAATTCAACATCAAGGGCTTCGAACATGGCACCGTAAAATCTGCTTGACACATCTGTTGCCCTGACCCTGTATCCTGCCTTTACAGCTTCTGCGACCATGTGATGGCCTGTGAATCCTGCAGCACCTGTAACCAGGACAAGCTCATTTTTATTGTCTGCCATAGCCTTTGGTCTCCTTTGTTAATTGCTGGATCTGGATGGAAAGTTTTTTTAATAATTTGGGTTTGGGCCTGCCGTTTTTATCCCATCCCCTGAGCCTATAATATTGGTTCAGCATTTTATTGAGATCTATGTCCCCCCATCCCTCCTGTGTCGTAGGTTTAAGCATATTCCCAGGCAGGGTATCGTCTTTTTTGCTTATGCCCTCTTGATTGTTAAGATATCTTTCCAAATTGAAAATACGCTCACCAACTTTATAAAAATTCCCTCCACTTACGGGGTATCCCAGAAGGCCTGATAGGAGACCGCTGTAATCTGAAAGATCCGTGGTTGCCACGGCAAGGGCTGGCAGATTACGCATGAAAAATTTAAGAATCGGGTCCGGTGTATATTTATAGGCAAAATTTTCCTCCAGAAACGGGTAGGCCGTCTGGATGCAGAAAATAGCAGAATTGATGGCATCAAAACTGTCCTGCATGAATTTTACAAAATGGGCTTTGGCCCTGGTGCCATGGGGGTGAAGATAGGAATCCGCCTCAACAGAATGGGTGCTGCCCGAAAGATGGGTGGCGCCGCAGTTGGCCGTGGCAAACCCGAGTCCCTGGCCGGTGCAGCCCCTGGGATCATAGGCTGCCAATTCAAGGCCTTTTACATGATTTGCAAATTCCTTACCCCCGTATTTTTCAGACATATGCCTGACCCCTTCTGCCAGGTCATTGCCAAGTCCCTTGCGATATGCAATGTCATGGAGGATATCCTTAATATTGGAACCATCCCCAAAGCGAAGACAACTTTCAAGCATCCCTTTTTCAGTCAATTCCATGGCAAAGCCAATCACAGATCCTGCGCTGATGGAGTCAAGACCCAGGCGGTTCAAACTTTCATTAAAGTCTGCTATTTTATGCAAATCACTGATATCAAGGTTTGGTCCCATCATGGCAATGGTTTCATATTCCGGGGAAACCTTTTCCTTTCCGCCAAATTTGCCGTACCTGCCGCACTTTATGAAACAACCGGTACATCCATGGTTCTTTGTTTTGTGTCCATCTCGGATTGTTTCTCCGCTCACCTGTTCAAGTTTATCAAAATAGGGCTTGGAAAAATTTTTAACCGGCATGATGGCCGTTGTTCCAAAGATTCGGATGTTCTGGGGGGTTCCAAGCTCCCCTAAGGCTTTTCCTGTGTTTTCATGTGCTTTTACTTTTTTCTGGGCAATTTTAAGGGCTTTTTTAAATTTTTCAGGGTTGGCAGGGCCAAATTTTTTATTCCCCTTTGCAACAATGCCTTTCAGCATTTTTGATCCCATGACGGCCCCCAGGCCGCAACGGCCCGCCAGTCGCCGAGCACTGGCAATGTTTGCAAATTTCACAAGATTCTCACCTGCAGGACCGATCACCACCCAGTCTCCGTCCTTTTTCCTAGTCTCCTGAAAATCATAGGTGTCCATGCCCCAATATTGAGTCGCATCACAGATGGATACATCGTCATGATCAACCTTGATGTAAACCGGATGGTCGGCCCTGCCGGTCACCATGATCCCGTCATACCCCGCTTTTTTAAGGGCAAGCCCAAAGCCTCCCCCGGAAAACGAAGAAGCAAAAATCCCTGTTAAAGGAGATTTGCCCACAACAACAAACCGCCCGCCGCAAGGGGCAGCAGTCCCACAGGTTGGTCCTGTCATCATCACCAGGATATTGCCGGGGGACAAAGGGTCCACACCCGTCTTGATATTGTCAAAAATCAGCTTTAGGGCAAGTCCCTTCCCTCCCAGATACTGCTTTCGTTCAAAATCGCTGATTTCAATGGTGCTGATAAGCCTGGATGAAAGATTGACACATAGCACACAATTATTTATGGCTGTTTTGCTTCCCATATCCGCCCCTTTGGAAATTTGCCCCCAACCGTTTAGGTTGCCTGGATTTTTAAATTATTGCCTGTAATTTTCAACTCCATTGTTTCAATATCACCTCTTTTTTCGATTGCCCGGATCACCATGTCAAAAATAATGTCCCTGTAATGGGATATACGTTCCGGACGTCCCACCAAAAGCCATTGAATGGTCAGATGCTCAATAAATCCCATGACCATGTTGCGCACGATATAGGGATCAATATCCTCCCTGAACACGCCGGCTTCCACGCCCTGGTTAAAGGCCTCAACAATTGAATGGGTTGATTTTTTTACAATCTGATAGGCCGGGGAATTAAGAAACTGCCGGTTCCCTTTCAAGGTTAACAGAGCAACAGATGAGTAGAGTTTGTTGCTTTCATAAAATTCCAGGTAGGCCTGGATGATCACACGGATCTTTTCTTGGGGTATGTGAATATAGTGAGCGATCTCCTGGATTTTTTCCAGCTCCCGCCGGGTGTAAAGATTGGGGATGGCAAAAAGAACATCTTCTTTTGAGGAGAAGTATTCATACAAAGTTGCCTCGGATATATTCGCCGCCTTGCTGATGGCTGCGATGGTTGTTGCTTCAAAACCTTTTTCGCCAAAAACCTTAAGCGCGCCTTCTATTATATTGATCTCTTTTGGAAGATTTTGTTTTTTTTCTTTTTTGGGAGATCCGTTGTTTGTTTTTTTTCTGACCATTTTACTCTCCATCTTACAATTTTAGTCTAGGTTTAAAACATAATGGGGGAGGAATTTTATATTGTCAATAAAAAAACAGTACGTCATTATGGTTTTTAGCTTTTTCCAATAGACTCAATAAGATTATACTTAAAAAATACTGTTACAAGTACGATTATAATAGAATAAACATATTGACTCTAACATTTAATACGACAAATTAAGCCTGCGCCTTTAAATACTACTTGCTTTTCAAAAAAAGTCTTTGTATGGATAAAACAAATAAAACAGAGGAGATACATATGGAACTTTCAGTCATCAATTTTGAGGTTAAAGAATCAGTTGCTATCATTAAAATGAACAATTTTCCGGTCAATGCCCTTACCCCTGAATTTCTTAAAGATTTTGAAAAAATCATCAAAAAGATTGCCAACACCAAAGAAATAAGAGCTGCCCTTCTTGCAAGTGATTGTCCCGGCTTTTTTTCTGCAGGGGATGATCTGAACACCTTAAAGGATATAGATGATGATTTGATCGCACTTCTTCCAAAGGTTCACACTGCCATGAATGCCTTTGAGAACCTTGAGATTCCGACCATTGCAGCCATCAATGGCCATGCCCTGGGAGGAGGACTCGAACTGGCGCTAACCTGTGATTTCAGGTTCATGGGCGATGACTGCGGCCGCATAGGGCTTCCTGAAGTCAGGCTTGGCATGATACCAGCCTTTGGCGGCACCCAGCGCCTGCCACAGGTTGTTGGAAAGACAAAGGCCATAGAAATGATGTTTAAAGGGCTTCAGATCACATCGGAACAAGCGTGTCAAATAGGTCTTGTCAACGAGGTTTTCAGCCAGGAAGATCTTTTTAATAAATCATTTGACCATGCAAGAAGGCTGGCTCTCCAGGCAACTAAAGCCATTGCAATGATTAAAAAATGTGTCCATGAAGGCCTGCACCAAGGCTTTGAAAAAGGCCTTGAAATGGAACGAAAAGCCTTTAAAACAAATATATATTCCAATGATGCAAAAGAAGGGGTGGATGCATTTTTATCCGGCCGGAAACCTGAATTTAAAGGGAACTGATTCTGCATTTTGAAAATCATGATTGCCAAATGAAGCAAATTTAAACAACAGATTAAGAAAAGAACCTCTTGTACCCCAAGCCAAATCTATGATAATTTTCCCATAAGCTGATTATCAATAATTTTAAGCCCTTTCTGATTTTAAAATTTTTAAAAAAATTTTTCTGCAAAAGGCTTTAATAATAAAAAATCATAGTTGCAAGGGGCTGTTGTTGAAACTCATTCTTCCATATTTTAAAAAGCACTGGCTGAAAATCCTGACAGGCATTCTCTGCATGATCATAGTGGACGGTGCCCAGCTTATTATTCCCCAGGTCATCAAAACCGCCGTGGACACCCTGGCCACAACCCAGATAGACCGATCTGTCCTGGTACGGCAATGTCTGCTCATCGCAGGGTTGGGACTTGGCATGGCCCTGCTTCGGTATGGATGGCGAATATTGCTCATGGGAAGTGCCAGAGATGTGGAAAAAGGAATTCGGGACGATCTTTTCCGCCATATTCTGGAACTGGATATGGCCTATTTTGACCGGATCAAAACAGGGGATATCATGGCCCATGCCACCTCTGACATCACCCACGTGCGCATGGCCTTCGGGTTTGGCCTCATTGTTCTCGTGGACACCGTCATTTTAGGTGGAACCACCATCGGCATCATGATCTGGACCGACCCGAAACTCACCGCTCTTGCCATGATTCCCATGCCCTTTTTAATTTTGTTCACCAAGCATTTGGGCAATCGAATGCACACCCTTCATAAAACCGCCCAGGAATCCTTTTCCCAGCTCACCGAGCAAATCCGGGAAAGTTTTTTCGGTATTCGGGTGATAAAAGTATTTAACTTTGAAAAAACCATTACACAAAAGGTGGAGCATGCCGCCACCGACTATTTTCAAAAAAACCTGAAACGGGCCTTTATAAGCGCCCTGCTCCGGCCCATGCTGATCCTTTTTTTTAACATATCCTCCTTGATCATTGTGTTCTACGGCGGATTTCTGGTCATGGAGCAGCGGTTGACCCCGGGGGAACTGGTGGCCTTTCTCCAATACATGGGGGTGCTGGCCTGGCCGATTATTGCCATTGGGTGGATGACCAATCTCTTCCAGCGGGGAATGGCCTCCTTGAAGAGACTCAATGAACTTCTGGATGCCGCCCCCTCGGTCCAGACTCCGAAACACCCTGTCAACCTTGGCATCATCAAGGGCAGAATCCGGTTCAACCAGGCTGAATTTTCCTATGACTCCCAACAGCCGATACTTTCCAAAATCACCATGGATATCCCCCCCGGAACCCGGGTGGGGATCACAGGACCGCCGGGCAGCGGCAAGACCTCCCTTGTCCAATTGATACCCAGGCTCTACAATCTTAGCAAGGGAAGCCTGTTCATTGACGACCATGATATTTCCCTTCTGGACCCGGATCAGATCAGAGATCACATCGCCTTCATGCCCCAGGAAGCCTTTCTTTTCTCCGGCACTCTGGAGGAAAACATTCTCATGGGACGGGATATTAAAAAAGACCGCCTTGAACAAATCATCCACGTCTGCGATCTTTCCACCACGGTCAAGGCCATGCCCAAAGGGCTTCAAACCATGGTGGGGGAGCGGGGGGTAACCCTGTCCGGCGGCCAGAAACAGCGGGTGGCAATGGCCCGGACCCTGGTCATTGAAAAGCAGATTATTATTCTGGATGATCCCATCAGCCAGCTGGATACCCAGACTGCACAAACCATTATTTCCCGGCTCAGCCACATGAACCCTGGGGCCACCGTTATCATCATTTCCCATCGACTTTCTGCCCTGGCTGCCTGCGATCAGATCTATATTATGGACAAGGGTGTTATTGCCGGACAGGGCCGCCATGAAGAGTTGATTAACACCAACCCATTTTATAAGGATTCCTTCCGGGTCCAGCAGTTTGAGGAGGCCTATGACAACTAAAGCCCAGGCTCCAAATTCCCCGGAAGAAAATGAAATCCGCCTGGGCAATATTACCCTGGCAAAGGCGCTTTGGCCCTTTATAAAGCCCTATGCCTGGATGCTGGGGCTGACCACCCTTTTGGTCTTTGCGGTCACCTTTTTTGAACTGATCATGCCCCTTCTTACCCAGAAAGCCTTTGACGGATTTATCCTGCCGGTAAATCCCGGAACCGGGGTAAGCCTTGCAGGAATTAAAATAACCTCATTTACCCGGTTCTGCCTGATTTTTGCCGGCATTACCATTACCGCCTTTGTCGTCGATTTTTGCCAGACCCTTTTCATGGAGTACACAGGTCAAAAAATCATATTGCGCCTGAGATCTGCCCTGTTCGACCATATGACAGGATTACCTATTTCCTATTATGATAAAAATTCCAGCGGCCGACTGGTGTCCCGGGTGGCCGGGGATATAGAAAACATGAATGAAATGTTCACCAGCGTTCTGGTCTTCGTTTTTAAGGATCTGGCCCTTTTGGTGGGAATTCTTGTGGTCATGTTTTTCCTCAATGCCAGGATGGCCGCAACCCTTTCCCTGGCAGTTCCCCTGATTATCATCAGTGTTCTGATTTTCTCAAAAATTTTAAGAAATGCCTTTAGAACCATTCGCCAGAAGATTGCTGAGATTAATCATAGTTTTTCCGAAGGCATCACCGGCATAAAAATCATCCAGACCACCTCGAGCAGGGGGCGGTTCATGAACCGATTTGAACAACTCAACCAGGAGCATTTTACAGCGGCCATGTTCCAGATCAAGATTTTTGCCATGTTCATGCCCTTTATCGGATTTCTGGGGGTAGCCAGCATTGCCGTCATCCTCTGGGCAGGAAGCTTTGCCGTTGAAAACCATACCCTGACTTTGGGAGAGCTGGTGGCCTTTTTAAGTTATATGAAACTATTTTTCCGGCCGCTTCGGGACTTGTCTGAAAAATTTAATATGCTCCAAAATGCCCTGGCTTCGGCGGAGCGAATCATCCTTGTTCTTCAACAGCCAAAGGCCCGCAAACGGACCACCCGTAACCGAAGCTCCCTTACAAAAATTGAAACCATAAAATTCGACCAGGTTAATTTTTCCTATACGCCCAAAGAACCCGTGCTCAAACAGATCAGCTTTTCCCTTGAAAAAGGAAAAGCCATTGGTATTGTGGGTCAGACAGGATCCGGAAAAAGTTCCATCATCAATCTTTTAACCGGGTTTTACAGGCCTGATTCGGGAAGTATCATGATCAACGACATCCCCCATAACTCAATGAATATCAAAGATATCAGAAGCAGAACAGCCCTTGTGATGCAGGATCCGGTTCTTTTTTCGGGAACCGTGGGGGAAAATATAAGTCCCAGATCTTATTTAAAAGATGACACCAATCTTAAAACAGCTCTTGAAAAGGCCAATTGCAACTTTATATTTGAAAAATTTGCAGGACTTGATACCCAGATAAGGGAAGGGGGCCGTCCCCTTTCCTCAGGGGAAAAACAATTGATCTGCATTGCCAGGGCCTTTGCCTTTAACCCGGATCTGATCATCTTTGACGAGGCCACCTCCTACATGGATTCCCAGTCAGAGCAACGGGTCCACGATGCCATGAAAAAACTCATGAAAGGCAGACTGTCCATCATCATTGCCCACAGACTTTCCACCATAAGAGAATGTGACCAAATTTTACTGCTCCGGGAAGGAAAAATCAGGGAGCAGGGATCCCACCGGCAATTGGTAAGTCTTGGGGGAGAATACCACCATCTGCTGAAAAAAGAGCAGATCTGACCCGGATTTATAGGGAGAATATTCTATGAATGTAATATCTCCGATAGCGAATAATAAAGGAAATAATAAGTTTCCAATTCTTGATGAGAATGAGCGGAAGTTGCTTCTTAATATAGATTTTAGGTTTCAACTCTGACCGGTGTACCCATTTTATATGAGTTATTGGCAGGTCTGTCAGACAACCGTCTTGACTCTATCCGCTGGGGAGTTGTTGGCGGTTGTCCGATAACGGCCGAAAAGCAAATTAATCTTTCCGAAGGTTTAGGATTTCCAATTCAGAGAATGTCCAACCGGTGAAATCGGAGAGATTGAAATTAAAAGTCCAACCACAATGACTGGTTATTACAATGCGCCTGATCTAACTGACGCCATTCTGCGCAGCAATGGCTGGATGCGGACCGGTGATTTGGGAATGCCCTGAAGCCGTGAATGGGATCATATCGGATTTCCTGTCTAGGGTTTCAACAAAACGCCTTGCATATATGAATTCAACAGCAACCATCGGTATGGAGGACGTGTAAAGGTGAGATTCAAAAATATTAAAATTGTTGATGGAAAAAAACAATCCGTAAACATTTAGAACGGGCACTTATTTCAAAAGAACCAGACGCGATCTGTTCATTTGAATAAAGCCGTAGAGGTGGATTATGATCGAAACATACAGAGGGGTAGTATACCCAAGTCAGATTGACCACATGAATCATATGAATGTACAATGGTATGCCTCCAAGTTTGATGAGGCAACATGGCATTTGTTCTCGGCTGTCGGAATCACAAGCACCTACATTCGCGATAATGATAGAGGCATGGCGGCTTTAGAGCAAATCACAAAATATAAATCTGAAGTCAGCGCTGGGGATTTACTCTTCGTTAAATCCCAAATTCTGGAGGTAAAAGAAAAAACACTCCGCCTTATTCATAGAATGTATGATGCAGAAACCAGGAGCGAAGTTGCATCATCGGAATTGCTGGGTGTACATCTTGACCGGATCAAACGGCAAAGTTGTATCTTTCCCTCCGGGATATTGAAAAAATGTAAAAATTTGGCTGTTCAAAGCCTTTAAAAGAGACCGCAGCTTAGAGCCGGGAGCGGACCTAATTCTTTTTATTGGATTGATTTCAGGCAAGGATAAAAAGCCACTACCCCAAGTCTCCGGTCTCTTTTTTGATTATAGCGGGTTATTTAATTTACGTGATCTGGATGGGTCAAAATGATGAAACCAAATATGAGCTGTGCTTGACGGCATTGGACAATAACAGCCGGATTCCGTCCCCCACCCCTGTATTCTTCAATGCCGGCCACCAAAAACAAAATCAGGAAAAAAGAGAGAAGTACCCGGCTCATGATCTTGGATCTAAAAGTGTGTTTCCCCCATCTCGCGGACCCAATTCCCGGTAAAGGGTGACTGAAAATCGGGTGCCCTTGCCCGGAACTGAATCCACATACACGCTTCCGCCATGTTCCTTGATGATACCGTAGACAACGGAAAGGCCGAGCCCCACCCCCTTGCCCCTTTTCTTGGTGGTAAAAAAGGGGTCAAAGATTTTAGGAATTATCTTATTGGGAATTCCCATCCCGGTATCGATGATCTCAAGCCCGATGGCGTTTTCCTTATTTTTACGAAAGGTTTTGATGGTCAGCCGTTTTTTCTCTCTTCCCGCCATACTTTCAATGGCATTGGAAATAAGATTCATGCACACCTGCTTAATCTGGTCTTCGGATCCGCTGACCAGGGGCAGGTTGTGCTCAAGCGCTTCAATGACCCGCACCCTGTTGATTTTTAACAAATTTGAGTTCAACATCAATGTCTGGTCTATCAGTTCATTCAGATCAAACTTGATCACCTCAATTTTTGACTGCCTGGAAAAAACCAGAAGATTGCTGACAATGCGGCTGATACGCCGGGTTTCCGTTTCCATCAGATCCAGGTATTGTAAAAACTGATTCAGTTCCTCCTGGTTGATCTGGTCTTCCTTTAAAATCCGCTTGCTGAGCATGACCAGGTTCAACACCCCTGCCACGGGGTTGTTTATTTCATGGACAACCGAGGAGGCCAGTTTCCCAAGGGAGGACATTTTATCCTGGTGCAGAAGCCGTTCATGGCTCTCTTTCAATTGCCGGGTTCTTTCTTCAACCATTTTCAGAAGATACGCCTGGTTCTGGGTCTCATTTACCTTCCGCTGGGTGATATCCCGGCTGACTTCAATGAACTTTTCAATTTTCCCTTTCTGCTCCCAGATGGGGAAAATGGTCAACTCCGTATAATTGGGCTTCCCGTCTGATCCCAGCCGGGTCAATTCCACCTGGCAATGCCGTTTGTTCCGGATAACATCTTCCAGGGGGCAGTTTTTATGGCAATTGCTGCTTTTCCGGGTGACCTCCTGGAACACCTCATAACACTTCCGGCCGATGACATCCTTCCGGGCATACTTCATATGTTTTAGAAAGGCATCATTTACCATCTGTATCTCCCGTTCCGGGGAGATGATCAGGATAAAATCCTTGATGCCGTTAAAGATAGTTTCCATTTCGTTTTTAGGGTAAGTCACGATGATATCCTTTTGAAATGGTCATAGTTGCTTGGAAAAGGTTTTTAATTTTTAACATATGATCCAATGGGTGCGCAAGAACTTTCCCTAGTGTGGTAAACCAGGACAAGGCTGTGGTAAAATCCCCCATATCCCCTCCGCCAGCCATACTGGGTATTCTCCTCTAAAAAACCTAGTTTGCCCCACTAGGACTGTTGGAAAATCCAACAAACCAATTTCTGATTCCTGCTTGAAGCTAGGGAGCGCTGTCATTGCCAAACCCCTTAACACCAAGGAATTACAAATTTGAATCATCCAAAAAATCAGGCCTGGTATCCTTTTTGCTATTCTCTATTTATAAATTAAGTATCCATCATTTATGATAAAAATTATTTAGATACTCGAATGATTCACGGTAATTTTTAACCCCTATTATCCGCAAAGGAGGTTTCCATGACAAAGCAACCCGATCCAATGACAACAAGGCCTGACAAGAATACCCCCACTTATCCCTGTCTCTGGATGCAGGCGGGAGTGGTGAAAAAAAAGAATTGTACCCATTATTTTGACTGTGCCACCTGTAAATATGATTCAGGAATGAAAAAAATGACAGCCACAGGCAAGCACATCTCCTGGCAGGATGCCATGCGAAAACATGACAGCCTCGACAGAACCTGCCGTCACACCATGACCGGCAGGGCAGACCACAGGTCCTGTCCCATGAATTATAATTGCCGCCATTGCGATTTTGACCAATTGTTTGAGGATACCCTGTCCCCCGGCACCGTCCATGGGACAAGTGAAATTTCAGATATCAAGGGGTTTAAACTGGACTCATCGGGATGCTACCATTCAGGCCATACCTGGGCCCGCATCGAAGACGGCGGTGTCATCCGGGTCGGGATGGATGATTTTTCCTTTAAGGTTCTGGGCGGTCCCGACGGGTTTGACCTGCCCCTCACCGGTAAGGAACTGAACCAGAATAAAGCGGGCTGGGGTATAAGGCAAGGGGATAATTTTGCAGATGTCCTGTCCCCTGTAAACGGGGTCATCACCCGTGTGAACCATGGGGTCAGAAAATCACCCGACCTTCCTGGGCAGGATCCTTACAGGGATGGCTGGCTATTTACTGTCCACAACTCAGATCTCAAGGTTGCCCTCAAGCACCTGACGGCAAATGAAGAAAGCGCTGTCTGGTTAAACCGGGAGGTGACTCACCTTGAACAGATGATTGAGGAAATCACCGGCCCCCTAAGCGCAGACGGTGGGTACTTAAAATCAAATGTATACGGCAATCTGCCCACCCTGGGCTGGCACAACCTCACCCAAAAATTTCTGGGCACCTGATCCGGTTGGATTATGACTGACCGGCATTGTTTATCATGGATACCCAAGGAGTTAAGATGAAAGATTATATAAAAGAAGATTCCCCTGCCTGTCTCTGGATGCAGGCGGGGGTGGTAAAAAAGAAAAAATGCTTCACACAATTTGCCTGTACCTTTTGCCGGTTTGACCGGGCCATGACACGGGTCTGCCGTTCCAATCAGGCGGCAAAAGACCAGGGAATAATACCCTTAGGGAAAAAAGCGAATCTGATTTTCTGGAAGGACAAATTACAGAAAAAACCCTTGGCAAAACGGCTCTGTGTCCATCATATGAAAGGGGCAATCGACTTTAAAGCCTGCCCCAAATCCTATCATTGCATTGATTGTGAATTTGACCAGTACTTTAATGACCAGTTCAAGGTATACACCCTGTTACAGCCGGTTCAATTTGATGATATCAGCGGAATTTCCCTGCCCGTGGGATATTATTTTTCCCGGGGCCACACCTGGATTAAAATTGAGGAGGATGGGATGGTTCGCATGGGGATTGATGATTTTGCCACCAGGCTGCTGGGACCCTTTGACACCCTTTCTTCACCTTTAATGGGAAAAAAACTGATCCAGGGAAAAGCTGCCATTACCCTTGCTCGCCAGGGACACAAGGTTTCTTTTGTCGCCCCGGTCAATGGCGTTATCACCGAGGTGAATTCCCATGCCCGTAAAAAACCGGGGCTTATCTCCGAGGCCCCCTATACCGACGGATGGATACTCACCCTCTACTGCCCGGATCTGAAAGAAGAGTTGAAACATCTTTTGTTTATGAATAGTTCAAAAAAATTCATGGACAGCGCGGTCACCCATCTCTATTCTTTTCTTGAAGAAAAAACCCAACTTGCAGCAGCCGACGGCGGGGCACTGGTGTCGGACCTCTACAAAAATCTGTCGGGTGTCTCCTGGAATGAGTTGGTAAAAGAGTTCATCCCCCAAGTCCCTTGATATTATCCGACAGAAAGATACGGCAATATCGACAAAATTGGTTTGATTTTTTGTCCACATCCGCAAGCTGTCGGCAATAATGCATGATACAATGCTCATCTTCACAATGGCGCAAATCAAAGCAATGTCCCAGTTCATGGGTGGCTTCCTTGACAATGCGGCCAGCCCCGCTGTCCACCCCGCCCATATCAGGCCCGGTGATGAGCCTTGCAATGGAAATAATACAAGCCGTTCCGCCCAGCTGGGCCTCTCCGTAAACATGGGTCAAAATAGGAATAAACAGATCCTCTTTGGTAACAGCCAACACCTTGAGCCCGACTTTAGGGCAGCGGGCGGCAAGTTCCTCTAAAATAAGGGTGGAATGATATTGGTTCCGGTCCGGATCAAAGGCAAATAAAATATCCTCCAACAAAGAAACCTCCTTTGCTTTAAACCCAAAAAAACCCTCCATTTTATCGACAATGGCCCTGGTGATCCAGGGAGCAATTTTCCCCACAGGAGAAACAAGGATGGTGTCGGGTCTTGGGACCGGGAGATCAGACACGGGGAGAGATCAATTCGTAACGTTTGATTTTATTATACAGGGTGGACCTGTCAATCCCCAGGATGGCAGCGCTCTTGGAAATATTCCACCCGGACTGCTCGAGAATTTTGCGGATATGCTGCTTTTCCATATCATTGAGGGAAGAATATCGTTCCCGAAGCTCGTCCTCCAAAGAAGGGCCAATGGGCAGGTCAAAGGGGGTGATCGTCCTGGTTTTGCAAACCACCACAGCCCGCTCAATGGCGTTGGACAATTCCCTCACGTTCCCCGGCCACTCATAGAGCATAAGTTCATCCATGGCATCCCGGCTGATCCGTTCCACCCCCCGGTTGACTTCCTGGGTAAACTTGGTCAAAAAATGCTGGGCCAAAAGGGGGATATCCTCCTTGCGCTTTCTCAGGGTCGGCATGGTAAAGGAGATCACATTGAGGCGATAAAACAGATCTTCCCTAAATCTTTTATCCTGGATGGCCTGGGTAAGATCTGCATTGGTTGCGGCGATCACCCTGAAATCTGCGGTGAGGGGCTGGGTTCCGCCCACCTTATAAAATATTTTATCTTCCAGAACCTGGAGCAGATCAATCTGCATGCGCATACTGATTTCACCGATTTCATCCAAAAAAAGAGTCCCGCCATTGGCCAGCTCCAGCCGGCCCCTCCGGTTTTCCTTGGCATCGGTAAAGGCTCCCTTCCTGTGGCCGAACAATTCGCTTTCCATGATATGCCTGGGAATGGCACCGCAATTGACACTGACAAAGGGGCCCTCCCTAACCCGGCTGTTGGTATGAATGGCTTTGGCAGCCAAGCCTTTGCCTGAACCGGTTTCACCTGTAATCAGCACAGTGGCGTCACTGTCCCTGATATCATTGATCAGGCTGAAAACTTTCTGCATGGGTGCTGACTGACCGATCATGCTTTCAAACCGGGTGCGCTGCTCAACATCGTCTTTTAAAAAGATGTTTTCCTTTTTTCGTGCCCGGTGATCCATGATTTTTTTGATCAGAACGCCCAGTTCATCCGGGTCAAAGGGCTTTAGAAGATAATCAAAGGCATGGGATTTCATAGCGGAAACAGCCGAGGGGATAGATCCAAATGCTGTGATCATGATCACATCGATATCAGGATATTCTTCCTTCACATGGGTCAGAACATCCATTCCACTGATCCCATCCATCTGGATGTCAAGCAGGATAACATCAAAACTATTATACTTTAGAATTTCAAGGGCTTTTTCACCGCTTGATACGGTGCTGACATGGTATCCGTCCCGTTTAAGCCAGCCGCCCAAAGATTCACGGATCACCAGTTCATCATCAACCACCAGGATCCTTGCCTGTTCCATACATACCTCCTTTTTATCCAGATGCCTTGTCCTGTACAAAAAAGCGATTGCTTTTGAAGCTTCTAAAAGCATATGAAGTTAAACAGCTCATTGTACACAAGCTTTCCCCAAAAAGGAAGCCAACAATTTTCTAACAAAATTCAACCAGCCGGCCCATGGGGTGACGGAGGCAAGGCGTCTGCTCTTCGGCCCGATATGAAATCATTTTTACAGTATCCATAAGCCGTTTGCGACCAGAAAAAAAGTGGAAAATTTAACCCAGGCCATTGTTCTTGTGGGCCAACCTGAGTAGAAAAATCAAGTCAGCCCAGTTTCTGCCGTTCAGGCCGTCACAAAGAAAATTTGATGGCGGCACCGGCAATGACCCCGGGCATGGGATAGCCGTAGCGCTCCTCGAACTCCTTGTCAAACAGGTTTTCCACATAACAGCTAAGCTCGGTATGCTTGCCCAGGGGAATCTTGAAGCTGACATCGGCGGTGACATAGGCATCCAAATCGACCCGCGTGAAATGCTGCTGTGGCGGGAAGCCTTTGGTGTAAGGGTGAATTGCGCTGCGTTCCCCCACGTACCGCGCCGTCACGTTGAGTACCGATTTTCTGGGCAGCTTGAATTCGAGACCGGCCGACCCCTTCCACTTGGGCAGGTAATCGATCTCGTCGGACAAGCCTGTGGTGTCGTAGATATCCCCCTCTTTTTTCGATCGCTGAAAGGTCACGGCGGCGAAACCTGAAATCCAGTCCGTGAAGGTGACGCCGCCATCCAGGGATGCGCCGTAAATTTCGGCGTTGTCCAGGTTGTAGACCCCCTTCCAGGTGGACGTGAACCTGGAAATGATATAGTCGTCCACGTCGTAGTGGTACGCAGACATGCGCAAGAATCCTTGCTTGGCAAAATTATGTCGGTACAAAAACTCCACGGCCGTGTTCTTCTCGGGCTTCAGAATCGGATCTCCCTTGGTGGCGCCGTACCCCCACCAAAAGGTTTCGGGCAGGCCCGGTGTTCTCAACGCCTGGTAAACCGAGGCCGTGATGATATCGGCGGGGGAAGCCTGGAAGGTTCCCGTCAGTTTCGGGGTCACAGCATCGTCGGAAAGCCCGGGGTTTTTACCGCCGTTGATGGATTGGGTCTTGTAGCGGTCGTAACGAAGCCCGCCCGTCAGAAGCCAGCGGTCCGAGATCGCCCAGGTGTCCTGAACGTAATACCCCCAGCTGATGCCTTCGGAGGTGTTCTTGTAGGACAGGTCGGCTGCAGAGGAAAACCTTGGGTCCTTGTTGTAGACGAGATCCACGTAGTTCGTCGTCACATCCCCATAGGCCAGTACCTTGTGCTCCACACCGGCCAAAAGGTCGTGGCCCGCCAGGGCGGTGCTCACTTCCAGGCTGCCGCCGTAGGACCGGTCAGATGCCACGTCACGCTCAAGAACCAGTATCCCGTCCGCATAGGAACTGTTTAAGGTGGAAGATGAGTAATTTTTTTCCTTTCGGTCTTCGATGTTCTTATAGATTTTGAAATCCACCAGCAGGTCGACAATGGGCTGGGAATAGCCGAAATCAAGATAATACTTGGTCTTGTCCCAGTAAGCACCGGGCCCGGGGATGTATGCGATTCCCGAATAAGGGCTGAAGGTTTCCCCGAAGGCCAGGGGGTAGTCATGGGTCAGCTTTGTGTAAAAATTTGCGTCGTCCGGGTCGTCTGACACCCGGTTATTACGGATAAAGCCCCGCTGGGAATTGGCGTATTGGAACCCGAAGCTTGCCTTGCCGTCCAGGGGCATGTCCAGACTGGCGGTGGCGGCCAGGTTCCGGCCTTCAAAATCATCGTTCCAAAGGTAGGGGTCCGCTTCCTGGTAGGAGCCGGCCAGGGAATAGCCCAAAGGACCGACTTTGTAGGAGTGTGTTATCCGAAAGTTTTCGATGCCGTGGATGCCCTCCCCGCCGCCGTAAGTGCCGAAAAGGGTCAGGGTTGGATCTGTGGTCGGTTCTTTGGTGATGACGTTCACCACGCCGCCCAGGGCGTTGTTCCCGTGCCGGACCGAGCTGCCGCCCCGGATGAGTTCGATCTTCTCGATATTGTCCAGGGGAACGGTCCCCCAGTCGATATAGTAGCCGCCCACGACCCCTGAGGCGTTCACCGGTCGGCCGTTAATGTTGAGCATGATCCGGTTGCCGGAAAAGCCCCGTATGGAGAGGCTGTCGGTGGTGTCACCCACCAGGGTCCTGCGCTTGAGGTCGATATCCGGCTCCGTCTTGATCACGTCCGGAATCGTAATATTCTTTCCTTTTTCGATCCGCTTGATCCCAACCTCCGTGCCCATGGCTTCGTTGCCGGCATGACCGGTCACCACGATCTCTTCCAGGGTCAGGTGCTTTTGCGCCTTGTCCTCATCATTGTTTGAACTGCAAAGCCCTGCCCCCGGCAGTACCAGCCCGGTCGCCAGCATGAAAATAAGTACCCCCTGTCTGATCCGCTGCCCCGGACCGATCAACTGCAATTTTATCATCTCACTCCTCCAATCAGCATTCCGTAAGTATTGTCCGTGCCCTCTTGTCCTGGCTCGGTGTAAAAAATAAAAAGGCCGCAAAGGTGCCGTCCCCTTTTTCGGGGCATGGACCTTCATGGCCTTGAATAACTTTATTGGGTCTCCCCAGAGCGTAAACAACGCTTAGGGGTATCTTATTTTACGCGCTTTCTACTGTTCAGCAGTAAGGCATCAACGGTTTCAACCGCATATTTGGAATATGATGCCCTGCTGAACCCGATTTCCTTTGTCAATTGAAAATTTTTAAAACCTGGGTAAGCCAGTACAATATTCGCTAACCCCTTTTGACTAGGTTTTTGGCAGCCCCCTGCCGTATTTTATTTAACCTTAAAAAATTACGTCAGGGGCTTGTTATCAAAGTTTATGGGCCAGTTGAGGCATAAATTCGGCCAGCTCTTTTCGGCCCGCATATTTTTCTCCCATGGCCTTGAAATTAGGCGCAAGCATCACAAGGGGATCTTCCAAAAGATTTTTACCATCCCAGAAACGATCGTTGACCTCCGAGAGAAGGACCCTTCCAATGACTAAAGCGTATTCATCTCCTGTGACCTCCTTTTCCAGAACCGCCTCGATCCATCCCAGGGCATTTTTCATCCTGAGGGGAGCAACCTTTTTGGACGGTGTTGTTTCCATTTGGGCCTTCTCCATCTCGTTGACCTCGGCGGGGTAATTTCTGGCGCATCCCATGGCCTTTGAAAAATCTGGTTTACCAACAACATTAATGACAAATTCCTTGGTTTCCCGGATATTTTTAAGGGTGTCACGGGGCAGGGCCGATGCCATGGCAATGAGGTTCAAAGGCCGCAATATGGGCATGACGCAACCGTAAGGCGCACCGTTATGGACCCCTTTTGCATCCACGGTGGTGATCAGGGTGACAGGTAAAGGGAAAAAAAATTTAAATTTATCCGGCTCAAGTTCCATCAGATTCTCCTTTTAATTTTTAGGTGAGATTCAATCTTCGTTCATTTCCAAATGACAGATCCGAACTTGCCTTTAGCAAACTTTGGGTATAGGCATGGGAGGGGTTTGTCACCATCAGGCCCGAAGGCCCCTGCTCCACAATTTTGCCGTCCAAAATCACGGCAATACGGTCACTTATTTTCCTGGCCACGGCAATATCATGGGTGATGAAAAGCATGGAAAGCCCTCTGTTCTCCTGCAGGTTCAATAGAAGCTTGAGAATTTTTGACTGGATGCTGGGGTCCAGATAGGCTGTGGCTTCATCTGCAATGAGCACCCGGGGACTCAAGACCAGTGCACGAGCGATATTCACACGCTGTAGTTCCCCCCCGCTCAGGTGATGGGGGTAGGCATCCAGAAAGTTTCTGTCCGTGGAAAGTTCAACCTCCTCAATGGCCCTGAGGGCCATGCGGTCTTGATCCTTTTTTGTGCCAATCCCTTGAATTTCAAGGGGTTCACGAACCGCTTCCATCACCGTGAGCCTGTGGCTTAAGGCCTCACCCGGATTCTGGAAGACCATCTGAACAGCCCTGTGAAACGCCTGATCCTTTCTTTCCACCAAAACCGCTTCCAGGAAAATTTTACCCCCATCAAGATCGGCCATGCCCGTTATCATCCGGGCCAGTGTGGTTTTACCGGATCCGCTCCTGCCGACCAGGGCCAGCGTCTCCCCGTGATGCAGGGTCAGGCT
The DNA here is from genome assembly GCA_016744295.1 of Desulfobacteraceae bacterium. Lineage (GTDB taxonomy): Bacteria > Desulfobacterota > Desulfobacteria > Desulfobacterales > Desulfobacteraceae > NBML01. The sequence continues at coordinate 19,763 of JADGEQ010000031.1, read as the reverse complement.
TACATTATCCAGCACTTTCAGAAGTCCGTAGGACTTGCTCATGCCCGTCACCTCAAGAGCGGCAATGATTCCGCCGCGATGACAGGCCAAAAGCCTTTCTTTGTATCGCTTCAGCTGTGGCGTCGTTTCCCGGCAGATCTTAATTGCCTGGGTGCAGCGCGGATGAAAGGGGCATCCTTTTACCTGCCTTTCCATTCGCCCTTTTATTCCCTGAAGGTCCTTGACGGTGCTCATCAAGGGGTATGAACGAATAAGAGCCCTGGTATAGGGGTGGCAAGGATTTGAAAGAACATCGGCCGCAGGACCGAATTCAACGATCCTTCCTCCGTAAAGGGTTGCCACCCGGGTTGCCATTTGAGCGGCCGTTGTAAGATCGTGGGTCGTGAGCAGGACAGTCCGGCCTGAAACGGCTTTTTGTAAAAATGCCATCACCCTCCTGCGGGAAACAGCGTCCAGGGACGAGACCGGCTCATCTAAAATAAGTGTGTCAGAATCGTTGGCCAGTGCCATGGCAATCAGCACCCGCTGCTGTTCACCGCCGCTGAGCTGATGGGGATAAAAGGAGGATTTAATTTTAGAAAGCCCCATCTGCCCAAGAAGGAAAATAGCTTTTTCCCGGGCCTGGGATTTTGTTTTAAAGCCGTGGGCGATCATGGGTTCGGCAATCTGGTCGATAATTCTGTGACTTGGGTTCAACTGATTTTGGGCGCTCTGAAAGGCCATGGCAACCTTGTTCCCCCGAAGACGGCGCAATTGTTCTTCGGTGAGGGAGAGAACATCAGCATCCCCGAGGAAAATACGGCCACGGGCCTTTTCATTGACAAGCCCCATGATACCGAGGCCAAGGGTGGTCTTACCAGCGCCGGATTCCCCAATTATGGCCAAACACTCTTCATCACCGATTTCAAGATCTATTCCCTGGAGGATGTCCCGGCCGTTGAAACCTATTTTCAATGCCTCAATTTTGAGCATTTATTTCCCCCCTGAGCCTGGGATCAAGCACCGGTTCCAGAGAACGGCCGATCAAAGTAATTGCAACAATGGTAATAGAAAGTGCGACACCTGGCGGCAAAAGCCACCATTTCCATACCGCCATGAATATCCAGTCCCGGGCATCGCTGATCATTGCGCCCCAGCTCACCGTGCCGGGATCCCCGAGGCCCAGAAACGCGAGTCCTGCCTGCAAAAAGACCCCACGCCTGACGCAAAAAATAAAATCAGCCACCAATATGGGGCCTAGATCGGGAATAATATGCCGACACAGTATATACCAGGTTCCTGCACCGAATCCGCCTGCCGCTGAAATATGGGCTTTTTCTTTGAGTGAAAGGGCTTGGGAGCGGATGATGCGGGCTCCGCCCTGCCAGCTTAATAAAGAAAGAACAAATATCAGGCCGCCAAGCCTGGGCAATAGATCCTGTGAGAGAAGCCCCAAAACCATGATGGGCAAGACAATCACGAATCCCGGCCACCCCGCCATGCGGACCACATAAAAACAGGTAACCACCGCCATAACCAGAAACAAAATTTCCAACCCCATGAGAACCTTGCCATCCAGTTTCGGATCGATGTACACAGAAAGAAGGAGCAATACCAGGATCATGGGCATGACAATGAAGGCATCCACAATTCTCATGACAATACGGTCATAAATGCCACCGAAAAGGGCTGCAGAAGCCCCGATAACCGAGGCCATCAGGGTGGAGAGCACCGCAACCGAGAAACCGACAACAAGCGAGGTCCGGGCCCCGTACAAGAGCTGGCTCCAGATATCCTGCCCGGTGTGATTTGTGCCAAGGGGATGCAAAAGGGATGGTTTTTCAAAAATATGGGTGGACTGCATCAATGGATTTTGAGTGGCAAACAGGGGGGCAAAAATCCCCATGAACAGGACAAACAGAAGAAACACCATGCCGATTCTCGCACCTTTACTTCGGGCCATCTCATTTTTGAAATCAAGGTGCATGGGTTGCCCTCGGGTCTATCCTGGGATACACAAGGTCGGCAATGAAATTTGCGCCGAGCACGCAAAGGGCTGTGACCAGCAATATTCCTTGAATCAGGGGATAGTCTCTGAATGTCAGTGCCTCATATGTCAATTGCCCGATCCCGGGATAGGCAAAAACGACCTCTACAAAGAGTACGCCAGTGACCATCTGACCCGTCCATATACCGGTCCGGGTAATGACGGGAAGCATCGAATTCCTGCCGGCATGGCGGTATTTGATAATGTTGGGCCTTAACCCTTTTGCCCGGGCAAGCAGGATATAAGGCTCTTTTAACACACCCACCATGGTATTTCTGGTCAAAAGGTAGCCGCCCGTAAGTCTTGCCAGGGTCAGGGTGGTCAGGGGCAATATAAGATGCTGGCCGATATCCATCAGTCGATAAAATCCGGCAAGGCCGGAATAGGCGCTTTGGGCGCCGTAAAGGGGCAGAAGTTCCAGATTCACCCCAAACAAAAGCAGCAAAAGCAGGCCGATCCAAAAATCCGGGAACCCGCTGAGAGAAACCATGCCCGCGAGCATGCCGTTATCCAGCGTGTTTCCCCGCTGCCACCCGGATTCAATTCCCAGGATTATACCCACAGCCGTTGAAAGGATAAGCGCCAGGCCGGATAGCAGCAGTGTCCAGTGGAGTCTGGTAAAAATGACTTCTGCCACAGATGCCTTGTAATAATAGGAATACCCCAGATTGCCATGTAAAAGACCGGACCAATAGGAAACAAATTGTTCGCCCATGGATTGATCCAGTGAAAAGCGTTCAACAAGGTGGGCCTTTAGCTGTGGGCTCATCTGTACCAGGGCTATATCACCGAAGATGGCCATCAGAGGATCCCCGGGCATTAATCTGGGAAGACAAAAATTGAGGATCAAAATGATCCCCAATGCAAGTGCATAGGTGATCAGATTAGACCGGTTGCGTTTTTCCCCCGGGTGGGATGTGGATTCTTTCATTGGCTATTTGCCGCAAACGCCATTTTGTTTAACGGGGAAGGTATGCCCGAGGCCACTCCCCCCTTTGTATGGTAAAGGGACAAACTGCCGTCATGGACAAAGTACCAGTCAGGATAATACAGGGTGATAGCGGGTAAATCATCAGCATAAACGGCCTGGGCCGCCTTTACAATCTCCAGGCGTTTCACAGGATCCATTTCATGAAATTGTGCTTCCAAAAGCCGATTTAATTGTTTATTACAGGTGTATTGCGAACTGTTGAACCCTATATCCGTCGTGACTTTCGGCAGGATACCGGGGTCGTAGAGCCCCCCGTGACCGTAGATCGAAAGGTCAAATTCCCAGGCCTTGACTTTGGCATCAAGGGTTTTGCCCTCCAGGGTCTGAAGATTGGTTTTTATGCCCGCGTCTTCAAGGGCCTGCCGGACAAAGTAACCCACCTCCTTGAAGCCATAGGCGGACTGGGTGATCAGTTCCAATTCAAGGATCTGGCCGTTTTTGAAAAAAAAGCCGTCCTTATCACGGGTGTATCCCATGCCTTCCAGAAGCTCGCCTGTTTTCCCAGGATTGTACTCATAGGGACAAATCTTGGAATTGTACCAGGGGTTGTCCGGGGCAAGCAGACCCTGGCTGCCGGGGATGCCGTGTCCGCGCTGGGTTACAGCCACCAGCTTTTTCCTGTCAATGGCATAGGCCAGTGCCTGCCTGAACACCTTTTGTTTCAGCGGTTCCTTTTTGTGATTGATCATCATCTTGCCGCAGAAGGCATAGGGGGCGCGAATGAGAGAAAACTTTTCGGACTCAAGCGATTTTGCCTGTTCTACCTTAAGGCTGGCCGCGTTTACCTCCCCCCGGGCCAGTGCGGCTGAGACCATTTGGGGGCTTGTTTTTACGAATACAATTTTCTTCACCAGGGGCGGGCCCTGATAGTAACCGTCAAAGGCCTCGTAAAGGTAACTGCCCTGGACCCTGTTATAATCGATCAGCCTGTAAGGTCCGCTTCCGACAACGGCCTCTGGTTGGTCAAACCCCATTGGATCATCCACTGTGCGCCAGATGTGTTCGGGGAGCACTGCCATGGTCCCGGCAATTTCATACAGAAAGGAAGCGTATTGGGATTTGAGAAAAACTTTAACTACCCGTTCGTTGATTACCGTGACTTTCCTGATGCCTCTGAAGCCCGAAAGTGTGACAAAAGGATCGGGATGGGTTTCCAGGTAATTGATGGTGAAGGCCACGTCCTGGGCCGTAACAGGCAGGCCGTCATGCCAGATTGCATCCTTCTGAAGCGTGAATGTGTAGGCATTGTCGGTTTCATCGTATACCCATTTTTCAGCCAGGGCGGGAATAAATCCTTCCTTATCCTTCCAGACCAGGGTATCAAAAATAAAACTCATTCGAAGATATCCAGGCCCCCGGGAATAACGAAGATAGGGAGACGGGTAGCCCCAGTCTCCAGTCGGGTCGGCAATGGTATAGGTCCTTTCTGCCCGTGGTGCAACAGCCTTTGCGGCCATTTCTTTTGCAGGGAGTGGTTTTTCCTTTTCCCTGGATGAGGGGGGGACATCATTGCTGCAGGCAACAAGAAAAAGCATTCCTGTCAAAAAAAAGAATAAAAATATTTTATGTTTCATCTTTCCTCCTTGAAAATATGTTGGATGAATTATTCTGCATTTGCAACCCGTTTGCCCAGCATCGCCTCCAAGGGATTCGCTTCCAGGCCCACCATCTTTTCAAGATCCGCCTTGCCTTTGATCTGCTTGGTGGCCATGACGGAAAGGCATTTTTCGGGATGATCCTCATGGGCAATAATAAATTTTGGGCAATAAACATGGACCAGAGGATTGCCCTTTTGATTGATGTCTAACTCAGGGTCATTGAGGAACTTCACCAGTTCATCCCTGGGCCAGTCAAATTTCAAATGGGTGGCATCACCTTTTTCAGGCTCGCTGTCATACCGGATCAGATCTTTTGAAAAATTGTTGGCCCAGCCATTGGCAATACTGACCACTGAAAATGCGAACCGGCCCAGGGGTTTGAAATCCTTCATGGAAACGCCCTTTTTGGCATAGGCATCCATGCTCTTCCCATTGGCAGGACAAGATAACAAAGGTTTATTATCAGAAACAAAGATTTTCTAAATATCATGCATGCCTCCTTTTCATATCCTTTAGTTGTGTGAACAATCGCGACCTTCCGTAAATACAAAAAGGCCAAGAGACAGTACACCGGTACATCCGGTATCTGACCTTCTTGGCCTAAAAATTTCGATTCTCGAACAGCTTACAAGTTTTTTACTAGTTTTACCTGCGCCTTCTTGACGCAGGTAAAACTAGTATTTTAGGCATTCCTTATATTGTTTTTGCCTAGCTGTCAAGGAGGATTTCGCGCATGGAGAAAAAAAACATACCAATGCAGAACGATTGTCATGCCGGAACTTGGCATCCAGAAATCAAAAAATATCACAAGAATTCTGGACAATGTAAACCTGAAATGGCTGAAGAATCATCCAGTTCTTCTCAGGAAACAGGACCTGGCCAGGATATTTAAATTCAACGAATGAGAGTATGTTACACTTTGATTTTGGTAAAACTTCAGTTTTATATCCTGTCGGCCTGATGTCTGTTTTTCATTTTAATAATCTTTTGCGTCCCCCTAGGCCAGGCCAAGCTTAGCTGCCGCTTGATCTCTAAGCTTGTACTTCTGAATTTTACCGCTGGCCGTACAGGGGTAATCATTAACAAAAAAGACATATCTGGGTATTTTGTGAAATGATATCCGGTCGTTGCAGAATTTTTTTATATCATCTTCAGTGCATAAGCCCTCCTTCTTTAACTGAACAAATGCAGCGACTTCCTCACCATATTTTTCACTTGGCAAGCCCACCACCTGTACATCCCTCACCTTCGGGTGGGCATAAATAAATTCTTCTATTTCTCTTGGATAGATATTTTCTCCACCACGAATGATCATATCCTTTATTCTACCGGTGATTCTACAATAGCCGCTTTCATCCATGACGGCAAGATCGCCCGTGTGGAGCCAGCTCTCAGTGTCAATAACCGTTTGGGTTTCCCTACCCATTTTATAATACCCTTTCATGACATGATACCCCTTGGTGCAGAGCTCTCCTTGCTCTCCACAGGGAGAATCATTTCCGGTTAACGTGTCCACAATTTTAACCGCCACATTGGGCAAGGCTCTCCCCACAGTTTCCACTCTCAATTCAAGAGAATCCTCAGCCCTTGTCTGGGTGATCCCTGGGGATGCTTCGGTTTGTCCATATACAATGGTCATTTCCGAGGCCCCCATATCTGAAACAACCCGTTTCATAACCTCGATGGGGCATGGCGATCCTGCCATGACGCCTGTACGGAGGTGTGAGGTGTCATACTCTTTTTTATCCATCTCTTCTAACTCTGCAATAAACATGGTAGGGACACCAAGAATGGCAGTGCATTTTGACGCCTGAACCGTTTCCAGAACCCGGGCAGGGTCAAAGGAGACAACAGGTGCCATTGTGGATGCAGACACCATACAGCATAAGGTACCGATCACACATCCAAAACAATGGAAAAAAGGAACTGGGATGCACATGGTATCCTCTGGTGTCAGCTTCATACATTCAGCAAGGCTTAATGCATTGCCGATTAAATTCGAATGGGTCAGCATCACGCCTTTGGGGAACCCTGTGGTCCCTGAGGTATACTGCATATTGATCACATCGTTAGGATCAAGAAACGCTTGCCTTTTCTGCAATAGGTCTTTGGAAACCTTCTTCCCCATCTCTATTATTTCATTCCAATTGTACATACCCGGTATTTTCTCGTTGCCAAGATAGATAATATTTTTCAAGAAGGGCAGTTTCTCGGATTTAAGTTTTCCAGGTTCGCTCTCTTTAAGATCCGGGCAGACCTTATTGATAATATGAAGGTATTCATCCGGATCCCTGACCCCTCCGGTAAGGATAAGTGTGGTGGCATCGGACTGCTCAAGAAGATATTCAAGCTCTGCGCTTCGATACCCGGTATTCACGGTAACCAGCACAGCACCCATTCTTGCGCTACCATACTGTGTATAAACCCATTCCGGAAGATTGTTGGCCCAGATGGCTATTTTCTCTCCCCTTTCAACACCAAGGGCCATCAACCCTTTTGCCACATCATCACAAACCGCTCTCAAATCAGAAAAATTCAATTTCAGGTCGAGTGCGTTGTATTCCAATGAACTCTGGGCGCCAAAGTTATCTGCCAGAATGTCCACAATATTTCCAATGGTTGTTTTTCCAACCTCAATTTCAGGGATGTTCATGGGATAATCCTTTCTATATTATTTTTAGCCTCTTTTACCAATTGCGCCTTTATCCAGGACACCTCTTTATCGGGATATCTTTTCACCCATTGTGCTGCCCTGGCCGTAACATGGGCAACAGCAAAGCTGTTGCCGCAAAAGTTTTGTTCAAGGGACATTCCGGGGATTGTTCTTGGCCGGCCATGGGCACCAAATTCAACGCTTGCACCCGGGTGGAATACCAAATCGTCTTTGCTGCAATCATGGTTCCAATACACACCCATAACGGTTTGGAAGAATGCCGGATATACCCTATGTTCAGGCCCTTTTGCCGATGCCAGAATCAATATGTTCTGATCATGGGCGCTTTGACACAGTGGTTTCAAATCACGGGCAATGCGCTCATTTTCCACGCCAAGGCTCAGGTGAATGATTTTAAATCTGCTGTGGATAGCCCACTGCATGGCTTCCATCAAAACAAGGGCCGATGCATTAAGATCCTGGTGAAAAATTTTTATGACATATAGATCTACAGAGGGCGCTTTTTGTTTGATGATGCCGCAAATGGCTGTGCCATGCCCGATTTCATCCATATAATCACGGGTCTTTTTTATCTGACCCTTTGAATTCAATTGATACCCGTGTCCTCCGGACACCCCCTGCACATGGGAATGAGCTGGATTGACACCACTGTCGATAACCACGATATCACGATTCATGGTTAAACTCCTTTGCCGCGCCCTCATATGAAATCCCATTCTCGCCCAAAACAATTATTTTATGGGCATTTTCGATGGTGGATTTTCGATGGCTGATAAGAAGAATGGTTTTGCCCTTCATCAAGTTCTTAAGGGTCTTTTTTATACGGTTTTCCACCTTTACATCCAGAAAGGCAGTGGCTTCATCCAGAATCAATACCTTTGGGTTGAGCAGGATAGCCCTGGCAATACTGAGTCGTTGTTTCTGACCCCCTGACAGCCTCATTCCCCTGTCTCCGATAATCGTATCATACCCTTTGGGAAGCGTTTTTATAAACCCATCGATCTGGGCTGACCTGGCCGCACTCCTAACCTCTTCTCTGGATGCTTCTGGTTTGAAAAATCGAATATTTTCAAGTATGGAGGTATGAAAAAGAAAAGTCTCCTGGGAGACCATGGCAACTTGTTTTCTAAACCATTTTTTATTAAATTTATTAAATTCTTGTCCTGCCCAGCGAATGGACCCGGAATCAGGGGTATACAAGCGCAATAAAAGATGGCAGATACTTGTTTTCCCTACTCCGCTTTCACCCACCAGCGCCGTAATTTTCCCGGAAGGAATGGTAAAGGAATTATTTTTTAAGATCATATTTTCCCTATCATAGGAAAAACTGACATGATCAACAATGATATCTTCCTCCATCTGGTCAGGGGTCAGTATCCTGTCGCCTTCCCCGTCAAGGCAGGGAGAAATATCTAAAATTTCTCTGACTCTTTTGATGGCAACCTTTGATTTTTGCAAGGCAAGAACACCATCCATGAGTCCCTGCAACGGGCCAAAAACCCGTCCCTGGTAAACGGAAAATGCCACAAGACTTCCAATGGTAAAATGACCTTCCAATACCTGCCAGCCCCCGTATCCAAAAACAATCAAGGTGTTCACAATGCCAAATGCCATGGGCACCGAACCTGAAATGGCACCCAGCACCTGGTATTTTAAAATAAATTCAAGGATTCCGGACTGTTTTTGTTTCAATTTTTCCGTCTCTGTTTTTTCTGCACCAAATGCGCGGATAACAGCGGTATTGGAAAGGGACTCAAACAGAAAATGGGCAATATCAGCATTGCTTTTTGCCACATCATTGGAAAGGGCAAAAAGTCTTGGTTTTAGGTTGTTTACAACAAGTAAGGCAAAGGGAATAAAGAAAAGACTCATCAAGGCCATTTTCCAATTCAGCGTAAAAAGGATAACTCCTGTAACAAGGAAGGTGATGAAATCAAATACATACCGTGGAATGATATCGGTGACAAGGGCCTGGATATCTGCCATATCCGAAGCAATTCTCGAATAGATATCGCCTATTTTTTTTTTAGAGAAAAAATTCAAGGATATTTTCTGAAGATGTGCAAACAGATCTTCTCTCATCAAAAAAAGAATTTTTGCAGAATATCTTGTATAGATATAGCTGTTACTCACCCTAATCCCAAAACTGACCAGGAGCAGAACAATCAACCCGGACAATATGGGAAATAAAAGTTGTGCCTGCTTTTCCAGAAATACCGTGTCAATCAGAATTTTAGCAAAATAGGGCTGCACCATCCCAAGCCCTGTGCTGATGCTACTCAAGAGAACAGAGATGATCAACACCCGCTTGTGGGGACCAAGATAGGCACCCAGATACTTTATCTGTTCAAAAAAGGGTTTCTCTTTTCCAGGCTTATTTAAAGTAACACATGGATCCGCTGTTACAGTATTCGGGTGTCCCTCGAAGATCTCTTGCATAGGCTTTTATCCTGTCCCTTTCTTTGTGATTCAAGGTTTTATCCCGCACGGCCTTGACCAGCTGCAGGCTTCCCATTTTTCTGTGAAATGATCCTTCCCGCCCCACAATTTTTACAGCAGTCACTCCCCAGTCCAAAAAATGCCTGAACCAGCAAAGACTGCAGGGGCCGTTGGGAAGACCGTCTTTTTGAAAACTTGATCCGCAATTGTTCTGATACCAGAGATATTCTTTGTAATCTGCCATACGCGTATCCAGTTTTTTTGAAAACGAATGCGTTTCCTTCAATGGCCCAACAGGTTCAACCGTCCAATCCGTCAGACAAAAAGCGCCCAGTGTATGGCTGGTCTGACAAAACCCTTCTTCATAATAGCACCCGTCATTTAAGGCAAATACTTCAAACTCCATTTTATCCGTTTTTGCACTAGCTGTTTTTCCATTATCATTGTTTGCATTATCAGTGTCTCGGGTAACAATGGATCTGATTTCAGGTATGGTTAACTGGCGGGGCAAAATGATTCTGTTCACCCCAAGGGACCGATAAAAATCAATGGAATGCGAGTTAAAGCAAGACCCAAGGCTTGACAGATGGATCCTGACAGGCAATTTCTCTTTTGAAAGCGCAATTAATAAATTTAAATCAGAGACGATCAACGTATCCACACCAATCTCTTTCACAAGCTTTTCACCCAGGTTTAAAATATAGTTCATCCCTTTTTTGGGATAAAAAGAGGCATTTAAGGTAATGCTCACCCGTACACAATTTTTATGGGCCGCTGTTGTGATTTTCCCCAACTCCTCCCATGAACATATGTTTGCCTGATTCGGATTTCTTCGGTTCATCCATAAATTTTGCTTAAAAATCTTCTCCCATTCAGGTGTTCTAAGGCCGCAATAAAGCTCATCTGCCCCATTATGCAAAAGCATATCAAGCTCTGAAACCGAACTGATAGGGGTGACAATTTTCATAGAAGCCCTCCTTGAAAAACCAGACGAAATTTTTGTTTCCGGGCTTTTTTCAATAAAGATCGGATCATGGAAAGGGTATACAGATAAAATATGGTATTGCCGTTCTGAAACAATTTAAAAGCAAGATTCGAACTTTTCAGCTCCAGGCTGTGGGTGGCACAGGGAGAAGAACAACCATTGGCAAGTCTGAACCGGGTATCGGAACCTTGATTCAGACCTGCGCTAAAACAGACCCTTCCGGTGGTGACATATCCAAAGGGTAGATAGACAGCCGTTCTAAGCCTGGACTTGCCCAGCCCGTCGGGATTTGCATAGGGCAGAAGATCCTGTTCAAACCGTTGGATACCAAGGTCTTCAGCCAAAACCTGAATATTTTCATGGTGAAAGGAGCAATCATTTAAAATCCCCTCCATTCCTCCTGGAGCCTGGATATCTGTTTGTTCCAGACGGGGATCTTTAAATCCCTTATTAAAAAGCCTGCCCATGGAGATTTGAAACCCTGGATAATTTTTTTTCAAAAAAAACAATACCCCCAAATCATTGACCACCACCTCCGAACTTGAATTCCAGTGGTAGAATCGGTCAAACAAATCCTTACACTCTTCGACCCCTTGGTCAGTAAGAACCGGGGTTAAAAGCGTAAGCGACAATTTTTTCCTGTCGGCAAATCCACAAATTTTAGAAAGCTCACCTGGATCAGGCAGCCGGTTCCTGCAAAATTCATCCCCAATATAAATACGGTTCAGAGAGGACAGAAGATCTTCCAGATGAAGATCAGAACAGTTTACGCCACCATAAATGGAACAAATATCTTGAATACATCCATCTGGAAAATCATGCAAAATGTTCTTTGTTAGATGCCATGCCACTTCCATATTCACCCCTTTTCCACCGGATCAACCGGTTTTATTCTCCTGGGAGATCACTTTTTCAAAAAACTTTTGTCCCTTTCGCATCTCATGATTGTGACAATCCTTGCAGGGCTGGGAGGCTATATTTTTGATAAGTTTATTATGAATTCTAACCTGGTCGCTTTTTTTATGATTTTCCACATTTTTACAGCTAAAGCATCTGGAGTTGGGCACATGGCTCCAATACCCGGGTTCCTTTCCTTCTTCTAAGAACAGGGGCTCTTCCTTGGGTTTAATGGGACCCGGATCCCTTTCAAAATGCTCGACTAAAAACCGAACAGCTGATTTATTCATCTCCATCCAGCCCTCAAACCCCTTATCGAAATGGCATCCGGCACAATTCCCATGGTTCTTTGCTGTACCGGATTTCTGCCATTTTTCAATGGGATCCTTCATTTCATGGCAGACCACACAGGTTTTATCCTGGAAATACATAACAGACAATTCGTGGGACCCTAATCCAATAACAGGAATCAGCGCCAGAATTACAATCAGAAGTATTTTTTTATTTGGTTTTAAATATTGAACAATACTCATATTCATTTCCCGTTTTTTTTAGTAATGCCATAGAACAAATGCCATGGAAAAGTTGATAACTCAGTATCCAAACCTGTCTTTAAGAAAGTGGCATTCCAAAAAAACCCATAGTTGTCAGATTTTTTGGAATGCCTTTAGGCCGATCATTCGCCACAAGACCGAGTGCCATGTTGTTTGTCTAACATCATTTATCTCTAATTTTTTATCAGACTGTGACTGACCACACCGTCTGACATCAAAGGAATTATGCCCAGCAGGTCAAATGTTTCTGCATCATACACGCTAATATCCGCGCCGCCAGGTCCCACATAGATCTTCTTTCCATCGGCTGTAATCGCCAGGGTATAATTGGTACCTGTTTCCAGGGGGATTATCTTAAGCGTCTCACCGGTTTTCATGTCCACCTTTATCAGCTCATCCATGACGGAATAGAGAAATTTCTTATCCGGTGACAAAATACTGGAATAGGCAAACCAGACATCTTTTCCCCGAAGAGTAGTCAATTTACCGGTATTTTTATCAATAATAAAATATGCTAGCCCCTGGGCATCATAGTAAGGGTTGACAAAGATACCATGATCCCCTGGACTTCCGGGCTGCCAGAACACCAACGCGTTTCGTTGATCTTCCGGTTTTTTGGTGTTCAAAAGTCCCATGACCTGTTCCATCTTCCCTGTTTTGAGGTTAATCTTAATAATATCATTTCCCACCATCATCAGATGATCAGGATCATTTCTAAAGGTGACCGGCGATGCGACAGCAGCGGGAATCGGATAATTTTTAACCATTTTTTTGCCGGCGATATCAAACACGACAAGCTGGGGCGGCAAAACATTAAGCTTGGGAATATTTTGTTTCTTCTTTACAATGGAGCAGGTCATGTACAATGTTTTCCCATCATTGGAAACCGTGATCCCAAAAACAGAAACTTTACTCAATTCAGAAGAAAAAGAATAGGTATCTATCAAGGTATCAGAGATGGTATCAATAACATATACAGAGTGGAAGGCATTTAAATAATATCGTTTACCATCCGGAGAAAATGCCGCCGAGATAATATAGTCATTGTAGGGTATTGTTTTGATGACGCTATCGATTTCACAATCGATAATCTGCAACCCGTTGGAAGCCGGCACATAAATAAATTCTTTGGCCAGAGCCCCTTGGGTAACAAAGAGTGTCAGTACGAAGGTGATGATTGGTATCATTACAATTTTGCTTATAAGCCTCATTGGTTTTCTCTCCTTTTTATCGTTTCAGCACAAAATTCAAATTTCTCCAATCCTTTTCAATCGCCTGACATTGATTTTGGAAATCAGGAAAATTAGTGATATTGTCAGGTGTCTGGGCCGGCCACCAACAAGGTCCAGAGCAGCTTGTAAAATCCCTTGCACTGGAAAGGCAATTGCTCATGGGCGTTTCAGGGCGCGGGTTTGTTTCCCAGCCGGTATCAAAGATAGTCGTGCAGCCAATGGGCATACTGGTCATGATATTATCATCTGCCATGCCTTTGACCTCTTCAATCTTTTTTGCCTTTTTATTCACGGGTTTTAAACCTTTTTTTTTCATTTATATCTCCTCAATTAAATTTTCTATTTTCCTTTTAACTTATTAAATCAGTTGGTTAAAAAGTGGCGCATGCCCTCTGAGCATGGAGAGTTTATCTAAAAATTGCGGTGTTTCATTCATCAATTGTCCATAGACATTCAACCCGGTTTCAATCCAGGCTTTAATCCATTGACAATAATGAAGATTGGGCGACAAAAGATTCCCCTCCCTGATTTTTGCCTCGTGGTAACAGCCCCCTGCGCAGATGGAGGCTGCCCAGCATCCTTTACAGGCACTCTTTTTGTCCAGCCGTGCATCCTGCCTGAATTGGCCAAGTTTTTTTGGATCAAGGCCGTCAAAGATATCCCCCATCCTGGCGGAATCATCATTGGTCAATCTCTGGCACAGGAAAAGCCCCCCCCTTGGATCAACGGAAAACATACCAATCCCTGCACCGCAGGGATATTGTTTCACATCCCCCTCGTGGAGGTTTACCAGCAGGTCCACCAGATTGGTGAATCCCAGAAACTCATCTTTCAGAGCCAGCTGAATAAATATTTCAGACAAATGCTGAAACTGATCCAGCAACTGCATCATTTGATGAGAATCAAGTTGAAAATCCGTCTCCATGGTTGTAACCGGTGCAAATCCAACTTCTGAAAATCCAAGATCCAATAGATGAAAAAGAGTTTTTGAAATATCTTTTACATCTTTTGCAAGGGTTACCCTGGCCACAACAGGTTTGGGATTCTCTTTGCCAAGAAACTTTTTTAATTTTGGCAGGATCACCCCGTAGGAGGGAGAACCATCGGGAAACCGCCGGAAACGATCATGAACCGCCTCAAGCCCATCTAAGCTGACAGTTGTCCCGATTCTGTTTTCATTCAAAAATCCAATGGTTTTGTCGGTTAAAAGGGTTCCATTTGTTGTCATTGCATAGTCAATTTTCTTACCCTCTTTTCGTGCTGTTTCATTTGCATAGGTTATGGTTTTGGAAATGAGGTTTAAATTGAGCAATGGCTCTCCCCCGAAAAAAACCAGAACAAGATCTTCAAGATCCCCTGAATGCTCAAACAAAAAATCAACTGCCTTTTTTGCTACTTTCAATTCCATGGACAATTGTGGCCCCTTGTTCAACGCTTCCGGATTATGATAGCAATAATGACACATCAGGTTACATGCGGCTGTCACATGGAGGACCAGGGTTTTCACGGGAAACTCTGGAGTTGGAAGCATGGGTCTGGTTTCGGGAAATTTTTGCGGTGCCAGAACCCGGTTTCCCGCAAGGTTGTTCCACAGACTGTCTTTATTGTCCTTGGTTCCTTTTAAAACAGCGTAAAACGCTTGTTGTGTAAATTTTCCTTTGGTGAGCTCATGGTTGAAAACAGCTTGTGTTTCACCGTCAAGCTCAAATATACCACCGGTTTGTGTCATGAAAACAAAATCATGACCATTGGCCTGGAATCTTTTATGATCCGCAATTTTCACCATTTCCATGAGGTATCCTATTTGAGATGTGTTATAAAATCAGGGACTGTCACTGCAAGCCTGGCCCTGTCACTCATTTTTCTCCCCTGGTCTTCAAACACTGCATTCACGGCTATAAGGCCAACACCCTCTCTGTTTTGTTTTCTGGTTTTTATGGGACCATAGGTTGTTATGGGCGTATAAAGCCCGTTGATGACAGATGTATTCAGATATTTCATATCATCATCATCTTCCCGGGTCTTTTCTTCTTCCAGCGCCCATTTGGCGTTGACCGGGTCCAGAACCAGATCATCCGAAGTCCCTTGTTTTCCATCCAGCCCAAAATTGATTCCCCTGGCAACAAACTGAACTCCCTGGGGGGGATAAGCAGCGCCGCTGCTGACACGTGCCCGCCCGATCTTGGGAGAAACGCTGATGGCATCAATCTTGTCAAATATCTTGATGCCTTTAAAACTTAAATCTTTAACGCTCACATCTGCCAACCCAATTATAGCTCCAGAAGCGATATTCACTGTGCAGACAAGTTCGGATGTTTTTGTTTTTAGAATGTTGGCAACACTGATATTAGAATCTGAAAATTGAATATCTGTCCTGGTAATATTTTCGTCAAGCCCAACCCCCACCAATGTCAACCTCTGCTCTTTCCCCGGAAGCACTCTTAATGACTGGGGGAAGGCCGCTATAATTTTTGCAGTTCCGGATGCTTTATAAAATGCCTCATTGCCATAGGCGTTTGAATCCTGAACAACCGTCCACCATTTTCCTTTAAATCCCATTGTTTGGGCATCAAGATCAAAAACACCTTCTACCCTGCCGGTAAGAGGCGTGGGAGCAAGGGCATATCTTAAATGATACTCGCTAAAGAGCGTGCCTTCTCCTTTTGTTAAAACCCGAAGACCACTTTCATACTGAACGTTTTTTTCTATGATATATTCATCTTCACCCTTTGACATGTTGGATTCAATGGTATAGACGCCGTGATAATATCCCATCCCGGGTTGATATCCCGCCACATTCCATGATCCTGAAATATCTTGATCCTGTCTGTTTTGGAGCCATTGTTTATATTCATCCGTGTCAAAGGGAAACAGCTTGGCTAGGGGATCAATAAGCGCTTCGGACTCTTTAAGCCAATCCATCTCCCGCATTTGCGGAATAACAGTCGGATAATAACCCAGATGAAGATTTCTGTTTTCTTTCCATTGATCCTTTGTCATTTTGTTAGAAACTATTTTTCCAAAGGTGTGGCATCTGACACAGGCCGTATAAATCCTTGTTTCAAGATCATTTTTCGGAATTTCTCTGTATTGGCTGTTTTCATCGCTGTTTAAATAAGCGATTTCACCGGACTCTTCCGGTGTAAGGCAAAGGGATTTGCTCAACTCCTTTATGACAGGATAAAAATCTTCGTCTGAAAGAGGAGCGCTGTTTAGACGAATCATCCGGTCCACCACCACTTTCCATTCTTCCGTACTCTTTCTCGTTTCTTCAATAACTTCAAGGCTGCCGTTTGTATCTGGTTTATGGCAGGCAGAACATTTTTGCCGGACCATGGAATTATTCCCAAACAGGGCATCCCCAAAGGCTGTTGTACCGGTAAGGCCAAAGATGCCCATCAGAATGAGTATCATAATTGGTCGAATTAATTTTCCCATAAATCCTTTCTCCTTTAAAATTAAGCGTGATTATATTTTATCAAAGACCTGATCCAAGTCTTCATCTTTAACCATGAACACAACGTTATGGGGCGGAAATATCTCCTTCTTAAAATATTCGGGAAGCCGGTCATCCTTTGAAGTAAACCCTGCTCTATAATTAAAGTCCCTCTCTTTTTTCAGGACAGAAGCACCCAGGGCATTAAAATTGTCCGGTGTAAACTCTTTTCCGGTTAATCCGTTGACCAGGTCCAGCATTGCCTGAAATGCGTCTGCATTATCAAGGATGGCCATGGCGACAAACAGGCAAAGCCCTAAGGAATCAAGGCTGGCTGTGGCAATTTGAAGATTTCTTGACAAATCGACCTGCCCATCCGGTAAAAGCGGATCTAGGGTGCCGCCAACGCCAAGAATATTTGTGGCCACTGAATATCCTGCCGTATGATCTGCTCCCATGGGGCTTGTGGCATAGGTAACGCCTATCCCCTGAACCCCTCTTGGGTCATAGGCTGCCATTGCCTGCCCCTTTACCACCGGGACCCTTTCAACCCCTAAAACTTTTCCTGTGACAGCGGCACCGCTTCCCAGAATGCGCCCCAGGCTTGTCCCTTTACCAACCTCTTTAATCAGCTTAATGGCGGCTTCTCCATCTCCAAACTTGGCAAGGCCGGCATCCATTGCAATGGCCAGGGCGGCTCCCATATCCATTGTATCCAGTCCAAAATCATCATAAAGGCGATCCAGCATGGCGATGGTATCCAGGTCTTCAATTCCGCAGTTTCCGCCATTTGCCCATACGGTTTCATATTCCGGCTGCTTGGTGACATAATTGCCATCTTTATCATTGAAAATTCCCGAGCATTTGATGATACAGCCCTTCTGGCACCCGTGGGTTGCCTTCCCATTCCGTTGGGTTTCAAGGGTTGCCAATGCCTCACCGCCAATTATAGCGGCACCATCAAATCTACCCCCCTTAAAATTCAATGTCGGATAGGCACCCGCCTCATTTAGAACATCTGTCAATACATTGGTACCAAATGCCGGCAAGCCTTCTCCCGTGATGGGATGCGCCTTAATACCCTGGGTAAAAATTTTGTTTGCTTCCTTGAATTTTTCAAAATCGATTGGGCTTCTAAAGCGGGTGTCTGTATCATCAATAATGATAACTTTCACCCCTTTTGACCCCATAACCGCACCTGTCCCACCCCTTCCGGCGTGACGGGTAGGCCTTTGTTCCGGGTCTGTACAGGCAATGGAGGCGGCTGACAATTTCATTTCCCCTGCCGGACCTATGGAAATACAGGCAACTTTTTCTCCGAATTCTTCCTTGATTTTCTCCACCAGATCATAGTTGCCAAGCATTTTCAGCTTATTATCCGGTGTGATGGTGACACCACCAGGCGTTACAAGAATCTTGTAGAGGGTATCATCTTTGGGTTTTCCTTCGATAATAATAGCGGCATATCCCAGCCTGCCCAGCATTTGAGAAGGCTGTCCACCGGCATTGGACTCCTTGATGCCCCCGGTAAGAGGACTTTTGCAGCCAATGGATAAACGACCCGACATCACTGCGGCAGTTCCGCTTAATATTCCCGGCGCGATAATCAGTTTGTTGTCCTCACCCAGCGGATGACAAAGGGGGGGAACTTCCGTTGAAACAACGGAAGAGGTCATGGCACGTCCCCCCAGGCCCGCATAATTTCCAAGCCCCTCTTCAGTAACACTTGGTGCCTTACCTGCACCCATATTGATCCGAATAATTTTGTCCATGGTCATCATGAGTCTCCCTTCTCAAAAAAATATTTACAATTTTGCTGAGCCCCATCAATATCGCCCACCTAGGATACAAACAGAACCGTTACCAGCGAATATGTCTGTTAACATGCCTTCTAAATTACAATTACCGTGCCAGACGAATAACAAACCATGACGCCCAAAGGGCTGTCACGCTTTAACATCCTTAAAATATAGTGAATTTATAGTGGAGCAGCTTTGATGTAGACAGTATTTAACCCTGAATATTGAAGAAATCCGACTGGCTTGAAAGCGATCCCTTCAACAAAATGTGAGGAGAGTCCAAATAAATGGATTTTCTTAAATTTGTTTTAAAAACATACACGACGATTTGTCACAAAATTGGACATGCCCCAAGAATTGGGGAAATTGAATATTTTGTGTACGAACAGAACATCGGTTATCGATGGTGAAATGGTATGGGGGTGACAATGCATCTTTTATTGCATTTAGAATGGCATTACTGGTTTGTGTTGCACCTGATATTCCATCAATTTTATTAACGGTCTGCCAGTCAATTATATCCTGAATCAATTCATTGGTTTTACACAATGCACATTTTTTTTTGAACTTTTTTTGCATCCCGCTAATAATTTTAATACACACGATCATATGCATTTCTACGGTCACCTCAACCTGAAAATCACCGTCATTCAAGTGATATTTTCCCAGAAACGTCCCGTTGGGAATCCGGGATAAATCGAATGTTTCCATGGATGAATTTTCATAGTTCATCGAATGATGAACAGAAGTGCAACCCGTAAAAACAAATAGAAAAACTGCGGCAAAGAAAATTTTCATAACGATTCCTTAATTTGCTGTATTCTAAACCAGAGGGAAGATGCATTTACCTCTTTGAGATGCCACACTTGCGCATGGCTGCCAAGTAAAATTTGTACTTGAACAGAGATTCTATTGAGTCCAAATTTTTGGACTCAATAGAATCCTCCAAAAAAATATGATCGGATGTTTCCAGCAAAACCATGGGAAAATGGTAATTTCCACTATAACAAAGTTGTCCAAAAAGCTGGACAACACCCCAATCCACCATCAAAAAAAATAAAAAACCCCGTTGTGCTTGATGGATCAAGCAGATAGAATATTTGTGCAACCAAAAAACTATCATCAACGAGGT